>NZ_CP092968.1:0-608750 GCF_027571405.1 Methylocystis parvus OBBP
ATGTCTGATCGTGAATCATCCAATGACGGGATTTCCGCCGAGGACCAGAAACGTTGGGAGCGCGTTCGGGAGCGGCTGCGGGCCGAGCTCGGGGACGCCGTCTATAATTCCTGGTTCACGCGCCTCGAGCTCGAACGCCTTGCCAGCGAGACGGCCCATCTCACCGTGCCGACCAAATTCCTGAAAAGCTGGGTTCAGTCGCATTATGCGACGCGCATAAAGGCCCGCGTTTCCGGCGAATTCAAAGGCGTCGAGCGCGTCATCATCGACGTGCGCAGCTCGGCGCGAAAAGCCAGGGCGCGCGACTCCGGCTCCGAGAAGGACTCCGAGGCGACCCCCATCCTCAATGTCGCCGAGAAGACGCCGGCGCCTTTCGACGCGGGGATGGATTCCCTGAACGCCGCCGCGCCGCGCCGCGCGCCGCGTACGCCGGGAATGCGGGGCGAGAGCGACTCCGTCATGGGCTCGCCGCTCGACCGCCGCCTGTCTTTCTCGACTTTCCTCGTCGGTCCGTCGAACCAGCTCGCTTACGCCGCGGCCTGTCGCGTGGCGGAAGCACGTCCCGGCGAAACGCCGATGTTCAATCCGCTCTACGCGCACGCCGCGGTAGGTCTCGGCAAGACGCATCTCCTGCAAGCGCTCGCTCATGCGACCAACGACAATCGCCGACGCGCTGTCTATCTCACGGCCGAGCGATTTATGAGCGGCTTCGTGTCGTCGCTCAACAATCAGACGTCGCTCGCTTTCAAGGAGCGTCTGCGCGCGATCGACATGCTGATCATCGACGACGTGCAATTTCTGCAGGGCAAGTCGATCCAGCAGGAATTCTGTCACACGCTGAACGCGCTGATCGACGCCGGCCGTCAGGTCGTCGTCGCTGCGGACCGGCCGCCGTCCGATCTCGAAACGCTCGACGAACGCGTCCTCTCGCGCTTCAAAGGCGGACTTTGCGTCGATATCGGCCCGCTCGACGAGTCTTTGCGCGTGAAGATTTTGCAGGCGCGCATCGCCGCGGCGCAGGAGACGCAGCCGGGCTTCCATGTGCCGCCAGACGTCATCAGCTATGTCGCGCGAACGATCCTGACGAATGGCCGCGACCTCGAAGGCGCCGTGAATCGCCTTCTGGCGCATGTCACGCTCAATGGCGCGCCGCTCACCGTCGAGACGGCCGAGACCGCGATCCGCGACCTCGTGCGCACGCAGGAGCCCAGGCGCGTCAAGATCGACGACATCCAGAAGCTCGTCGCCTCGCATTACAATATTTCACGCGCGGATATTCTGTCGTCGCGCCGCACGGCGAATGTCGTGCGTCCGCGCCAGATCGCCATGTATCTGTCGAAGCAATTGACGCTGCGCTCGCTCCCGGAGATCGGCCGCCGCTTCGGCGGACGCGATCACACGACCGTGCTGCACGCCGTGCGCAAGATCGAGGAGCTTGTCGCGAAGGACAAGGGCCTTGCGGAAGTAATCGAGTTGCTGAGGCGGATTTTGAGCGAGCAGTAACGGCTTCCGCTTTACCATCATTGCGAGGAGCGTAAGCGACGAAGCAAATCCAGAGCCGCAACAGCTGCTCTGGATTGCCTCGCATCTTGTCGAAGTCGGATATACCCGACGTCGAGCGAATGCTCGCAATGACGATGTGTCGCCTGCGATCGCGCCTACCGTCCCGTCTTCACCATCGTCCAAAGACGGGTGATGAATTTCTGCTCGGGCTGATTGGGCGTGGTGACGGTGAAGAGCCGATGCATCGTTCCTTCGCCGGGATAGACGGAAGGATCGTCGGCGATCGATCTGTCGATCAGCGCGCGCGACGGGCCGACGCCGTTCGCGAAGTTGGTCGCCTTGGTGTTGCGCGCCGCCACATCCGGGCGCAGCAGATAATCGATGAAGAGATAGGCCTCGGCGAGATGCGGGGCGTCGATCGGGATAGCAAGATTATCCAGCGACATCAGGGTGCCTTCGCTCGGGATCGCATAGGCGATCTCGACGTCGGAGCCGGCTTCGCGCGCACGGTTGCGCGCCTGCAGGCTGTCGCCCGCCCAGCCGATCGCGACGCAGATGTCGCCATTGGCGAGCGCGTTGATATATTCGGACGAATGGAATTTCTTGATGAAGCGCCGCAGCCCCGCGAGATGGTCGGCGGCGCGCTTGAGATCGGCTTCGCTCTTCGAGTTGGGATCGAGCTTGAGGTAATTCAGCGTAATCGCGAAAATGTCTTCGGGGCTGTCGAGAACATAGACGCCGCAATCGGCGAGCTTCTTCAGATTTTCGGGTTTGAGCGCCTGGTCCCAGCTCGTGATCGGCCTGCCGATGCGCTCCTTGACCTTCGCGACGTTATAGGCGACGCCGGTCGTGTACCACATATAGTTGATCGCGTGCGCGCTGCCCGGATCGTAAGCGGAGAGCCGTCCGTCGATCTCGGTCCAGATATTGCCGGCGTTGGCGAGACGTTTCCGGTCGATCGGCTGCAGCACGCCCGCCTTGATCTGGCGTTGTAGGAAGGTCGCCGAGGGGACGACAATGTCGTAACCGGTCGCGCCGGCGAGCAGGCGCGACTCGAGCATCTCGTTCGAGTCGTAAGTGTCATAGACGACTTTGACGCCCGTCTCGCGCGTGAAGTCCTCCAGAACGCCCGGGTCGACATAGTCGCTCCAATTGAAAATATTGACGACGCGCTCCGCCGCCGAGGCGGGCGCACAGGCGAGAGCGAACAGAAGGGCGACAAGAATTTTTTTCATGTGCGGGCCGGTGGGCGGCGCGCGCGGCTTGCGCCGCGGGCTGGAGGCGTCAGACTATCATGCTTGCCCTTAGCGCGCTTTCCGCCTGTACGGAATCGCGCAAAGCGCGTTTCAGGGGCGGGAGCGGAGATCGAAGGATGCGATCCGGTATGACGGCAGTCCCGGAAGTCTGCGGTCGGCCAGAGGCGACGCGGCATGTCACGCGCGGCGCGCGGCGTTATTTGCGCGCCTGCGGCTTCGCCGTGATCGGCGAATTGCCTTTGCCCAACGGACGCCGCGCCGATCTGGTGGCGCTCGCGCCGGATGGCGGCTTGCGCATCGTCGAGGTGAAGTCCTCGCAAGAGGATTTTCGCGCCGACCAGAAATGGACTTGGTATCGCGACTATTGCGACCGTTTCTATTTCGCGATCCCCGTCGATCTTGACGCGGGGCCTTTCCCCGAAGACGCCGGCCTCATCGTCGCGGACGCGCATGGGGCCATGGTTGCGCGAGAGGCGCCGGCGCTCCGCCTGCCGCCCGCGAGCCGGAAGGCGATGCTGGTGCGCTTCGGAGCTTTGGCGGCGGAGCGTTATTGCGCGCTGGCCTTCGGGGACGAAAGGCTGGAAGGGTAAGCCCCTTGTTCGCTCAGGACGTCAGCGCGGCGCGCGCTTGGCGAGAATCCGTTGTAGCGTGCGTCGGTGCATATTGAGGCGGCGCGCCGTCTCCGAGACGTTCCGGTCGCAGGATTCGAACACGCGCTGGATATGTTCCCAGCGCACCCGATCCGCCGACATCGGATTTTCCTGGGCGTCGGGTTTGTCGATCGTCGTCGCCATCAGCGCGTGGTAAATCTCATCCGCATCCGCGGGCTTGGCGAGATAGTCGAAGGCGCCGAGCTTCACCGCCGTCACCGCTGTTGCGATATTGCCGTAACCGGTGAGGATGATGCCGCGCGCATCCGGACGCGCTTCCTTGAGTCGCTGGATGACGTCGAGGCCGTTGCCGTCATTGAGACGCATGTCGATGATCGCGAAAGCCGGCGGGACGGATTCGAGCGCTGCGAGACCCTCGGCGACGGTTTCGCATTGCGTGACGACGAAACCGCGCTGCTCCATGGCGCGCGCCAAACGATGCAGGAAGGGCTTGTCGTCGTCCAGGATCAGCAGGGAGCGGTCTTCCGGAAGGCCGGGCGCGGCGAGCGCTTCGGCGTCGTCGTGTTCCGTTTCTCCGATGTCTTCGCGGTTCATGCCCCGATTTCTCCCAGCGTGATTTTTGTCAAAGCCTACTCCAAGGAATCTTTGCCGTCGACCCCGCCCCTAAGCTCCTGACGCCGCGAGCTTCCCGGTGGATATTTCGAGGGCCGGGCGCGGCCAGGTGACCTTCACCACGGCGCCGGTGCGAGGCGGCGAGACATTGTAAGTCTCGACCGTCGCGCCGGAGCGTTCGAGCAGCGTCTTGGCGATGAAAAGGCCAAGGCCGAGGCCGGATTGGCTGTCGTTCTTCGTGCGGCGCTCGGTCGGCCGGCCCCGCAAATAGGGGTCGCCGAGCCTATCGAGAATAGTGGGCGAGAAGCCCGGACCATCGTCCTCGATCAGTATTGTGACGAGGTCGCGCGACCACCAGGCGTCGATGCGCACGCGAGTCTCGGCGAAGTCGATGGCGTTTTCGACGAGATTTCCGAGGCCGTAGAGAATGGCGGGATTGCGCGCCAGCGCCGGCGGAGAGGCGGCGCCGGCGCCGCGCTTGGTGATGTCGAGCTTCACGCCGAATTCGCGCTGCGGCTCGACCACTTCCTCGATCAGCGTGTCGATGGAGAGCACATTCATCATCGTGCCCTGGTCGGCCCCGAGCGAAGCGAGCTTGCCGAGAATCTCGCGGCAGCGGCCGGCCTCCTGGGCCAGCAGGTCGAGATCGTCCTTCAGACCCTCGGCGGGGCATTTGGACGAGGATTTCTGCAGTTCGCGGATGATGAGCGTAATGGTCGCGAGCGGCGTGCCGAGCTCATGCGCGGCCGCGGCCGCCAATCCGTCGAGCTGAGAAAGGTGCTGCTCGCGTTCGAGCACGAGTTCGGTCGCGGCGAGAGCGGTGGCGAGGAGGCGGCCTTCGTCCGAGACGCGGGCCGCGTATAGCGCGATGAAGGCAGCGGAGAGCGCGAGCGAGGCCCAGATGCTGGCGCGATAGAGCAGGGGGAAGCGCAGCGCCTCGTTCTCATACCAGGGCAGGGGCTCGAATTCGACGCACAGGAAGGTCGCGGCGGCGAGCATGGTGATGCCAAGGAACAAGGTCAGGTTGCGCGGCAGCGACACGGCCGAAATCGTCACGGGCGCAAGCAGCAGCATGACGAAAGGATTAGTGACGCCGCCCGTGAGATAGAGCAGGAAGCTCAGTTGAATGAGATCGTAGCTGAGCAGGACCACCGCTTCGAGATCGCTCAGCCGGAACGTGCCGGAAGTGCCGAAGCGCAGACCGAAATTGAGCGTGCCCGACGCGACGATGAAGACGAAGCAGAGGCCGACCGGAAAATCGAAATTCAGGATTAAATAGATGACGAGGCAGGCGATTGTCTGGCCAATGATCGCGATCCATCGCAGGGTGATCAGCGTGCCGACGCGCAAGCGTCTGCTGTCTTCGTCATAGACGTTGGGCCTCATGGCTCCCCCCTTCGCAACGGCCCTCGATCAAGGCGACGCCGGTCAGAGACCGACCCCGCGCGCGGCGCGCCACAGACGCCATTGCCGCCGCAGGGGCGAAGGCTCCGGCAGGCCGCGAAGAGGATCGTAATCTTTCCGCGTCATGCGTTCCAGATAAACGGGAACCAGCGCTGCGGGCAACAAGGCCTCTCTGCCGATTGCGAGGCCGCGCGCGGCGCGGCGCGCGGATTCGTAACGCGCCAGCGCCATATCCCGCAGCTCGGCGAGCGCCGCGCGGAGCGGCGGCGCGTTCGCATGGATCGTCGCGCCGTGCTTCGCCAGCAGGTCGGCGGGGATCAAGGGGCCGGAGGGCCGCCGCAGGACGCGCGCAAGCCCGAGCGCGACGCCCGCATCCTCCATGGCCGGGGAAGGCTCGGCGCCGAGAATGCGCGCCGCCCAGCGCATCGGCGCGGCGCTGGTCATGCGGCAATAGTCTTCGAGCGTCCCCACATCCGGCATCTGGTCGTCGTAGAGATCGGCGACGTGAGCGTCGGCCAAGGCGGTCAGCTCGTCGAGCGGAAGCGAAAAACGCCGCATCGTGTCGAGGAGCGCATCGGCGACGGGATGGGCGCGCGCGGCTTCCGAGTCCGGACCGGAGAGAGCGTCGGTCCACCAGCGCAGGCGCATTTCGCCGAGCAAAGGCTGCGAGACCTTGGCGGGCGCCTCCGCGCATTCCTGCGCGAAGGCGTAGACGGCGTGGATATGCCGGCGCGCCGGATGCGGCGCGAAGAGGCTCGCCAGCCAGACGTCGCGGTCGCGTTCGCGCAGTTGCGCCTCGCAGATCGCATAATGGTCTGGCGCGGCCGCGTCCATCAGACGGCGATCAAAAGCGCGCCGACTCGCCGGCCTTCGTCGAGAAGCATGTTGTATGTGCGAACGGCCGCGCCCGTCGCCATGGTTTCGCAGCCGACGCCGGCGTCGCGCAGGCGCGCGCGCAGCGGCGATGCGAGCGGCATGAGATCCTTGCCCGTTCCGACTATGAAAAGGTCCAGGCCGCCGCTGTCGCTCAGCGCGAGATCGATGGTCGCGGCGTCGATCTCTTTCCAGCTCGCCGTGGCGATGGCGCGGACGCCGGTCGGCAAAGCGAGGATCGAACCGCGATGCGACATGTCGGCGAAGCGAAAGCCGCCATCGCCATAGTCGTCGATCCTGAAACGGCCCGGGACATAGCCCTGGGGGGCGGTCATGACGTCCGTCTTTTCGCTTGCGGCCTATCGCTTCCGGCGGCTCGTCGATTTCGATTTGCCGGCGGGCTTCGTCGCCGGGCGCTTGGGCGCGGCCGGCACGGGCGCGTCGCCAATGTCGTCCGACATGGACGCGGCGTAGAGTTCGGCCGATCCGTCATATTCGGTTTCGGCCCCGTCTTCGGGCTCCTGCTCCTGCTCGGCCTTGCGGTCCACGTCGTCGTTGCGCAGGCCGAGATAGATCAGCATGGGCGAGCAGATGAAGATGGAGGAGTAAGTCGCGACGAAAATGCCCCAGATCATCGCGAGCGAGAAGGAGCGAATGACCTGGCCGCCGAAGAAGACGAGCGCGAAAAGGGCGAGCATGACGGTCGTCGCCGTCATGATGGTGCGCGGCAGCACGGCGTTGATCGACATATCGATCATCTGCGCCGTCGCCATTTTCTTGTATTTGCGCATATTCTCGCGAATACGGTCGAGCACGACGACGGTCTCGTTGAGCGAATAGCCGACGATGGTGAGAATGGCCGCGATCGACGTCGTGTTGAATTCGAGCTGCGTGATCGAGAAGAAGCCGACCGTCAGCAACAGATCGTGCATCGTTGCGATCACGGCGCCGATGGCGAACTGCCACTCGAAGCGGAACCAGAGATAGGTGAGCACGGCGATGATCGAGAGGACGACGCCGAGCGTGCCCGACTGAACCAGCTCGTTCGAAACGCGCGGACCGACGACCTCGACGCGGCGCAGCTCATATTGCTCGCCCACGGCGCCGCGGACCTTCTCGACCGCCGCCTGCTGAGCCGCGTCTCCGCCGGCTTGCAGACCGAAACGCAGCGTGGCGTCGGCGGCGTTGCCGAAGGCTTGAACTTCGATGTCGCCGAGCTTGAGATTCTCGCCCAGCATGCGCAGCGTCCCGACTTCCGCCGCGCCAGACTTGGCGCGCAGCTCGATGACGGTGCCGCCCGCGAAGTCGATGCCGAAATTCATGCCCCTGAAGATGAAGAGCGCGACGGCGATGAGCGACAGCAGGGCCGAGAAGGGATAGCTCACGCGCCGGAAGCGCATGAACGGGAATTTCGTATTCTCCGGAGCGAGGCGCAGGAGTTTCATCGTTTCATTCGCCTCTTAGATCGGCAGCTTCGTCGGACGCGCATAGTGATACCAGACCGCGATCATCATGCGGGTCATGGTCACGGCGGTGACGATGGTCGTGAGAATGCCGAGCGCCAGCGACACGGCGAAGCCGCGCACCGGGCCGGTGCCCAGGAAATAGAGGATCGCCGCGGCGACGAACATCGTGACGTTCGAGTCGACGATGGTCGCGAAGGCGCGGTTGAAGCCGGCGTCGAGCGAGGCGAGGATAGAGCGGCCCGCGTGGTTCTCCTCGCGTATGCGCTCATAGATCAGCACGTTCGAGTCCACCGCCATGCCGATCGTCAGAACGATGCCGGCGATGCCGGGCAAGGTCAGAGTCGAGCCGAGCAGCACGAGGCCCGCGAAGATGAACGCGATATGGACGAAGAGCGCGAGATTCGCGAAGATCCCGAACACGCCGTAGGTGATGAGCATGTAGACGACGACGAGGCCCGCGCCGACATAGGCGGCGCGCTTGCCGGCGTCGATCGAGTCCTGGCCGAGGCCGGGGCCAACCGTGCGTTCCTCGACGATGTTGAGCTTGGCGGGCAGGGCGCCGGCGCGCAGCAGGATGGCGAGATTATTCGCCTGCTCAACTGAGAAGCGGCCGGAAATCTGGCCGGAGCCGCCGGTGATCGGCGTGAGAATGCGCGGCGCCGAGATCACCTTGTTGTCGAGCACGATGGCGAAGAGGCGGCCGACATTCTTCGACGTGACGTCGCCGAATTTCTGCGCGCCGCGAATGTTGAAGCGGAAATTGACGACGGGCTCGCCGCTGCGCTGCTGGTCGAAGCCGGGCTGGGCGTCGGTGAGGTCTTCGCCCTGCACCATGACCTGCTTCTCGATCGGCAGCTTCTGCTGATCCTCGACCTGCTCCAATTCCTCGACTTCGGCGGGGTTCTGGCCCGGCTCGGCGACGAGGCGGAATTCCAGCTTCGCGGTCTGGCCGAGAATTTCCTTGAGCGTCTGCGGATCCTGAAGGCCCGGAACCTGCACCAGCACCCGGTCGTCGCCCTGGCGCTGGATCGAGGGTTCGCGCGTGCCAAGCGCGTCGACGCGGCGGCGGATGACTTCAATCGACTGCTCGACGGCCTTGCGCGACTTGTCGCGAAGGCCCGCGTCCGTGACCGTGATGCGGACCAGCCCCTCCGGCGTCGTCTCGACCTCGAGCGGCGTCTGGCCGCCAATATTGGAGCTGAAGCTGTTGCGCAGGAGGCGGAATTTGGGAAGGATCTTTTCGCGGTCCGCTTCGTCGGCGACGCGAACCTGCACGCCGCGCGGCGTGGTTCCAATGCCGCCCGTGATCGCCACCTTCTCCTCGCGGAGAATGCGGCGGACGTCGTCGCGCAGATTCTTGATCTGCGTCGAAATCAGATCCGCCTGATCGACCTCCAGCATGACATGGGAGCCGCCCTGAAGATCGAGGCCGAGCACAATGGTCGGCGGCATGAGCCAGGAGGGCAGCCGCGACGCGAGCGCCTGATAATTCGACGGCGACAACGTGCTCGGCGCCACCACGAGGATGGCGGCGAGCGTCATCGCCACGATTGCAAGGAATTTCCAGGTCGAGAATCGCAGCATCGTGTCGCTATTTGGTCAGAGAGATCGGGCGCGCGCGAAAGGCCGTCCGTTTTCGGGCTCAGCCGTCGATCAGGACTTCGCCTTCGGCTGGGACGGTTTGGCGGGGGCTTTCTCCGCCGCCGGGGCCGGCGCGTCCTTCACGGGCTCGCCCTTGCTGCGCACTTCCGCAACGGCTGAGCGCAGGAGACGGATGCGCGTGTTCTGCGCGATCTCGAGTTCGATCTCATTCTCGTCGATCGCCCTCGTGACCTTGCCGACGAGGCCGCCGCTCGTGACGATCGTGTCGCCGCGACGGACGTTGCGCAGCGCCTCCAGCGCCGCTTTCTCGCGGCGCGCGCGCGGGCGAATGACCAGAATGTAGACGATGCCCATCACCACGAAAACGGGCACGAGCTGCGCCATGAGATCAGGCAGGGACGGCGGCTGGGCCGGGTCGGGGCCGTTGGCGCCTGTGCCCGACTGCGTCGCCGTCGGGGCGGTGGGCGGCGTCGGGGCGGCGGGCGCGGGAGCCGCCGGGGCCGGCTGTTCGGTTTGCGCCATGGCGTCCGTGATCAGTTTCATCGCAGCGTCTCTGGTGTGGCGGCGCGACGCGCGTGATCGGCGTCGGCAGGCGTCGGAATGGGCGCGGACTATAGCCGCTCGACTTACGAAAGCAATGCCGGATGGCGCTGTTTCGGGCGCGTCTACCGGTGGTTGGCGCCTGGGTCGCGCGCCTGGCGGCCGGTCCGGCGCGTCGGAGTGACGAACCGAAGGGGCCTGCCGACGTTCACCCATGGTTCAGGCGATCGCGCCGATGCTCGTTACAAGCTTTGACGGTAATTCGCCGTCAGACCGTCACCAGGGAGAATACGATGTTCAAAAAGATCGCATGCGCGGGCCTCGCAGCAGGCCTTCTTCTCACGTCTCCCGCGGCGCTGGCCGGCGGCTGGGGTCATGGCGGCGGGGGTCATGGCGGTTGGGGGCATGGCGGCGGTTGGGGGCATGGCGGCGGCTGGGGTCATGGGGGGCATGGCTGGCATGGCGGCTATTGGGGCGGCCGAGGCGCCTGGCATGGCGGCTATGGCTGGCGCGGCGGCGGATATTACGCGCGCCCCTATGGCTGGACGGGCGGTCACGGCGGCGCCTGCTGGCGCTGGTGGTATGGCCGTTGGGTCTGGGCCTGCTGACGAGGCGTCGGGCCAAAGCAGACATATGGGTTTCGATAGAGGCAGAGTTGTCCGTCGCCGCGAGGGGACGGGATCGTCGCGCGCCGTAAAAGGGCTGGAAAGGACGTAGAATGGGAGTCGTGAGAAATTCGGCGCTGATCGTCGCCGCCATGGGCGCCTTGGCGTGGTCGGGGATCGCGCTGGCGCAGGGCTATGGCGGCGGATACGGCGGCGGAAGAGGCGACTATGACGATGGGCGCGGCGGCTATGATGATGGGCGGAGCGGCTCCTACGAAGGAGCCGGCGCGCGCGGCCAAGGCGGCGGCCAGGGCGGCTGGGATTATGGCGACCAGGGAGGCTATGGCGACCAGGGCCGCGACGGGCGCGGCTATGGCGACCGCGACGGTCAGCGCTATGGCGATCCGGGCCGCGGCTATCCGCGCCCCGGCTGGGGCGGACCTGGCCCCGGTCCCGGAGGCCCCGGCCCCGGCGGTCAGCGCTGGTGGCGCGGCCGCTGGTGGGCGCCGGGCGTCGGCTCATGCTGGCGCTGGAGCCCCTGGCGCCAGAACTGGAAATGGGTTTGTTATTGAGGGAGGCCGCGCCGGACGGGCTCGCGAGCGTTTCGGCGGAATCGCCTCAACGCTGCAATGACGGACGGATTGCGGTAGAAAGCCAGAGCGCGCGTCACGCGAAAACAGGTCTTCTGTTTTGGGCGCGCGCTACGCCTCCAGCTCTCGCGCCAGGGCGCGCATGAATTCTACGCAGGCGGCCAGTTCCGACACGTCGACATATTCGTCGGGCTGATGCGCCTGATCGATCCGTCCGGGCCCGCAGACGACGGTTGGCACGCCCGCGCGCTGGAAATGCCCCGCCTCGGTGGCGTAAGGGACAGCGATCGTATTGTTGCGGCGGGCAAGCCGGAGGGCGAGCGTTTCCGCGGCCGATCCCGGCTGGGGCGACAGGCCGGGCACTTTGACCAGCGTGTCGAGATCGACCCCGCATTGGGGAAAATCCGCGAAGACCGTTTTGCGCAAATTCTCGACATAAGGCGCGAGCCGGTTCTGCGCGAGCATGGGATCGGCGTTTGGAAGGCCGCGAAACTCCCATTCGAATTCGCAGTCCTTGGCCACGATGTTGCGCGCCGTCCCGCCCTTGATGACCCCGACATGGACCGTCGAAAAGGGCGGATCGAAACGGCCGGAAGGGTCGCCCTCGGCGCGAATCTCGTCGCCGATGCGCTCGAGCTCCGTCACCAGCCGACAGGCGACGTGAACGGCGCTGACGCCGCGATGCAGATTGGCCGAGTGAATCTCGAAGCCGCGCACGCGCGTCAGATGGGTCGTGACGCTCTTATGCGCGTCGGCGACCTGCATCGAGGTCGGCTCGCCGACAATGACCGCATTCGGCCGGGGAAGATCGACGCCGAGCCGCGCGATCATATCGAGCGGGCCGAGGCAGGTCGTCTCCTCATCATAGCTGAGGAGAATATGAATGGGGCGCGTCAGCGCCGCCTTCTTGAATTCCGGGATCATCGCCAGGGCGACGGCGCCGAAGCCTTTCATGTCCACCGCGCCGCGTCCGTACAGCCGGCCGCCGTCGCGCCGCAGCGTGAAAGGATCGGAGGTCCATTCCTGCCCCTCGACCGGCACGACGTCGGTGTGGCCGGAGAGCACCACGCCGCCTTCCCTCATCGGCCCGATGGTGGCGAATATGGCCGCCTTGTCGCCTGCGGCGTTCGGCGCGCGCGAGAAGGCGATCTTCTGCTCCCGCAGATAGCTCTCGATGAAATCGATCAGCGGGATGTTCGACTTCGAGCTTTCGGTGTCGAAAGCGACGAGCCGGGCGGTCATGTCGATTGCGCGGTCGAGATCGTCCATCAATTCAACGTGGGATTGGACATCGGACTGTCGAGCGAGAAGGCGGGAACCTCGACGTCGAAAGTTTCGCCCGAATCCGTGACCATCCGATAACTGCCCTGCATCATCCCCGAGGGAGTCGTCAGCGGACAACCGGACGCATAGCGGAAGGTCTCGCCAGGCTCGAGCACCGGCTGCTCGCCGATCACGCCCGGCCCGCGCACCTCCTCCCGGCGGCCATTGGCGTCGATGATGACCCAATGGCGCGACAGGAGCTGCACGCGGGCGCGTCCGAGATTGGCGATTTCGATCGTGTAAGACCAGAAGAACCGGCCTTGGTCGGGATCGGACCGGTCGGGCAGAAAGTCCGGCAGGGCCGTTACCTGTATGTCTCTGGTGATGGCGATGTACATGGCGGGACGGAGCTTAGAACGGCTTTGCGGAAAGGGGAACGCCAAACTGCAAGCGCTATGCCGCAGCTTTGTCCGTCAGCTTTGTGACAGATTCGCCACATCGCGCTTATTTCAGGCGCGAGCGCGAGAATTGGGCTTGGTCTCTGGCGAAGCATGGAGGACAAGTAACTGCTAAATCTGTCCCATCGGGCTTTTAGATGCGTTATTCGTCCCTGCGAGTTCTGCTGCTTGCGCTGGCTATGGTCTTGCAGGCCGTCGCCGGAGGCTGGGGCGTCGCGCATGCGTCCATGGACGGACAGAGAAACGTCGTCTCCCCGCATTGCTCCAAGATCGCTGACTCTCGTGAAGACTCCGGCGACGCAAACCGCGGGAGCATTCGCCATCATTGTCAATCTTGCTGCCTATGCGGCGACGCCCCGGCTGACTGTATCGACAATGTGACGTGGGAGACGATCGATCTGCGCGGCTCGACGGCCGCAGACTTCGATCTCCCGAATATCTCGGCGCCTGTCGCAAGACTCATTCAGGGCCGACGGGCGCGCGGACCGCCCAGGATCGCAGCGATCGCTTAGAAGCCGCACAGGACCGCCGACGCCGGCCGTTCGGTTCAAAGCCAGTCACGCCTGCAGCCATTCTTCCAGCCTTGCCTCGCGCCCGCCGCTCCCCAACGAGGGTTGCGCAATCGCCGACGCACAAGGAAAATCAACGATGATCCGTCGCTCTCACCTTTTTGGCGGCGCAGCCGTCAACGCGCTCTGCCTGATCCTCTCAAGCGCGGCCGTCGCCCAGCAGTCCTTGCCGACCATCAATGTCGGCGCCGCGCGTGGTCCCGCCCGGCCCGGCCCGACGACCGCCGCCCGCACGACGGCGGCCCGCCCTTACGTCGCGCCGCGCATGACGACCCCCGCCGGCTCGCTTTCCACCTCGGCGAATCCGGATCTCGCAGCCGCGCCGGGCTTCAGCCCCCAGAAATTGGCCATGCCGGTTTATCGCCAGCCGACCGGCCAGACTTTCACGACGTTGCGGAGCGAGGATTTCCGCACCACGCCGATCGTTACCGTCCGCGAGTTGCTGCAATATAGTCCCGGCGTGTCCTTCAAGCAGGGCAACGGCCCGCGCGACATCGTGATCTCGATCCGCGGCTCCTCCGCCCGCAATGGCTTTGGCGTGCGCAACATCGTTTTGCTAGAAGACGGTTTTTCCGTCACGCAGCCCGACGGCCTCTCTCGCACGGACCTCACCGACCCGCACGCTTATGCGGGCGTCGACGTCTATCGCGGTCCGTCCTCCGCCCTTTTCGGCAATTTCGCCAATGGGGGCGCCATCAATTTCCGCACTCGGACGGGCGCTGAGATCGATGGCGTGGATTACGGCGCGGAGTTCGGCTCCTACGGCTATCTCAACAATTTTGCGGCGATCGGCAAAAAAATCGGCAATGTCGACATCGCGGTCTTTGCGAGCGACGTGCGCTCCGACGGCTGGACCTTCCATTCCCGCAGCGACACGCAGACGGTTAACGCGACCGCGCGCTGGCAGGTGACGCCGAACGATCTGCTCACCTTCAAATTCATCCACAACCAGCTCTATGGCGATCTATCGTCCCGCCTGTCGCTCGCCCAATATTATCTCAATCCCTTCCAGCGCGGATGTTACGTGCTGCCCCAGGCCGGAAATGCGTCCTTTGCGGCTCAAGGATGGTGCGGTAACGCCAACGTGCCGATCAACGGCCTCAACGGAACCGGACAGGTCAATTACCGCACGACCGCCTTCCTCGCGGGTTTCGACCGCAACGACCGCCGCGATGTGCTCGGCCTGCGCTGGGAGCATGACTTCGACGCCAACACCAAGTGGCGCACGCAGGTCATCTACGACGACAAGAACATCATCCAGCCGACCGGCGGGACGGCAGCGCTTCAGGACGAACCGGCGGTGAACGCCAGCACCGACGTCACGCAGGTCGGCACCCTCGCCGGCTTCGAGGCGCGCCATTTCGCCGGGCTCTATTTTAATCGCACGCGCTATACGAGCTACACGAACAACACGCTCTTCGTCGGCGACGGCGCCACCGGCGCGCTCCAGGCCAAGCAGAACGCCATGATGCAGAATCTCGGCGCGCGCGGCCGCGAGGAGGTCGCGCTCTCCAAGGATGTGACCATGGTGCTCGGCCTCGCCTCCGAGATGACCAAGATCGCCGCCTGGCAGGAGACGTTCAGCTACATCCCCACGGGCGCGCGCGCCGCGCAGCCGGCGAGTTGGACCGGGGTTCCCGTCAACAAGACTTATTGGAACTTCGGGCCGGAAGCCTCAGTGACGTGGCGCGCTACGCCCGAGCTTCTCACCCATTTCCGCGCGTCGAGCGGCTACGGCACGCCGAATCCCGGTCAGCTCTTCGTCACCCAGCAGGGCGTCAACGGGCCGAATGTCGACCTGAAGACCCAGCGCAACACGGGTATCGACATCGGCTTCGACTGGCGGCCGCAGGAAACTCTCCTCCTGAGCCTGACCGGCTTCCACGAGTGGTATCAGAACGAGCAGCTCACCCAGGCGCCTGGCGCCGGTCTGCAGAACTATACGTTCAACGCGCCAGGCTCGGTGCATCGCGGCGTGGAGGCGCTGCTCGACTGGCGGCCTATCGAGGGTTGGCGCTTCATGGCCAACTACTCTTACAACAACCAGATCTTCACGCAGTTTACGGAGCTTCTCGGCACCGCCAATCCTGGTGGACGGACGGGATATTTCGACCGCTCGGGTTACAAAATTCCGAACGTCGCGCCGCACACCGCTACGGCGCGGATCTCCTACGATCAGCCCTATGGCGACTTCAAAGGCCTCGGCGCCTTTGTGGAATACAACTACCAGAGCTCCTATTTTCTCGATAACGGCAATGTGCTGACGATTCCGAGCTACGGCCTCGTCAACGCCAATCTTCACCTCGATCGCGACGTCGAGTTGGGTTGGCTGAAGCATGTCACCGCCTATTTCGAGGTGCGCAACATCCTCGACCAGAATTGGGTGGCTTCGGCCAACAACATCCAGAACTCGGTGTCCCTCGTGAATGGCGCCGTCGTCCAGAACGGCTACGCGCAACTCGCGCTAAACGGCACGGGTTCGATCTATGCGGGCAATCCGCGTCTCTTCCAAGGCGGCGTGCGGTTCAAATTCTAAGGAAGCAGACGCCGCGCACTTTTTGAGGCATGCGGCGTCTTGCCGCAACGAAGTAAGCCGTCTCGGCAAGCGCCTGCTTGCCGAGACGGCTTCTTTTTGCTTGTATGAATGTTGTGCGAAGAATCTGCACAAGCTCGTCTAAGGCTTTTCAATGCCCCGCAGGTGGTTGCCGACAGTCTTGTTCGTGCTGGCGTTGGCCGTTCAGGCCTTCCTGCCGGTCGCGAACGGCGTCGCCGCAGCGCGCGGCGTCGATGTGCACGGCCTGAGCGAAATCTGCCTGAAGGCGGGCAGCCCGGGTCATGATCATGGCCCGGCCGGTCACGCTCACGGGACTCACGATTGCGCCCTGTGTCAGGCTTTCTGCGACGGCGTCGCGCCGGTCGCGGCGAAGCCTGTCCTGCTCGGCATGGCGCCCGTCCAATGGAGAGACATCCGTTGGACGGTGGCGGACCGCGCCCTGCCCGCGCCCCCGCGCGATTATGACCGTCAGGCGCGCGCGCCGCCAAGTTTCTCCTGATCCACTCATCTCCGCGTCATCGGGATGTCACGCGTAGCGCATATGCGCACGCGCGCCCCGAGGCCGGGCAACGATTGGAGCCGTCCGAGGACGGCGATGCGGGAGAATTCTCATGCAGAAGAAGCGGCCGAGCGGTCGCGATTGCGCGCTGGCGCAGTCGGCCCTCGAAACTCTGAAAGAACGGGAGAGACGCGAGCAGGAGCTTGTCGCCTCCGCGTCTCCGGCCATCGCGCCGGTTGTCGCCATGTGGCGGGACGCCCGTAAGGGCGCGATCCGCCTCATCGATCTCGAGCGCCGCGCGCGCTTTGCGCGTCTTGCGGTTTAGAGCGCTCCAGTTACCGGCTGCGGTTGGACGGCACCCGCCCGAACGCAGCCTGGATTCGGGACAAATCGATCCTAAGATGAAGCCTGCCTTCCCTCCATCCTTCCCGCCCGGCGCGGCGAGCGGCCTCGCCCGCGCGCTGCTGCTTGCGGCGGCCCTGCTGGCGAGCGCGCCCTTTGCGGCCCCGTTCGCCTTGGGGCTGAGCGGGACCAAGGAGCGAATTGCGTCGGCTTTCGTGTGTTTCGCGTCGGGCGCGCCCATGCCCGACGCGCAAAAGGGGCGACCGGGCCCCGCCAGCGACCGCGGCATTGATTGCGTCCTGTGCCAGACGCTCTGCCGCGGCGTGGCGCCCATGGCGGCGCGGCCCGGTCTCGTCGGCGCGACGCCCATCCTCGGCGACTCCCTCCGCTCGAGGATGGTGGCGGACCGCGTTGCGCCGACGCCCAGGCCCCTTTTGTCCAACCGGGCGCGGGCGCCTCCGTCCTCCCTGACGTAAGCCCTCAAGCGGATTTGCGTCGACGCTTGCGACCTCCTTGGGGCGTCGACGCGAATCCCGGGTCGTCAATCGCCGCCGCGCGCGGCATGGGAGAAACGCATGTCCGAGACAATCTTCACCGTCAGCCTGGAAATCATCGCCGCGATTCTGTCCGCAAGCGTCTTCGTCGCCGATTGCCTCCGTCACGAGATGGACGCGGCAAAAGTGCGGATCGCCGTAAGGAAGCCGGTTCGCTAAGCGCCCGTGCGGGTTCGCCAAAGGCTCGCGCTTGCGCCGATCTGAAATTCGTCAGCCACGACCGGCGGCGGCGAGGCCCGCCGCCAAATCGTCGATCAGATCGTCGGCGTCCTCCAGTCCGATCGAAAGACGCAGCATGCCGTCGGTGATTCCGAGCGTTGCGCGGGCTTCGGGCGTGAGGCGCTGATGGGTCGTCGTCGCGGGATGGGTGACAAGGCTCTTGGCGTCTCCAAGATTGTTGGAGATCTTGACGACCTGCAAGGCGTTAGCGAGCCTGAAGGCCGCTTCCTTGCTCTCCAGAAGGAAACTCACCAGCGTGCCGCCGCCGAGCATCTGCCTGCGCGCCAGCTCAGCCTGGGGATGGTCCTTGCGGAAGGGGTAGAGCACCTTCGTCACGCCCTTCTGCTCCGCGAGGAAGTCCGCGACCTTCGCGGCGCTCGCCGCCTGCTGACCGACGCGCAGAGGCAGCGTTTCTAGTCCCTTCAGCATCACCCAGGCGTTGAAGGGCGACATTGCGGGGCCGGTCTGGCGCAGGAAATTATGGATGTTCTCCTCGATGATCGCCTGAGAGGAAAGGATGACGCCGCCGAGACATCTTCCCTGACCGTCAATATGCTTCGTCGCCGAATAGACGACGACGTCCGCGCCGAAATCGAAGGGCTTTTGCAGGAGGGGCGTCGCGAAGACATTGTCGACCACGAGCCGCGCGCCGGCATTGTGGGCGACGTCGGCGATGGCCTTGAGGTCGTATATTTCGAGGCCCGGATTGGTGGGGCTTTCGAGGAAGAAGAGCTTGGTCTCCGGGCGGACCGCCGCCTTCCATTGCGCGAGATCCGCTCCGTCCACGAGAGTCGAACTCACGCCGAAGCGCGGAAGCAGATCCTCCACGACATAGAGGCAGGAGCCGAAAAGCGCGCGGGCCGCCACCACATGGTCGCCCGCCTTCACCTGCGCCATCATGGCGGCGGTGACGGCGGCCATGCCGCTCGCCGTGGCGCGGGCGGCCTCGGCTCCTTCGAGCAGGCACATGCGCTGCTCGAACATGGCGACGGTCGGGTTGGAGAAGCGCGAATAGATGAAGCCCGGATCGTCGCCCTTGAAGCGCGCCTCGGCCGCCTCCATCGTCGGATAGGCGAAGCTCTGCGTTAAAAACATCGCTTCGGAGATTTCGCCGAAAGAGGAGCGCGTCGTCCCGCCATGGACGAGCAATGTCGCCGGCTTCAGCTTGCGGGGGGCGTCCGTCATTCTCTTCTCCCTCGGGCGCATATGATGCGCCGAAACATGGGCGCGCTAGGGCGCGCGGACAAAAATACGGGCTTCCGTCGGGAGACCCGGCCTTTTAGCGCTTTGTTTTTCGTGGCGGCAAGCCGGCCGGCTCAAATAACCACGGCTCAGTAATCCGAAATGGCGGGCGGCGTGTCAATCGTCTCTTTGACGCCGTCAGGGCAGGCCATATCCCGCAGGGACGCCAAAACCCTTCGCTTCATGCCCGGCGACCAGTCTTTCTTTCCGGGCCAGAGATGGACCCGCGGCGCGGTAAAGGCTATTCGGAAGAGCAGGGGCGTCTGCTCTAGCTCGCCGGCGGCGCCCGTTTCCTTGCGGGCGGTTCGTTTCGAGTCAGGGGACGGCGCGTCATGACGCCTTTGGACAAAAAGCGGGGCGGCGTCCTCTCCAGCCGGCAGATTCATTTCATGGCGGAGACCGGAGCCATTCGCGCCGCCGCGCCGCTCGCCCGTGGGCAGATTCAGCCGGCGAGCCTCGATCTGCGGCTCGGCCCCAAGGCCTACCGCGTTCGCGCGAGCTTCCTGCCCGGCAAGGAGCGCGGGGTCGGCGACATTCTCGCGGCGCTCGCCTATGACGAGATGTCTCTCGAGGGCGAAGGCGCGATCCTCGAGCGCGGCTGCGTTTATGTCGTGCCCCTCACGGAGAGCCTGGGGCTGGCGGGAGACGTTTCCGGCGCCGCGAACCCCAAAAGTTCGACGGGCCGCCTCGATATCTTCACCCGCCTCATCACCGATCGCGGCGAACGTTTCGACGAGGTGGAGCCGGGCTATTGCGGACCTCTTTACGCCGAGGTCTCGCCGCGCAGCTTTTCGGTGCGCGTGCGCAAGGGTTCGCGCCTCAACCAGTTGCGCTTCCGCGCACGTCCCGAGGGGCAGATCGGCTTCGCGCTGACGGATGCGGCGCTCGCCGCGATTCACGAAAAGACGCCGCTCGTCGACGACGCGCTCAATCTGCGCGACGGCGTCGTGCTGCGCGTCGCCCTGGGCTGCGACGCATTCGGCGGGATCATCGGCTATCGCGCGCAGAAACATACGGACGTCATCGACGTCGATAATGTGAGCGCCTATCGGATCGACGATTACTGGGATCGCCTGCCGGCGCGCGACGGCCGGCTGATCCTCGATCCGGGCGATTTCTACATCCTCGCCTCGCGCGAGCGGCTCGCCATTCCGCCCGACATCGCCGCCGAAATGGCGCCGATGGACGCCGCCATTGGCGAGTTTCGCGTGCATTACGCCGGATTCTTCGACCCCGGTTTCGGCGCGGGCGGAGACGGCCTGCCCGGCGCGCGCGCGGTGCTCGAGGTCCGTTCGCGCGAAGTGCCCTTCATTCTGGAAGATGGTCAATTCATCGGCCGGCTTGTCTATGAGCGCATGGCGGAGACGCCTCGGGCGCTTTATGGCGAGGAGGGCGCTTCCAATTATCAGGGGCAGGGGCTGAAGCTCTCAAAGCATTTCTGCGTGGAGTAGCCATAAGCGGCGGCGCGTGCGCGGACGTTTGCGTTAAGCACGACTTGTCACTCTTCGGAAATGCTTTCGGCCTTAAGCTCGCGCCGAATGTCGGATGAATTTTCGATCGATCGCCCGTTTCCGCATATGCTGCGGGCGATTCTTGGCGCAGTCGGTCTTTTGGCCATCGTCGCGCCGGCGTGGGACTTCAGGCGCGCGTTCCTGCATCCGGGCTGGCATTCGCTTTTCTTCGGCGTCATCACGCTTGGAGCCTGGGCCGTCGGCGTCGGCGGGGTCTGGGCCGCCGCCTTTGGCGAAGACCAGCGCTGGCGTGTGGATGACGGTGAGATAGAAATCGCGCGACGCAATCTCTTCCGTCGTTGGACCACGCGCCTGCGCTCAAGCGACATCGCCGAAATCTCGATAAGCGAAACGGAGTGGGACTCTCGGGCCAATACTTTCGGCGTCGTGCTGACGCTGCGGGACGGCGCGCGCTTCGAAACGGCGGGCGTCGAGACGTGCGCCGATGCGGAAGAGATCGAGCGGCGTTTGCGCGCCGCTCTGGGTCTTGCCGGATGAGCGAGGAGTCTCGCGGTCCATATATCGACGAATTTTCTGGCGGCTTTAGCATTCGAGACGCGTAGTTTCGCGGCGCGCAGGCGGCGGAAAAACGCCTTGCGCGTCTCGCCGGCGCGCTGGGTCTCGATCGATCAGCCGCGCAACGCTTTCACGCCCGCGATGAGGCGGCCCACGCCCTCCACTGCGGTATCCGGCTGAAGCGCGCCATAGGCGAGACGAAGGTTGCAGCCTCTTTCGAGGCCGAAGGCGTCGCCGGGAATGACGGCGACCTTATGCTGGCGAATAAGGCGCGTGACGTAATCTAGAGGCGCGAGCGCCGATTCGACGCGCAATAGAAAATAAAAAGCGCCTTGCGCCGGCGGGATTTGGGCGAGCCCATCTCTCTCCAGCGCGGCCAATTCGCCCAGCGCCATCGCGCGCGTCCGCGCAAGCGCGGCGACCTTTTCGTCGATGAAGGCGCGGCCGAGCGACATGGCGCCCGCGGCGGCGAACTGCGCGATGACGGGCGGGCAGATGATGACCGTGTCCTGTATCTTTCGCAGCGCGGCTCCGAGCGAAGCGGGAAAGACCATCCAGCCAATGCGCCAGCTGGCGAAGCCATAGGCCTTCGACATGGAGTAAAGCGAAATCGTATGCGCGCTCGCCCCCGGAATGGAGGCGGGCGAGAAATGGCGCGCGCCGTCATAGGTGAAATATTCATACGCCTCGTCGCTGACGTGAAAAATTCCATGTCGGGCGCAAAGCGCGTTGACCGCGCGCAGCGACTCTTCCGAATAGACCACGCCTGACGGGTTGTTCGGCGAGATCGTCACAATGGCGCGCGTGCGCGGCGTAATGGCGGCGGCGAGCGCGTCGAGATCGAGCTGATAATCGCTGTCCGTTGAAACGAGAACGGGGCGGGCGTTGGCCATTGTGATGGCCATCTCGTGATTGAAATAATAGGGCAGCGGCAGGATGACGTCGTCGCCCGGATCGAGAATGGCGAGCATGACGTTCAAGAAAGCCTGATTTCCGCCGGCCGTGACCATCACGCCATTGCCATGCGCGTCGCCCACTTCGACAGCGTTCTCGGTCGCGAGCTTCGCCGCGATTCTTTCGATCAGGGCGGGAATGCCTGCCGTTCCCTGATATTTGTGATTGTTCGGATCCGCAAAAAATCGTTCGATCGCTTCCGCGACGATCGGCGGCGGCGCGTAGTTCACCACGCCCTGACCCAGCGAAATCGTGCCCGGCGTGGCGCGGATAAGGTCGGCGATGGCGGGGATGATCGGCGTTTGGACGGCGCGGAGCCGGTTGGATTCATGCATGGGAAGCTGAGCGATTTCCAAAACGAAGCGTCGGCGGCGCTCTATTATGCGCGGCCTTCGCTGGCGCTGTCTAATTCGCGCGGGCAAGAGCGTCCGCGCTCCTCATTTCATATGCAATTCCGGATCGGATCGGCGCCGCCAGAACTCCAGCATGAGCGTCGTCGTCGTGAAGGCCAGGGGACCGAGGATCAGGCCCGCCGGGCCGAAGAGCTGGAGACCGCCCAGCATGGCGACGAAGGCCGGCGCCGTATGCAGGCGTAGCGTTTCGCCGACGAGCAAAGGACGCACGACGTTATCGGCGGTGGAAATGACGACGCCGCCCCAGAGGCCGAGCGTGATCGCGTCCGCCCAGCGTTCTTCCATGGCCAGATAGATGGTGGCGGGAATCCAGATCACGAAAGAGCCCAGCACGGGCGCGATCGACAGCACGCCCATGACGATCCCCCAAAAAAGCGGCGACGGAAAATTGAGCCACCAGAAGATGATTCCGCCGAGCATGCCCTGCAAGGCCGCGACGCTCAGCGTGCCGTAGATCATCGCATGGATCGTATCGCGCGCGCGCACGATGAGCTTGCCCGTCTCGATGGAGGAGAAGGGCGAGAGGCGGATGATCGCGTCGAGGCCGGCGCGGCGGTCGCGCAGGAAAAAGAACAGCATGTAGAACGCGAGAAGCAGCGTGATGGCCTGTCCCGTGGATTGCGTCAGCAGCGCGCCGCCATTGCTGGTGATGAAGTCGCCAATGCGGCCGGCGAGCGTTCGCAGGTCGAGTTGATCGCCGATCCAGCGCAGCCAGGGATGCGCGTCGAGAAACCCGCCCCATCTCCCGTCGGAAAAAGTGGTCCCGACATAAGCGACCCCGGTGATCGCTTCATTGATCAGCCGTTCCGAAACGAAGAGGAGCGGTCCGACGACGATGACGGCGATCAGAAAGACGGACGCCGCCGCGGCGGAATTGGCGCCGATATGCGCTTCCAGCCAGCGATGCGGCCCGATGAAGACGACCGCCAATACGAGCGCCCATGTCAGGCTTGCGAGATAGGGTTCCGCGATCAGCGCGGTGATGACGACGAAGATGGAGGTGAAGCCAAGTCGCGCGAGCAGGAAGATGTCGATCGGCTGATTCCGCGCGAAGGCCTCGCCGGTCGCGCTGTCGTCGCCTCTTTTTGGTTCCGTCATCGTTGGCCCGCCGCTGCGTCGCAGAAGTTTCAGATAGAGCGACGGGGGCTGGCAAGCGATTTCTAGAAAACGCATTCCTTTGGCGGCGTCTTGTCTTCGTCCCAGTCCGCCAGTTTCTTCAAACCTGTCTTCACCTCGATCGGTCTGCCGTCGCGCTTGCCCTTGCCGGTCAGGAAATTCAGATCGCAGCTATGCGCGCCATTCGGTTCGACTGCGTCGTAGGCGTTGCGCGTCAATCCGGCGACCACGAGCTCCTTGTTGCGGTAGACGACGGTGATCGTCTCGTCCCAACGGTCCCGGCCAACGCCCGTATTTTCCGATTTGATGAGAAGCGAGCCTTTGGCGCTGGTTTCGAGAGAGGGGAGCGCGCCCCACATGCCGCCGCTCCAGGCGATGTTTTTCTTGATGAGCGCAGGTTTCGCCGGCGTCGCCGCGCCACGCGTCCCGTCGAGATTCCGGTAGACGAAAAGATCCGCGCCCATGTCGCCATTTTCCACCAGCACGGCGCGGTCGGCGTCGCCGGCCTCGAAAGAAAGCGTCACTGAGGAAACGACGCGGGAATAATCGGGCTCGGCCCGCGTAGCGGAGACGGCGAGCAAGACGGACGAAGCGAGATAAAATTTGCGCATGTCATGCCCCAAAAATGAAAAAGCCGCCCGATAACGCCGGGCGGCTCCAGGTTGAAATGTGCGGTCGATCACTCGCCGCTCGCGGCGGCGGCTTCCTTCTCGGCCTTTTCCTTGGCTTCGAGATCTTCGCCCGTCTCCTGATCGACGACGCGCATGGAGAGGCGCACCTTGCCGCGGTCGTCGAAGCCGAGCAGCTTCACCTTCACGCGGTCGCCTTCCTTCACGACGTCGGTCGTCTTCGCCACGCGCTGCTTGGAGAGCTGCGAGATGTGGACGAGGCCGTCCTTGGCGCCGAAGAAGTTCACGAAGGCGCCGAAATCGGCGGTCTTCACGACCGTGCCCTCATAGATCATGCCGACCTCCGGATCGGAGGCGATGGACTTGATCCAGTTGATCGCGGCCTTGATCGAATTGCCGTCGCTGGAGGCGACCTTCACCGTGCCGTCGTCCTCGATATTGATCTTGGCGCCGGTCTTTTCGACGATCTCGCGGATGACCTTGCCGCCCGAGCCGATCACGTCGCGGATCTTGTCGGTCGGAATCTTCAGCGTCTCGATGCGCGGGGCGAACTCGCCGAGCTCCGCGCGCGACGAGGTGAGGGCCTTCGCCATTTCGCCGAGGATATGCAGGCGACCGTCCTTGGCCTGGCCAAGGGCGACGCGCATGATCTCCTCGGTGATGCCGGCGATTTTGATGTCCATTTGCAGCGAGGTCACGCCCGCCGCCGTGCCGGCGACCTTGAAGTCCATGTCCCCGAGATGATCTTCGTCGCCGAGAATGTCGGACAGAACCGCGAAGCGTTCGCCTTCGAGGATGAGGCCCATCGCGATGCCGGCCGTCGGCGATTTGATCGGCACGCCGGCGTCCATCAGCGCGAGCGAGGCGCCGCAGACCGTGGCCATCGAGGACGAGCCGTTCGACTCGGTGATCTCGGAGACGACGCGCAGCGTATAGGGGAACTCGGCCGCCGCCGGCAGCATCGGACGGATGGCGCGCCAGGCGAGCTTGCCGTGGCCGATCTCGCGGCGGCCCGGCGAGCCCATGCGGCCCGTCTCGCCGACGGAGTAGGGCGGGAAGTTATAATGGAGCAGGAAGCGCTCCTTATAGGTGCCCTCGAGCGAGTCGACGAACTGCTCGTCCTCAGCGGTGCCGAGCGTCGCGACGACCAGCGCCTGCGTCTCGCCGCGGGTGAAGAGCGCCGAGCCATGGGTGCGCGGCAGGACGCCGACTTCGGCGACGATCGGACGAACGGTCTTCACGTCGCGGCCGTCAATGCGGACGCCCGTGTCGAGAATGTTCCAGCGGACAACCTTGGCCTGAAGCTCCTTGAAAACTTCGGCGACTTCTTCCTTGGTGAAGTTCGTCGTCTCGCCTTCCGGGAAGATCGCCGCCAGGACCTTCGCCTTCACCGCGTCGACGGCGGCGTAACGGTCCTGCTTGACGGTGAACTTGTAGGCCGCGCGCAGCTCGGCCTCGGCGATATTGGAGACGAGCGCCGCGACTTCGGAGTTGTCCGGAACCATGAGATCGCGCGGATCCTTGGCGGCGCGCTCGGCGAGGCGGATGATGGCGTCGATCACGGGCTGGAAGCCGCGATGGCCGGTCATGACCGCTTCGAGCATCACCTCTTCCGAAAGCTCCTTGGCCTCCGACTCGACCATCAGCACAGCTTCCTGCGTGCCGGCGACGACGAGGTCGAGATCGGAGAGCTTCATCTCCTCGATCGTCGGATTGAGCTTGAGCTGGCCGTTAATATAGCCGACGCGGGCGCCGCCCACGGGGCCCATGAAGGGTACGCCCGAAAGCGTCAGCGCCGCCGAGGCGGCGACCATGGCGAGAATGTCCGGGTCGTTTTCGAGATCATGCGACAGAACGGTCACGATGACCTGCGTGTCGCAGCGATAGCCGTCGGGGAAAAGCGGGCGGATCGGACGGTCGATGAGGCGGGAGACGAGCGTCTCGCGCTCGGAGGGACGGCCCTCGCGTTTGAAATAGCCGCCCGGAATGCGGCCGGCGGCGAAGGCCTTTTCCTGGTAGTTCACGGTGAGCGGGAAGAAATCCTGGCCCGGCTTGGGAGCCTTGGCGGAGACGACGGTGGCGAGCACCGTGGTTTCGCCCCAGGTGGCGACGACGGCGCCGTCGGCCTGACGGGCGACCTTGCCGGTCTCGAGGACGAGCGTGCGGCCGGCCCAGTCGAGTTCTTCGCGGTGGATTTGGAACATGCGTGGTCTTTCTCTGATGAACCCCTGCGGGTCGTCATGAGCAAGACGGCGAGAAGCTGCGGAAGCGTTGTTTTTCGTTTTTTCGTCCACGCAGCGTCCGGCGATCCTGCCATGACGTTTGTTCGCGTCGGGTCTGTTGCGGGCGCGGCGCGCCCTCTCAAAAGGCGAAAGCGGCGCAGTGGCGCGCCGCTTTCGCGAGGCGTATCAGCGGCGAATGCCGAGCCGCTCGATCAGGCTCTTATAGCGGGCTTCGTCCCGCTTCTTGACGTAGTCGAGAAGCTGGCGGCGCTGGGACACGAGCTTCAGAAGACCGCGACGCGAGTGATTGTCCTTCGCATGCGTCTTGAAGTGCTCGGTGAGGTTGACGATGCGCTCCGTGAGGATCGCGACCTGGACCTCGGGAGAGCCGGTGTCGTCGGATTTGGTGGCGTATTCCTTGATGAGCGTCTGCTTGCGCTCGGCAGTGATCGACATCCGTCTTTATCCTTATGTTTGAAAGTTTTCCGCTTGGCGCGGCCTTGGCCGGGATGTCGTCCAGCGAGGTCGCCTCAAAGCGGCGCCGCCCGGCTGGGCCGGGCGTGCGGGGGCCTTATAGCAGGTTTTGGCGGAAAGGGTAGGGGCGCGATGCGTCGCGGCACTATACCGGTCAGGGAAAGCTTCCCGCGAAAGACGATTGCCGGAAAGGCGACGCCGCCAACCGGCCTCATCAAACACCGTTTCTCGGCGTCCACGAAACCGGCAGCAGCTCAATAGACATAATCGCGGGTCGTGAAGCCCATGAGGGCGAAAGCGGGCGCGAGGACCAAAGCGCGCGCCACAACGCGTCGGGAAAACTGAAATTCGCCCAATAAAGTCCCCCAAAACCGATCTGCGCCCTCGAAGGCGATCGGCCTCCCGCTATTCCTTAATCAAACCGCGCGCAGCCCGCGCGCTCCGCTCAAGCTAGCGAAAGCGTGGCGCGCGTCAATCCGGCAGGCGCCGAGATTTCAGCCCTTTCGCTTATCCGCGCCTCCCGCCGCGCGAGTCGCGCCATGTGAGCCGGCGCATGTGACGCGGGGGCGTCGTCGTGACAATTTCTCCCCCCGGTCTTCCGGCTGCTGGGAGAATTGTAATGAAACGCATCTTGCTCGGCCTGGCGCTCTGCTGCGCCGCTTCGGCCGCTTGCGCGGCGGAGATTTCATCCGCCTATGCGCAGATCGACATTCGCAAGGACTGCCGGCATCGCGCGGGCGTCGCCGTGGAGGATTACGGCGATTGGCGCTGCAAGGGCTATGCGGGCATGCCGATCTGGTTCGGGGCCGGCGATCAGCGCATGTATGTGAGCTTCGGGAAGAAGGCGAAAGACGAGCCGGCGGCGGGTGAAACGCTCGGACCCTTCAACGACTTCTACGACGGGACCATCGAATGGCGTCTTACGGAGGGCAAGCCTTTCGCGGCGATCATGCGCTGGAACTACAAGACGCCGGCCGAGATCGACAAGCCCACGACGAGCGGCCGGGTTCTGGTCGTCACCCGTCTGCCGCCGGGGACCGTTTGCCATGTCGGTTATGTCGATGCGCGCGCCAATCCCGACGCCAACGAACTTGCGCGCGAGATCGCCGACAAGCATGCGAAGAATTTCGTCTGCGGCAGGGACAAGCCTGTCGTCCTCGGCAAAGCCGGACCCGAGCTGAAGTGATCAGGCGCCCTTGTCGGGCGCGATGATCTCGCCGTCGCCATGCAGCAGCCGGCGCACGAAGGATTGCGCCTCCGGTTTCGCCTTCGGCGAAGCGAGAGCCGACATGACGCCCGCCGCGAGGCCGAGCGTCGCGCCGGCCAGAGCGGAAAGGCCGTAGACTTCGATCTTGCGGGCCGGTCCTGCGAGGATCAGCGCGCCGATGAGCCCCGCCGCGCCGCCTAAAAGCGCCGCCAGCGCCTCTCGGTCGCCCGCGCGCTCCCAGAAGAGGAGCGCGACGGCCGGCGCGACGCACGCGGCCGAGATGGCGAGGGCGAGCGCGATGAGCCCCCCTGGCGTCACGATCTGCGTGACGCTCGCGACATAGCTCGCCGTCGCGACGACGACGAGGGCGAGGCGCGTAATGGCGAGGCGTCGGCTGGTGAGGTCGATTTCGCCGCGCATCCGGTACAGGGCGTCATTGCCCACCGCCGCGCCGCAGGCCTGCAGGCCCATGGCGGCGAGCGCGAGGCCGAAGGCGACGATGGCGGAGGCGAGGAGGCCGGACGCCGCCGCGCCGAGATCCGTCGCGCCAGGCAGCGCGCCAAGGAGATAAAGCCCGTCGAGCGGCCGCACGTCCGTCGCGCGCAAGGGCGCGCCGGGGCCGATCTTTTGGGCCGCGCAAGCGCGCTGCGCCTGGGACGGCGTGCGCGCCCGGGCGTCGCAGATCGCGACGAGCCCGCGACCGCTCGCAGCGTAGATTTGCTCCGGCAGGCGTTCGGCGGTCTGCCCGGAGACGGAAGCGGCGAGGCTCAAAGCCGAGGCGGCGATCGCCGCGGCGAGGAACAGAGCGAAAATGACGCTCCATCCGAAGGCAGCGACGCCGGAGGCGCGCGCGGCGCCGACATTGTCGGTCGTCACGGCCGGCGCGAGGACCGGCGCCAGCGCGCCGACGCCCATGGCCATGGCGAGCGTGGCGGCGAGCTCCACCTCGAGACCCATGGGCGAGGGCATGAGGCGCCAGCCGGAGAGAAGGCTCGAAGCCTCTCGCCAGCCCGGGCCGCCAAGCAGGCCGATGGGAAGCTCGCCCTGAAAGCTGAGCGCGAGGATGGGCCAGCCCAGGCCGAGAAGCGCGACGCCCGCCGCCGCCGCCGCCGCCCAGATGGCGGCGCCCAATCCGCCGGGGCCGGCGATCACGAGTCCCGCCGCCGCAACGGCGAAGGCCGCGAAGACCGGCCCCGCGCCGGTGAGGTCGACTAAACCGTCGACGGCGATTTGCGAACCCGCGACGGCGAGGAGGCCGGAGGAAAGCGCCACCGCCGCGATGAGCCCGAAGCGCGGAGCCGCGCCGGGAAAACGCGCGGCCAGCAGGCTCGACAGCGAATAGGCGCCCGATTTTCTCAGCAGCGGGCCGAGAAAGAGCGCCGCGCCGGCAAGACCGAGAAAGGCGCCGAAAACGACGCCGAGCCCCCATGAACGGCCGGCGAGCCGCGTCGCGAAGGGCAGCAGAAGCGCCACGGCGACGGCGGCGTTGGCGAAGCCGGAATAGGCGGCGGGCACGGCGCGCGCGCCTGCATAATAGAAAGAGACCCGCATCGAATGCAGCAGGAAGCCGATCGCGGCGAGGGCGAGCAAAGTGAACCAGGGCGGCGCCGCCGCGACGAAACGCTCCGGCGCGCCGACGCGGTCGAGCAGCGCCGTGAAGCCATAGGCGAGAAGGAAGCTCGCTGTGACGAAGGCGATGCGCGAATCCAGAATGGCGCGGTCGTAGAGAAAGGCTTCGCCGGAACGCTCGCGCATAATGGGCTCTCGCGGGATGATAGGGCGAGAGTTTAACGGAGGGGCGAGAAGGGGGGAAGGGTCGCCGCGCGGCGTAATCCAGGTAAAGCCGTCGCCTCTGGCGCGCTCATCAGCCTGAAAGGCGCGCACCGAGGCTCGCAGCTTGCGACGGGCGCCGAAGGCGTCGTCATCGCCATGCCGTGACGGGAGCGGCGCGGCCATCGACAAGCGGGCGGGCTATGGTTCATAAGGCCGCATGCCTTTTTCTTCCGACATTACGCGCTTGCGGAGCGCGGCATGAGCGCGCCCGAGCCGAAGGGCGTGGGCGTCACCACCACGGCCGTCACCGAGGACGAGGCGGGGATGCGCGTCGACCGCTGGTTCAAGCGGCGCTACCCGACGCTCGCGCTGTCCCATCTCGCCAAAATCTGCCGAAAAGGCGAGGTGCGGGTCGACGGCAAGCGCGTGGAGACCTCGACGCGGCTCGAGGAGGGCCAGAAGGTCCGCGTGCCGCCGCTCAAGATCGAGACGCCGGCTGCGCCGGCCGTGAAGCGCGCAAACCCGGAGGACGCGCAGGCGCTCGCCAACATGACGCTCTTCGAGGACAAGGATCTCATGGTCCTCAACAAGCCCTTCGGCCTCGCCACCCAGGGCGGCTCCGGCCAGAAGCGGCACATTGACGGCATGCTGGAGGCGCTGGCCAAAGGCGATTCGCGCCCCGTGCTCGTGCACCGGCTCGATCGCGATACGTCCGGCGTGCTGCTCATCGCCAAGTCCCGTCGCATGGCGGCTGACCTGGGAAAGATTTTCCGCTCCCGGCAGGCCAAGAAAATCTACTGGTCGCTGGTCGAGGGCGTGCCGAAGCCCTCTCAAGGGCGGATTTCTCTGTATCTTGCGAAAGGCGCCGGGATGGAGAAGGCCCGCGGCGGGGGCAGGGACCTCGAAAAGATGCGGGTTGCAAGGCATGGCGACGCCGACGCCCAGCATTCGCTGACCTATTACGCCATCGTCGACAAGGTGGGGCCGAAATGCGCCTGGCTGTCGATGAAGCCGCTGACCGGCCGCACGCACCAGTTGCGGGCGCACGCCGAGGCGATCGGCCATCCGATCTTCGGCGATCCAAAATATGGCCATCGCCCCGAGGACGACGTGCGCCGCCGCGACCCGCTGCGGGCCATGCCGGAGGGGCTGGAGCGCAAGCTGCATCTTCTCGCGCGCCGGCTCGTGCTGCCGCACCCGAAAGGCGGCGTGCTGGACGTCACCGCGCCGCTGCCCGACCATATGCGAAAGAGCTGGGAGACGTTCGGCTTCGACGTGAAGCACTATGATCCGATCGAGGATGCGCCGGAGGAATGAGAGAATCCACGATCCTCAAAACAATTCTCGCCCGGGGCGGCGAGCGCCGGCTTGTTATTTACCAGCGCCTGGACGGGTTGTTCACCTATGAGGAAGAGGCGCTCATGCCGCATTACGAGCCCGAACTGGCCAAGATGCTGGACGATTACAGCAAGTATTGGGTTCCGGTTTCGAGCGGGCTGACGCTGTGCGATTCCGAAAGTAAAGCAGAGCGGGAGGCCCGCGGCTCCGTGTCGTGGCTTCCGGAGTAACGCGAATGTCCGACCATCGTAGCGACTTCATCGCCGACTTCTTCGTCCCCGAAAGCGAGCGCGATCCCGTCAAGGCCGCGCGCGATCCGGCGCGTCCGCTGCCCAGGCGCTTCTATGAGGAAGCGACGATCGGGGACGCCGATGGCGGCTTCTCCATCCTGCTCGACGGCCGCCCGGTCAATACCCCGGCTCGACGCCGCGTCGTCGTTCCCTCCCGCGAGCTCGCCGAGGCCATGGCGGCCGAGTGGGCGGCGCAGGGGGAGAAGATCGACCCCGCGACCATGCCGCTGACCAAGCTCGTCAACACGACGATCGACGGCGTCGCCGGGCAGATGGCCGAGGTCGAGGCGGAACTGGTCAGATATGCCGAGTCCGACATGATCTGCTACCGCGCCGGGGAGCCCGACAGCCTTGCTGCGGCGCAAAGGGCCGGCTGGGACCCGCTCCTCGCTTTCGCGCGCGACAAGCTCGGCGCCCGGATGACGCTGGCCGAGGGGGTGATGTTCGCCGACCAGCCTCGCGACGCCATCGATGCGCTGGCCGCCGCCATTCGCGGCCATGTGGGCGAAGGGCCGGACGCGCCCTTCCGGCTCGCCGCCCTTCACGTCATGACGGCGCTCACGGGGTCCGTGATTCTCGCTCTCGCCAAGTCGTTGAATGAAATCGATCTTGAGGCTGCCTGGCGCGCCGCCCATATCGACGAGGACTTCCAGATGCGGGCATGGGGCGAGGACGCCGATGCCCTGGCGCGACGAACGGCGCGGTTCAAGGAAATGGCGGCCGCCGCCTTTGTCTCCGACAGCGTCGCCAGCGGCGGCCCGGGCGCCTGATAATTCGCCAAATAGGGTCGAATGCGCGGCATAAACCCGGGCCGGCCGTCCTTGTCTCTTGCTTTGCACAAGGGGCTGCGTTACGGAACGCGCGGCCTGGAGCTTTTCCAACCTGCGAGTTCCCGAAAAGCGGCCTTCGCCCCGCCGCAAGTCGGACCGACCGGACACGACCCAATGCCGATGCTGCTCGAACAATATATGCCGCTGGCGATCTTCATGGCGCTCTCGGCCATCATCGCTGGCGCGCTGCTCGTCGCGCCCTTCCTGCTGGCCTTCAAGGCGCCGGATCCGGAAAAGCTCTCCGCTTACGAGTGCGGCTTCAATCCGTTCAACGATTCGCGCATGAAATTCGACGTGCGCTTCTATCTGGTGTCGCTGCTCTTCATCGTGTTCGACCTGGAAGTTGCATTCCTCTTCCCCTGGGCGGTCGCCTTCAAGGAGGCGGGCGCCTTCGGTTTCTGGTCGATGATGCTGTTTCTCGGCGTGCTGACCGTCGGCTTTGTCTATGAGTGGCGCAAGGGCGCGCTGGAGTGGGATTGATGACGACGCTGATCGCTCCCGAACCCAAGGGCCTCATCGATCCGCGCACCGGCAAGCCGGTCGGCTCGGACGATCCCTTCTTCCTTCAGATCAACGAGGAGCTCGCCGACAAGGGCTTCTTCGTCACCGCAACGGACGACGTCATCAACTGGGCGCGCACCGGCTCGCTCATGTGGATGACTTTCGGCCTTGCCTGCTGCGCGGTCGAGATGATCCAGGCGGCCATGCCGCGCTACGATCTCGAGCGCTTCGGTTTCGCCCCGCGCGCGTCGCCGCGCCAGTCGGACTGCATCATCATCGCCGGCACGCTGACCAACAAGATGGCGCCGGCGCTGCGCAAGGTCTACGACCAGATGCCGGAGCCCCGCTACGTCATCTCCATGGGCTCCTGCGCAAACGGCGGCGGCTACTACCATTATTCCTATTCGGTGGTGCGCGGCTGCGACCGCATCATTCCGGTCGACGTCTATGTGCCGGGCTGCCCGCCCTCGGCCGAGGCGCTGGTTTACGGCATGCTGCTGCTGCAAAAGAAAATCCGCCGCACGGGCACGATCGAGCGGTAAGAGAAGCGAGTGGCGAATGGGGAGTAGCGAGTAGAATATCGACGGCGGTCTATTCGCTATTCGCTATTCGCTATTCGCCTTTGCGCGAGAAGGTCTGACGAATGACGGCTGAACTGGAAGCTCTCGGCGCGAAGATCAGCAGCGCCTTGCCCGGCGCGATTGCGGCCGTGAAGATCGCCTATGGCGAACTCACGCTGACCGTCGCGCGCGAGCGCTGGATCGAGACCGCGACTTATCTTCACGACGACCCCGACTGTCTCTTCGTCAATTTCGTCGACGTTACGGCGGCGGACTATCCTGAGCGCGAAGAGCGTTTCGAGGTCGTCGCGCATCTCCAGTCGCCGAAGCACAATCGCCGCATCCGCATCAAGACACCGGCCGCGGAAGACACGCCGGTCGACTCGCTGGTCCCGCTCTTCCCCGGCGCGGACTGGTACGAGCGCGAGACTTACGACCTCTTCGGCGTCATCTTCTCCGGCCATCCGGACCTGCGCCGCATCATGACCGATTACGGTTTCGACGGTCATCCGCTGCGCAAGGATTTCCCGATGTCGGGCTATGTCGAGGTTCGCTACGACGACGAGCGCAAGCGCGTCGTCTATGAACCAGTCCGTCTCCAGCAGGAATACCGCAATTTCGATTTCCTCTCGCCGTGGGAGGGCGTCCAGTACAACCTTCCGGGCGATGAGAAGGCGAAAGGGCAGTCGTAAATCGGCAGTCGGCAATCGTGAGGCGGCGGGTTGGTTCAGCGGTCAAACGACGAAGGCATCAGATCGTATCGCGATCTACGCGTATGGAAGGAAGCAATGGATCTCGCGGTTGAATGCTACGGATTGACCAAAGGGTTCCCGAAGGAGGAAACCTTTGGCCTGACGTCGCAGATCAGGCGTGCAGCCGCTTCCATCGCCGCGAACGTCGCGGAAGGTTACGGGCGTGACAGCCCCGGCCAGTATGTGAACTTCCTACGCGTGGCGCAGGGCTCCCTCAAGGAGCTCGAAACCATGTGTTGCTCTCAAATAGGGTTGGCTTCGTCGCCGATGGGCGCGCGGAGGCGATACTCTCCAGATCAGAAGGCATCGGAAAAATGTTGCGTGGCCTGATCAGATCAATCCAGCGATCAACAAGTCCGACTGCCGAAGCCCGACTGCCGAAGCGGAGCGCGACCAATGAATGATCAAGCCGTCGCCCCCGCCAAGCCCGAAGCCCAGGGCATGCGCAACTTCAACATCAATTTCGGCCCGCAGCACCCCGCGGCTCACGGCGTTCTGCGCCTGATCCTCGAACTCGACGGCGAAGTCGTCGAGCGCGTCGATCCGCATGTCGGCTTTCTCCATCGCGGCACCGAGAAGCTGATGGAGGCGCGCACCTATCTGCAGAACGTGCCTTATTTCGACCGGCTCGACTATTGCGCGCCGATGAATCAGGAGCACGCCTTCTGTCTCGCGATCGAGCGCCTGCTTGGGATCGAAGCGCCGCGCCGCGCCCAGCTCATCCGCGTCCTTTACGCCGAGATCGGTCGTCTGCTCTCGCATCTCCTGAACGTCACCTCGCAGGCGATGGACGTTGGTGCGCTCACCCCGCCGCTGTGGGGCTATGAGGAGCGCGAGAAGCTCATGGTGTTCTATGAGCGCGCTTGTGGCGCGCGTATGCACGCCAATTATTTTCGTCCCGGCGGCGTCGGCCGCGACCTTCCGGATCAACTCGTCGAGGATATCGGCGCTTTCTGCGATCCTTTCCTCAAGGTTTGCGACGATCTCGAAGGCCTCTTCATCGAGAACCGCATCTTCAAGCAGCGCAATGTCGACATCGGCGTTATTACGCTCGAAGACGCGTGGAAATGGGGTTATTCCGGCGTGATGGTGCGCGGCTCCGGCGCGGCCTGGGATCTGCGCAAGGCGCAGCCTTATGAGTGCTACGAGGAGATGGCGTTCGACATTCCCGTCGGAAAGAACGGCGACTGCTACGACCGCGCCGTCATCCGCATGGAGGAGATGCGCCAGTCGACCTTCATCATGAAGCAGTGCGTCGAGAAGCTGCTGTCGGAAACCGGCCGCGGGCCGGTATTGACGCAAAACCACAAGATCACGCAGCCCTCGCGCCCCGAGATGAAGCGCTCCATGGAAGCGCTCATCCAGCATTTCAAGCTCTTCACCGAGGGCGTCCACGTTCCGGCCGGTGAAATCTACGCCGCGGTCGAGGCGCCCAAGGGGGAATTCGGCGTCTATCTCGTTTCGGATGGCGGCGACAAGCCGTATCGCTGCAAGATCCGCGCGCCGGGCTTCGCGCATCTCTCGTCCATGGATTTCATGTGCAAGGGCCACATGCTCGCCGACGTCTCGGCGATCCTTGGCTCGCTCGACATCGTCTTCGGGGAGGTCGATCGGTGAGTTTGATCCTTTCCCCAACCCTCCCCTTTGCAAGGGGAGGGAGCCAGGCGGCTGCCGCATTTCTCCCTCCCCCTGAAAGGGGGAGGGTCGGGGTGGGGGTCAGCCTCCGTTCGCATCCGGATCGGGAGGCGAGCATGACGCGCTTCGACCGAACGCGCGCCAAGACGGAGCGCGCTCGCCAATTGCGACGCGACATGACCGGCGTCGAGAAGAAGCTTTGGAGCCGCCTGACCAATGCGCAGCTCGGCGTTTCGTTTCGCCGGCAGCATCCCATCGGACCCTATTTCGTCGACTTCTATTGCGCGACGGCGCGACTGGTTGTCGAACTCGATGGCGATCAGCATGGCTTCGATGCGGGGCTGGCGGCGGATGTGCGCCGCACCGCTTTCCTGTCGAGCAAAGGACTGCGCGTCCTTCGGTTCTGGAACAACGAGGTTGTGACCAATATTGACGGCGTCGTAGAGACGATCTGGCTCGCCGTTCAGCCGTTCCTTTCGAACTCGACCCCCACCCCGACCCTCCCCCTTGCAGGGGGAGGGAGTGAGCCAGTGGATTAAAATAATGTCCGTCCGTCGTCTCGCCGAAAAGCAGCCCGAGAGCTTCGAGTTCACCGACGCCAACAAGGCGTGGCTCGAGAAGCAGATCGCCAAATATCCCGACGGCCGTCAGGCCTCGGCGGTGGTGCCGGCCCTGTGGCAGGCGCAGAAGCAGCATAATTACTGGCTGCCGCAGGCGGCGATCGAGAAGGTCGCGGAACTGCTCGGCATGCCGAAGATCCGCGTCCTCGAGGTCGCGACCTTCTACACCATGTTCAATCTCGAGCCGGTCGGCAAATATTACATCCAGCTCTGCGGCACGACGCCCTGCATGTTGAGCGGTTCGGACGACCTCATCAAGGTGCTCGAGCGCAAGGTCGGGCCTCAGCGCGAGGTGACGGCCGACGGCCTGTTCTCCTGGCTCGAAGTCGAGTGCCTCGGCGCCTGCTGCAACGCGCCCATGGTGCAGATCAACGATGATTATTACGAGGACCTCACGGCCGAGAATTTCGAGAAGCTTCTCGACGATCTCGCCGCAGGCCGTCCTGTGAAGACGGGCTCGCAGAAGGGTCGCGTCTCGTCCGAGCCCGAGGGAGCGCTCACCAGCCTCGCCTCGCTCTACGGTCAAAAGTAAGCGGAGGGAAAGAAGACGATGCTCTCCGATTCAGATCGCATTTTCACGAACCTCTATGGCCTCGGCGACCGTTCGCTCGCCGGCGCCCGCGCGCGCGGCCAGTGGGCCGACACCAAGGCGCTGCTCGCCAGAGGCCGCGACAAGATCATCGAGGAAGTGAAGGCCTCGGGCCTTCGCGGCCGCGGCGGCGCCGGCTTCTCGACGGGCCTCAAATGGTCCTTCATGCCCAAGGAAGTCGATCCGAAACGGCCGCATTACCTCGTCATCAACGCCGACGAGTCCGAGCCCGGCACCTGCAAAGACCGCGAGATCATGCGCAACGACCCGCATACGCTGGTCGAGGGCGCTCTGGTCGCGTCTTTCGCGATGGGCGCGCATGCCTGTTATATTTATGTGCGCGGTGAATTCATCGCCGAGCGCATCGCGCTTCAGAAGGCGGTGGACGAGGCCTATGAGGCCAATCTCATCGGCAAGAACAACGTCCACGGTTATCCTTTCGACCTCTACGTTCATCACGGCGCCGGCGCTTACATTTGCGGCGAAGAGACGGCGCTGATCGAGAGCCTCGAAGGCAAAAAGGGCATGCCGCGTCTGAAGCCCCCGTTCCCGGCCAATGTCGGCCTCTACGGTTGCCCGACGACGGTGAATAATGTCGAGTCGATCGCCGTCGTTCCGACGATCCTGCGTCGCAGCGCGAGCTGGTTCGCCGGCATCGGCAAGCCCAACAATACGGGCACGAAGCTTTTCTCGATTTCCGGCCACGTCAACAAGCCGTGCAATGTGGAGGAGGCGATGTCGATCTCCTTCCGCGAGCTCATCGACGCGCATTGCGGCGGCGTTCGCGGCGGCTGGGACAATCTTCTCGCGGTCATCCCGGGCGGCTCGTCGGTGCGCTGCGTTCCCGCGCATCAGATCATCGACTGTCCGATGGATTTCGACAGCCTCGTCAAGCTCGGCTCGGGTCTTGGCACCGCCGCGGTGATCGTCATGGACAAGTCCACCGACATCATCCGCGCGATCGCCCGCCTTTCCTATTTCTACAAGCATGAGAGCTGCGGCCAGTGCACGCCCTGCCGCGAGGGCACGGGCTGGATGTATCGCGTCGTGCAGCGCATGGTCGAAGGCCGCGCGCATAAGAAAGAGATCGACATGCTCTTCGACGTGTCGAAGCAGATCGAAGGGCACACCATCTGCGCGCTCGGCGACGCGGCGGCCTGGCCGATCCAGGGCCTCATCACCCATTACCGCGAGGTGATCGAGCAGCGCATCGACCAATATACGGCCAATCCGCATCCCGAGCCCGTGCGCGAGGCTGCGGAATAAGATGAACCTGCGCGTCGAGACTTCGGAGATAGCGAAGTGACAAAAATTCTCGTCGATGGCGTCGAAGTTGACGTGCCGGCCGAATTCACGCTGCTTCAGGCATGCGAGGAGGCGGGCGCCGAAGTGCCGCGCTTTTGCTACCATGAGCGCCTGTCGATCGCCGGCAATTGCCGTATGTGTCTCGTCGAGGTGAAAGGCGGCCCGCCGAAGCCGACCGCCTCCTGCGCCATGTCCGTCAGGGATCTGCGTCCGGGCCCGAACGGCGCGCCGCCGGAAGTCCTGACCAAGTCGCCAATGGTGAAGAGGGCGCGCGAGGGCGTGCTCGAGTTCCAGCTCATCAACCACCCGCTCGACTGCCCGATCTGCGATCAGGGCGGCGAGTGCGACCTGCAGGATCAGGCGCTCGCTTACGGCGCCGGCCGCTCGCGTTTTTCCGAGGACAAGCACGCGGTCGAGAATAAATATATCGGGCCGCTGGTGAAGACCGAGATGACGCGCTGCATCCACTGCACGCGCTGCGTCCGTTTCACCGCCGAAATCGCCGGCACGAGCGACATGGGCGCTACCGGCCGCGGCGAGGATATGGAGATCACCACCTATCTCCAGACGGCCATGACGTCCGAGTTGCAGGGGTGCGTCTCGGATCTGTGCCCGGTCGGCGCGCTGCTGCCCAAGCCGCAGAATTTCCGGGCGCGTCCGTGGGAATATCAAAAGACCGAGACGATCGACGTCATGGACGCGCTCGGCTCCAATATCCGCGTCGATTCGCGCGGCCGCGAGGTCATCCGCATTCTCCCGCGCGTCAATGACGCGGTGAATGAAGAGTGGATTTCCGACAAGACGCGCCAGGTCGTCGACGGCCTCAAGACGCAGCGTCTCGACCGCCCCTATGTGCGCGAGAACGGCCGCCTGCGTCCGGCCTCGTGGAAAGAGGCCTTCGACCTCATCGCCGCCAAACGGAAGGCGACCGCTCCGGCGCGCGCCGGCGCCATTGTCGGCGACCTTGCCGCGGCCGAAGAAATCTTCGCGCTGAAGCTTCTGCTGCAGCATATCGGCTCGCCCAATCTCGATTGCCGTCAGGACGGCGCGAGGCTCGATCAAAAATTCGGCCGCGCCTCCTATCTCTTCAACGCGACGGTCGCGGGCGTCGAGCAGGCGGATTCGCTGCTCATCATCGGCTCCAATCCGCGCAAGGAGTCGCCGGTCCTCAACGCCCGCATTCGCAAGCGCTGGCTCAAGGGCGGCTTCAAGGTCTCGCTAATCGGCGAAAAGGCCGATTTGACCTATGACTACGACTATCTCGGCGCGGGCCCGGATTCGCTCCTGCATTTCATCCAGACGGGAAAGCCGGCCGGCAAGCTGCTGGTGATCGTCGGGCAGGGCGCGCTGTCGCGTCCGGACGGCGACGCCGTTCTGGCGCTCGCAGCCCAGGCGGCGCAGAAGCTCGGCGGCGTCTCCGACGGCTGGAACGGCTTTTCGATGCTGCATACGGCGGCGTCCCGCGTGGGCGCGCTGGATATCGGCTTCACGCCGGCGCAAGGCGGACTCGACGCGCAGCGGATGGCGAAGGCCGGCGCCTTGGACCTGCTTTTCCTGCTTGGCGCGGATGAAATCGCGATCGAGCCGGGCGCCTTCGTCGTCTATATCGGCACGCATGGCGATCGCGGGGCGCATCGCGCCGACGTGATCCTGCCGGGCGCGGCCTATACCGAGAAATCGGGCCTTTACGTCAATACGGAAGGCCGCGTGCAGCTCGCGTCGCGCGTCGTCTTTCCGCCGGGCGAGGCTCGCGAAGATTGGGCGATCCTGCGCGCGCTGTCGGCCGTTATCGGGCAGGCGCTGCCTTTCGACTCGCTCACCGAATTGCGCAAGAAGCTCGTCGAGGCGCATCCGCATTTCGCCCGTATCGATCAGATCGAAGCGGGGGAGGCGGCGGACATCGCCAAGCTCGCCGGCCATTCTGCGGTCGCGATGAAGGACCCCTTCGTCTCCGCGATCGCTGATTTCTACCTCACCAATCCGATCGCGCGCGCCTCGGCGGTCATGGCGGAATGCTCGGCCCTCGCGCAGGGCAAGCTGGCCCAGGCGGCGGAATAGGAGCAAAGACGTGAGCGATTGGATGAACGCCATCACCGCTTATCTGGCCGAAAGCCCTGTTCTGCTCGCCATCATCAAGAGCGTGCTGATCGCGGTCGTTCTGCTGATCTACGTGGCCTATGTCATTCTCGCCGACCGCAAGATCTGGGCGGCCGTGCAATTGCGCCGCGGACCGAACGTCGTCGGACCCTGGGGCCTGCTGCAGAGCTTCGCGGACTTCATCAAATTCGCGATCAAGGAGCCGGTCATCCCCGATACGGCGAATAAGGGGATCTTCCTGTTTGCGCCCTTCATCATGGCGACGCTCTCCATCGCCGCCTGGGCGGTGATTCCCGTGTCGGACGGCGGCTGGGTCGTCGGCGACATCAATGTCGGCATTCTCTATATCTTCGCGCTGTCCTCGCTCGGCGTTTACGGCGTGATCATGGGCGGCTGGGCGTCGAACTCGAAATATCCGTTCCTCTCGGCGCTCCGCTCCGCCGCGCAGATGGTGTCCTACGAGGTCTCGATCGGCTTCGTCATCATCACCGTGCTGCTCTGCGCCGGTTCGCTGAACCTCACCGACATTGTGAGGGCGCAGGACACCGCCTACGGCATGGCCGGATGGTATTGGCTGCGCCTCTTCCCGATGTTCGTCATCTTCTTCGTCTCCGCGCTCGCTGAAACGAACCGTCCGCCCTTCGATCTTGTCGAGGCCGAGTCGGAGCTCGTCGCGGGCTTCATGATCGAATATTCGGCGACGCCTTATGTGCTGTTCATGCTCGCCGAATATGTGGCGATCGTGACCATGTGCGCGCTACTGACGATCCTGTTCTTCGGCGGCTGGCTGCCGCCCGCCAATATCGCGCCCTTCACCTGGGTTCCGGGCGTGATCTGGTTCATCCTGAAGGTCAGCTTCTTCTTCTTCTTCTTCGCCATGGTGAAGGCGTTCGTGCCGCGTTACCGGTACGATCAGCTGATGCGGCTGGGCTGGAAAGTCTTCCTGCCGATCTCGCTCGTCATGGTTGTCATCGTCGCCGCGGCGCTGCAGTTCGGCCCCGGCCTGATCGCGAGCTAAGCCATGAGACTGGACCAAGCCGCCAAGTCGCTCTTCCTGTCGGAATTCGTCAGCGCCTTCTGGCTGTCGATGCGCTATTTCTTCAAGCCGAAGGCGACGATCAACTATCCGCACGAGCGCAATCCGCAGTCGCCGCGCTTTCGCGGCGAGCATGCGCTGCGCCGTTATCCGAACGGCGAAGAGCGCTGCATCGCCTGCAAGCTCTGCGAGGCGATCTGTCCTGCTCAGGCGATCACGATCGAAGCCGGCCCGCGCCGCAACGACGGCACCCGCCGCACGACGCGCTACGACATCGACATGGTGAAGTGCATCTATTGCGGTTTCTGCCAGGAAGCCTGCCCGGTCGACGCGATCGTCGAGGGGCCGAACCAGGAATTCGCGACGGAAACGCGCGAGGAGCTCTACTACACCAAGGAGCGCCTGCTCGAGAACGGCGCGCGCTGGGAACGCGAGATCGCGCGCAACATCGCGCTCGACGCGCCCTATCGGTAAGAACGACTGCGAGCCGCGCCAGAGCGGTTCATGATGAGAGGATGAGGCCGTGGCGGCTGTATTTTTCTACCTCTTCGCGACGATCATGATCGCGTCGGCCTGCGTCGTGATCTTCGCGCGCAATCCGGTGCATTCGGTGCTGTTCCTGATCCTCGCCTTCTGCAACGGCGCGGGTCTTTTCCTTCTCGCGGGCGCCGAATTCCTGGCGATGCTGCTCATCGTCGTCTATGTCGGCGCGGTCGCGGTGCTCTTCCTCTTCGTCGTCATGATGCTCGATGTCGATTTCGCGGAGTTGAAGCAAGGCTTCGCCAAATATCTGCCGCTCAGCGCCGGCGTCGGCGTCGTCATCCTCGCCGAGCTCGGCATGGTCGCGGTCGGCTGGCAGCCATCGGGCGAAGCCAAGAACCTGCTCGAGACCCCGATCGCCGCGAATGTCTCCAACACTGCTGCGCTCGGCCAGGTGCTCTATACGAAATATGCGATTTTCTTCCAGACGTCGGCGCTGGTGCTGCTCACCGCCATGATCGGCGCCATCGTGCTGACGCTGCATCACAAGCCGAACGTCAAGCGCCAGAAGATCGCCGAGCAGAACGCGCGCAACGCCAAGAATGTCGTCGAGATCAAGAAAGTTCCGTTCCGGACGGGCGTCTAACGAGGAAAGTCCATGACCATCGGCCTTACGCATTACCTCGTCGTCGCCGCCATTCTGTTCACGCTCGGCGTCGCGGGCATCATCCTCAACCGCAAGAACATCATCGTTATCCTGATGTCGGTGGAGCTGATCCTCTTGTCGGTGAATCTCAACTTCGTCGCCTTCTCGCAGTCGCTGGGCGATCTCGTCGGTCAGGTGTTCGCGCTCTTCGTGCTCACCGTCGCCGCCGCCGAGGCGGCCATCGGCCTCGCGATCCTCGTCGCCTTCTATCGCAACCGCGGCACGATCGCGGTCGAAGACATCAATGAGCTGAAGGGCTGATCCAAAGCGATGATCCAAGCAATCGTCTTCCTGCCGCTGCTCGGCTTCCTGATCGCGGGCGTCTTCGGGCGCAAGATCGGGCCGCGCCCTTCGGAGCTCGTCACGACGGGCCTGCTTTTCGCGTCCGCGGCCATGTCGTGGATCACCTTCTTCGACGTGGCGCTCGGCCATAGTCAGGGCGTGACGCCGGTGCTCGCCAACTGGATGACGGTCGGCGCGCTGAAGGTCGATTGGGCGCTGCGCGTCGACACATTGACGGCGGTGATGCTCGTCGTCGTCACATCGGTGTCGAGCCTCGTGCATCTCTACTCGATCGGCTACATGCACGAAGACCCGTCGCGTCCCCGCTTCTTCGCCTATCTGTCGCTCTTCACCTTCGCCATGCTCATGCTGGTGACGGCGGACAATCTGGTGCAGATGTTCTTCGGCTGGGAAGGCGTCGGCCTCGCATCCTACCTTCTGATCGGCTTCTGGTACGAGAAGCCTTCGGCCTGCGCCGCCGCCATCAAGGCCTTCGTGGTCAACCGCGTCGGCGATTTCGGCTTCGCGCTCGGCATCTTCCTCATCTTCCAGCTGACGCAGTCGCTCTCCTTCAACGAGGTCTTCGCCGCCGTGCCGGGCCTCGCGGACAAGCCGGTCCATGTCTTCGGCATGGATGTCGACGCGCTGGAAATCGCCGCCTTCCTGCTATTCATCGGCGCCATGGGCAAGTCCGCCCAGTTCTTCCTGCACACATGGTTGCCGGACGCGATGGAGGGCCCGACCCCGGTCTCGGCGCTCATTCACGCCGCCACCATGGTGACCGCGGGCGTCTTCATGGTCGCCCGCCTGTCGCCGATTTTCGAGCATGCGCCGCAGGCGGCGGCCTTCGTGACGGTTATCGGCGCCGTGACGGCCTTCTTCGCGGCCACGGTCGGCCTCGTCCAAAACGACATCAAGCGCGTCATCGCCTACTCGACCTGTTCGCAGCTCGGCTACATGTTCGTCGCCGAAGGCGTCGGGGCCTATTCGATCGGCGTGTTCCATCTCTTCACCCACGCCTTCTTCAAGGCGCTGCTGTTCCTCTGCGCCGGCTCGGTCATCCATGCGATGCATCACGAGCAGGACATGCGTCACATGGGCGGGTTGTGGAACAAGATTCCCTTCACCTTCACCATGATGACCATCGGCACGCTGGCGATCATCGGTTTCGGCGTGCCGCACACCTCGATCGGCTTCGCGGGCTTCTTCTCGAAGGACGCGATCATCGAGGCGGCCTTTGCCGCCAGCCAGCACGGCTCGGCGGCGATGATCGGCTTCGTCTCGACGGTGGTCGCGGCCGGCCTGACGTCCTTCTATTCCTGGCGTCTGGTGTTCATGACCTTCTTCGGCAAGCCTGCGGGGGAGGCCGAGGCGCATGGCCACGACGCGCATGGTCATGACGATCACGCGCATGCGGCTCATGGTCATGATGATCATGCGCATGACGATCATGGTCACGGCCATCACGCTCCGCACGAATCGCCGGTCGTCATGCTTGCGCCGCTCGCGGTGCTGGCGCTCGGCGCGGTGGCGGCGGGTTACGTGTTCGATCCCTATTTCGTCGGTCACGACTATGACGAATTCTGGAAGGGCGCGCTCTTCACCGGCGAGCACAACCACATTCTGCACGCCCGTCACGAGATCCCCGACTGGGTCGGTTTCGCGCCTTTCGTCATGACGGCGCTCGGCTTCCTCGTCGCGTTCTACGTCTACATCCTCAAGCCGGGAACGGCGCAGAAGCTCGGGGCCGCTTTCCCGCGGCTTTACCAGTTCCTGCTCAACAAGTGGTATTTCGACGAACTCTATGACGCCATCTTCGTGAAGCCCGCCTTCGCGATCGGGCGTCTGTTCTGGAAGGGCGGCGACGGCGCCATCATCGACGGGCTCGGTCCCGACGGCGTTGCGGCCCGCGTCGCGGACGGCGCCAAGATCGCCGTGCGCCTCCAGACCGGCTATATCTACAACTATGCCTTCGCCATGCTGATCGGCGTCGCCGCCATCATCACCTATTACGTCGCCGGAGGGCTGCGCTGATGTTCGGGTTCGGCATTCTTACCGGCCTTACGTTTCTTCCGCTCGTCGGCGCCGCCTTCCTGCTGACGCAGAAGGGGGAGGACGAGGCGACCCTGCGCAACATTCGCTGGGCGTCGCTCCTCACGACGCTCGCAACCTTCGCGCTGTCGCTTTACGTCTGGACCGGCTTCGATCCATCCAACCCGGCCTTCCAGTTCGTCGAGGAGAAGAGCTGGTTCGGCTCCGGCCTGACTTATAAGATGGGCGTCGACGGCTTCTCCATGCCGCTGCTGCTCCTCACCACCTTCATCATGCCCTTCTCGATCCTCGCCTCTTTCGAGTCGATCACGAAGCGCGTGAAGGAATATTTCATCGCCTTCCTCGTGCTCGAGACGTTGATGATCGGCGTCTTCTGCGCGCTGGATCTCGTGCTGTTCTACCTCTTCTTCGAGGGCGGCCTCATTCCGATGTTCCTCATCATCGGCGTCTGGGGCGGCAAGCGGCGCGTCTATGCGAGCTTCAAATTCTTCCTCTACACGCTCGTCGGCTCGCTTCTGATGCTGGTCGCGATCCTCGCGATGTACAATCAGGCGCATACGACGGACATCGCGGTTCTGCTGAAGACCGACTTTCCGAAGGACATGCAGATCTGGCTGTGGCTGGCCTTCTTCGCGTCCTTCGCAGTGAAGATGCCGATGTGGCCGGTGCATACCTGGCTGCCGGACGCTCACGTCGAGGCGCCGACGGCGGGCTCGGTCATTCTGGCCGCGATCCTGTTGAAGATGGGCGGCTACGGCTTCATCCGCTTCTCTCTCCCCATGTTCCCGGACGCGTCGGTGTATTTCGCGCCGCTCGTCTACGCCATGTCGGTGATCGCCATTGTCTACACCTCGCTCGTTGCGCTGGTGCAGGAGGACATCAAGAAACTGATCGCCTATTCCTCCGTCGCCCATATGGGCTATGTGACGATGGGCCTCTTCACGATGAATCCGCAGGGCGTTCAGGGCGCGATGTTCCAGATGGTTTCGCACGGCTTCGTGTCGGGCGCGCTCTTCCTCTGCGTCGGCGTCATCTATGATCGCATGCATACGCGCGAAATTTCCGCCTATGGCGGCCTCGTGAACCGCATGCCGGTCTACGCGTTCGTGTTCATGCTCTTCACCATGGCCAATGTCGGCCTGCCGGGCACAACGGGCTTCATCGGCGAGTTCCTTTCCCTCGCCGGCGCCTTCAAGGCGAATAGCTGGGTGGCGTTCATCGCCACGAGCGGCGTCATCTTCTCGGCGGCCTACGCGCTATACCTCTACCGCCGCGTCGTGTTCGGCGCGCTGGAGAAGGCGAGCCTCAAGGACATCATGGATCTGACGCCGCGCGAGATCGTGATTTTCGCGCCGCTGATCGCCCTGACGATCTATTATGGCGTGCTGCCGGGGCAGATCCTGACCTCGACGCAGGCCTCGGTCGATCACCTTATTCAATCCCACACGGCCTTTCTCGACGCGGTGAAGATCGCCGCGGCGGCCCACTGACGGACGGCGGAAAATGTCTTTCCTCGCAGAACTCGGACATCACTTCCTTCCCGAGGTCATCCTCGCCATCGGCGTGATGCTGCTGATCCTCATCGGCGCCTTTCGCGGCGAGAAGGGCTTCAGCCTCGTCGATGAAATCGCGACCGGCGTTCTCGGCCTTGCGATCCTCGCGATCGTCCTGTCGAGCAAGCAGGCGGATGTGGCCGTTTTCGACGGCGCTTATATCGACGACGCCTTCTCCCGCTTCGTGAAGGCGCTGACGCTGATCGGCGCCATGGCGTCGATCCTGCTGTCGGTCGACTGGCTCCAGCGCAACGGGCTCGAGAAGTTCGAATATCCGGTGCTGGTCCTTCTCTCGACGCTCGGCATGATGCTGCTGATCTCGGCCGACAATCTCATCGCGCTTTATCTCGGCCTCGAATTGATGTCGCTCGCGCTCTACGTCATGGCCGCCTTCGCGCGCGACGACGGGCGCGCCTCGGAGGCCGGGCTGAAATATTTCGTTCTCGGCGCGCTGTCCTCGGGTATGATGCTCTATGGCTCGTCGCTGCTTTACGGCTTCTCGGGCACGGTCTCCTTCGCCGGCATCGCGCAGGCCGTGACGGAGCATCCGCCGATCGGCGTGATCTTCGGCCTTGTCTTCGTCCTGGCCGGTCTCGCTTTCAAAATGTCGGCCGCGCCTTTCCACATGTGGACGCCCGACGTCTATGAAGGCGCGCCGACGCCGGTCACCGCCTTCTTCGCCTCTGCGGCGAAAATGGCGGCTGTCGCCATCACCGTGCGCGTCGTCATCACCGCCTTCCCGGCGATCACGACGCAATGGCGCCAGATCATCGTGTTCCTCGCCATCGCTTCGACGCTGCTCGGCTCCTTCGCGGCGATCGGTCAGAACAGCATCAAGCGCCTCATGGCTTATTCGTCCATCGGCCATATGGGCTTTGCGCTGATCGGCCTCGCCGCCGGCACAGAGGCCGGCGTCAGAGGCGTCGCGGTGTATCTCGCCATTTATCTTGTGATGACGCTCGGCTCCTTCGCCGCGATCCTCGCCATGCGCGTCAACGGCCGCAATGTCGAGAACATCTCCGATCTCGCCGGGCTGTCGCGCACCAACGGTCTCATGGCTTTCTTCCTCGCCATGCTGATGTTCTCGCTGGCCGGCATCCCCCCGCTCGCCGGCTTCTTCGCGAAATATTACGTGCTTCTCGCCGCGGTGGATGCGGGGCTTTATCCGCTCGCCGTCGTCGGCGTGCTCGCTTCGGCGGTCGCGGCCTTCTACTATCTGCGCGTCGTGAAGGTCATGTATTTCGACGAACCCGCGCCGGGCTTCGATCGCTCGCCTTTCGCCGTGCGCGCCATTCTTGCAGCGTCGACGATCGCGATGCTCGGATTCTGGCTCTATCCGGCGCCGGTCATGAATGCGGCGACGGCGGCCGCCAAGTCTCTTTTCTGATGAGGTGAGCGCGTGCAGTTGGGCAATATTGCGCGCGCTCGCGGCGTTCGCCTTCTAACCCTCGGTGACATCGACTCGACGAATGAGGAAGCGCGCCGTCTGATCGAAACGGGCGAGCGCGGTCCGCTCTGGATCGTCGCCGCGCGCCAGACCAGAGGACGCGGGCGCCTCGGGCGGGAATGGGTTTCGCCGGCGGGCAATCTCTATGCGAGCTTTGTGTATAGCGAATTCGAGGATGCGCGGGTTGCGCCCGAACTCGGCTTCGTCGCTGGCGTGGCCGCGATCCGCGCGCTGCGCGCCTCGGCCGGAGCGAACGGGTTCCGATTGAAATGGCCGAACGACGTGCTGCTCGACGGCGCGAAGCTCGGCGGCATTCTCCTCGAATGCCTCAACGCGCAGACATCTCCCGTCGCGATTATAGGCATCGGCGTCAATATCGCCGAAGCGCCCGCCGATCTGCCATATCCCGCGCGCGCTTTGTCGTCGCTCGGACCCGCCGCCCCGGCTGCGGAAGCATTTTTCGAGCGCCTCTCCGACGCGCTGGCCGAGATTCTTGAAATCTGGCGGGCCGGAGAAGGCTTTGCGCAGATCCGCGACGAGTGGCTCGCCTCCGCCGCATCGCTTGGCGACGAGATTGGCGTGGCGACGGCGAATGAAACGCTTGTGGGCCGCTTCGACACGATCGACGCCATCGGCCGTCTGATCCTCGAAACGCAAAACGGGCGTCGCGCGATCGAGGCTGGCGACGTGCTGGTCGGCCCCCGCAAGACCCGAGGGAGCGCGCGCATGACGGCTGCTCCCCAGGCGGATTTTGTTTTTGCGCCCTTTGGCGGCGTCGGCGAAATCGGGATGAACCTCGCGCTTTACGGCTTCGGGACGCCGCGTGCGCGCAAATGGCTGATGGTCGATTGCGGTCTCGGCTTTCCCGGCGCGGACCTGCCGGGCATCGACGTCGTCTTTCCCGACATCGCCTTTGTCGAGAAGATCGCCAAGGACCTTGTCGCCATCTGCATCACCCACGCGCATGAGGACCATATCGGCGCGCTGGCGACATTGTGGCCGAAGCTCAAATGCAAGGTCTATGCGACGCCTTTCGCGGCCGGGCTGCTGGAAGTGCGCCGCCTCAACGAGCCGGGCGCGCCCAATATCGACATTCACACGGTCAGCGCCGGGACCGTGCTCCAACTCGATCCCTTCACGGTCGAATATGTCGCGGTGGCGCATTCCATCCCCGAGGCCAATGCGCTCGCGATCAAGACGCCGCTCGGCGTCGTGCTGCATACCGGCGACTGGAAGATCGATCCGCAGCCAGGCGTCGGCAACCGTATCGACGAAGCGCGTCTGCGCGCGCTGGGCGACGAGGGCGTCGACGTTCTGATCTGCGACTCGACCAATATCCTTCGCGAGGGCGACAGTTTTTCGGAGAGCGACGTCGCCCGCGTGCTGAGGCCGCTGATCGCGGAAGCGCCGGGCCGCGTTCTGGTGACGACTTTCGCCTCCAATGTCGCGCGTTTGCGCGCGATCGCCGAAGCCGCTCTGGCCTGCGGCCGCACGGTCGTCGTGGCCGGCCGCGCCATGGATCGCGTCGTACAGGTTGCGCGAGATTGCGGCTATCTTGACGGCCTGCCGGGTTTTCATTCGCCGGACATGCTGCCGAACCTGCCGCGTGAAAAGACCGTCGTGATCGCGACGGGAAGCCAGGGCGAGCCGCGCGCGGCGATGATGCGCGCGTCGCAGAACGATCATCCCTCGATCAAACTCGTCGCGGGCGATCGGGTGATCTTCTCGTCGCGCACGATTCCCGGCAATCAGCGCGAGGTGCATCGCGTCATCAACAATCTCTGCAATCTCGGCGTCGAGGTGATCACCGATCACGATCACCTTGTCCATTGCTCCGGCCATCCGCGCCGCGGCGAGGTCGCGCAAATGTATGAGTGGGTGCGGCCGAAATTCGCCGTGCCTGTGCATGGCGAGGCGCATCATCTCACGCAGCATGTCGCCTTCGCCAGATCGAAGGGCGTCGAGCATGTGATTTCGGCGCGTGACGGCGACATGGTGAAATTGCTGCCCGGCCCGCCGTCGATCGTCGAGCAGTTGCCGCATGGGCGTCTGCTGAAAGATGGCGACGTTGTCATCGGCGAGGATGACGGCGCGGTGCGCGAGCGCAACAAGCTCTCCTTCGCCGGGATCGTCTCCATCGCGCTCGCCGTCGACAAAAAGGGGGAGCTGGTCGGCGATCCGGATGTGGTGACGGCCGGCGTGCCCAAGAAAGGGAAATTCGGCGAGGATATGGGCGAAGTGATCGACGAGGCCCTCTTCGCGACCTTCGAGGGCTTGCCGCGCGCGCGCCGCCGCGACGCCGACGCCATCTCCACCGCCATCGAACGTTCGGTGCGCGGCGCGATAAATTCCGTTTGGGGCAAGAAGCCGATCGTGCATGTGATGGTCGTGTCGGCGTCGTAGGGAGGCGGTTGGTAGCAAGCCGACCCGCTTCTCGTCCGTCATGCCCGCGCTCGTCGCGGGCATCCACGCCGGGCGGCTTCTCTCCCGATAGACGAACGCTGAGGCGTTGTTCTCCGGTCCCTACCAGCGCTCGCCGCAGTTGACGGGCGTGGATGGCCGGGACAGGCCCGGCCATGACGGTTGAGAGGTGACGATCGAGAGACGATCAGTTCGCGATTTTCGCGGTAATCGCTAAACTCATTTCGTGTCAACCCGAGTCGCCCATGCCCGCCAAGCCCACCTTCTATGAATTTTTCGCCGGCGGCGGCATGGCGCGCGCGGGGCTGGGGGAGGGGTGGACCTGCCTCTTCGCCAATGATGTCGACGCCAGAAAAGCCGAGAGCTATCGCCGCAATTGGGGCGGAGAGGCGCTCCATGTCGGCGACGTCGCCAAGGTTGCGACCGCGCAGCTCCCCGGCCGCGCCGATCTCGTCTGGGCTTCCTTTCCCTGTCAGGACCTTTCTCTCGCCGGCGCCGGCGCCGGGCTGAAGGGCGCGCGCTCGGGAAGCTTCTGGCCGTTCTGGTCGCTGATGAAGGCGCTGCGCGCGGAGGGCAGGGCGCCCACGACGATCGTGCTGGAAAATGTCTGCGGCGCGCTCACCTCGCATGGCGGCAAGGATTTCACGTCGATCTGCGCCGCGCTGGCGGATGAGGGTTACAGATTCGGCGCGCTCGTCATCGACGCGGCGCTGTTCCTCCCGCAGTCGCGGCCGCGATTGTTCATCGTCGCCGCGCGCGAGGATGTGGCGACGCTCGACGCTCTTTCGACGCTTCCCCGTTATTGCGAGGAGGCGAAGCCGACGAAGCAATCCAAGGGCGGGGATGAGGCTCTGGATTGCTTCGCTGGTCTTGCGAAGTCGGGTATACCCGACTTCGAGAAAATGCTCGCAATGACGGGGAGGTCACCCTTTGTCAGCCGAGCGTTAATCGCTGCGTACAACCGCTTGCCGGACGATCTGAAAGCCAATTGGCTCTGGTGGCGTTTACCCGCGCCGCCTCCGCGCAATGCGACGCTCGCGAACGTCATCGAAGACCCGCCGCATGGCGTCTGCTGGCATGACGCGGCGAAGACGCAAAGACTCATTGGCCTGATGAGCGACGTGAATCTCGCAAAGATCGAAGAGGCGAAGCGCGCGGGCCGCAAGATGGTCGGCGCGCTCTATCGCCGCACGCGCTACGAGAACAGTGAGAAGGTTCAGCGCGCGGAGGCGCGTTTCGACGACGTCGCCGGTTGCCTGCGCACGCCCGCCGGCGGCTCGAGCCGACAATTCGTGCTTGTCGTGGAAAAGGGCGAGGTGCGCTCGCGGCTCATATCGGCGCGCGAGACCGCGCGGCTGATGGGATTGCCGGACGATTATATTCTGCCGGAACGCTATAATGAGGCGTATCATCTGACAGGCGACGGCGTCGTCGTTCCGGCTGTGCGGCACATTGCGGCGCATCTGATCGAGCCTTTGCTGAAGGCCTGCGTCATGCGGGAGGCGGCTTAGCCATATGCGTCTTTCCCGGCAGGTCGAAAGCCCCGCCCGACGCTCCGCCATCATGCGCGCCGTCAAATCGCGCGACACTGCTCCCGAGCGCGCCGTCCGCGCGATGCTGCGTTCCTTCGCGCCGGGCTATCGGCTGCACCGCAAGGATATTCCGGGCAACCCGGACATCGCCTATGTCGGGCGCAAGCAGGCGATCTTCGTGCATGGCTGTTTCTGGCACGGGCATGATTGCGCGCGCGGCGCCCGCATGCCGAAAGCCAACGCCGATTATTGGCGCGCCAAGATCGCGCGCAATAAAGCGCGCGACGAGACTAATTTCGCGCGTCTCGCGGAACTTGGCTGGCGGACGCTGACGGTCTGGGAGTGCGAATTGAAGGACAAAGACGCTTTGGAGAAAAAACTGCGCGCATTTTTCTAGCGTCCCTCTCCCAGCCTTGCAGGGAGAGGGGAAAAGCGCGTCAGTCCTTCGCGCGCTCGACATAGGCGCCGTCTTCCGTCTGGATGACGACGCGCGTGCCGGCCTGGATGTGCGGCGGCACCATGACGCGGGCGCCGTTGGAAAGCTTCGCCGGCTTGTAGGAAGACGACGCCGTCTGACCCTTCACGACCGGCTCCGTCTCGATGATTTCGAGCGTCACGCGCGCCGGGAGCTGGATGCCCACCGCGACGCCGTTGAAGATGGAGAGGATGCACTGCATGCCCTCCTGCAGCCATTGCGCCTGATCGCCGACCGTATCCGCCGGGACGGCGATCTGCTCGTAGCTCGCCTGATTCATGAAGTGATAGCCGTCGTCGTCATTATAGAGGAAGCTGAAGTCCTGATCCTCGACGAAGGCGCGTTCGACCTGCTCGGTCGTCTTGTAGCGGTCGGAGACTTTCACGCCGTCGGAGAGGCGGCGCATGTCGATCTGCGTCGTCGGCGTGCCCTTGCCGGGAAAAAAGCTTTCGGCGGTAAGCACGACGTAAAGCTGGCCGTCCTCACGCTCAATGATATTGCCCTTGCGAATCGAGCTGGCGATGACTCTCACAGTTTTGTTCCTTCATTGCCGGCGCGCCGGCTCCGCGTTCATTGCCGGCCTCGGCCGGGCTGGTCTATGAACGGGGTAAGACCATATTTCGCGCGCAGGAGCAATCGGCCCTCGCCGAGGTCCCAACGCTCAAATCGCAAAGAGGGCCCATGACGCGCGCTTCGCCCTGGTGGGCTCGGGATGTTTACGCCGATCGCAAGGCCGTTCTCAAGGCGCGCGGCGCGATAACGGCGGCGGCGCGGCGATTTTTTGGGGCCGAGGGCTTCGCCGAAGTGGAGACGGTCGCGCTGCAGGTCTCGGGCGGCAATGAAACCCATCTGACGGCTTTCTCGACGGAGCTGATCGGCGGCGACGGCGCGCGCAGCCGGCTCTATCTCCACACCTCGCCGGAATTTTCCTGCAAAAAACTCCTGGCGGCGGGAGAAGAGCGAATTTTCACGCTGGCGCGGGCGTTTCGGAACCGCGAGCGATCGGCGCTGCATCATCCGGAATTCACCATGCTGGAATGGTATCGCGCCGGCGAGCCGACCTTGCGCATCTACGAAGACTGCGCCGGGCTGATGGCGGCGGCGGCGACGGCGGCGGGGACGTCGGACTTCGCTTGGCGCGGCCGGACTTGCGACCCCTTCGCGGAGCCGGAGATCGTCACGGTCTGCGAGGCCTTTGCGCGCTATGCGAGCGTCGATCTCGCGGCCGTGCTCGACGATCGCGAGGGTCTCGCGACAGCGGCGGCGCGGGACGGGATACGCGTCGCCCGGGACGACACATGGTCGGATCTTTTCAGCAAGATCCTGTCGGAGAAGGTGGAGGAGCGTCTTGGAAGCGAGCGGCCGACGATCCTCTGCGATTACCCGGTCAGCGAAGCCGCGCTGGCGCGCGCCAGGGCGGACGATCCGCGCTTCGCCGATCGCTTCGAGCTCTATGTCTGCGGGGTGGAGCTGGCGAACGGCTTTGCGGAGCTGACCGATCCGGCCGAGCAGCGCCGCCGTTTTGAAGCGCAAATGGCGGAGAAAGCGCGGATTTACGGGGAGCGCTATCCGATCGACGAGGATTTCCTGGCGGCGCTCGCTTTCATGCCCCCAGCTTCGGGCGTCGCGCTGGGGTTCGACAGGCTGGTCATGCTCGCAACGGGCGCCGAGCGGATCGAGCAGGTGCTGTGGACGCCGGTTGCGGAGCGCGGAACGCCCTGACGAGCTATTGATGCAGCATCATCAGCAGCGGGAGCACGGCTGCGACGGCTGTGAGTAGGATTCCGAGGCTCATTGTCTCGAAATGGCTGGCGTCCGCGCGCGATGCTGCGACCACGCGCGGCCGCGCGCTGAGATTCACATTCGCCGGAATGCGGACGCCCAGCGTCCTGGGGGCGGAACCGACGCCGTTTTGAAAATAGTCCAGACTCATTTCCGATCTCCTATTAGTCTACAGTTTAGATATTCTAATGGGCATGTCAATGTGATTTATTCTATATAACAATATATAATTGTTAATTAAGGCGGATGAGCGCGCGTTGCGGTCCGAAGCGGCGAAAGCGATAAGAGCGCCTCGAAAGAAATCGGAGTGAAAATGCGAATTCCTGTCATCGGCGCGTTCCGCGGATCGGCATGTCACTGACGCAAGAAGACGCGCCGGCGCGGTCGCCTTGCAAGCCGCAGCGCGAGACGCGGGGTCGAACGGCCGCTTCGGTCAGAGACCTCGTCGCTTTCGGCTTGCTCCCGGCGGAGGGCGAGAGCGCAGCGCTCGCAAAGGTCGAGGCCCGATACAGCGTCGCCGTCACGCCGGAGGTCGCGGGGCTCATCGACCCTGCCGACCCTGTGGACCCGATCGCCCGGCAATTCGTCCCCGACTCGCGTGAACTCGTGACGCTCCAAGCCGAATTGGCGGACCCGATCGGCGATGAGGCCCATAGCCCGACGCCGGGGATCGTGCATCGCTATCCCGACCGCGTTCTCCTGAAGCTCCTCACCATTTGCCCGGTCTATTGCCGCTTCTGTTTCCGGCGCGAGACGGTCGGGCGCGGGAAGGGCGAATTATTGGGCGAGGCGGAGACGGCGGCGGCGCTCGATTACATTGGGCGAACGCCGGGCGTCGTTGAAGTCATTCTGACGGGCGGCGACCCTCTGCTGCTCTCGGCCCGCCGGCTTTCGGCGGTCGCCCGGCGCATCGCCGAGATCGAGCATGTTTCGCTCCTGCGCGTCCATACGCGCGCGCCGACCGCGGCGCCTGAACTCGTCACCGACGAGCGGCTGGCGGCGTTGCGCGAAAGCGGCAAGGCGCTTTACGTCGCGTTGCACGTCAATCATTCGCGGGAGCTGTCCGAGTCCGCCCGCGCCGCGATCCTGCGGCTGCGAGAGGCGGGCGCGGCCTTGCTCTCTCAGACGGTGCTGCTCGCCGGCGTGAATAACGACCCGGACGCGCTGGAGCGACTGATGCGCGATCTGCTATCGCTCCAGGTGAAGCCCTATTATCTGCACCATCCCGATCTCGCGCCGGGCACCAGCCATTTCCGCCTGTCGATCGAGGAGGGGAAGCGCATCCACGCCGAACTTGCGCGGCGTCTCACCGGGATCGGCCTTCCCGCCTATGTGCTCGACATTCCGGGCGGCTTCGGCAAGGTTCCAGTCGCCTCCATGGAGCCCGAAGCGCCCGGCTTCTGGCGGGTCTCCGACCGCGCGGGACGCGTGCATCGTTACGCCGACGCCCTTTAGAATCGCCCCAAGAATGACGCGATTCGCGTTTTATTCGCGTCTTCGCCTCCAGGAGATTCTCGTTGCGCAGACCGACGCTTATTTTCGCGCTTCTCTTCGTCGCCCTGGCCGGCTTGGCGACCTTGGCCGCGCGCGCCGACGAGCCGCCGACGACGCTCGAACAGGTCAATGCAAAACTCGACCGCACGCGCGCCACGCTCGACGAGGCGCATAAGACGCTGGAGGAGCCCAATCTGACCGACAGCGCGCTGCGTCGCCTGCGCGACAGAATGGAGCCGCTGCAGCAGGACCTCGAAGCGACCATCAACGCGCTTACGCCCCGGCTCGCCGCAGTCGAGGCGCGGTTGAAAGAGCTGGCCCCGGCCGAGACGAAGCCGCCCGAGGCGAAGCCGGCGGAGGTCGCGCCTGTCGTCCCCGCGCCGCCGCCGCAAGTCGCGCCCGCGCCGGCCCCCGCCGCGCAATCAAAGGCCCCGCCGCTGCCGCCGGCGCGGCCGATTTTGCCGAAGCCGGACCCGAAGGCGGATCCCGCCAAGCCGCAGGCGCCGCCGCAGCCGCCGACGCCAGGCGACGCGGCTCCCTCCGCCGAGGCGGCGGCCAGCGCGGAACTTGTCGAGCAGCGCAAGCTCTTCGACGCCACTGACGCGACCTTGAAGCGCGCCCGCGCCATGCTGCTCGAGACGCGTCAGCTCACCGTGCAGATCGTCGCCCGGCAGCGCGACCTCTTTGCGAAGACGCTCTTTCTGCGAACGAGCGGCCTCTTCTCCGTCGATCTGTGGCGCGCGGCGATCGCCGACGCGCCGAGCGTCTACACCGCCGCAAAGGCCTTCCTCTCGGATCGCGCCTCGAATTTCGCCGCGCGCGTGGAGAGCCGGCGCGTCGAGTTCTTTTTCGCCGTCGCGCTGATCCTGCTGGCGCTGCCGCCGGCTTTCGTTCTCTCTCGGCGCGTCCTGGCGCGCGATCACGGCGGCGTCAAAATCACGCCCGTCCGGCGCGCCGCGGCGGCCGGCTGGACGACGCTCGTGGCCGCCGCCGTCCCCGTCGTCGGGGCGGCGGCTCTTGGCGGAGCGCTCGACGGCTTCGACCTGCTCGACGCTTCCGTCGAACCGGTCTGGCGGCGTCTGTTCGAGGCCATCGCGCGCGTCTCCTTCGTCTATGGCGCCGCCCGCGCCGTCTTTGCGCCGACCCATCCCGACTGGCGCGTCGTCGACCCCGGCGATCGTCTGGCCAAGCTCTTCGTCCGATTGCTCACCTCCGCCGCTCTCGTGCTTTCGCTGACCCGGCTCGTCGAACAACTCGAAGAGACGGTGCAGGCGAGCCTGCCGCTCGTCATCGTCACGCGCGGCCTGGGGGTGTTGATCATTGCGGGTCTGTTCTTTTGGGCGCTGCGGGCGCTGTCGCCGGCGAAGGCTTCCGCCGAGGGCGAAGCGGCGGCGACCGGCAAGGGCCGCGACTGGCTCGTGGCGGCCCGCTTTTTCAGCGGGCTCGCTTTGCTGATCGTCCTCGGCGCCTGCGCCGCCGGCTATGTCACCTTCGCCAATTTCACGATCATGGAGGCGGCCTGGACGGCGATCGTCGCCTTCCTTCTCTATGTTTTCGTCGTTCTCTCCGCAGGCGGCGTCGAGCACGCCTTTTCGGAGGAGGGCCTGCTGGGGCGCAGCCTCATCAGCGGGCTTGGCGTCAAGCGCGAGCAGCTTGCGCCCATCGGCGTCCTGTTGTCGGGGATCGTCATCATCCTCGCCTGGTTCGCTGCGGCCCTTCTGGCGCTCGCGCCATTCGGCTACGAGTCGAACGACATCGTCTCGAATACGCTGAACGCATTTTTCTCGTTCAAGATCGGCGACGTCACCATATCGCCGTCGGCGGCGGTCACGGCGCTCGGCCTGTTCTTCATCGTGCTCGCGGCGGTTCAGGGCTTCCGCCGCTGGCTCGATACGCGCCTCCTGCCGTTGACGCGGCTTGATACGGGCCTGCGCAGCTCCATCAATTCGACGCTCGGCTATGCGGGCGCGATCGGCGCGGCGCTGACGGCCTTGTCGAGCCTCGGCGTCGGCGTCGAGAAGCTCGCCATCGTCGCGGGCGCGCTTTCGGTCGGCATCGGCTTCGGCCTCAAGGACATCATCAACAATTTCGTCTCCGGCCTGATCCTGCTGTGGGAGCGCGCCATTCGCGTCGGCGACTGGGTCGTGATCGGCGACGAGCAGGGCTATGTGCGGCGGATCAACGTCCGTTCGACGGAGATCGAGACGTTCGACCGCGCCACGATGATCGTGCCCAATTCCAATTTGATCTCGGGCGTCGTGAAGAACTGGCTGCGCGGCGACAGGGTGGGGCGCATCAAAGTCGCCATCGCGCCGCATTCCGGCGTCGATCCCGAGCAGATTCGCGACCTCATGCTCGCCGCCGCCAAGGCGCAGGAAGGCGTGCTGCGAATTCCCGCCCCGCAGGTGATGTTCATGGGAATGGAGGCGTCGTCCTTCAAATTCGAGCTTTGGTGCTATGTCGAAGACGTCGAGAAATCCTCGCGCCTGCGCAGCGATCTGCATTTCGACCTGCATCGCAGGTTGAGCGAGTCGGGCGTCAAAATGGCCGCCACGGTCGAACCGCCGAAGACGATTCTCCAGCTGCCCGAACTGGATAAGCTGGCGACCGCCGCAGCCGCGAGCGCTCTGGCGATCGAGACCGACATCGTGCAGCTTGCGTCGCCGGATGATTCTTCTCTCGACGAGGCTGCCGCGTCCGTCGAGAAACAGGACGCCTGAGGCGTAGACCGGCTTATTTCCACCATGCGCCGCGCGTGCTAGAGGGGCGCTCCCATTATTCGCGGCGCCCGCCCGTCATTGCGAGCGAGGCGAAGCAATCCAGAACCGTCACGCCTGCCGCTGGATCGCTTCGTTGCATTTTCTCGAAGTCGGGTATACCCGACTTCGCATATGCTCCTCGCAATGACGGCGGAGGCCGCCCACAGGATCGCCGCCGCTCCCATGTCCGAAGTCGTCACCCGTTTCGCGCCGTCGCCCACCGGTTTTCTCCATATCGGCGGGGCGCGCACGGCGCTGTTCAACTGGCTTTACGCTAGGCGCCATGGCGGGCGGATGATGCTGCGCATCGAGGACACGGATCGCGAGCGCTCCACTCAAGAGGCGATCGACGCCATTCTCGACGGGATGAAATGGCTCGGTCTCGATTGGGACGGCGACGTCATTTACCAGTTCTCCCGAGCGGGGCGTCACGCTGAAGTGGCGCATGAGCTGCTCGCCAGGGGCAGCGCCTATCGCTGCTACGCCACGCCGCAGGAACTCGAGGAGATGCGCGAAAAGGCGCGCGCCGAAAAGCGCCCGCCGCGCTATGACGGCCGCTGGCGCGACCGCGACCCGTCCGAGGCGCCCGCCGGCGCGCCTTACGTCGTGCGCATCAAGGCGCCGGAGGCGGGCGAGACGGTCATCGAGGACGCCGTGCAGGGCCGCGTCGTTTTCCCCAACAAGGATCTCGACGACTTCATCCTGCTGCGCTCCGACGGCACGCCGACCTATATGCTCGCCGTCGTGGTGGACGATCACGACATGGGCGTCACGCAGATCATCCGCGGCGACGATCATCTGACCAACGCCGCGCGCCAGAAGCACATTTATGAAGCGATGGACTGGGAGGCGCCCGCCTTCGCGCATATTCCGCTTATCCACGGGCCGGATGGCGCCAAGCTCTCCAAGCGCCACGGCGCGCTCGGGGTCGACGCCTATCGCGCCATGGGCTATCTGCCGTCGGCGCTGCGCAATTATCTCGTGCGCCTCGGCTGGAGTCAGGGCGACAAGGAGTTTTTCTCGCTGCCCGAGATGATCGAGGCCTTCGATCTCGCCCAGGTGCATCGCTCGCCCGCGCGCTTCGATTTCGTGAAGCTCGAAAATATGAACGGCCATTATCTGCGCGACACGCCCGATGACGAGCTGTTCCAGATCCTCATCGACACGCTTCCCTTTCTCGAAGGCGGCAAGGCCGCGCTCGATGCGCTCGACGACAAGAAGCGCGCGCAGCTCCGCGCGGCGCTGCCTGGCCTCAAGGCGCGCGCCAAGACGTTGAACGAGCTTGTCGACGGCGCGGGCTTCCTGTTCGCGCAGCGGCCGCTGCCGATTGACGAAAAGGCGCAGAAGCTGCTTTCCGCCGAAGCGAAGGCGCGCCTCGCCGCGCTTGGGCCGAAACTTGCGATGGCGACGGAATGGACCGCCGCTTCGACGGAAGCGGTCGTGCGCGACCTCTCCGTAGAACTCGGCGTGAAGCTCGGCGACCTCGCGCAGCCTTTGCGCGCCGCGCTGACCGGCCGCTCGACCTCGCCCGGCATTTTCGACGTGCTCGAAATCCTCGGGCGCGAGGAGAGTCTGGGCCGCATCGGCGATCAGAGCGCGTGAGCGCAACAGGGCGCCGCAAAAATCCTCTCGGCGTCATCCGCGGAAGCCTCAAGGCTAATCGTTTCGCAACGCTTTGAAGCTTGACAGGCTTTGCGGTTGATATAGCTTTTTTGCGCTGCACAAGACGGCCTCCCGGCCAAGGGTGCAAAATTCATGGCCTGCCAGCGTTGCGTCGCAATCCTATGCGAGCAGTGAGGCGCGCTGAGCGCAGCGTTCGCCGCGCCGGGGCCTATCAACGAGGTGCGCAATGGCCGAGAGCAAGGGTTCATTCACAATCGGCGGCAAGACCATCGACCTGCCCGTCAAGGAGGGCACGATGGGACCCTCCGTCGTGGACATCCGGAATCTCTATTCAGAGACCGAGATGTTCACTTTCGATCCCGGCTTCACCTCCACCGCCTCCTGCGAATCGAAGATCACCTTCATCGACGGCGACGAAGGCGTGCTGCTCTATCGCGGCTATCCCATTGAACAGCTCGCTGAGCATGGCGACTTTCTGGAGACGTGCTACCTGCTGCTCTATGGCGAGCTGCCGTCGGCGGCCGAGAAGGCGAATTTCGATTACCGCATCACGCGCCACACCATGGTGCACGAGCAGATGGCCCGCTTCTTCCAGGGCTTCCGCCGCGACGCGCATCCGATGGCGGTCATGGTGGCCTCGGTCGGCGCGCTCTCGGCCTTCTATCACGACTCGACGAACATTGCGGACCCGGTCGAGCGCATGGTCGCCTCGACGCGCATGATCGCGAAGATCCCGACGCTAGCGGCGATGGCCTATAAATATTCGATCGGCCAGCCCTTCGTTTATCCGAAGAACGACCTCGACTACACGTCGAACTTCCTGCGCATGTGCTTCGCCGTGCCCTGCGAGGAATATAAGGTCAATCCGGTTCTCTCCCGCGCGCTGGACCGCATCTTCATCCTGCACGCCGACCATGAGCAGAACGCCTCGACCTCGACCGTGCGCCTTTCCGGCTCATCGGGCGCGAACCCCTTCGCCTGCATCGCGGCCGGCATCGCCTCGCTCTGGGGGCCGGCGCATGGCGGCGCCAATGAGGCCGTGCTCAAAATGCTTGCGGAAATCGGCACGCCCGACCGCATTCCGCAGTTCATCGCCCGCGCCAAGGACAAGAACGACCCGTTCCGCCTGATGGGCTTCGGCCACCGCGTCTACAAGAATTACGATCCGCGCGCCAAGATCATGCAGCGCACGACGCGCGAGGTCTTGAACGAACTTGGCGTCAAGGACGATCTGCTCGACGTCGCGCTGGAGCTCGAGCGCATCGCGCTGTCCGACGACTACTTCATCGAGAAGAAGCTTTACCCGAATATCGACTTCTATTCGGGCATCACGCTGAAGGCGATGAACTTTCCGGTCGCCATGTTCACCGTGCTCTTCGCCGTCGCCCGCACGGTCGGCTGGATCGCCCAGTGGAAGGAGATGATCGAGGATTCGGGCTCCAAAATCGGCCGCCCGCGCCAGCTCTATACGGGCGAGAAGCGCCGCGACTACGTGCCCATGTCGAAGCGGTAAAGGGTCGCGGCGACGATGTCTCCGCGCGCTCTCCCAAAATTGCGGCTCTTGGATTAGATGAGTTTCAGTCTCGTCGCTTCCTGGAGCCGCCGTGTCCTCCCAACTTTCCGATATCTGGTTTGAAACGCGGGTCGCGGCGGAAAGCCTCGCCGATTTCATGGCCGGGGCGCGCCTTCGGCTCGGCGTCACCGGTCTGTCCCGCTCCGGCAAGACGGTTTTCATCACCTCGCTGGTCCATCACCTCACGCGGGCGCTCGCCGCGGGCCGCAAGGCGCATCTCCCGGTCTTCCGCGCCCTTTCCGAGGGTCGCATTCGCTCCGCTCATCTCGATCCGCAGCCGGATTTCAACGTGCCGCGCTTTTCCTACGAGGAGCATCTGGACGCGCTGACGGGCGGGCCCGAGAGGCATTGGCCGCAATCAACCCGGCGCATCTCGGAATTGCGCGTCTCGATCGAGTTCAATTCCAAGGCCTTTTCTCTCCGCCACATCGGTCAGGAGGCCTCGCGGCTGGATATCGACATCGTCGATTATCCGGGCGAATGGCTCCTCGATCTGCCTCTCCTTGGGAAATCCTACGCCCAATGGTCGCATGAGACGCTGGAGGCGGCGAGCGTCGCGGCGCGCGCGCCCATCGCCGCCGAATGGCGTGGCGTGACGGCGGGCGTCGATCCGAAGGCGCGCTATTCCGAGCCGACGGCCCAGAAGCTCGCCAAATTGTTCACCGAGTATCTACGCACGGCGAAAACAGAGCGCTTTGCGCTCTCGACGCTGCCGCCCGGCCGCTTCCTCATGCCCGGGGACCTCGAAGGCTCGCCCGCATTGACCTTCGCGCCGCTGCCGGTGGAGGAGGGGACGGAGCTTCCGCATCGCAGTCTCGGCCGCGAAATGGAGCGTCGTTACGAAGCTTACAAAATGCATGTCGTGAAGCCGTTCTTTCGCGATCATTTCGCCCGGCTCGATCGGCAGATCGTGCTCGTCGACGCGCTCTCCGCTTTGAATTCCGGCCCCGAAGCGGTGCGCGATCTCGAAAATGCGCTGACCGACGTGCTGAACGCCTTCCGAACCGGGCGCTCCAATCTGATCTCTCAAATCTTCCGTCCCAAGATCGACCGCATCCTCTTCGCCGCGACCAAGGCCGATCACCTGCATCATACGAGTCACGATCGATTGGAGGCGATCCTGCGCTTGTTGACGAACCGCGCCATTTCGAAAGCGGAGGGCGTCGGCGCGTCGATCGACGTCATCGCCTTGGCCGCCGTGCGCGCGACGCGTGAGGCGACGGTGCGTCACGAAGGCGAGAAGCTTTCCGCGATCGTCGGCACGCCGATCAAGGGCGAGCGCATTGGCGACGATATTTTCGACGGAATGGCGGAGGGCGCGATCTTTCCGGGCGAATTGCCGGCGGACCCGAAAGCCGTGTTTCGCGGCGACGCCCTCGCGCTCGACGAGGAAGAAGCGGAGTTTCGCTTTCTGAAATTCCGTCCCCCGGTCGCAAAGCTCGCCAAAGACAATGAACCCTTGCCTTTGCCGCATATTCGGCTCGACCGCGCGATGGAGTTTCTGTTCGGAGACAAGCTCGCATAGCGCGCGCTCACGCGGCTCAAACAAGGGGGCGGCGTCAGGCGTCGCCGGGCCTGCCGGAGAATTTCACGAGGACGTCCTCGTAGCGCGGCACGAACTGGCAGGCGAGCCGATAGCGCGGTGCGATGTCTTTCGCCTCCGCGAGGCGAATGTCCTCCGGCGTCATTTTTCCGGCGGCCGAAAGACGCGCCTTTTCCTTCTCGGTGAGAATGGAGCCCAGCAATTTTCCGGAAAGCGTCAGCACGTCGATCATGCAGTCGCCGCATTCGCCTCGGCCGCAGACATGAGGGAGCGGAATCCTGTGGGCCTCCGCCAGGGCGAGGACGTTCGACGATTCCTCATCGGCGGTGAAAATAGTGACCGGATGAGAGAGCAAAGGCGATGAGAAGGTAACGTTCGGCATAACGTTGCCCCATAAGAACGGGCGGCGACTTCACGGCCGCCGCCATTCGTGATTTCCGCATCACGGCGACGAGCGTCAGGCGCCGCCCGGCTCGCCGGTGAATTTCACTAGAATGTCCTGGTCGCGGACGACATACTGACATGCGAGGCGATATTTCGGCGCAATGTCGTCGACCTCGGCGAGACGGATTTCGTCAGCGGTGATCTTGCCGAGCGACTTCAACTGCGCCTTTTCCTTTTCGGTCAGCGCCGAACCCATCGTCTTTCCGGAAAGCGTCACGACCTCGATGAGGCAGGAGCCGCATTCGCCGTCGCGGCAATCATGCGGGATCGGAATCTTATGCGCATCCGCAACAGCGAGAATGCTGGACGTGTCGCCGGCCACTGCATAGACGGTGACGTTCTTATGAAGAAGCGGCGACTGGAAAGTAACATTGGGCATGGCGTTTCCTATCCGAATTTGAACAACACGCCGAAACCGCCGCGCGGGTAGTTCCAGGTGATGTCGCCGGACTCTTCGCAGAGCACGCGGCATGTTCCGCATTCGAGGCATCCGTCTGGGGTGATTTCGACTTGTCCGGAGCTTGTTTCGGAGTAGCATCCTGCGGGGCAGATGCGGGTCATGGCGAGGAGGTTTTCGGAGGGTTTTTCGTGGGGACGGATGGCGATATGTGGTTTGCCGGCGTCCACGAGGTAGCGATTTTGGAAGAGTTTCTCTTCGACACGGGCGGCGAGGGACATGGGGGTTCTCCTCAGGCGACATTTTGTCTTTGTCTACGCAAGAACAGCGCCAACTGTTTTTGTTCCTGCGCCGGTCATTTTCATCTCCAGGCGCGGGCGAGTCTCCAGGCGTCGCCGAAGAGGCCGGACCATTTGCGCTGCTTGACGAAGGCGGCGATGGTGGCTTTTTCCTTGTCGATCTTCGGGGTGCCGTCGACGCGCAGGAAGTTTTCCATGGCCCTGGAGACGAGCTGCGGATAGGCGAGGAAGTAGTTTTGCGAATTGGCGTGCAGCAGCGCCGGCATGTCTTTATATTTCTTCAGGTCCTTCATGACGAAGCTGTCGTCGAGCAGCTTTTTGTAGAGCGCCAGGTTCTGCTTGGTCATGGCGTCGCGGCGCGATTTGATCTGGAAGACCGCTTCGCCGGCGAGACGGCCGGAGGTGAGGGCGAGGTTGGAGCCTTCGCGGTGAATGGCGTTGTTGAGCTGGGCGGCGTCGCCGCAGACGACCCATCCGTCGCCGAAAAGCTCCGGAATTGTCTTATATCCGCCCTCGGGGATGAGATGGGCGGCGTATTCCTTGACTTCCGAGCCTTCGAGCAGCGGCTTGATCGAGGGATGGTTCTTGAAGGCCTCGAGCAGGCCGTAGGGCGTGTCCTTGTTCGCGGCGAAGTCGGAAACCAGACAACCCATGCCGACGGAGACGCTCTCCTTGTTGGTGTAGACGAAGCCCATGCCGGTCATGCCCTTGGAGATGACGCCGGCGGCTTCGATGACGACGCCTTCGTCGCCATGCAGATTGAAGCGCGCCTCGATCGTCTCGCGCGGCAGGAAGTGCATTTCCTTGACCGCGAGCGCGACATGTTCGGGCCTGGGCGAGGCGCGCAGGCCGGCGCGCGCGCCCAGGAGGCCGTTGACGCCTTCGCAGAGCACGACGACGTCGGCGAAGATGGTCCCGCCGGCGCGGTCCGTGCGCACGCCGATGACCTTGCCATAGGCGTCGCTGACGAGCTCCGTCACCGTCGTCTCGCAGATCACGATCGCGCCCTGCGACTGGACCTCCTTGGAGAACCAGCGGTCGAATTGCGAGCGGATGATCGTGTAGCGGTTCGGCCTGTCCTCGTTGAAGTCGTCATTGCGATATTGCAGGCCGGTATGGGAGCGTTCGCCCATCATCCAGAAGCGCTGCTCGACGAGATGGCGCTCCAGCGGCGCCTCCTCGCGGAAGTTCGGGATGATCTTCTCGACCATCTCGGCGTAGAGGATCGCGCCCTGCACATTCTTCGAGCCGGGATATTCCCCGCGCTCGATCTGCAGCACTTTGAGGCCGCGGGACGCCATGGCGTGCGCGGCGGCGTTGCCGGCCATTCCGGCGCCGATCACGATCGCGTCGAACCGTTCTTCGATCATGGCAGTCTCCATTCACATGCCGCCGGCGTCCCGCCAGGCGAATTGAAATTGTTCATCAGCCGGCGAGCCGGTCGCGCTGATGGGGCGAGAGCCGCGCGCGGAAGGCTTCGGTGAGCGCCGGCAGCAGGCGGATGGCGTCCGTCGCGACGCCGATATGCGCGAAGTCGAAGATCGGCGCGTTCCTGTCGGTGTTGACGGCGACGATGCAATCGGCCCCTTCGACGCCGACGCGATGCTGGATCGCGCCGGAGATGCCGGCGGCGATATAGAGCTTCGGCCGGATCGTCTTGCCGGTCTGGCCGATCTGGCGGTCGGAGGACAGCCAGCCCTTCTGCACGACGGGGCGCGAGCAGCCGAATTCCGCGCCGAGCACGGCGGCGAGATTCTTGACGAGCTGGAAATTCTCGGCGCTGCCGAGCCCCATGCCGCCGGCGACGACGATGTCGGCGAAAGCGAGATTGCTCTTGTTGGAGTCGCGGTCGGGGATGAAGCGCAGCAGCTTGGTGATGATCTCGTCTTCCGAGAGATCGGGCGTGAAGGCCACGATCCGGCCGAGGCGGTCGGCGACGCGCGCCGGCATCGGCATGACGCGCGGCCGCACCGTCGCCATTTGCGGGCGATAGTTCAGCGTATAGATCGTGCAGAGCAGCGAGCCGCCGAAGGTCGGGCGCGTCGCGGCGAGCGAGCCGTCGGCGTCGACGGCGAGCTCGGTGCAGTCGGCGGTGAGGCCGGTGAGCAGCGTCGTCGCGACGGAGCCCGCGAGGTCGCGGCCGAGATTGGTCGCGCCGAGCAGCAGGATCTCCGGCTTGTGCGTGTTGACGAGCTGCGTCATCGCCCTGGCGTAGGACTCGTTGCGATAGTCGGCGAGCACCGGATGTTCGACGAGATAAGCGAGGTCCGCGCCGTAGCGGAAAGCTTCCGCCGCCGCTTCCTTCGTCGCGTCGGGGCCGCCGAGAACCACGGCCGCGAGCTCGACGCCGAGCTTGTCGGCCAGCTTGCGGCCTTCGCCGAGCAGCTCCCAGGAGACGGGATGAACGTCGCCGCGCTCCTGCTCGATGAAGACCCAGACATGCTTATAGTCGCGGAAATGTTCCGGGAGCTCTTTCTTCGCGCTGGCGCGGGCGGCGGGCGGAGGGGTGGCGGACATCGTCGGCTCCTTTAGAGTCCGGAAGCAAGCTTGGTCATATCGGCCTCGAGCGCGGGATGGCGTCCGAAGATGGCGGCGATCAGCGCCTCCGAGGATTCGGCGGCGTTCTTGCCGGGCTCCACGAAGGCGGCCTTCTCGGAGCGCGGGGCGGGCGCGAAGACTTTCTTGACGATGGTCGGCGAGCCCTTCAGGCCGCATTTTGTGAGGTCCTGGATCTCGGCGTCCTTCGCGCTCCAGGTGACGATTTCGGCGCGCGCGGCGCGCAGCGTGTCGGCGAGGGCGCCGCGGCGCACCTCATTGGAGCCCTCGAGCATGGCGATGAGGCAGGGCATGGCGGTCTTGAGCAGCTGCACGCCGCCTTCGGCGCGGCGCTCGACGACGAGCTCGCCCTTGTCGGGATCGCATTCGACGACCTTGGAGACGTAAGTGAGCTGCAGCAGGCCGAGGCGCTTGGCGACGCCCGGGCCGACCTGCGCGGTGTCGCCGTCGATCGTCTGCTTGCCGGTGAAGACGATGTCCTGCTTGCCGAAGGTCTGCTCGATCTTGCGGATGGCCTGCGCCAGCGCATAGGTCGTCGCCAGCGTGTCGGAGCCGGCGAAGAAGCGGTCGGTCAGCAGCACGGCGCGGTCGGCGCCGATGGCGAGCGCCTTGCGCAGCGACTCCGCCGCCATGGGCGGGCCCATGGTCAGCACGGTCACTTCGCCGCCGAACTTGTCGCGCAGCCGCAGCGCCTCTTCGAGCGAGAAGAGGTCGTAAGGGTTGATGATCGTCGGCACGCCCTGCCGCATGATCGTATTGGTGACGGGATGCACGCGGATCTGCGCGCTGTCCGGAACCTGCTTGATGCAAACGAGGATTTTCATGTCTTCTGCCTCGATCAGTCGGGATTGCCGGTCAGGGTGGTCAGGGGAACGAAAGGCTTCGCCGGTTCGGCCTTGGGTTTGATCGCGTCCTTGTGCACCTTGAAGACGCGCTCCGCGATCGGAGACGAGGAGACGAAATCGTCATAGGCTTTCGTCAGCGTCTCCTTGCAGGCGGCGCGCGCTTCCTCGTCCGTCGCGCCGTCGAGATCGTTCTTCGCGAGATATTCTCCCATGCGCCGCAGGATATGGAGGCGGGCGACGCGCACCACGGCGGGCTCGTATTCGACGCCGAGCGCTTCGAAGAAATCTTCGGCGGAATGAAGCTTCCGCAACTCGTCGAATACGCTCATGGCTTCGTCTCCTTCTCGCCGCTCTTCAGCGACGCGTCGTTTTTGCGCGCCTGCAGATGGGCGAGACGCGCTTCCAGAAAATCGATGCGGTCGATCAGCACCGAGATGGCGTCGCCCACCGGATCGGGGATGAGATGATGTTCGAGATCGATGCGCCCGTCGGGGCCGGAGCGCCGGCGCTCGACCTTGACGATGCGGCCGGGAATGCCGACGACGGTCATTTCGGGCGCGACATCCTCGATCACGACGGAGTTGGCGCCGATGCGCGCGCGGGCGCCGACCGTGATGGGGCCGAGGATCTTGGCGCCGGCGCCGACAAGGACGCCGCTTTCGATCGTCGGATGACGCTTGCCCGGCGCCCATGAGGTGCCGCCCAGCGTCACGCCGTGATAAAGCGTGACGTCGTCTTCTATGACCGACGTCTCGCCGATGACGACGCCCGCGCCGTGATCGATGAAGAGCCGCTCGCCGATGGTCGCGCCGGGATGAATGTCGATATTGGTCGCGAGGCGCGCGAACCAGGAGAGGAAGCGCGCCGGAAATTTGACGCCGCGGCGCCACAGGCCGTTGGCGACGCGATACAGCAGGATCGCGTGAACGCCCGGATAGAATAGGGCGACTTCGAGCGAGTTGCGCGCGGCCGGGTCCCGCTGAAGCACGCAGGCGACGTCGCCCCTGAGCCTGGCGAAGAGGCCAGGCGCGGCTTTCCTTGGAGATATGCCGGCGGAAGCGACGAGCGTCATTTTACGCCTCCGCACGCGCTTTTGAAGAAATTGGCGAGTTCGCGCTTCGTCATCGGAGCCGCCTTCTCATTGGCGCGCTGCCGGATCTGCGCCAGCAGCGTCGTCGCAAGATCCCGGTCGATGTCGAAGCCGAGCTCCTCTCCCTTGCGCTTCAGCGCGGCGACGCCGGAATGCTTGGCCAGCACCACGGTGTTGCGGCGGCCGAGACGCGCCGGATCAATGCCCTGATAGGTGCGGGCGTCCTTGAGAAGCGCGGCGACGTGGATGCCGGATTCATGCGTGAACACGTCGGCGCCGACAATGGCCTTGGCGCGGCCGATGCGCCGCCGCGCCGCCTTCGCGACGAGCCTGGCGAGCGCGTGCAGCCTGTCGATGCGCATATTGGTTTGTCCGCGCGCGACATGGCCGAGCGCGACGGCGACCTCTTCGAGCGGGGCGTTGCCGGCGCGTTCGCCCAATCCCAGCACGGTGACCGACGCATGCGTCGCGCCGGCGCGGATCGCGGCGAGCGTATTGGCGGTGGCGAGGCCGACATCGTCATGGCCGTGAAACTCGATCGGCAGGTCGGTCTCCTGACGGATATGGGCGATCGCTTCATAGGTCGAAAACGGGTCGAGCGCGCCGAGCGTATCGGCGAAGCGGTAGCGCCAGGCGCCGGCCTCGGCCGCCGCGCGCAGAATGACGCCGATGTCGCGGGGATCCGCGCGCGAGGAGTCCTCGCCGCCCATGGCGACGGAGAGGCCGCGTTCGCGGGCGTAGGAGACGACGGCGCGCACGCGCTCGGCCAGCGTCGCGACGTCGACGCCGAGCTTGACGGAAATCTGCAGCCGCGACATCGGCGCGGAGATGTTGACATGAGAGACGCCGGCCGCGAGCGCGGCGTCGACGTCGGCCTTGTTGAGGCGGCACCAGGCCATGACGCGGACGGGAAGGTTTTCGCCGACGATCGCGCCGATCGCCTCGATCTCGTCGCGGCCCATGGCGGGCGTGCCGGCCTCGATCTCGTCCGCCCCCGCGCCGGCCAGCGCTTTCGCGATGGCGACCTTGTCGCGCGCCGTGAAGGCGACGCGGGGCGCCTGCTCGCCGTCGCGCAGCGTCGTGTCGTTGATGAAGATGCGGGGGCAGTCGACGTTCACGGCTTTAACTCACGCATAGACCGGTTTGAACTCGTTCGGCCCCTTATTGGCGCCGGCCCAGAAAGGCGACAGCTCGCGGAGCTTTTCGAGGATTTTGGGCAGCGTCTCGATCACCTGATCGACATCTTCGGGGACATTGTCGCGCGAGAAGGAGAAGCGGATCGAGCCATGCGCCGCGGTGAAGGGCACGTTCATCGCCTTCATCACATGCGACGGCTCGAGCGAACCCGAGGTGCAGGCCGAGCCCGACGAGGCGGCGACGCCATTGCGCGTCAGATGCAGCAGGATCGCTTCGCCCTCGACATATTCGAAGGCGATGTTCGTCGTGTTCGGCAGGCGCTCGCGAATGTCGCCATTGACGAAGCAGTTGGGCACGCGCTGCAGGATGGCGTTCTCCAGCCGGTCGCGCAGCTCCTTCACGCGCGTCTGCTCTTCCGCCATATGCGCGATGGCGAGCTCCGCCGCCTTGCCGAGGCCGATAATGCCCGGCGCGTTCTCCGTGCCGGCGCGGCGTCCGCGCTCCTGATGGCCGCCGCGCAGCAGCGGCTTGAAGCGCGCGCCGCGCTTGACGTAAAGCGCGCCGATCCCCTTGGGCGCATGCAGCTTGTGGCCGGAAAGCGACAGCATGTCGATCGCGCCGCCCTTGAGCACGATCGGAACCTTGCCGACGGCCTGCACCGCGTCCGTATGAAACAGCGCGCCGACTTCCTTGGCGAGTTCGGCGAGGGCTTCGATCGGGAAGATCGTGCCGGTCTCGTTATTCGCCCACATCAGGGTGACGAGGGCGACCTTGTCGGTGAGCGCGGCGCGATAGGCTTCGAGATCGAGACGGCCGAGCGAGTCGACGCCGATATAATGCACCTTGGCGCGGCCGGTCTTTTCGAGATGCTGGCAGAGCGCCAGCACCGCGGGATGCTCGACCGCGCTGGTGACGATCTCGTCGCGGCCCGGCATGGCTTCGAGCGCCGACAGAATGGCGGTATTGTCCGCCTCCGTCCCGCTCGCCGTATAGATGATCTCGTGATCATGTTCGGCGCCGAGCAATTGCTGGAGCTGCTGGCGCGCCTTCTTCACCGACTGGCCGACGCTCGCGCCGAAGGAATGGATCGACGAGGGATTGCCGAACTGCTCCGTGAAAAAGGGAAGCATGGCCTCGACGACGGCGGGATCGACCCGGGTCGTCGCATTATTGTCGAGATAGACTGGACGCATGGCCGTTCCCTCAATGCGCGTGGGATTTGACGGGGATGACGCGGATCGTCATGCCCAGCTTGGCGATGAGCCGCTCCTGAATGCCCGAGACGGTGACGCTCGCCATCTGGCAGCCCATGCAGGCGCCCTTGAGGCTCACCATCACATTGGCGCCGTCAATGTCGATCAGCTCGCAGTCGCCGCCGTCCTTCTTGAGATACGGACGCAGCTCCTCGATCGCTTCCTCGATGAGGCGGATCTTCTTCAGATTGGTCATGCCGGCGGAAGGCGGCGGCAAAGGCGAAGCGGGCGCGAGCGGCGAGGCCGGCGGCGCGGCGGCTTCCTTCTCCGCTTCCTTCCTGGCTTTCGCTTTCGCCTTGATCTCGCCCGCATCCGCGACGCCGAGGCGATAGGCCTCATGCGCGGCGAGAACGCCCTCGGCGACGAGCGCGGCGTTCACCCCGGCGAGCAACTCCTCGAGCTTGTCGAAACAGGTGAGGCAGCCGCCGCCGGCCTTGGTGTAGTCGGTGATCTGTTCGATCGACGTCAGCCTGTTCATGCGGATGGCGCGCTCGATCACGCCTTCGTCGACGCCGAAGCATTTGCAGACGAGCGCGCCCTCCTCGTGATCGTCCCGCCATTCCTCGCCGCGGAAATTGGCGATCGCCGCCTGCAAAGCCTCATAGCCCATCACCGAGCAGTGCATCTTCTCCGGCGGCAGCCCGCCAAGAAAATCCGCGATGTCCTGATTGGTGATCGTGACCGCTTCCTCAAGCGTCTTGCCGATGATCAGCTCGGTGAGCGCGGAAGAGGAGGCGATGGCGGAGCCGCAGCCGAAGGTCTGGAACTTCGCTTCCTGGATGACTTCCGTCTCGGGATCGACTTTCATCATCAGCTTCAGCGCGTCGCCGCAGGAGATCGCGCCGACCTCGCCGACCGCGTTCGCCTCGCCGAGAACGCCGGCGTTCTTCGGATTGAAGAAATAGTCCTTGACCTTGTCCGAGTAGTCCCACATCGCCGCCTCCTTGCGTCAACCGAAAGATTTGCCGCAGGAGCAGCTCGATTTGGCTTGCGGATTGTCGAAGGTGAAACCCGAGCCTTCCAGCCCGATCACAAAGTCGATCTTCGTGCCGTCGAGATAAGACAGCGAGCCCTCCTCAACAAACACCTTCACCCCGTCCGTCGTGAACACATGGTCGTTCGGGTCCGCCTCGTTCACCAGGCCCATCATGTATTTGAGCCCCGCGCACCCCCCAGCCTCAACCATGATCCGCAACCCCTCAACCTCCTGGCCCGCCCCAGCCATCGCCGTCCGTACCGCCGTAACAGCGCTATCCGTCAATTGGATCATTAGACAGCTCCCTTTTGCAGATGTCTTGCTCAAGGGTTAGCAACCGATGTGCCAGCTCTGAAATGCCTGGAAATTCCAGCGTTTTCGCTTGCTCCTGCTGTCGGCAACGCATCATTGTCGGAGAACTGACAAAGCTTGTTTTGCACGTTTTCGGGAGAGGTCGCGCGAGAGCGCAGTTCAGCGCTGGGCGAGACGGGCGAGGGCGCTCGCGCCGTCTTCCTCGCCAAAGCAATTGTCGAAATCGCCACATTCGCGGCAGGTCGGCGCCGCGCAGAGGGAAAAGCCCTCGAGTTCGCAAAGCTGCCGGTAGAAGAATTTCTTCCACTTCATATTGTCGACATTCGCCGCGGCGAGCGCCGGAAACCATTCGCTCATCAGACGCGTCAGTTCGGCGCGCTCGATCAGGCCGAGATCCTGCCAGAGGTGCCGCGGCGACATGGCGCGTCTTGCGACGATCGAGGCGATCCAGGCGGATAGAGGCGCGCTGTCCGACTTGAATCTGGTGAGCAGATCCAGAACCTGCGTCTCTTCCTCGTCGAGAGAGAGACGCTCGGGCTCGCCGTCGAGATCGATAAAGCGCCGCGCGCCGGGAGCCCATTGCGCTGTGAGGAAATCGAGCGCTCTTCTGTCGAGCCCAAGCGAGGCGGAAAGAGGCTCGCCGCTTTCATGCGCCTCGACTATGCTGATCGTCAGCATGCAGGCGAGGATATGGGCGGTGAAAGGCGCCGCCAGCGCACGGGGCGTCTGCTCGGCGCGGATGGCGAGATAGACGGTTTCCGCCGCGGGCGCCAATCGGGCGCCCGCCATGAGCTCGTGCGGGGGCGCGAGCATCGTCATCGCAACTACGCCGCGATCTCGTCCGCCGGCACATGGGTCTGGCAATTCTTCGGACAGACCCGGGCGCAGGCGTTGCAGCCGATGCAGGCGCCGGCGCTCTCGACCTTCATGATCTTGCGGTTGAGATCGCCGTCGAAATCGTCGTCGTCGTCCTCCGTCACAATGCCGAGGATTTCGCCTTCGTCGTTGACGCCGTAAAGCGCCATGACGCCCTGCGGACAGACCTTGAAGCAGCGGCCGCAGCCGATGCAGGTTTCCGCATTGATGTCGGTGAGGTAGAGCGGCGTATAGGGCGAGCCGTCTCGCGTCTTGAACTCAGCCATCACGCCGCCTCGAGTTCCTTGAGCTTCTTGCGCGCCGCCTCCAACGCCGCATAGGCGTCATGGGTTTCCTGCGCGATGCTCATAATGGTCGTCCAATTGACCGGCAGCTCCTCCGAGAGGTCGTGCAGGTTCATCTTCATATTCATCGCCTTGGCCGACAGCTTCTTGATCTCGGCCTTCAATTCATCGACGCCGCTCATTTCGCGCCTCCGTCAAAAGCGAGCAACTTCGGGGAATTTTTCGATCATCTCGACGCCGGCGTCGACGAACTTCGTCCCTTCAGTCGCGAGCTTCTCCAGCGTTTCGAAGCCGAAACGATGCACGTCCCGCAGATGCTTGTTGACGACGATGAGACGTCCGGTGGTGAGGATCATGCGGCCGAAGCCCTCATGGCTCATTTTCATCATCGGCTGAACCATGCAGCCGGTGCGGCGCTCGATCGCCAGCCCGACCGCGTTGTAGAAAAGTTCGAGCCGCCAGAGGATCTCCGGGTCCGGATCGCCGATGATCGGGATTTCGCGGCGCTGCTCCTTCGTCACGATGTAGGGATCGAGGAGACTGACGTCGCTCTTCTTTTCCCAGGTGCCGTGCGTGTCCTGCGCGCGCCAGACCTTGATGAGCTCCTTGATGAAGACGCTCTCTTCCGGCTTCTGTTCGACTTCGGCGACGGCTTCAGGCATTTTCGGTCTCCTCTTCGAAATCGAAGGAGCGCTCGCCCGACTTCGACATCACTTTACGCAGCCATGGCGGCGGATTGCCGCGCAGCACGACTTGCAGCTTGTCGAGAAGGTCTGTGATCTTCTCGGGCTGCGGCACTTTCATCGGATGAATGTTCTGCGCGACCACGCGCGCGGCGCCGGAGCCGCCGATCGCGGCCACGTATAAAATCGAACAATCCTTGAGGGCTTCGAGCTTGGGCTGAAGCTTGTCCTCATTGCCGTCCTCCTGAAGATCGCCGGAGAAGGAGACCGACTCGACGAAGGAGTAGGATTCAGGCGTGAGGTCATAGATTGCGATGTTCTTGGCCCAACCGAAATGGGCGTCGACCCTTTCGAGGTCCTGTGTGGCGAATGCGACTTTCATGACGCCTCCTTTGCCGTCAGTGTGCGCTCGAGAGCGGAATATCCGATGCCGTCGCAAGCGTCGTGCCGTCTTCGGCATGTTCGCCGCGCCAAGTGTCCGGCGTCGGCTCGTGAATCTGGTCGATGAAAATATTGCCGATCTTGAAGATGAGATCGCGCGTTCCGCGATAGCCGACCGACGTCTCATGCGCCGCGCCGATGCGGTCGAACATCGGAAGACCCATGCGGTAAAGCTGGATTCCGAGACGTTCGGCCGCCTGACGGCCATGCGAATGTGTGATCAGCAGGTCGCAACCCGCGGCGCGGTTCTCCAGATCTTCGAGATCGCCGATAACGACTTCCTCGGTCATCAGCTTTTCGAGCAGGGGCGAATGCGTCGTGGTGACGGCGGCGGAAACTTCCGCACCCATCTCCGTCAGCCATTGTCCGATAGCGAACAAGAGGTCGGGCTCCGCGCCGAGCGCGATCTTCTTGCCGCCGAAATGGAAGTGGCCGTCGAGCATGGCGTCGACGAGCTGGCCGCGCAGGCGGCGATATTTCAGTGGAACCGGCCGACCGCTGATGCGCGACAGGAAGCTGATGAATTCGTCGTTCGGACCCAGGCCCGTGAGGCGCTCGAAAAGCTGGAACGGCACGCCTGCGCGCGTTTCGAGCGCAATTGCGGCGTCGTGCATCTGCTCGCCGATAGCGATGGTCCAGGCGGCGCCGCCCATGGCCGCGATATCTTCCTTCGTCACGCCGCCAAGCGTCGTCGGCGTGAAGTCTTCCGGAATATGCCCGTCGAGCGAGCCCGATAGATCGGGAAGGAAGGTAGGCTCAAGACCGAACGACTCGATGATGTCGCGCAATTCGTCAATGTCGCCGGGCGTGAGATGGCAGCCGGCGAGGACGTTGACCCGCTGGGGCGCGCGGCGCGTCGGGATTTCCTCGGGAACGAAAGTCTGGATGAGCTTCTTGACCGTCTTGCCGAAGCCATCCTGAAAAGCGTCCTTGAAGTCGGGCGTCGAGACATAGACGATGCCGAGATCGTCAAGCTCCGGATGACGCTTGCGGACGAGCTGCAAGTAGCCGTCGACGTCGTCGCCCTTGGTTTCGGTTACGCCCGTGGAGCAAATCCCGATGACGGAAGGCTTGGCGCGCTTCACGATGTTGAGGATGGCCTGCTCGATATTTTCGAGCCCGCCGAGAACGGTGGCGACTTCATTCATCGCCGTCGTCTGAAGCGGTATGGCTTCCTTGAAGTGACGGACGAAGAGCACCAGGCCGAAGGAGGTGCAGCCTTGCGAGCCGTGCAGCACCGGCATGCAGCCGGAGACGCCCATGAAGGCGAGAGCGCCGCCGATCGGCTGGCTCATCTTGAGCGGATTGACCGTGCAGGCCTTTTTGGAGACGGTGACGCGCGCCATGTCTCGCCTCACGCCGCTTGCGGCGCGGCGAGCGCGCTCGCCTTGGCCGATGCTTCGAGGATCGCGGCGATGCGCTCCTGACAACCGCCGCAGCCGGTTCCGGCGGCCGTCGCCTTTCCAACGGCGGTGATGCTGTCCGCGCCGTCGTGAATGGCGTCTTCGATCGCGCCGACGCTCACGAGATTGCAGGAGCAGACCTGCTTGTCGCGGCGCGCCGCTTCGGCCGCCACAGGGTCGGCGGCAAGCGCGGCGGCTTCGGCGGCGATGGCCTCGTTAGCGCGCTCTTCCCAGGTCTTTTCCTCCCAGGGGGCGGCGAGGCGCACTTGCTCCCAGACGGGATTGTATAGCGCCTTGTCGATTTCGTGAACAAGATCGACCATGCCTTCATAGCCCGCATAGGCGTGATGGCGTTCCTGATTGATGTCGAGCCAGGGCATCTTCGCCTTGAGGGCGATGAATTGGGAGCGACCGCCCGAGAGCATGATGTCGGCCCGCGCTTCCTTGAGCATCTTGTACATTTCGCGCGGCGTCATGTCGTCGATCATATGGGCGTCCTGACCCATCAGCTCCTTGATCTTTTCCTTGTCTTCCTTCGTCGATTTCTTGACGCTGGTGCCGACGATTTCGAGACCCGCCTCCTGCAGCGCCGCAACCACCGACCAGCTCTTCACGCCGCCGGTAATCAGCAGAACGCGCTTGCCCTGAAGGCGCTCGCGATAGGGGGCGATGCGCGCCCAGGCGCGGGCTTCCTCGCGAGCGATGACGACTTCGGCGCGTTCCATCAGCTCGGCCGGCGCGCCCCGCTCGATCAGCAGGCGCGCGATCTCGCGAAGCGAGTCGCTCATGTCGCCAATGCCGTAGAAGGAGCCTTCGAAGAAGGGGATTTCGTAGCGCTCCTCCATCTTGCGGGCGACATTGATCATCGCCTTGGAGCAGACCATCATCGCCGCGCGGGCGCGATGGGAGGAAGCGACCTCGTGATATTTCGCGTCGCCCGAAATGCAGGCGAGAATTCGAATGCCGAGCTCGTCGAGCAACGGCTTCACCTGCCACAATTCGCCGGCGAGATTATATTCGCCGATGATGTTGATGTCGTAAGGCGTGGTGTATTCCGGCTCCTGCGTGCCGATCACATGATCGAGAATCGCTTCGCCCGCGAGCTTGTTGCCGAGATTTTTCGGGCCGACAAAGCCGGGCGAAATGACCGGAATGACCGGCTTGTCGAATTTCGCGGCGGCGGCCTTGCAGACGGCCTCGATGTCGTCGCCCGTCATGGCGGGCACGCATGTCTGATAGACGAAGACGGCGGGCGGATCGTATTTGTCGATGATTTCCTTGATCGACTTGTAGAGCCGTTTCTCGCCGCCGAAGACGACGTCGTTTTCGGTGATGTCCGTCGTGAAGCCCGTGCGGTAGAGGGACGATCCCGAGGTCTTGGCGCCGCGATTGTCCCAGCTATTGCCTTCGCAGGCGATAGGGCCGTGGACGAGATGAGCGACGTCGGTAATCGGTTGCAGCGCGATTTTCGCGCCGTCGAAGGCGCAGCCGCCGGCGGCGGCGCCGGGCGCGAGCTGCTTGGTGCAGCCCTTTTTGCGCTCTTTTTCCGATTTGCCCTTGTTCTTGTCGCAGCCCGGCTCGTTGAAGACGTCTTGGACTTTTTCCGACAGACTCGCCATTCAAAGCCTCCTACTGCGGGGTTGCGCGTTCGTCGCGCCCTAAGATGCATTCGCCGGGCCAGGGGGCCCGGCGAAGCTTTGTTCGCTTAGCGAATGATGTCGAAGGAGTAGTCCGACTTCGCCACGACGTTCGTGTTGCGGTCGATATCCTCGAAGATCGCGTCGAGGATCCACACCAGGACGTTCATCGAGCCCTGATAGCCCCACACCGGATAACGGTGCTTGTGGTGGCGATCGAAGATCGGGAAGCCGATGCGGATGAGCGGCGTGCCCGTATCGCGGTCGAGATACTTGCCGTAGGTGTTGCCGATGAGATAGTCGACCGGCTCCGTGAAGAGCAGCGAGCGCATGTGCCACAGATCCTTGCCCGCATAGGCCTTGCAGCCTTTGCCGAAGGGCGAGGAGTCGAACAGCCTTTGCATCTTCTCCGCCCAGCCCTTGCCGCCATTGGTGGCGAGGACATGAATCGGCTCGGCGCCGAGTTCGAGCAGGAAGGCCGCGAGACCATAGCAGAGATCCGGATCGCCGTAGATCGCGAATTTCTTGCCGTGGATATGCGCGGACGAGTCGGCGATCGCGTCGACGAGACGGCCGCGCTCCTTGGTCAGCTCCTCGGAGATCGGCTTGCCGGAGAGGCGCGAAATCTCCATCAGGAACTTGTCGGTCGCGGCGACGCCCACCGGATGGTTGAGGGCGACGACTTCCTGGCCCTTGGTCGCGATATAGGGAAGGGTCTTTTCGGTGCAGTATTCCTGCATCGAGATGGTCGCCTTGGCGTGCAGCGCATTGGCGACGTCTTCCAGCTTGGTGCCGCCGTCATACATGCGGAATTCGCCGTCGGTCGGCGTGTCCCACACGTCGCTATTGTCGCCGATGAGCGTATATTCCACGCCCATCGATTCAAAGATGCGCTTCACTTCGCGCAGATTGCCGACCGTGTAGCCGTCGAACCCGCCAAGGAAGTTGATGCTGTTGTTCGGCGTGCGCTCGAGCTTGGGCTCCGTGCCCGCCTTGCCGTCCCAGAAATGCTCGAGGACGCCCTTCATGACATTGTCGTAGCCGGTGATGTGGCTGCCGACAAAGGCCGGGGTGTGGGCGAAGGGAACGTCGAATTCCTGGGGAACCGAGCCCTTTTCCTTCGACGTCTTGATGAAGGCGTTCAAATCGTCGCCGATGACTTCCGCCATGCAGGTGGTGGAGACGGAGATCATCTTCGGCTTATACATGTTGTACGTATTCGCCAGACCGTCGATCATGTTGTTCAGGCCGCCGAACACCGCCGCGTCTTCCGTCATCGAGGAGGAGACGCAGGAGGTCGGCTCCTTGAAGTGACGCGAGAAGTGCGAGCGGTAATAAGCGACGCAGCCCTGCGAACCATGGACGAAGGGAATGGTGCTCTCGAAGCCGACAGCCGCGAAGACCGCGCCAAGCGGCTGACAGGCCTTGGCCGGGTTGACCGTCAGAGCTTCGCGGGCGAAGTTCTTTTCCTTGTATTCTTCCGTCTTGGTCCATTCGCGAACGCGCTCCAGCTCGTTGTCCGCGACGGGGTTTTCGAAGTTCTTCTTCTTGTTCTCGAACATCTCCCGATATTCCGGCTGGCGGAACAGATTGAAGTGGTCGAGAACGTTATCGGCATTCTGTGGCATGGCTATTCCTCATGTTTCCGCGAGCCGGTCCCGCCCCGGGGGAAGGGCGAGACCTTTTCGTTTTTGGATCAGGCCGCCCAGGGGGCCCTGGCCATTTTCCAGACCGGCGCGTTGATCGCCATGTCCATGTCGCGCGCGAAGATCGCGAAGCCGTCATAGCCGTGATAGGGGCCCGAATAGTCCCAGCTGTGCATCTGGCGGAAGGGCACGCCCATCTTCTGGAAGACGTATTTTTCCTTGATGCCCGAGCCGACCAGATCCGGCTGGATCTTCTCGACGAACTTCTCGAACTCGTAGCCCGTGACGTCGTCGTAGATCAGCGTGCCGTCCTTCACGTAATGGGTCGTGCGCTGATAGTCGTCATTGTGCCCGAACTCATAGCCCGTGCCGACCACTTCCATGCCGAGGTCTTCGTAGGCGCCGATGACGTGGCGCGGACGCAGGCCGCCGACATAGAGCATGACCTTCTTGCCCTCGAGACGCGGGCGGTATTTCGCGATGACGGCGTCCATGAGCGGACGATATTTCGCGATGACGCGCTCGGCGCCTTCCTTGATCTTGTCGTCGAAGTGCGAAGCGATCTTGCGCAGCGACTCCTCGATCTTGGACGGTCCGAAGAAGTTGTACTCGCACCACGGAATCCCGTACTTCTCTTCCATGTGGCGGGAGATGTAGTTCATCGAGCGGTAGCAGTGCAGAACGTTCAGCTTCGCCTTCGGCGTCGCTTCGAGTTCGGCGATCGTGCCGTCGCCCGACCACTGCGCCACGACGCGCAGACCCATTTCCTCGAGCAGAATGCGCGAGGACCAGGCGTCGCCGCCGATGTTGTAGTCGCCGATGATCGCGACGTCATAAGGCGACGGCTCGAAGCGGATCGGCTTGCCCTCGGACTTGTCGAAGACCCAGTCGCGGATCGCGTCGTTGGCGATATGATGGCCGAGCGACTGCGACACGCCGCGGAAACCTTCGCAGCGCACGGGAACGATCGTCTTGCCTTCGTATTCCTTCGTTTTGGCCTTGGAGACGGCCTCGATGTCGTCGCCGATCAGGCCGATCGGGCATTCCGACTGAACCGAGATGCCCTTGTTCAGCGGGAACAGGTCCTGGATTTCGTCGATGATCTTGGCGAGCTTCTTGTCGCCGCCGAACACGATGTCCTTCTCCTGGAAATCGGAGGTGAACTGCATCGTGCCGAAAGTGTCGATGCCGGTCGTGCCGATATAATAGTTGCGACGGGACGCCCAGCTATACTGGCCACAGCCGACCGGGCCGTGGGAGATGTGGATCATGTCCTTGATCGGACCCCACACGACGCCCTTCGAGCCGGCATAGGCGCAGCCGCGAATGGTCATGACGCCGGGAATGGACTTGATGTTCGACTTGACGCCGCAATCCGGCTTACCGTCTTCGAACGTGCCGAGGTGCTTGGCGCGACGCTTGGCGGTCTTTTCCGGATAGGCCTTCAGGACTTCCTGAACGAGTTCCTTGTTGCGGGCCTTGATGTCTTCGATGGATTCAGCTTGCGCCACACTCATGACGGAGCCCTTTCGTGATCGGATCGTAGGCCCGGCCCTGCCGAGGGCCGGGCGGTTGTTGCCTTACGCGACGGAGAGTTCCGAAGCGGTCTTGCCGACCTGGCTCTCGTCGACCTGAGCCATGACGCCATGCTCCATAAGCAGGTCCTCGAGCTCGTCCATGGTGATCGGCGTCGGGATGATGCCGTTGCCCTTATTGGCGTGGACCTTGTTCGCGAGGGTGCGATACTCGGCGGCCTGCTTGGAGTCCGGCGCGTATTCGATGACCGTCATGCGGCGCAGTTCGGCGTGCTGAACGATATTGTCGCGCGGCACGAAGTGAATGAGCTCGCAGCCGAGCTTCGCCGCCAGCGACTGGGCCAGCTCAAGCTCCTTGTCGGTCTGGCGCTCGTTGCAGACCAGCCCGCCCAGGCGCACGCCGCCGGAGTTGGCATATTTCAGAATGCCCTTGGAAATGTTGTTGGCCGCATACATGGCCATCATCTCGCCAGACATGACGATGTAGATTTCCTGCGCCTTGTTCTCACGGATCGGCATCGCGAAGCCGCCGCACACCACGTCGCCGAGAACGTCGTAAGAGACGTAATCGACGCCTTCATAAGCGCCGTTTTCTTCGAGGAAGTTGATCGAGGTGATGACGCCGCGGCCGGCGCAGCCCACGCCCGGCTCCGGACCGCCCGACTCGACGCAGCGGATGTCCTGGAAGCCGACCTTCATCACGTCTTCGAGTTCGAGGTCCTCGACCGAGCCGGCTTCAGCGGCGAGCGACAGGATGGTGTCCTGGGCCTTGGCGTGAAGGATCAGACGGGTCGAGTCGGCCTTGGGGTCGCAGCCAACGATGAGGATCTTCTGACCCATCTCGGCGAGCGCCGCGAGGGTGTTCTGGGAGGTCGTCGATTTGCCGATGCCACCCTTGCCGTAGAAAGCGATCTGTCGAAGCGACATTGCATTCTCCTTGATTGGACTTAGTTTGAGCGCGCCACACGCGAGCCCGAGCAGTCTTTCACTTTGCGACGAGGCGCGGGCGGCCGGAGCGTTTCCCAAGAGAGCGTTCGAACCGGCAGCCAAAAGCCTTGCGAGCCCTGTTGCGCAAAGGGCGTGCCAAGGTCAGAAAATCTGCATAATATCAATAAAAACAATGCGGTTAGGAGGGCTCGCGGATCGCCGAATGACGTGTGTCAAAGCCGACAGTCATGTTCGCTACCGAACTGACTCTGGAATACGTCCAAAGAAGACGGCCGGCCGACGGCATGTCGATTGCTTCGAGTCGCTTACCGACAACTGGAATGAGGCGACGAAATGCAGATCGGCGTTGAGATGTCGAAAGCTCTGGAGAACAAGCGGGTGTTCATTGTCGACGACAATGAAATTATCCGCGCGGCGCTTCAGTTCATGCTGCACGACGAATTCGAGGCGCATGAAGTCGCGAGCACGGCGAACGCTTGCGAAAAGGCGAAGACCCAGCCGCCGGACCTCATCCTTCTCGCGGAAGGCCTGCCGAAAACGGAAGGGTTCGGGATTTTTGCGAAGCTTCGCGAGTCCGCGCCCAAGGCCAAGGTTCTGATCGTCGTCGAACCGGACAGCGCCGCCTTTGGCAAGGAATGCGTCGCGGCGGGGGCCAACGGATTTCTCGCAAAGCCGCTCAAGATCGAGTTCGTTCGGCAGAAGGTCGACGCGATGCTTGGTCGCAGCGCCGGCGGCGTGACAATTCCACTGACAGTGCTCAATGTAAGGTGAGATTAGCGGAGGCCGGGATGGAAGCGGCGGTGAAAGAAGACGTGATGGACAATGAAGCGGCGGAGGCGGCGATCCGCGCCTGCGTGAAGCGCTTTTACGAGATCGGCGGCGCCGACCCGATGCTGGGACCGGTCTTCGAGAAGACGATTGCGGAGCTCGAGCCGCATCTGGAGATCGTCGCCAATTTCTGGTCGCACGCGCTCCTCGGCACGACGCGCTATCAGGGCACGCCCTTCGGCGTTCACGTCAATCTGCCGATCGAGGTCGAACATTTCGGACGCTGGTTGTCGCTTTTTAAAAAGGCGGCGGCGGAGACGATGCCGGAAGCGCTCGCGACGGCCGCGATCGCGCGGGCCGATCATATGACGCAATGCTTCCAGTCGGGGCTGTTCCCGTTCAAGGATGCGGAGGGGCGTCCGTCCAAGGTTCCGGCGTAACGAGCCCGAAAAGACGAAAAGGCCGCCGGAAGGGTCAAACCTTCGGCGGCCTTTTCGCTCGTATTGGTTTCGCTCTCAGAGCTGCGGGACGATGATCAGCCGTTCGACCGGATTGCCGTCGACGAAATGGGACTGGAAGATTTCGTCTATGTCAGCTTCCGTACGCGGGGTGTACCACACGCCCTGGGGATAGACGACCATCAGCGGGCCCGCGCGGCAGAAGCCGAGGCAACCGGTCGCCGTCACCGACACTTCCGGCATGGGCTGCGCATTGAGCTTCCCTTGCAGCCGATCCCACAAGGGCTTCGCGCCGGACGCCATGCAGCTGCCGCGCGGATGTCCCGGCGGGCGCTGCTGGAAGCAGGTGAAGACGTGATATTTGAAGACTTGCGGAAGGTCCTCGATCATTCTCTCTCTTTCTTCGGAATTTTACTCGGCCGCGGCCGCAAGGCTGGTTTCGGCGAGCGCGGCCGTGAACGCCGTCAGGCTCGCGTCGATGCGTTCGATATTCTGCTCGCGCAGGAACTTCTCTTCATTCTTGGTGAGCTGGCCCTCGATCACCGCCCAATGCTTGTCGGATGAGCGCTTCATGATCTGGCGGGCGAAGCTGCGTTCGAGCTGGTTGGTGAAACGGCAGCCGAGGAACAGGAAGCTGCGGCCCTTGCGGATCGTCTGCACCGAGTCGGGGATCGGCGTCTGAATGTCGATTTCGGTCAGAACCTCGACATAGTCGGAATCGGACACGATGAAGTTCGACGCGGGCCAGACCGCTCCGAGCGGCTCATAGACGAGGGTGCGCCAGGCGAGCGTTTCTTCGGGCGCTTCGGCGGGGGCCTTGGCGCCGGAGCCGTCGCGGATGAATTCCTTGGTCGGAACGGCGGAGCCGTCCGGGTGGAACCAGTTCACCCAATCGCCGAAATGTTCGCTTTGAGTCACGCCCTGAACCAGTCCCCAATCGCCGCGGGACTTGAACGCCTTCGTGACGAGATCGTCGTACCAGGCGTGGACGACGAGCGACAATTGCGTCTGCGCCGCGAGCCATTCATGGAAGGGGCCCGGCGGGCAATCGACGTCGAAAGCTTTCGCCATCAGGCAGGTCAGCGTCTTACGATGCTTGAAGTTCTCGATATATTGAGAAGCCGCCGTCAGATTGTTGCGAATTTTGTGCGGCACGGTCGCGCCGGCCGTGAGCTCCTGCACGAGTTTTTCGGGAAGCGACGGAGGCGCCGCCTCCCCGGGGAGGCCGGTGACGCCCGGCCCGAGATAAGGAATCACGTCGCCTTGACGAAAGGCCGCTGCAATTTCATCGATCATTCCCACATTCCTTTCGCCAAAAGGCCGACGCAGGCCTCACTGAAGGACAGACGCTTTCAGCGCCTCGACGTCGGCCGGCGCGATGCGGAACACGCCGCGACCGCCCGTCAGCGCCTGGAACGCGTTGCCGGCCTTGTCGGAGAGCTTGCTGAACCACTGCTGCGGCGTCAGGCTCGTCGGACGGTCCTGAATCTCCAATACCGAGCCGTCATTGTTGAAACGGACATGGATAAGGATCGTGTCGGTCATTTTTGTCTCCTTTGTCGGATCAGAAGCCGGAGTTGAAGCCCAGCAATTCCACCGTTACATTTTCGGCGCCGAGCATGGCCTGGCAGGCGAGACGCGATTTCGAGCCGACGCCGACAATCGTGTCGAGTTTCTCGTTCTCGGCGCGCGTCGTCTTGCTAAGGCTCTTCTTGCCCTCGGTGACGAAGATGTGGCACTGGCCGCACTTCGCTTCGCCGCCGCATTTGCTGACGATCGGTTCGCCGGCGGCGAGAATGGCGTCGAGCAGACGGCTGCCCGTCGTGGCTTCGATGGTCTTTCCCGAGGGAAGAATGGTGACGGTCGGCATTGTTTGACTCCTTGTGTTTGAATGGCCATGCGGCCGCTAGAGATAGATGGCGGTTCCCGCGCCGATATTGATTGAGGCGTCCTTCATCGTGCCGACGATGAAAGCGACCTGATCTTCGGTGAGATGCGCGTGGAAGGGGAGGGCGACGGCGCGATCCGCGACCTTCTCCGTCACGAAGAAATCGCCGCGCCGATAGCCGAGGTCGAAATAATGGCGTTGCAGATGCAGCGGCGTCGAATAGGCGGTCGCCTCGATCTTTTCCTGACGCAGATCGTCGACGATCGCGTCGCGGCTTGAGCGCGAGAAGCGCGTGCCGAGATGGACGACGTAAAGGAACCAGTGAACGTGATCGACGTCTGGCGCGATATACGGATCCTTGATGCCCTCGAAGGACCGCACATAATCGAGGAACCAGCGCTCGACCCGCTTGCGGCGCGCGAGCAGCAGCTCCAGCCGGCGCAATTGCGCGAGGCCGAGCGCGGCGGCGATATCGCTCAACGTCGCCTGCATCGGCGCCCAGGCTCCGAGCACGACGGAGGAGCGCTCTTCGATCTTGCGGCTGCGCAGGCGGCGCAGCATCGCGGCCGTGTCGTCATTGTCCGTGACGATCATTCCGCCTTCGCCGCAGACGAGCGCGCCGGGCTGAGAGAAGTCGAAGACGGCGCAATCGCCGAAGGTTCCGACCAGCTTTCCCTTGTAGACGGAGCCGATCGCCTCGGTGGAGTCTTCGATCAACGCGATATTGTGTTCGCTCGCCAACGCGCGGAACGCGTCCCACGGCGCGGGGTGGCCGTTCGTGTTGGAGGCGACAATCGCGCGCGTCTTTTCCGTGATGACCTTGCGCGCCTTTTCCGGATCGAGCGTTCCGGCCCAATAGTCGATGTCCGCAAAGACGGGCTTCGCGCCGGCGAGGGCGATGGCGTGCGTCGTTTCGCGGAAGGAGTAGGACGAAGTCACCACTTCGTCGCCGACTCCGACGCCGAGCGCGCGCATGACGAGCAGAAGGCCGATCGTGCCGCTGGAGACCGCGACGGCGTGCTTGCGGCCGAGATAGCGGGCGAATTCCTCTTCAAAGGCCTCGACGGTCTCGCCTTGCGAGAGGCGCTGCCCCTGGAGAACTTCGATCACCGCTTCGAGATCGCTTTGCGCGAGGTCCGGGTCGTTCAGCGGCAGGAACGTCGTCTTCATGCTGCGCCTCCATTGGGAGCGAGCGCGACGCCCGTCGCGCAGCCCGGATCCTGAGTGATCTTCCAGCAGTGGTCGCGTCCGTCGATGAGATAGAGCGAGCACTTTTCGTAGACGCGGAAGGGCGTCTCGTCGCGCATGTCGATCGCGTCGCAGCGGGTCACCATCAGCCCCGGCGCAAGCTGGCGCAGGGCCGCGAGCGTCTGCGAGCTGGCGTCCGCCGTCGCGAGCGCCGAGTCCATCTGCGAAACCTGCGCAGGGGCGAGCGTCATGTCATTCTCCGCCGATCTTCTTGGCTTCGACGGTGATCGGCAGCGACGTGTCGGCCGCCATCTGCGGAAGCTGCAACACCCAGCCATTGGCGAGAGTCACGGATCCGCCCCACATTTCGGGGTTCTGGACCGAGACGATCGGCTCCTCGAGGTCCTTCTTGGGCACATAGGCCGAGAGGACGCCCTCAGAGTCTCTGCGGATCATGACTTTCACGTTGCGCCTCTTTCTTTGGCGGTTGCGGATGATGTTGCTCAGACCGGCTCGATTTCGTCCTCGAGGCAGCCAATGATGAGCTGCGGAGAGAATTCGACGAGATAGACGGGCGTCTCCGTTTCAACATGCATGCCAACATTGACAATCTCGCCCGTGTCGCCGGTTTTCACCAGCAGTTCCTCGTCCGCGCGTTCGGGATAGGAACCGTCATTGACGAGGTCGGTCGTCGCGCGCACGCGCATGCCCCAGTCGAATTTCGCCGGTCCGCTCATTCATCGTCCTCCTCGCCGGACAGGTTGACCATCTCCAGCTCTTTTCGCTTCATGCCCACGCGGTTGCCGGTGGATTCGAACTCGACGCCGTAGATGTAAAATTGCTGAAGGAAGGTGCCGATATTGACGACGAATCCTTCCTCGCCCTTCTTGACGAGGACCTCGCCAATGTCCTTGCCGGGGAAGGTTCCGTCATTGCGGATCGTGCGCTTGGCGCGAACCCTGTCGCCGTAATCGAAATAAGGCGGGCCTTCGAGTTCGACGTGATCGCTGTCCCGGCTGATATTGGTCATGGATCGCTCCGCGTTTGTGCGACGATGACGTTCGAAGGCGGCTCCAGGCCCGCATCCTTGAAGCGGTCGCGCACGCATTCGCGCACGAGCGGGTCCTCGTCCATGGAGAGCGCGCCGATATTTTCGAGATCCGCGCGTTGCGCCACTTCGTAACGAATGCGCCAATCCTGGTCCTTGATCAGACCTTTGAGGTCGGCGGGCTCCAGGCGCTTGGCGGCTTCGAGGCGCACGACAGGATCGCTGTCCTTTGCAAGACGCATCAGCGCCGCCTGTTCGATCCGGCTCGCAATGACGCGGCGAACGCCGGGATCGGCGTCGTTGATCATCAGCACGAGAAGATCGGGCGGCAGCTTTTTGGCGACGGCCTGGCGGACGGCATAGTCTTCGTCCGACATCATCGGCAGCAGATCCCTGCCCTCGAGCCGGCCCGCGATGCGGATGCGGACTTCCCGATGCGGGTCGTTGCGCAGACGCAGGATGTAGCGGCGCGGAAGGCGTCGCGCGGCGCTCCAGCGGACGGCTTCCTCGGGATCGTCCAGCATCGCGGGGAGCAGAAAAATTTCGGCGGCTTTTGCGGCGCAGGCGCGAACCTCGAAATAATCGTGCGCGACGTAATCGCGCGCGAGGTCGGGATTCCAGTCGAAGAAACGATCGATGCGTCGCGCATAGCGGTCATGCACGCAGGCGCGCAGCGGCTTGCATTTGCCGCTGGAGAGGCGGTCCTGATGCGGGCAAACCGCGCAATCGACCGGATTGCCGAGCCAGTCGATGGCTTCGTCGATGTCGTCAGTCGACATCTTCGAGCCCGCGCCGTTCGAGGACCTCGCGAAGGACGGTCGCGCCGATCTTGTCGGCGGGATCGAGTTGCAGGAGCTTGTCGATCGCTTCGCGGCTGGCGTCGTAATCGCCGAGGCGCATGTTCAGATAGGCGTAGCCCTTCAGGGAGAACATGAAGAAGCGCGGCAGAACGGCTTCGTAATCGCCGAAGGCCGCGTCGCCGGCCGACACCTCCCGCCAATCGAGCGGCAGCGAATTGTCGATCGCGGCCCGCGTGAGGCAGGTCTCCGCGACGTCGAGGCATTCCTCGAGGCGCCCTTTGTAGAAGAAGAAGCGATAGAGGCCGATCAGCGTCGCCGGATGATCCGGCGCAAGGCTCCGCGCTTCCATCAGATATTGGAGCGCCAGATCGTCCTGGTCATATGACAAAGCCGCGGCGCGCAGAAGGCGATCAGCCTCCTCGGGGAGGCCTTCCCCCAGGATGACGGAGGCAAGAAAATCCTGCTCCGCCGCCACGCCATTCTGCACTGCCGCGTCACGCGTCATCTTACAAATCTCACGCCGTTTCCTCGAAAGCGGGCGCTTCGGTCGTCGACTTGCAACCGCAGCCCGTCGCCTTGGGATCGATGAAGGAGAAGCCCGTCGAGGTCGCCGTCTCCTTGAAGTCGATCGTCACGCCGTCGAGCAGCAGGCGGCTCTGCGCGGGCAGGAACAGTTTGAACTGCGTATGCGCATAGACCTGTTCGCCTTCCTTCGGCGCGGGCTCGACGGAGAACTCCGCCGACATGCCCGAGCAGCCGCCCGGCGAAACAAGAAGGCGAAGGCCGTAGCCCGGACCGCCGTCGAACATGACGAGACGGCGGATGAACTTCTCGGCGGCGGGGGTGAATTCGATCTTCATTTAGGCGCTCGGCTGATAGCGGGGATAGGAATTGTCGATCACGCAGGTATTGTCGACGGGGCAAACCGCGACGCATTGCGGCACGTCGAAATAACCGATGCACTCCGTGCATTTCTTCGGATTGATGACGAAGGTGCCGTTCTTCTCGGAGATGGCGACGTTCGGGCATTCCGCCTCGCAGGCGGAGCAGGACGTGCATTGAGAGGCGACAATCTTGTAGGTCATTGGTCAGCTCCTTTGCTTGGCTCGTTTTCCGCCCGAACTCCCACGAGGTACTGTGGGAGTTCGGGCTGTTCTTCGACGAACGTCGCTTTGGCGGATCGGGCCGTCGGTCCGATCCGCACGCGCGTTACGCGTCCACGGCGACGAATGCGCCCTGACGAATGTCGGCGTCGCCGCGCGCGACATGCGCGATCTCGCCGCTGCTCACCCTGGCGAGATAGTCCTTGAAGTAGGAGATCGCCGACTGCTCGATGAACTCGTAGGCGTATTGATCGACCGGATCGATGCCGGCCTTGATCAGATCGTCCTTCGGGCAATGGCCGATCTTCGCGACGAAGACTGCGTGGCAATCATTGATCGCGCGGATGACCGTCTCGAGCGCGTCGTCCTCGCCATAGCCGCCCTGGCAATAGAGGTCGACGCGGCGGTGACCGACGAATTTCGCGCCCGAGCTGGAGAGTTCATAGACCTGGAACTCCGTCGCATGGCCGAAATGTTCGTTGATGCGGCCCGAACCCTTGGTCGCGACCGCGACGAGGATCTTGATGTCCGCATTGGCGCCCGCCAGGGTTTCGAGCTCGGCGTTGCGCGCGGCGACTTTCGCCTGACGCTCTTCCTCGACCTTCTCCTGATAGGCCTGACGCGCGGAAAGGTCGTAATTGACCTCCATCTCCATGATCTTGTCGGTGGTGAATTCCGCGCTGCGGTCTTCGCCGAGCAGGCCCACCGCGTCGGCGCGGCACTGGCGGCAATGGCGCATCATGTTCATCTCGCCTTCGCAGCTGTCCTGCAGCGCCTTCAGCTCCTGCGCGGAGGGGCCGCGCTGGCCGTTGAGGCCGAAGACCGTGCCATGCTCGGGCGACGAGATGAGCGGCATGATGTTGTGCAGGAAGGCGCCGCGCGACTTCACTTCGCGGTTCACGGTCACGAGGTGGTCGTCATTGACGCCGGGGATCATCACCGAGTTGACCTTGCAGAGGATGCCGTTCGCCGTCAGCATCTCGAGGCCCTGCAACTGGCGGTCGGTGAGGATCTTCGCGGCTTCCTTGCCGGTGACGCGCTTATGCTTCCAGAACACCCAGGGATAGATTTCAGCGCCGATGTCGGGATCCGTCATATTGATCGTGATCGTGACGTGATCGACGTTGAACTTCTTGATCGTCTCGACATGGTCGGGGAGGGCGAGGCCATTGGTCGAGAGGCAGAGCTTGATGTCGGGCGCGGCCTCGGAGATCAGCTCGAAGGTCTTGAAGGTCTTGCCGGGATTGGCGAGCGGGTCGCCGGGGCCGGCGATGCCGAGCACCGTCATCTGCGGAATGGCGGAGGCGACGGCGAGCACTTTCTTGGCGGCCTGTTCCGGACTCAGCTTTTCCGAAACGACGCCGGGCCGTGACTCATTGGCGCAATCATATTTGCGGTTGCAGTAGTTGCACTGAATGTTGCAGGCCGGCGCGACGGCGACATGCATGCGCGCATAATGGTGATGCGCTTCCTCGCTGTAGCAGGGATGGTTTTTGACCTTATCCCAAATCTCTTGCGGCATGTCGCCGGAACCGGCGCCGGAGCCGCAGCTCGCCTTGCCGCTGCCGCCCGACGTGCCGCATCCTTTATGCTCGGCGATCTTCTGCATGATGTCGTCGAGCTGCGGCGACGCCGGTTCAGCCTCATAAGTGTCGAAGGAGCGAGAGTCGTCCATTTCATCAACCTCTCAGGCTTGTTGTTTGGACCCCGCGTGAAGGGTGTCTGGAACAATTCCAATGTCGGCCGCCGACGTTGGCGGTTCGACCGCAACAAGCGTGCCATGGAGCGAATATTCGTTTAAGATATTGAAATATATAATGAATATTGATCAGTATCCGGCATTTGGCCGCCAGGGAGGCTTGTCGCAAAGCCGTCGGAGATATGTTCGCAAGGCGACATTCGTCCGGCTTGATTTACGTCATGGGAGGGGGCGCCGGAGGAATCGGCGCCGAAGCTAAAATCGCGCCATTTCTTTTGAAATTATAATAGTTCCAATATTTCGCAGGCTCGTTGCAAAGGGTTGAGCTGCCGGGGATTCCGGGTCATTTCCGCAAGTGGCGCATCCCTTGCTTGTCACCGTGACAAAGCAACGCCTGTCATGAGGCTCCCACATGGGTCTTGAACTCGGCGGCTCCGTTAGCGCCCCGCCCCCTCGCGCGGTGGTCTCCGGCGAAACCGCGCTGGTCGGCATCTACGAAATCTCGAAACTTCTGGCGTCCGCCAATCGCCTTGAAAACGTGCTTGCGGGCGTTCTGACGCTTCTGTCGAGCTTCCTCGACATGCGTCACGGACTGATCGCCATCCTGGACGCAAAAGGGGCGCCGGAAGTGGTCGTCGGCTCCGGTTGGAGCGAAGGCGCCGCGAAAGTCTTCTTCGATCGGCTCCCCGAGCGGGCGGTCGGCCAGATCGTCGCGACGAAAATGCCCGTCGTCATCGAGGACGTCTCCGCATCGCCGCTCTTCGAGGGCACGGATCTTTCCGGCTGGGGTCCGGAGGATGGCCAGTCCTTTTCGATGATCGGCGTGCCGATCAAGGACGGCGACACCGTCGTCGGCACTTTGACGGTCGATCGCGCCCGTAATCACCGCTCATCCGTTCTCTTCGATCACGACGTGCGCTTCCTGACCATGATCGCAAATCTGGTCGGGCAGACGCTTCGGCTGCATAAGCTCATCGCGCGCGACCGCGAGCGTTTGATGCAGGAGAGCGCCTGGCGCGACAAAGCGGCGATTCCGCCGGAGGTCAAGGCGGAAGGACTCAAAGGCATTGTCGGCGACAGCCCCGCCGTGCGCGCCGTGGTCGAGAAAATCCGTATCGTCGCCAAGGCCAAATCGACGGTTCTGCTGCGGGGCGAATCCGGCACGGGCAAGGAGTTGTTCGCGGCCGCGATTCACGACCAGTCGCCCCGCCGCAACAAGCCCTTCGTCAAGCTCAATTGCGCGGCGCTGCCGGAAAGCGTGCTCGAATCCGAACTCTTCGGACATGAGCGCGGCGCCTTTACCGGCGCGGCGAATATGCGCAAGGGACGTTTCGAACTCGCCGATGGCGGCACGCTGTTTCTCGACGAGATCGGCGAGATCACGCCCGCCTTTCAGGCGAAACTGCTGCGCGTCCTCCAGGAGGGCGAGTTCGAGCGCGTCGGCGGGGCGCGCACGCTCAAGGTCGACGTGCGCCTCGTCTGCGCGACGAACCGCAATCTCGAGGAAGCCGTGCAGCGCGGCGAATTCCGCGCCGACCTTTACTATCGCATCAGCGTGGTGCCGATCTTTCTGCCGCCGCTGCGCGATCGGAAGGGCGATCTCGAAATGCTCGCCAATGAATTCCTGCGCCGCTTCAACACAGAGCAGGGCGGCAAGCTGCGGCTCTCCGATTCGGCGATGGTCGTGCTCAACGAATGCGGCTTCCCCGGCAATATTCGCGAACTCGAGAACTGCATCTACCGCACGGCGACGCTCGCCCATGGCGACATCATCGTCGATAAGGACTTCTCCTGCCGCAAGGACGGGTGCCTGTCTTCGATATTGTGGAGCGGGTCCTCGTCGAAATGGCCGTTGGGGACGACGCCTTTGCCGATCGTCGCGCCGCAAGCCGCGAGACCTCCCGTTCCGCTGGAGTCCATTGCGCCGGCGGCCCCTGTCGTGGGGGAAGCCTGTCCCGGCGCGGAGAACTGCACCGTGATCGAGAAGGATCCGCGCACCGATTATGAAAAGCTCGTCGATGCGATGGAGCGCGCCGGCTGGGTCAAGGCGAAGGCGGCGAGGCTTCTCGGCCTGACGCCGCGGCAGATCGGCTACGCGCTTCAAAAGCATGGGATCGAAGTCAAGAAGTTCTGACGGCGGAGCGCGGCGCTTTCGCTCGGTTCGCGGAAGCGCCGCGCTCTTCAGCCCGTGGTGACGGACAAGCGCGCCGCCCTAAATTCTCCGTCAGGATTGATTTATTTGGGAGCGCCGTATGGAAAACTCCGTTTACAAGGTCGTGGAGCTCGTCGGAACGTCCCCTGACAGCATCGAGGGCGCGATCGGAGCGGCGATACAGCGCGCGGGCTTGACGCTGCGAAACCTTCAATGGTTCGAGGTGATGCAGATTCGCGGTCGCATCGACAAGGGCAATGTCGAAAAATATCAGGTCTCGCTGAAAGTGGGTTTCACGCATGATCGCGAGGAGGAATAGCCTCGCCCAAAGCGGAGGCCCGGCTGGCGAGCCTCCGCCACGCGCCTTGAATTAATGTCCTCGACCCCTGCCGTCGCCAGCCCCGACATTCGACCAGAAGCGGGCTCCCGCCGCCATGATCTCCTGCGTGTCCGACAGCATGCGGCGCGCGTCCTCCGTCGCGAGCTCCATATGCTTCACCGTCCAGTTCTGAAAAAGATTGGCGGTGTCGGTGAGGGATTTGGCCGAGGTCAATTTATTGGCGAAGTCGGCGGCCATCGTCGCTTCCGTTTGAAAGCGGTCGAGCCATTTGCGGTTGGAGTCCTGCACGCGGTCCCAAAACTGCGCCTGGGCGTCCGCGAAATCCTCGATGCGCTGGCGTCCCTCCGCCATGAACTCCGCGGTCCGCTGTCCGGCTCCCGGTCCTTGGCGCTCCTCTTGCTGGGTCATTTTATTGTTCCCTTGCTGAGTTCTATGGCCAGCCGCCCCGGGAGTCCCATATAGGTCGCATCTCGTCGGCGGGCCGCCCCGGACCGGCCACTTTCTTTCGGCCATCGGGTTCTTTTGTTGCGCCCGCACACTCGACAAAACCGCCGGACTCCTGTAGAGGGCCTTCTCAACTAAAACAGCGTTCCGAAACGCTCGTCGGCCGAAAGGCCAAAGACGAAACGGCTGGAGTTTACAATGAACATCATCGAGCAGCTCGAGGCTGAGCAGGCCGCCAGGCTCGTCGAAGGCAAGAAGATCCCGGAATTCCGTCCCGGCGACACCGTCGTGGTGAACGTCAAGGTGAAGGAAGGCGACCGCTCGCGCGTCCAGGCCTATGAAGGCGTCGTGATCGCGCGCAATGGCGGCGGTCTTAATGAGAGCTTCACCGTTCGCAAGATTTCTTATGGCGAGGGCGTCGAGCGCGTCTTCCCGATCCACGGCCCGCTGATCGACTCGATCAAGGTCGTCCGCCGCGGCAAAGTTCGTCGCGCCAAGCTCTATTATTTGCGCGACCGCCGCGGCAAGTCGGCCCGCATCGCCGAGCGCGTGGACAACAAGCCCAAGGCCGCTCCGGCCGAGTAAGCCGTCGCAGCAACGCTTTTCAGCCGCCCGGCGCCGAGAGGTCCGGGCGGTTTTATTTTGTCCGCCAATGAGTCTCGCCATGTCGACCGACATCCGCCCTTTCGAAGAAATCCGAATGCTGTTCGCGCGCCTCCCGGCTCCGGATCAGGCGGCGGTCGCCGCCGTTCGGGCGCGCGACGCGCAATTGACCAAGCCGCCGGGCGCGCTTGGACGCCTCGAGGAGATCGTCGAATGGCTCGCCGCCTGGCAAGGCGCGCCGGCGCCGGCGATCGCGCGGCCGCTCGTCGCGGTTTACGCGGGCAATCATGGCGTCGCAGCGCAGGGGGTTTCGGCCTTTCCGGCGAGCGTCACCGCGCAGATGGTTCAGAACTTCACGAGCGGCGGCGCCGCGATCAACCAGATCTGCAAGGCGCATGATATCGGCCTGAAAGTCTATGAGCTCGCGCTCGAACGGCCGACCTTCGACTTTACGCAGGGTCCCGCGATGGACGAGCGCGAGGCGGCGGCTACCTTCGCCTATGGTTTCGAGGCGATCGAAGGGGGGATCGATCTCTTGGCCCCGGGCGAAATGGGGATCGGCAATACGACGAGCGCCGCAGCGATCTACGCGGCGCTTTTTGGCGGGCCGGCGTCGCGCTGGACGGGACGCGGCACGGGGGTCGACGACGCCGGGCTCGCGCGCAAGAACGCGGCGATTGACGCGGCGCTGGCGCTGCACGCTCGACATCTGTCCGATCCTCTGGAAATCATGCGCCGTCTCGGCGGGCGGGAAATCGCCGCCATGATGGGGGCGATCACGGCGGCGCGCCTCAACCGCGTCCCCGTCGTGCTCGACGGCTTCGTGGTCTGCGCGGCGGCGGCGCTGCTCCACGCCATCGCGCCCGACGCCATCGGCCATTGCATCGCCGGGCACGTCTCCGCCGAAGGCGCCCATGCCGAGGTCCTGGCGACGCTCGGTAAAAAGCCGCTTCTCGATCTCGGCATGCGCCTCGGGGAAGGCTCCGGCGCGGGTCTCGCCATCGCGCTCATCAAAACGGCGCTCGCCTGCCATCGCGATATGGCGACTTTCGAGAGCGCCGGGGTCAGCGGCAAGTCCGCTTAGATCGATCTCTTACAAAAAGTTGTCACATCCGCGTGCCACCGCTCAGTGAGGCACAACTGGAGCCCAACTCAATGAATCCGGACCTCTTGTCCGCCAATGTCTCCATGGCGCTCCTGGCGGTCGTCGCCATCGCCATGCTCGCACATCTCTCTCAACTCGGCGGCAAGCACCGCCTGCTGCATGGCCTTTACGCCGCGACGGCCGCGGGCCTCGTCTATCTATTCGGCGCAAAGGCTTTTGGCTGGAGCTTCCTCCCGCGCGAGGCGCTTCTGGCCGTTTTCGGCTTGCTTTTCGTGGTCGTCGCGGGCCTCGCCCTGTTGCGCCGCAAGGCGAATAGCGACATTCCCTGGGGCGGGCTTCTCATCGAGCTGGCGGCGATGGCCTATATTTTCGCGCCGCTGAGCTTCTGGAAGCCGCCGCTTTCCGCGCTGCTGCTTCTCTATTTCCTTCTGGAGCTTTTCAGTTGGTTGAAAGGTCGGGAGGAATCGGTCGCGGAAGGCGAACAGAACGACCATCGTCCGCCGCTCTTCCCGCCCAAGCGGGTGCGCGGCGTGAGAGAATTCGCCGCCGCCGCGGCTGCCGCCGCGCTGGTCTATGTTTTCGCGATGGGGACGGGCAAGGCGCCGGTCGCGCCGGCGCCGGAGGAGCAGACGCAGGCGGAGCAGCCCGTCGAAGCGTCTGCGAGCGCGGAGAATCCGGCGCCCACGGAGAATCAGACGGCCGAAGCGCCTTCCACGCCCGCCGACGAGCCGAAGCCGACCGAAACCGCTCAGGCGCCGGACCCTGCGTCGCCGCCCGCCGCGCCGGCGGAACGGCCTGACGACAGCTATACGGCCAAGGCCGGCGATACGCTGAAGTCGATCGCCAGGAAGCTGTATGGCAAGACGAATAAACTTTCGGCCCTTGCGGCGGCTAATCCGGGCGTCAAGCCCACGGCGAAGCTGAAAGCCGGGCAGATCGTCAAGCTGCCGGAGCCGCTCCTCGCAAAGCCCTGACGGAGGCGCGCAAGGGGCGGCGTGAAGACGTCCGCCCCCTCTCGGGCCGGGTCAAACCGGAAGGATCAATTCCCGCTCCGTCAGCAGATAATCGAGCCGCTGGTCATGCGGCTCGGTCGGGACGTTGTCCGTCTCCTGGCAGGCATAGGCGACGCCGATCGCCGTCACGCGCTTCTTGGGGCGCAGCTCGGCGAGCGTCGCGTCGTAAATGCCGCCGCCATAGCCGAGGCGAAATCCCTTTCGGTCGAAAGCGGCGAGCGGCGAAAACAGAATGTCGGGATCGCTGGCGGGCTTGTCCTCGGCGGGCTCGGAAAGGCCGAAAGGACCCTTCACCAGGTCGTCGCCCGGCGTGAAGTCTCGAAAAATAAGCGGATGCTTCACCTTGTGCATCACCGGCAAGGCCACGCGATAGCCCTTGTTCGCGAGCGCGTCGATCAAGGGGCGCGTATTCAGTTCGCTGCGAATCGGCCAGTACACCGAGACGATCGGCGCCTCGAACCCCGCCTTCGCCGCGATTTGCTCGACAAGGGCGACGCCGCGCGCCGCGACGATCGCGGCGGCCGCATGCGCTTCGTCGTGAGTCACGAGATCGCGTCGCGCCAGCGATCGCCGGCGGAGGTCGGTTTTCACATCGGTCATGAAGAGGCGGGCCGGAACGAAGAGAGTGAAAGTGCGGGCCACCTGGGCCGTGGGACATCGATCCCGGGAACCTACAACGTAGGTGGGCGCCGTGTGACCAAGCCCACGGGCGAGGCCAGGGACAGCTCCCATGGAGATCGATAAGGCCCCGGGGAATAAAGTCCTGCACGCACCCCGCAGCGCCGCGATGACAACTTAGCGCGCGATGCGTCCGAGCGCCAGAGACTTACGCATATTCCAGTTCGGCCGGCATGACGGGCGCGTCAACGTCCTGGGATAGCGGCAGCCTTCTGATGCGGCTCATCGTAAAGAGGCCGAAAGGCGCGAGGAGGCGACGCTCCATGAGCTCCATATCGGAGCGCTGATCGATCCAGTCGCCGATGATCGACCAGGGGAATTGTGGTCGCCAGCCGAGCTTGGGCGCGACATGTCGGTCGAGCCAGGTGTCGAGCGCCGCGAGAGGATCGTCCTTTCGGCTGACATGGTTCACCAGGATGATCTCGCCGCCCGGGCGCACGACGCGCGCCAGTTCGTCCAGCATCGCCTCGGGCTCCGGCACGACCGTCAGCACGAAGGGCGCGCAGACGCAGGCGAAAGCCGCGTCGGGGAAAGCCATCCGCGACGCGTCCATTTTGTAGAGGCCGACGACGTGGCTCAGGCGCTCGCGCTCGACCCGCTGCGCCGCCCGGCGGAGCATATGTTCCGAAAGGTCGACGCCATAGACCTCGGTATGCGGCTCGAACATCGGCAATTCGAGACCCGTGCCGACGCCGACGTCGAGAATCGGTCCGTCGGCCTTGTTGGCGGCCGCTGTCAGCGCCCGGCGCCCCGGACGGAAGACGGCGGTGAACGTCAAATCATAAATCGGCGCCCAGCGCGCATAGGCCGCCTCGACGTCGCAATTGTCGAGGTTTTCCGTTTCGCGGCTATAATCAGTCGCTTCGCTCATCTGGGCGCCCCTCGCGCGGCTGCGGCGCGCGGCGTCGGCGCCATGACTGGAACGGATTTGATCGTCGGCTCGACCGCGGAGATGAAGCCGCCGCCCAGCACGCGCGCCGCGCCGTCGGCGCGGTCGTAGAACACACAAGCCTGACCCGGCGAGACGCCAAATTCTCCCGTCCCGAAGACCACTGTCGCCTCCTTGCCGTCGCTTGCGATCAGCCGGGCGGGGACGGGCGGACGGGTCGATCGGACGCGAGCCATGATATCGATTCCCTGGGGCGGCAGTTGAGACAACTCGCCAGGGCCGATCCAGTTCACATCGCGCAGCGCGACCGCGCGGGTCTCCAGCGCCTCGCGCGGGCCGACCACAACCTGGGCCTTGGCGGCGTCCAGCCGGACGACGAACAGAGGCTGCGCATCGCGCCCGGCGACCGCCGCGCCGAGCCCGAGGCCGCGCCGCTGCCCGATCGTGTAATGGACGACGCCGGCATGGCGGCCGAGCACGCGGCCGTCCACATGCACGATTTCGCCCGGCACCACCGCTTCCGGAGCCAGGCGCTGGACGACGTCCGTGTAACGGCCGCTGGGCACGAAGCAGATGTCCTGGCTGTCCGGCTTGTCCGCGACGTCGAGCGAATAGCGGCGCGCCATTTCGCGCACCTCGGCCTTGGTGAAGTCGCCCAGCGGGAAACGCAGGGATTTGAGCTGCTCGCGCGTGGTGGCGAAGAGGAAATAGCTCTGGTCGCGGGAGGCGTCCTGAGCCCGATAGAGGGCGCGGCCGCCCGCGCCGTCGTCGCGCGAGGAAATATAATGGCCCGTCGCCAGGACATGCGCGCCCAAATCCTTCGCCGTCTCGAACAGATCCGCGAATTTGATGAACTGGTTGCAGGCGATGCAGGGAACCGGCGTCTCGCCGCTCGCATAGGAGGCGGCGAATTCGTCGATCACCTTTTCCTGGAAGCGGCGCTCATAATCGAGCACGAAATGGGGAATGCCGAGCCGCGCCGCGACCGCGCGGGCGTCCTGTATGTCCTGCCCGGCGCAGCAGGCGCCCTTGCGGTGGGTCGCTTCCCCGTGATCGTAAAGCTGAAGCGTGACCCCCACGACGTCATAGCCCCGCTCCTTCATGAGCGCGGCGACGACGCTGGAATCCACCCCGCCGGACATGGCGACGACCACGCGCGTTTCTCCCGGGGAGGCCGGCAGGGTCGGCAACTCGTCCTCAGCGATGGTGCAATGCGTCATTTCGGGGAAGGTACGCCTTCGAGTGACACGAGCCGGGTCTCCGCCGCTGGACGGAAGGGCGCCGACAAACTGACATTTAGATCATTACCTATCCGTGAGGCAATCGCATCCGCGAAAGCGCCGCGCCATATCCATGTCATATTGTTCCTTGGCCGCATGGCTGCTAAGACGCCGCAAACTGTAGCGGGGTGTGGGGACCAGCGATGGCGGCGATGAAACTTCTGGCGGGCAACTCGAACCGGGCGCTCGCGGAGGCCATAGCGGCGCATCTCAACATCCCGCTATGCCGGGCGCATGTCCGCCGCTTCGCCGATCAGGAGATCTGGGTCGAGGTTTTGGAGAATGTGCGCGGGCAGGACACTTTCGTGATCCAGTCCACCTCCTTCCCGGCCAACGACCATCTGATGGAGCTTCTGATCATGATCGACGCGCTGCGCCGCGCGTCGGCCCGCCGCATCACGGCGGTGATCCCCTATTTCGGCTATGCCCGTCAGGACCGCAAACAAGGTCCGCGCACGCCGATCTCGGCCAAGCTCGTCTCCAACCTCATCACCCGCGCCGGGGCGGACCGCGTGCTGACGGTCGACCTCCACGCCGGACAGGTGCAGGGCTTCTTCGACATTCCGACCGACAATCTCTTCGCCGCGCCGGTCATGGTGGCCGACATCAAGGCGCATCGTCAGTTGAAGAACGTCATGGTCGTCTCGCCGGACGTCGGCGGCGTGGTGCGCGCCCGCGCCTTGGCCAAGCGCATCGACGCGCCGCTGGCGATCGTCGACAAGCGCCGCGAGCGCGCCGGCGAGTCCGAGGTGATGAACATCATCGGCGACGTGCGCGGGCACAACTGCATCCTGGTTGACGACATCGTCGATTCGGGCGGCACGCTGTGCAACGCCGCGGAGGCGCTGCTGGCCGCCGGCGCGGAGTCGGTCCACGCCTACATCACCCATGGCGTGCTCTCCGGCGCCGCCTGCGCGCGCATCGCCGCGTCGAAACTGAAGGAGCTGGTGATCACCGACACGATCCGCGAGACGGACGGGGTGACGGCCGCCCACAATATCCGCGTGATCCCCATCGGCCCGCTCATCGGCGAAGCGATCGCCCGCACGGCCCGCGAGGAAAGCGTGTCGAGCCTGTTCGACTGATTGGCGCGAGCGGCGACGAAGAGGCTTCATAAGCCCGGCGTCTCGGCGACGTCGGATTCCGGTCCAATCGTCGCCCTGTTCACCGTTCCCTTCGTCGAAAGCGCAGCTCGTCATCCCGCCTGCGCGGCCCGCGGCGGCATGGCGTATTTCTGCACGCTGCCGTCGACGAAGAAAATTCTTTTAAGAAGGAAAATTGCCCGCAGGTTCGACTTGTCTTCCGAGACGAGGCGCTTGCCTTTGCCGTCGAGCTTCTTCGCATCGACATGCTGATCCCAATGCAGCGCCCCGCCTTCCGAGATGAGCGCGCTTACCGAGATCGTCGAACTGTAGATGTTGTTGTCCTGCTGGTCCGCAACCTTCATCACGCCCTCGAAGGCGCGGATCGGCTTGCCGGCGAGGTTTTCGAAATTGAGGGAGAGCGTCACCCGCTCGCCGTCTTCCGCGCCCTGCACGACCTCCCGGTCGAGAAGGGCGAAAGCGAGAGGCGCGGGTTGCTCGGGCGCCTCGGCCTTGGCGACGACGGGCTTTTCCGGCGCATCGGGCTTGGCGGCGTCCTGCCGGGCGTCCGGCTTCGAGGCCTCGCTTTTGGCGAGTTCGGGTTTGGCCGGCGGGATCGGAATGTCGGCCGGCGGCTTCGGGTCGGCGTCCCGCGCATCGGCGGATTTCGCCTCTTTCGACGCCGTCTTGCCGTCATCGCCTCTCAGGAGGCGCGCCAATCCGACCTTGTCGGCGGACTTCACGCGCGGCGCGTCGGCGCTTTTCGACTCGGAGGCCGCCTTCGTCGCGGATCCGGATTTCTCGGAGCCGAGGAGCGCCGCGACATTCATGCCGCCCAACTCGCCTTTTTTGCCGAGAAAGAAGCCCGCGCCGCCGGCGATCGCGACGCCGAGCGCCAGGATCAGCCCCTTGGATGAGCCGTTGGACGAACCCTTGGACGGCGCGCTTTTCGTCGCCTTGGAAGGGCGCGCGCCCCGGGAGGATTGAGATTTCTTCTTCGCCACCGCCGCACTCCGAATGGAATCGATTTGAGGAAAGTTTGACGGATAATTCTCATTGCAAAAGCGACGCTTCCTTGCATGGTTGACGCGGAGTTAACGCCGTGCGTTCGTCGCCCGCTCGTGGCCCTTGCCCTCGCGCCGCGCGGGCGCCAAAAGCGCGGGCATGACCGATCAGACGATCCGCGAACCCGTTCCCGCCCGCTTCAACCTCTCCCGCTATTGCCTGGCGGAAAACGCCCGTCTGCGCCCCGACGAGACCGCGATCACGGTCGTCGGCGACGCGGGCCCGATGCGGTGGACGCATAAGGAGCTCGATCTGAAAGTCAGGCGCCTTGCGGCGGGCCTGCGGTCGCTGGGGCTCGCGCCCGGCGCGCGGGTCATGATCCGCATGGGCAATGAAGCCAATGCAGCTTTGGCGTATTTCGCCACGATCGCGGCGGGTTACGTCGCGCTGCTCGCTTCCTCGCAATTGACTTTCGAGGAGGCGGGCTTCCTGCTCGAGGATTGCGGGGCCTCCGTGCTGGCGCTCGGCGCGGCCTTCGAGAAGGAGGCGCATGAGGGAAGCGCGATCATCTTGCGGGGACCCGATCTGGAGCGCCTTGCCGAAAGCGCCCCGCTCGAAGACTACGCCGACACGGCGGCCGATGATCCAGCCTATCTCGTCTACACCTCCGGCACGACCAGCCGCCCGAAAGGCGTTCTCCACGCCCACCGCGCCGCCTGGGGCCGCCGGCCGATGCGCGCGCATTGGACGGGGCTCGGCCCCGGCGACGTGATGTTGCATGCGGGGGCGATCAACTGGACCTACACGCTCGGCGTCGGGATCGTCGATCCATTATCCGCCGGCGGCTCCGTCGTGCTTTACAACGGCCACCCCGATCCGAATGTCTGGCCGCGGCTCATCGCCGAACATCGGGCGAGCGTTTTCGCGGGCGTGCCAGGCGTCTATCGGCAGATGTTGAAATATGGCGCGCCGGAACAGGCCGACCTGTCCAGCCTGCGCCATGGGCTTTCGGCCGGCGCGGCCCTGCCGCCGGCGTTGCTCGCGGAGTGGAAAGCCCGCACCGGCAAGGAGATTTTCGAAGCCTTCGGCATGAGCGAATGTTCGACTTTCATTTCGAGCGGCCCGACCACGCCCGTTCATCCTGGCTCTCCGGGGCGCCCGCAGCCGGGCAGGGTGGTCGCGGCCTTGCCGCAGGAGGGCGGCGAGACGCCCTTGCCGCCGGGCGAGACAGGGGTGCTCGCCGTGCGGCGCGACGATCCCGGACTGATGCTCGGATATTGGAATCGGCCCGACGAAGAGCGCGACGCTTTTCGGGGCGACTGGTTCGTGTCGGGCGATCTCGTCGCCTTTGACGCGAAAGGCTACATGCATCATCACGGCCGCGCCGACGAAGTGATGAATGCGGGCGGCTATCGCGTGTCGCCGGCGGAAGTCGAGAAATGCCTTCTCGCCTTCGATCATGTCGCCGAAGCCGCCGCGGCGGAACGGCCGGGACGCGACTCCGATACGACGATCATCAAGGCCTATGTCGTCATGAGGGACAATGCGCCCAAGAACGAGGAGGCGATCCTCGCTCATTGCCATGCGCATCTCGCAGCCTACAAGCGTCCGCGCGCGGTCGTCTTTCTCGACGCGCTGCCGCGCAACGCCAACGGGAAACTGATGCGCGCGGCCTTGCCGTAGATCGTGGAGCCGCTTCAAGCAAAAGAAAGGCTCGATCGCGCGTCGGGGCAATGATGCGCGACCGAGCCTCCATATCCGTTCGCCGGGCAGAGCGAACGAATATATTACGCTTTGACCAGGGTCCGCTCGATCGCATGTCGGTCGTCGGAACTGGAGCCGGAGCTGTCTTTCTCCGGCGCGCGCTTGCGAGCGCGTTTGGGTTTCCCGCCGGGCGCGGGAGCCTCCCCATTGATCGAGGCCTTCATGTTCGGCGAGGCCTTGAAGACGACGACGCGCCGCGCATCGATCGCCACGGGAGCCCCGGTGCGCGGATTACGGCCCGCGCGCTCGTGCTTCTCGCGAACGACGAAGGAGCCGAAATCGTGGAGTTTCAACGTCTCTCCGGAAACCAGCGTTTCGACCATCTCGTCGATCACGCAGTCCGTCAGCCGCTTGGCTTCGCGGCGCGAAATGCCGCTGACGCGCTCGAAGATGGCGAGCGCGATCGCCTGACGCGTCAACGCCCCGCGCTCCGCCGCTGCGGCCCCTGCGCCACTGTGCTCAATTGACGTTTTTTTATCCGGAGTCGACATTGTCCGAGCGCCTGAAATCTTTCTGCTCCGCGCCCGCTCCTGTTCGATAAACTCTTTGGGCGCCGGAATATTGTGGAAGTTGCGCGCTCCGTGCCCACCGCGACAGTGCTGATGGTCACCTTGCGCCAGTGACTTTTGTCATTGGCCTGTCGTTTTCGGACGGCGCGCGTGCTATAAAACCAGTTATAGCCGGCTGAAACTTAAGGTCTCCTGGTCACGAAAACGCACGGTTTTAAGGGAAACGGGATGGACAAGGGCGACCAAGAAGAAAAGCATAAACTAGATGTTACGCCGATCAGCCTAATTTTTGATCCGATGGAGCAGATGCGCGAGCTCCTCTTCGGCGCGACTCATCGCGAGACCGGAAAAGAACTTGCTCGCCTTGAACAAAAACTGGAGACTTTTCAGAAAGATTTTGCCGCGCAAGTTGAGGCGCTCGACGCGCGTCTCCTGCAGATTGCGCGCGAGGCCGAAAAGAGCCAGGCGGAATCGCTGATGACGATCGGAAACGCTCTCTCCGAATTGGGAGAGCGGCTCAAGGCGATGAGCGAGAAGCGCGATGTCTGACATGTCGACGTCCGGCGGCGCGGAGGCGTTCGAGAAGATCAAGGCGCTTCTGCTCGGCGACACCGCGCGCCGACTGGACCAGACGGCCGAGCGCGTCGAAAGGCTCGATACGCGCCTCGGCGACGAGAGCAAGTTTTCGATCTCGACCGGCGACGCCCTTGTCGACGCCTTCAAACACGCCGAAGAGAAGCGTCCGCGCGACCTCAGCAACGCGCTCGCGCCGTCCGTGGTCTCCATCATCCGGTCGGAGATCAGGAACTCCAAGGACATGATGGTGGAGGCGCTCTATCCCATCATGGGCCGTCTCGTGACCGCTGCCGTGGCGGGCGCCTTTCGAGACCTCGTGGAGAGTCTCAATACGCGCATAGACGCGCTCGTCTCCGCCAATTCATGGCGTTTGCGGATGCGCGCCATGGCGACCGGCCGCAGCATGGCGGAGGTCGCCCTCGCCGAGGCCGAGGCGGGGCGTCTGAAGCGCGCCTTGCTTCTCGAGCGCGGAAGCGGGCGGCTTCTCGCCATCTGGCCCGTGAAGGAAGACGGCGCGGAAGGCGGCAACGCCGACCTCGAAAGCGGCATGATCGCCGCCATCACCGAATTCGCCACGAAGGTGTATGCCGACAAGGGCGGCGAATTGCGCATGCTCGACATGGGGGCGGGCAAGGTTTTTCTGCGCGCGTCGCCGCAGGTCATCGTCGCGGGCGAATTCGGCGGGGAGCTGTCCGGCCAGAATGAGCGGCGGCTGGACGAGGCTTTCCTTTCCATCGTGGAGATGCACGAAAAGGACGAGGCGTCGTGCACGCCCGACGCGATCGGCGGGTTGCTGAACGGCGCGCTCGCGGCCCCCGCCAAGCCAAAGAGCAAGACGCCGGTGATGATCTTCGGCGCCGTCGTGGCGGGGCTCATCGTCTGGTTCAGCTGGCAGCCCGCCGTGAACGCTTATCGCGAATGGCGCATTCTCGGCGCTTATGACGAAGCGATGGCGGCGCATCCCGCGCTCGCTCAATATCCGTTGCGCCTCGTCATCGATCCTGAAGGCGGCCGCGTCGTTCTGCGCGGGCTGGCGGCCAATGAGACCGAGCCGCTCGCAATCGCCGAAGCCGTCTCTCACGCATCACCTTACCGCGTCGAACGGGAAATCCAGATCGTTGCGCTCGCCTCGCAAACCGCTCAGGATCTGCGCGCCGGCGAGACGCGCGCCGCCGCGACGCTGCAGGAAGCGCAATCGCAGATCGAGGCGCTGCGGGGCGAATTGAAAGAGGCGCGAGCGACGCTCGAACGTCTGACGCAAGAGCATGACGCGCCGCGCGCGAAGCTGCGGCGTTTCGTCGAGAATTTCGCTGTGTTCTTCTCGGATTCCGACACGCTGATCGACCCGGGCGCGACCGCCGCGCGGCTGGACCAATTGGCGACGCTGCTCAAGGAGAGCGATAGCGGTCTGCGCGTCGTCGGCTATGCCGACGATGTCGGCGCGACGGTTTCGAGCCGGTCCGCTTCCCGCAAGCGCGCGGACAAAATCGTCGCCATGCTGGTGGAGCGCGGCGTGCCCCGAAGCCGGCTCGCCCTCGTCTCGCGCTCGACCCTCAACCCCATCGCGGATTCGGCCCTCGACACCATCCGCAGCCGCCGCGTCTCCTTCGAACTGCCCTATGCCGGGGAGTTCGACGTGCGATGATATCGGCGAAAGTCATGTTGCTGGGGGATATCGGCGTCGGCAAGTCGTCGCTGGCGCGCCGCTTCGTCTTCGATCGCTTCGAGAGCGACTACAAGACGACGATCGGCGTCGACGTCCTCACCCATGACGTCGCGCTTGGCCCGGAGGCGGAGAACGCGACGCTGCGCTTTGTCCTTTGGGACACGGACGGCGATTTCGGCGTGCGGATTTTCGAGACCGTCTATCTTGCCGGCGCGTCGGCCGCGATTGTCGTCGCCGACGCCACCCGGCCGGCGACGCTCGTCAAGATGGCGGGCCTCGTCGCCAGGTTCGAAGAGCGTTTTCCCGGCCGTCCCGTCTGTGGAATCGTAAACAAGATTGACCTTGTCCCGGAGTTCCGCCTCGCCGGAGAAGCGGCGCCGCATATGGATGTCGTCTACGCCAGCGCCAAGACCGGGCAGGGCGTGGAAGAGATGTTTCTGGCGCTCGGGCGGACGATCTGGCGGCGGTCCTGATCAGCGCTCCGAGAGCGCCCGGATAGCGAGTTCCGTCCGGCTGCGCAGATGCAGCTTGGCGAGGATCGTCGAGACGTGGTTTTTGACTGTCCCTTCCGCCAGTCCCATTTCTTTTGCGATCTCGCGGTTGCCTTTGCCCGCGGCGACATGGGCCAGCACGTCTTTTTCGCGATCTGTCAGCGGCTCCTCGTCCTCGACGCCGGGAGAGGCCGCCGGTTTCACATATGTCTTCACCCGACGAAACTCGGCCAGAATCTTTGAGGCGATGCTGGGCGACAGACGGGGCTCGCCGCTCGCCGCGCCGCGGATGGCCGCCAGAATTTCGCTCTCTTCCGCCTCCTTGAGGAGATAGCCCGAAGCGCCGGCCGAAATCGCCTCGAAGACGAGTTCGTCCGCGTCGAAGGTCGTCAGCATGACGACGCGCGTCTGCGGCGCCTTGGCGAGAATGGCGCGGGTGGCCGCGACGCCGTCCATACGCGGCATCTTGAGATCCATCAAAATAACGTCGGGCGCGTAGGTGAGGGCGGCGGCGACCGCCTGTTCGCCGTCCGCCGCGGTGGCGACGACGTCTATATCCTCTTCCAACGCCAATAGCGCCGAGAGCGCCTTGCGGATCACCGTCTGATCCTCGGCGATCACGAGGCGTATCTTTTCCCGATCGCTCAAAGCGCGTCCCCCCGCAATCTTCCCCAAGCTCACGGGCACCATAGGCGCTGGCGTCCAGGGGCGCAAAACCTGACTGCAGGATGAACGGCGCAGCCACGTCACGTTCAGGGAAGCGGAGCGATGATCCGGGCAATGACGCCAATTGGCGGCAGCCTCGAGCGAAGGGAGCGTCCGATGGGCCTTAATCTCCGACACGCGATCACGGTCGCCGCTATGGCGGGCCTGCTCGGCGCGAGCCTCGCGTCGCCTGCCGCCGCGGGCGATTGGGGCCATGGATGGGGCCGTTCCGGCTGGGGCTATCATGGCGGCTGGGGCAATGGCGGCTGGAGCAATGGCGGCTGGGGCAATGGCGGCGCGGCCGCCGCCGCGGCGCTTGGCGGCTTCGCCCTTGGAGCGGTCGCCGGCGCGGCTTCTCAGCCGGCCTATGGTCCGGGGTATGGCGCTTATGGCGATTGTTATTTCGTGGACCGCCCAGTCGCGGACGACTGGGGCAATGTCGTCGCCTATCGGCGGGCGCAGGTCTGCGAATAGCTGGAAATCAAAGACGTCCTCCCCGACGCCTCCCAGGGTTTCGTAGCGTCCGCGTATCTCCAGCGTTTCCGCCGTCGCCCTCCCGCCCCTCTCGCGTGGCGGCGGATAACGAGCCTCCCGGAGCGATCCGGGAGGCTTTTCGTCAGATCGGCTTGAAAGCGAGAACGGATTTCGATTCGCTCGCGTCCCGGCGCCAGAAGCCGTTTGAATCCTTCTCGAAATGCGCCTTGTGCCCCTTCCTTGCGACGAGTACGAGCTTGCCGCGGTCGATCGACCAGCGCACCGGATCGAAGACGACGACGCCATTGTCGCGGCAGGCGGGGGCGAGTTGCGCGCGGCCCCCGCCCATGAGCGTGAGCATGCAGCCCGTGTCCTTGTCGTCGCGCAATATGCCGTAACGACCGGCGTCGCCCGCGGCGAAAGCGCCGGCGGCCGGCAGAAGCGTTGCGAAAGCGGCTGTGATGATGTCCGGGCGTCGGCGTCTTTGCGCGCGCGGGATAGGTGTCGACATCGACGCTTGCTCCAAGGATCCATAGAATCGCCATCAGTTTGCCCTTTTCACGCTTTGGGGCCAAGCGCGTTTGCGGGCGGAGCGGGCCGATTTTCTTCCAGGGCGCGGTAATGTGTAGCAGCGAGACCTTTTGCGCGGCGCCGGCTCGCGCTTTAAGGTCCGCGTGGAATACGTTCTCAGGGAGTCTCGCCTTATGGACCCGGCCGCACTCGCCCTCGCCGAACGCTCTGCGCCGCGTTACACGAGCTATCCCACAGCCCCGCATTTTTCGAAGGAGATCGGCGACGCCGAAATGCGGCACTGGCTGTCCGCGCTCGATCCGCACGCGTCGCTCTCGCTCTATTTCCACGTCCCCTTCTGCCGGACGATCTGCTCCTATTGCGGCTGCCACACCAAGGCCGTGCGTCAGGAGGCGCCGCTCACGGCCTATAAGGAAACGCTTCTGCGCGAAATCGAGATGACGGCGCAGGCGACGCCGGCGCGCAGCGTCGCGAGCATCCATTGGGGCGGCGGCACGCCGAGCATTCTGGGGCCGGCGCGCTTTGGCGAGATCATCGGCCGGATGCGCGACCTCTTTGGCGTCACGGGCGAGACGGAACACGCCATCGAACTCGATCCGCGCATACTCGACGCGGAAATGGTCGAGGCGTTGGCGCAAGCGGGCGTCAATCGCGTTTCCTTCGGCGTGCAGGATCTGAACGCCCATGTCCAGGAAGCGGCCGGCCGCGTTCAGCCTTTCGAAATCGTGGAGCGCGCCGTCGCGATGGTGCGCGGCGCGGGCGTCGCCGCGATCAATTTCGATTTGATGTACGGCCTGCCGCATCAAAGCGTGGCCGACGTCGAACGCACGGCCGCCATGGCCGCCTCGCTCGATCCGCAGCGGCTCGCCGTCTTCGGCTACGCCCATGTCCCCTGGTTCAAGGCGAACCAGAAGCTCATCGACGCCGCCGCTCTTCCCGGCGCGGCCGAACGCCTCGCCCAGGCCGCCGCGGTGCGCAGGACTTTGGAGCGCGCGGGTTTCGAGGCGATCGGGCTCGACCATTTCGCGCGCCCTCACGATCCCCTCGCCGTCGCCGCGCGCGATGGGCGCATGCGTCGCAATTTCCAGGGCTATACGATCGACAGCGCCACGGCGCTTCTTCCCTTCGGCGTCTCGTCCATCGGCCGGCTGCCGCAGGGCTTCGTCGGCAACGCCACCGACCTTGCGGGCTGGCGCCGCGCCGTCGAGGACGATCGTTTCCCGGTCACGCGCGGCCTCGCCTTTTCCATAGAGGATCTGGCGCGGGGCGACCTGATCGAGCGGCTCATGTGCGATTTCACGGTCGATTTCGGCGCGATCGCGTTGGAGCATGGCTTCCATGTCGAGGCTTTCGACGAGGCGCGCCTTCCGCTTTCAGCGCTCGAGCGCGACGGCGTCGTCGAGGTCGTGGACCGCCGGGTGACGGTCACCGAGCGCGGCCGGCCTTTCGTCCGCCTTGCCGCCGCGGCTTTCGACGCCTATCTGGACCAGTCAGCCGCGCGCCATTCCGCCGCGGTGTGAGCGTCTCGGGGGAGGGGCTGTCACGGAGGGGCGGATGACGCCGCTGACGGCCTTTTTCGCCAAATTCATCGGCGCCTATGCGATCCTCGCCGGAGCCTGGCTCTTCTTCCGGCGTGAAGCCGCGCTGGGCCTCATCGACCGCATCTCCAACGATCCCGTTTTCGAGTCGATGATCGGCGTGCTGCGCCTCGTCTTCGGCCTCGCCGTCATTTCCGCGCATAATCGCTGGGACGGTTGGCTGGCGTCGCTGGTCTCGGCGCTGGGCTGGATCGGGCTCGCCAGCGGCGCCGCGACCATGTTCCTTCCGACAGGTTTTTTGCGGCGCATGGTCGAGCGCATGCGCTTTCGGGAACAGCTTCCCCTTTACGCCCTCGTTTCCGCGCTTCTCGGCGCCGTTCTGCTTCTCGGCGGCCTCAGCGCGTGATTTCGATCGACTTTTTTAGGCGTCCGCCAGCGAATTTCCGACTGTTTCGACGCAAGAGCCGGCTGGTGAAGCATTATCAATGCAAATGACAGTCGGCTCACGTCTTTCGGCGTCATGTCGACGCAAGAAGGGCGGCGCTCATGGAGGGTGTGATGGAAGCGAAGGAACTGCTCAACAACCCCAAATTTGTCGCGCTCTGGATCGCAATCTGGGTCCTCATGCTGCTCGCCGTCGTCAATATTTACGAAAAACTGAGCCTCCTGGCGCAGCTCGGCCAGTAACAAGGATTGCGGCCGAACTTGTGGCGGCGGGCGCCTTTCGCCATCGTGCATGTTCCCGATTCGATCATGGGGACACATGCCCGTCTGGACGCCCGAACAGGACAATGCGCTGAACGCCGTCGCCGAGTGGCTCGCCAAGCCGCGCGGGCCGCAGGTATTCCGCCTCTTCGGCTATGCCGGAACCGGTAAGTCGACGCTTGCGCTGCATCTCGCCGAGCATGTCGATGGCGACGTCGCCTTCGCCGCCTTCACCGGCAAGGCCGCGCTCGTCATGCGCTCCAAGGGCTGCAAGGATGCGCGGACGATCCACAGCCTCATTTATCGCGCCACCGATTCCGAGACGGAGGAGCCTTCCTTCGTGCTCAATGACGACAGCGAGGCGGCGCACGCCAAGCTCATCGTCATCGACGAATGCTCCATGGTGGACGAGGAACTCGGCCGCGATCTCCTTTCTTTCGGCAAGAAAGTCCTCGTGCTTGGAGACCCGGCGCAATTGCCGCCGGTGAAGGGCGGCGGCTTCTTCACCGAGGCCGAGCCCGATGTGATGCTCACCGAGGTGCACCGGCAGGCGGCGGACAATCCGATCGTGCGTCTCTCCATGACGATCCGCGAAGGCGGGGCGCTGGCGCGCGGCGTCTATGGCGAGACGCGTATCGTTGGCCGCGACGGGCTCGATCCGAAGCTTGTCACCGGCGCGGATCAGGTGCTCGTCGGCATGAACAAGACGCGCCGGGCTTACAACAACCGGCTGCGCGAATTGAGGGGCTTCACCGCCGGGCCGTTCCCGCAATCGGGCGAGAAGCTCGTTTGTCTGCGCAACAATCGTAAAAAAGGCCTGCTCAACGGCGCGCTTTTCACGGTGAAAAGCGCCGGCGCGCTGCGGCGCGGCAAAATCAGAATGCTCGTCATGCCGGAAGAAGGCGAGGCGGGAAAATATCAGCGCGTCTCCGTCATTCCGCAATTCTTCGAGGGCGGCGAGGGCGAGATACCTTACGCGCTGCGCAAGGATTCAGACGAGTTCGATTACGGCTATGCGCTCACCGTGCACAAGGCGCAGGGCTCGCAATGGGATAATGTAACGCTCTTCGACGAGTCCTTCGCCTTTCGCGAACATCGCGCGCGCTGGCTTTATACCGGCGTGACGCGCGCGGCGCAGAAGCTGACTCTCGTGATGTGAGGTTGTTTCCAGCCCCGCGCGCCCCGGTTGTCAAACCGGGCGCGCGGGGGCAAAATTCAAATATGTCGTTTTATTGATGGAGGTTTTTCCATGTCCGAGGATCAGATTGAAGTCGTCTCGTCGCGTGGGGGCGCCTGTATCCCCGCAATTTGGAGCCTGGAGCCAAAGCAGACTTTGGGGCTTGCGCTTTCCGGCGGAGGTTTCCGCGCCTCGCTTTTTCACATCGGCGTCCTGGCGCGTTTGGCGGAACTCGATCTGCTGCGGAGCGTCTCAGTGCTGTCGACCGTTTCGGGCGGCTCGATCGTTGGCGCCTATTATTATCTCAAGGTGAAGGAGCTTCTCGAAGGGCGGCGGAAGGGTTCGGATGGACAAGCCGTCGCGCCATCGTCCCAGGCCTATGTCGACATTGTGAGCGAGATCGAGCGGGAATTCCTCGCTTGCGTACAGACGAATGTGCGTATGCGCGCATTGGTCGATCCCGTCGCCAATGCAAAAATGATTTTCTCCGACGACTATTCGCGCAGCGACCGCATCGCGGAAGTTTACGACGAGTGCTTCTATCGACGATTCTCGAGCGACCCCGCCCGCAAGATCACGCTGCCGGATTTGCTGATCACCCCCGTCGGCATGCAGCCGGGTTTCGACGTGCGCGCCTATAATGACGCCGCGACATATAAAATACCGATTCTGAACATCAACGCCACTTCTCTGAATACGGGCGGCCGCTGGGTGTTCACGGCTGTCCAGCTCGGCGAGGTCGCTTCCCCGGATTCGATCGATACGATCCAACCTCTGCGGCTGATCCAATATTCGGATACGACCTTGACGCAGAAGCAGCAGGATAAGCTCAAGGAGATCGGGCTCGCCGAAGCGGTCGCGGCCTCGGCCTGCGTGCCTGCGGTCTTCACCCCGCTCGCCATTCACGATCTCTATCCGCCGGGACCGAATGGCGAGGATTATGTCGTCGAATTGGTCGATGGCGGCGTTTACGATAATCAAGGCGTCGAGGCGCTGCTGTCCGAGAATTGCGATTATATGATTTGCAGCGACGCCTGCGGACAGCTCGACGAGAATCGCACGCCGGGGACGCAGCTGCTGCCGGTCGCGACGCGCGCCAACGACATATTGATGACGCGCGTTCGCGCAGAATGCTTCGACAGCCTCCGCACGCGCCCCGGCGGCGGCAAATTCGTCTTTTTCCATTTGCGTGACGCGTTCAGCGGCAATAGCGGCTATCCGCCTTTGCCTGGGCCTGTCGATCAATGCAATGGCAAGGATGACGGGCTGGTCTACGCCCTCTCCAATATCCGCACCGATCTCGACTCGTTTTCGGACATGGAAGCCTATACGCTGATGTACGACGGCTATTGTCTGAGCGATTACTTCTTGCAGCGGGCCGAGAATAACTGCGGACTCGGAACGGGCGCGCCCGGCGGAACGCCGAGGGAGCCGTGGCGGTTTCTCGCGATCCGCCAGATTGTCGAGACGGACAAGACGCTGCTGCTGTCGCGGCTGCTCGATGGGAAATATCTCTTCTTCAAGTCCTTTTACGCCGATCCGGTCCGCGCCGGCGTCTATAGTTTCATGATCGTCGCGCCGGTTCTGCTGCTGCTGTGGCGCTATTTCGACTGGGTCGAAGCCGCGTATCGTTTCCTGGTCAAGGATTTCCTGTATTCGGTTCTGCCCTTCGCGCTGATCGGCGCCGCGCTCTACGCAATCGTCATGGGCATGGACGACAAGCCCGCGGCGCTCAAATTTTTCGACTTCATCCGCAAATACCGTCGCGGCGACAACAAGTTTTTGGTCGGCGTGTTTTACATTCCCGGCCTTCTGGGCGCGGCGGCGGCGTTTGTGCATCTCAAGATCTTCAATAAGATTTTTCTTCAAGCCGGTCGGTTGCCGGGTTCGTCGGATGGCGGGCCGGCTTCGAGATCGAATGGGAGCAATTGAGCCTGTCCGAGCGCGTCGTGGAAATGCGCCGTTACGCCGACGGCGCCGTCTATCGCTTCCTTCCCGCCTCGGCGGACGAAGACGGAGCCGCGCGCTACAAGCGCGCGGATAAGGACGTCTGGATCTTGCGGGACCGCGATTTCGGCTGGATCGTTTGGGATGCGACGGACAAATCGCTGATGGGCCGGCCGTGGGACATCGCGATCAAGGACCAAGGCGCGACGCCGCCGGAATGCGATTGGGTGAGCCGGAAGGGCGCGAATTCCTATGTCTACCGGCTTGCCTTCGTCTGAATTTTTACTTGCGCCGATCTTATTTGCCCCAATTGTCGATAGCGTCGGAGAAGACGCGTTCGCCCGCAGGGCCCTTTTCCATATTGATGGTCGCCGAGCGGCCGTCCGAGAGCTGGAGCGGCAGATCGATCACGGCAAGCGAGCGGAGCAACTGAATGTTGCGCGCTTCACGATCGCCGCGCATCAGGCCGATGAGGAAATTATTGTCGGTGATCGGGACGGGAATGCCCGCCACTTTCTCCCCCGATTGCGCGTCGGCGCGGCGCATCTGGATCGGGCCGATGGCTTTCACGCCGCCCAGCGGGCCGCCGGATTGCGGCTTGAAGGAGACGTTGATCGTATGCGACGCGGACAGGGTTGCGTCATTGTTCTTCTGGAACAGCAAGGTCATCTTCATCTTGCCGTCCGGGATGTCGATATCGCCGCGAATGGCGGAGCCGACCGGCTGGCCGGGCCCGCCGACATTCTCCAGCCGCCAGACGACCGTTCCGTTATAGATGCGGTCGACCTTGTCCGGCTCCTGGAGCGAGGCGACCCACATTTCGGCCTTCTGCGCCACCGGCACCGACGTCGCGCGCTTGCCGGACACTGGCGCGGAGGCGGCCGACCCGCCCTCGACGCGGTCGCCGAACTTGCCGGCGTCAGCCGATTCGGCGGGGCCCGATTCCTCGGGTTTCAGCTTGGCGAGGTCTTCCGGCCGCTCGCGCAGATACCAGGCGAGCGCGCCGACCACCGCGATCAGGGCGACGAGAACGGCGCCAAGAGCGATGATGCGGGTCGGCGGGCGGCGCGATTTGGGCGGCATCGGCAAGGGCGCAGCGGGGCGTTGCGGCTCACGCGCGGGCGCGTCGCTTTCCGTCTCGGCGAGGGTTTCGCGCCAGGCGTCCTCGGCGCTGCGCTCGCCGGGCGGCAATTCCGGCGGCGCCGGCGGCTTCACCGCCGCGCTCGCGGACGATTCCGCCTTGGCCGATCCGGCTCTTGGGCCGGAGGAATTTTTCGCCGCGAGTTCAATCTCGACGCGGGTGATGGCCTCTTCGAGCGCGCGGCCCTCGGCGGCGATGTCGGCTTCCGCGACCGGCGGCTGAATGCCGCGCAATTGGCTGAACAGCGCCTTGCGCGCACGCTCGTAGACCACTTGCCTGGACTCGGGCGTCTGTTGCGGAAGAGCGGCAATGGCGCGGGAGATCAATGAATAGTAGTCAGCCATGATCGGTTAAGAGCACTTCCCTCCGGGCGCGTCAATCCTGACCCCTTGCAAAGCCGGGAAAAACCGGGGATTTGAGCGCCAACGCGTCGGCGATCCCGTCGGGGCGGCGCCCGGCCGCAGGTTGGAGAATTCGCATGTCTTTGCTTCGTTCGCTGGCGCGTGTTTCCTGCGCCGCTCTTTTCGTCGCGCTTCTCGCGCCCTCGGCGGCGCGCGCCATCAGCATGGATAAAGCGTCGACGATCAGGGACCAGTGCGAGATTTCGATCGGGCCGGACCTCATCGGCATCGTATCCTACATGCCCGATCGCTCCCGCGACCGCTACTGCGGCGAGTTCCCGGCGACCGGACGAATCATCCTGACGATCGACCTTATCGCCGAACGCTTGCGTGAACTGCCGATCGAGGTGCGCATCGTGAAGGAGCCTCGCGGACCGCTTTCCGAAGAGGACGATCTTGCGCCCTTCACCGTCGCCTATTTCGCGCCGCGCCTTTATCCCGGCGGCGCCGCGCCGGTCGAGCATGTCTTCGAGGAGAGCGGCAATTACGCCGCCTTCATCTCCGTCACCGAGTCGTCGGGCGCAAAACGCACCACGCGCTTCGGTTTCACGGTGGGCGGATGGCTGCAGTTCTACGCCACGGCGATCCTCGCCGGCGTCTTCCTGACGGGCATGGTTTTCGCCTATTGGCAATATAGCGACGCCGGCGTCAAAGGCATGCGGCGCAAGCGTCTCTGACGTTGCGTATCTCTCAGCTCTGTTCGCGTTTTCGCGGCGCGGCGATGAGCCAGTAGATGGCGCCGGCCAGCGCGCCGGTGAGAAAGAAAAGAAGCGCCAGGCGGCTTTCGGCTTCATTGATCTGCTGGGCGCGCCCGAGTCCTTTCGCGGCGCGCACGATCCAGGGCGAGGCGCCCGCCAGCACGCCGCTGACGCCGGAATACCAAATGAAGGACCGTACGCCCGCGGCTTCGCCCACCAGCGCGGCGACCGCGAGCGGGGCGGCGCATGTCGCGACGATCACCGCCCAGATTATAAAGCTCAGCGTGGCGAAAGCCTGCTCGGGATCGCCTTCATTCGCCGCTGCGTCGAAGACCGCGAAAAGTCCCGCGACGACGGCGGCCAGCCCCGCTTCACGCGTCGCGGTGTCGAAGAGCGCCGAGACGACGAGAAAAATCGCGCCGGCGCCCGCCGCGATGACGAAGCCGAAGCACATGACGATCAACCGGCGCAGCATCATCCCTCATTTGCGCCCGGCTTACGGTTCGAGCACAGAATCCCAATACAGGTAATCCATCCAGCTTTCATGCAGATAATTCGGCGGGAACAGCCTGCCGTTGCGATGCAGATCCGCGATGCTGGGCTGATAGGCCGTCTGCGCCGGCATCATATGCGCCTCATGCGGAAGCCGGTCGCCCTTGCGCAGATTGCAGGGCGAACAGGCCGCGACGACATTCTCCCATGTGGTCGCGCCGCCTTTCGAGCGCGGGATGACGTGGTCGAAGGTCAATTCGTCATGGGCGCCGCAATATTGGCAGGTGAAGCGGTCGCGCAGGAAGACGTTAAAACGAGTAAAGGCCGGCTGACGGGCCGGCCTTACATATTCCTTCAGCGAAACAACCGAGGGCAGACGGATCTCGAAACTCGGACTTTTGACGGTCTTGTCATATTCCGAAACAATATTGACCCGATCGAGGAAGACCGCCTTGATCGCGTCCTGCCAACCCCACAATGAAAGCGGGTAGTAGCTCAACGGCCTATAATCCGCATTCAGCACAAGCGCGGGACATGCCTGCGGCGAAACATTCTGTTGTCTAAAGTGAGCGGTCACCCTGCCAGCCTCTCGGTTTCGAGAAGGGCCTGATGGACCGCGCCAAGGTCCAACCCGGCCTTTTGCGACTCTGGATATTTTACAGGGAGGATGACGCGCTTGTGAAGACGCCCGGACAGGCCGTTTCAAAGGAATTTTCGACTTCCGGCGCCAATATAGATATTCCTTTATTTCTAGATAGTTACAGGTCAGTTTTCCAGTTGATTTGAGCGACGCCCCCATGAGTCGGCTTTTTCGCCGCATCAAGGAAGTCCAGGGCCTGTGACTTGCAGCAACGAGCGAACTGGATGAATGGCGGACCGGCCATGTGCCGTATTGGCACAGGCGGGTTCGATCGGGAGACAGGACTTGTCCCATCAATTCGACTATCCGCCGGACGCCGCGCACGCGGAACCAACGATTTCAAGAGGTCGACGGTCAAACGAAAACAGCGGACGGCACGCCCAGACTTGGAGTCCCAGACGAAATACGGCGCTGCTGCGCCTGTCTTTTTCGATTCTCGCCGCCGCGCTCGATTTTCTCGCGATTATGCTTGCCGCGGTCGTCGCTCAACTCGCCTATCATGTCGCCGCCTATAGCTGGAACGGCCTGACCGCGGCCAATCTTCAGCCGAGCCTCATCGCCGCTGCGATCTTCCTGCTCGCCAATGCGATGCGCCAAGAATATTCCTTTGCGAATTACCTTCAATTGCGCGGTCACGGATGGCGCAGCTTTGGTCTTTGGACCCTGGTCTGCCTGCTTGCGCTCGCGATCGGCTTTCTCACCAAGACGACCGAGGACACGTCCCGCGCGGCCTTCGTGCTCGCTTCCGCCGCCGGCATAGCGGCAATTCTGGCGCAGCGCGCGACGCTTTGCCATTTCGTCCGCGCCAGCGCCGAGACGGGCGGCGTTTCCGCGCGACGGCTCTTCCTGGTGGGTTTCGAGCAGGACATCAAGGTTTTCACCTATCGCTACAAGCCATGGACCTGCGGCATGAATGTCGTCGCCTCCGTCGTGCTGCGCGACAGCGAGCAGACATTGACGGACGATCTCGCGCTGGCGGTTGCGTCGGCGCGCATGTTGCGGCCGGACGACATCTTCATCCTCACGCCCTGGTCGCGCACCGACGTCATCGACGAGTGCGTGACAGCCTTCCTCCATATGCCAGCGCGCATCCATCTCGGGCCTGAGCGCGTGCTCGACCGCTTCGTGGATGCGCGAATCGACAAGGTCGGAGCCATTTCCAGCCTCAGCCTGTCGGGCCATCCGCTCAATCTGGTCGAGATCGCCGCCAAGCGCGTCTTCGACATCGTCGCGTCCGCCACGGCGCTGCTTCTGCTCTCGCCGCTTCTCCTGCTTTGCGGTCTGCTCATCCGGCTCGAAAGCAAGGGGCCCGCGCTCTTCCTTCAGCGCCGCTACGGCTTCAATCGCGAGACTTTCCGCATCGTCAAATTCCGTACGATGAAGACGATGGAAGACGATCGTCACATGAAACAGGCCACCGCGAATGATCCGCGCGTGACGCGCATCGGCCGCTTCCTGCGCCGCTACAATATCGACGAGCTGCCCCAGCTCTTCAACGTGCTGCGCGGCGACATGTCGCTCGTCGGCCCGAGGCCGCATGCGGTGGCGCATGACCAGCTTTTCGAGCGACGCATCGCGCTCTATGCGCGCCGCCATAACGTCAAGCCGGGCATCACCGGCTGGGCGCAGGTGAACGGGCTGCGCGGCGAGATCGATTCGCCCGAGAAGATCAGACAACGAGTCGAGCACGATCTCTATTATATCGATAACTGGTCGATGCTCTTCGACATCGCCATCATGTTCCTCACCGTATTCTCGCGTAAGGCGTATCGTAACGCGGTTTGACGGCTGAGGGGCCGGCGGCGGCGGGCGAGGGGCAAGCGCGTTGCGTATCGCTTGCTTCGAACCCGCCGTCTGCTGCTTACTGCCCGGGCCGTGATTCGTATCCTTCACACCGCCGATTGGCACCTGGGCGCCGCGCTGCAAGGCTGGTCGCGCGAGGCGGAGCATCGCGCCGCGCTGCGACAGCTCGTCGCTCTCGCCAGGGCGCGGGACGTGGACGCCGTCATCGTCGCCGGAGACATATTCGATAGCCTCAATCCGTCCGCGGAAGCGCAGCGCCTCCTCTACGATACGCTGCGCGATTTGCGCGCCGTCTGTCCGCGCGCGACGATCGCGCTTCTCGCCGGCAATCACGATCCGGCCGGGCGGCTTGAGGCGCCGCGCGCCTTATTCGAGCTCGCCGGCGTGCGATCCATCGGCGCCATTGCGCGCCGCGACGGCGCCGTCGATCTCGACATTCATCTATTGCCGATCCGCGACGCCGCCGGCGACACAGGCGCGCATATTCTGGCGGTTCCCTATCCGCGCGCCGCGGATCTTCCTGTCGCCGGCGCCGATGTGACGGGCTCCTCCATCGTCTGGGGCGTGCGACGGCTGTATCGGGAGACGGTCGACGCCGCCCGCGCCCGCGTCGGGGCGAGCCCGCTCATTCTCACCGGACATTTGCACGTCGCGGGAGGAACGGAGTCGGAAGGCGCCGAGCGCCGTATTCTCGTCGGCGGCGAGCACGCCGCGCCGCCCGACATTTTCCCCGCCGATGCGGCCTATGTCGCGCTCGGGCATTTGCACAAGCCGCAGAAGGTCGTGCGCGAGACGATCCGCTATAGCGGCGCCCTCATTCCGATGTCGAAGACGGAAATCGGCTATGCGCATGGCGCGACCATCGTCGAGATCGGCGCTTGCGGGCAAGCGACGGCGAAGCATGAGCCTTTCGAACGCAGCGTCGCGCATCTGCGCGTTCCGGCGCAGGGCGCCCTCGCCATTTCGGAAATCGAACCGGCGCTGGCCGCGCTCGCTCTCGATCCGCAGATTTCGGACGAGGCCAAGCCTTTCGTGCATCTCACGGTGAAGCTCGACGGGGCGGCGGCCGGGCTGAAAGCGGAGATCGACGCGATTTGCGAGAAATTCCCGCTGCGCCTCGTCTCGCTCGCCGTCGAGCGCCCGCAGCGCGCCGAGGCGCCGCAATCGGCGCCAGTCCGCCTCGCCGAGCGCAAACCGCTCGACCTCTTTCGAGAGGCGTTCGAGGCGACGCATGGCGTCGCGCCTTCCGACGAACATTTGCGTCGCTTCGATCAGCTTTCGGAGGAGGAGTGATGCGCATTCTCGCGATCCGGGGCGAGAATCTCGCAAGTCTCGCCGAACCCTTCGCAATAGAATTCGAACAGGAGCCTTTGCGTTCGTCTGGGCTTTTCGCCATCACGGGCGAGACCGGTGCGGGCAAATCCACCATTCTCGATGCGCTGTGCCTTGCGCTATACGACGATTTTCCGCGCGCGACCGCAGGCAATCAGAAGGAAAAAGCGCCCGACGCCTCCGGCGAGGCCGTCAGCGCGACGGAGCCCGCCAATATTCTGCGCCGTGGCGCGGGGCGCGGATTTGCTGAGGCGGATTTCGTCGCGCGCGACGGAAAGCGTTACCGCGTCAGATGCGATCTGGCGCGCGCACGCGGCAAAGCCGCCGGACGGCTGCAAAAGCGCGGTCGCAGTCTCTGGCGTATCGACGATTCCGGGGAGATGATCGAAGCGATCGAGTCGGGCGTCGATCTGGTGAATGGCAGGATCGTCGAACTCACCGATCTGACTTTCGATCAGTTCCGCCGCACCGCATTGCTCGCGCAGGGCGATTTCGACGCCTTTCTGCGCGCCGACGCGAAGGAGCGCGCGGATCTGCTCGAGAAAATCACCGGGGCCGAGATTTACGGCGTCCTGTCGATGCGCGCCAACAAGCGATGGAGCGACGCCAGGAACGCGCTCGCCGCGTTGGAGGAGCGCGCCAAGGAAATCGGCGTGATGCCCGATGAGGCGCGCGCCGCGAAGCTCTCCGAATTGAAAGAGATCGATGCGCAACGCGAAGCTCTTGCGCTCGAATGCGGCGGCGTGCGCGCATTGTTGCGGCGTATCGAAACGCTCGCGCAAGCGCGGAAGGCGCTGGAGGAGGCGGAAGCGGCGCGCGTGCTGGCGGAAGGCGCGTGGAACGCCCGCGCGGTCGAACGTCAGACCCTGGAAAAGCTCGAACGCGTCGAGCCGCTGCGCGCCCCGCGTCAGGAGATGCGGCGCGCGGCGCATGCTCTCATCGCAAGGCGGGACACGGCGTCGCGCGCGTTGGAAAAAGCCGAAGCCGCGCGCGCCGCTCTCGACGAGGCGCGAAAAGACGCAGCCCGCGCCGCTGAAGCGCTCGCCAGCATCGATGACGAGATCAAGCGTCTCTTGCCGTTATGGGAAGAAGCCGCAGCGCTCGACATGCGCGTCGAGGTCAAGGCCGAGGAAGTCGCGCGCGCGGCCGAAGCCGACATGAATGCGCGCACGGCGCTCGCCGACAAGCGACAGCCGCTCCTGGCGGCGAAAGCGGAGCAGGAAAAGGCGACCGACCGGCGCGAGGCGGCGCGCGCCGAACTTGCGTCGGTCGCGCCGCTCGCGGCCGTGAACGAACGTCGGCGCGAGATCGCGGATTGGCTCGATAAGCGCGCGCAGGTCGGGGCCGAAAAGCGCGAGGCGGCCGCTCGGTTGGAAAAAGCTTTCGCCGAGTTGCAGCGCGCTGACGACGTCAAGCGCTCATTCGATGCGGCGGACAAGGCGGATCGGGAAGCGCTGACGCAGATAACCACGCAACTAAGCGCGCGGGCGGCGGCGCTCGCGGCGCTGGACGCCGAAACTGTCGCTCGCGAAGATGAGGCTCTGGCGCGGGTTCAAGAGACCTTGCAGGCGATGGCGGGTTGCGCCGAGGCGTATGAAAAGGCGGCCGGCAAAGCTGAAAGCGCGGATGCCGAAGTCAAGCGTCACGATTTGGAAGCGGCTACGCTCGCACGCGAAATCGAAAAACTTGCGCGCGCGCGGGAGGCGCAGGCCGCGCAGCGCGAAGAGGCCGAGCGTCTCGGGGAGCTCGCCGAGGCCGCTGCAGCCGCGTCGGCGCTCGAACTGCGCGCGGCGCTCGAAGACGGCGCGCCCTGTCCCGTCTGCGGCGGGCGCGATCATCCTTTCGCGCATTCGAGCGAAGCGGCGCGCGACTTGATCGAGTCGCTTCGCGACAAACGCGCCGCCGCGCGGCGCGCCGCCGCTCAAATCGAGAAGGACAGCGCCGCCGCATCCGCTGGCGAGGCGAAGGCGCGCGCGCTGAGGGACGAAGCCGCAAGTCGTCTCGAAGAGGCGCGCGCCGCCACCGCGCAGGCGGCGCGAGGCTATGCGGCGCTTCTGTTGAAAGCGCCCGATTGCGGCGTCCCAAAAGAGATTGCAGGCGCGTGTCCCGCTGTCGCCGGGGTCTTGCAGGAGGTCGCGGACAAGCGGCGGGAGCTTGCGAAAATCGTCGCGGCTGAACGCGAGATGCGGAAGGAAATCGATCTTCTGCGCAAAGCTGTCGAAGACAAGCGCCTGGCGATCGATACGCGCAAGGCCGAGCGCGAGGCGGCCGAGAACCTGTCGCGCAACGCTGGAGAGGCGCGCGCGCGGTTCGCGGAAAAGGTCGACGGCGCGAAGACGCGCATCGACTCGCTCGACCGCTCGCTGGCGCCCTATCTCGCGCCATGCGACCTTACGGCGGGCGACCTCGATCGCGATCCGCTCGGCGCGCGGAAGATCGTCGAAGAAGCGGGGGCGCGCTACCGCACGGCGTTCGACGCGCTCACGCGCGCCGAGGCTTGCCTGACCGAACTGGCTCCCAGGATCGCCGCGCTAGTAGCAGATGAGGGCGCGGCGTCGCAGCAGGCGGATCGCGCGTCTCAAGAGACAGCCAAACGCGCGGCGGAGCTCGCGCGATTGCAGAAAGAGCGCGCGGGCTTGCTCGATGGCGAAGCGACTTCCGCCCATCGCGGGCGCTATGACGAAAGGCGCCGCGTCGCTGGGGCGACGCATGAAAGCGCGCGCGCGGCCGCGGCGGACGCCGACAGTCTGTGGGCTTCCTTGGAAGCGGCGCATGTCGGCGCCGTCGAGGAAGCCGGAATGGCGGAGCGGGCCCTCGAAGCGGGGGAGCGCGCATATAATGACGTCCTTGCGGCGACCGGTTTCGGCGACGAGGCGGCGGCCGGCCTGCTTGCGATCCCCTCCGATGACGCAACCGCCATGCGGCGGGCTGTCAAGAATGCGGAGGAGGCCGTCAACAGCGCCCGCGTCGCGGCGGCGCAACGTCGGCAGGATGTCGTTGATGCGGAAGCGGCCGGAATTCCCGAAGCGCCGCGCGAAACACTGGCTGCGCGCGAGGCGGAGTTAACGGGAACGCTGACCAGCCTTGCAGAGCAGGTCGGCGCGCTACGAAAAGAATTGGTCACGGACGACGACGCGCGAAGGCGCGCAGCCAAGCTTTCGTCGCGGATCGACGCCGACCGCGCCGCTTTCAAGGTCTGGGACGAGGTCAACGCCGCCATCGGTTCGGCGAAGGGAGACAGGTTTCGCAGCTTCGCGCAGAGCGTCACGCTGGAACATCTCGTCGCCCTCGCCAATCAGCGCCTCGCATTGCTGGCGCCGCGCTATCGTCTCGAGCGCGCGGGGGAGATCGGATCGCTCGGCCTGCAGATTGTCGATCGCGATCTTGGAGACGAACGCCGCTCGACGCGCTCGCTGTCGGGGGGCGAAAGGTTTCTCGCCTCGCTAGCTCTGGCGCTCGCGCTCGCGGGCCTCGAGGGACGCGATTCTTTCGTCGATACGCTTTTCATCGATGAAGGCTTTGGCGCGCTCGACGCCGCGACGCTCGACGTCGCGATCGATGCGCTGGAAAATCTGCAGGGGCAGGGGCGCAAGGTCGGCGTGATCAGTCACGTCGAATCCATGCAGGCGCGGATCGCCGCCAAGATTTGCGTCGAGCGGCGCGGCGGCGGCCTCAGCCGCGTGCGGCTGCGCGCGCCGGGCCTCGGCGATCAGACGCCCAACTGACGGCCACGCGTCAGCGCGATCCTTTTTCAATCGCCTTCAGCCCGATGAAGAGGCTGGCCGCAAGCAACAGGCCCGCAAGGAAGTAGCCGGCTCCGATAAAGAGATCGAGCGAGAGCGACATCGCGAAAATCTGCGTGAAAAGCAGCGGTCCGACCATGCCGGAAACGCCGCGAAGACTGCCGAAAGCGCCTTGCAGCCGGCCTTGCTCCGATTGGCCGGCGAGACGCGTCGCGAGGCCCTGAAAGGAAGGATTCGCCATGCCCCATAGCGCGATCAAGGGCGGCGCCGCCATGAACAGCGCGCCCGTCGGCGCGAAGGCGTAAGCGAGAAAGCCGAGCGCGCCGCTGGCGAGCGCGATGGCGAAAGTCGTTTTCTCGCCCAGCCGCGCGACCGTGGGACGCACGAGGCCGCCAGAGACGACCGTCTGCGATATGCCGACAATCGCCAGCGCCCAGCCCGTTGTGCTGGCGTCCCAGTGATATCGGGCTTCCGTGTAGAGCACGAAGAGCCCCGGCAGGGACTCATGCGCCAGATAAGAGAGGAAGAGGGCGAGCGCGAAAAGGGCGAGCGTCGGATGCGTTCGCAGATAGTTGAGGGAGCCGATGACGTTGGCGCTCCGCCACACGACCTTTTCCGTGCGCTTCTCGGGCGCGAGCGATTCGGGAAGGATGAACCAGCCATAGACGAAATTGGCGAGGCTGAAGAAGGCGGCGGCCCAGAACGGGAAGCGCAGATCGTGTTCGCCCAGCGCGCCGCCTATGGCGGGGCCGAGAATGAAGCCCAGGCCGAAGGCCGCGCCGATCAGGCCGAACCGGCCTGCGCGCTTCTCCGGCGGGGTGATGTCGCTGATATAGGCGTTGGCCGTCGCGACGCTCGCCGCCGTCACGCCCGAGATGAGACGCCCGACGAAGAGGAAGGGCAGGGAAGGCGCGAGCGCCATGAAGACGTAATCGAGCCCGAGGCCCAGATTCGAGGCGAGCACGACGGGACGGCGGCCGTAATGATCGGAGAGGGCCCCGAGGACCGGCTGGAAGAGAAACTGCATCCCGGCCCAGGCGAAGCCGAAGACGCCGACAGCATGCGCGGCCGAGCGCAGATCCCCGCCTTCGAACTGAACGATGAGCTTGGGCAGCACCGGTATGACGACGCCAAGCGCCAGCATGTCCAGCGCGACGGTGATGAGAATGAAGATGAACGCCGCCTCTCGGCGAGGCACGGGCGTCGTGGACATGGCTGACCCTGGAGTTCGTTAGCTCGACCATCCGATAGCGGCATCGGGAACGTCGGGCAAGGCGGCGTAAATGTGGCGAAACGGCGCCGAATGTGGCGATCCGAACGTCAACATGACAAGGCACTGTGGCCGCTACGCCACTCGAATCAGGCTTCTAGCGCTTGAAGGTGTGGTAAACGCGTCACAGCTGAGGCGAAGTCTTTTGTCACAGTCCCGTTCGAGGCCCAATCGTCACGGCTCTGTCATGTAACGACCGCTTTTCTCGCTCCCGGAAGTTAACGCTTGGGGAACGACCAATGAAATTTCGACCTGGTTATCGCGCCCTCGCCATTGCGGCGTTCGGCCTTTCGGCGGCTTTCGCCGCCACGCCCGCGGCGGCGGACACTGCCGCGGAAATCCGCGCCCTCAAGGCGCGTCTGAACAAGCTCGAGGCGGAAGAAGCCGCCGCGAAGCGCGCCGCGCATGCCGCCGCTCAGCAGGCGCACGCCGTTCCGGCCGCCCACGTCGTCGCCGCTCCGGAAGCGCCGAAGCATTGGTATGAGAAGATGAGCTTCCGTGGTTATACGCAGATGCGCTATAACGACACGCTCAACGCCAATCAGTGGAACGACGTCTACAGCCCCCACGACCGCTCGGTCGGGCCGCGCCGCAATTTCCTTCTCCGCCGCACGCGCCTCATCTTCTCGGGCGACGTCTCCAGCCATCTTTATCTCTACGTGCAGATGGATCTGGCGTCCGCGCCGTCGGGCACCTTCAGCAATTCGGCGACGGCGGCCACCAACCCGGTCTTCGCCTTCTACAACCTGCCTTTTGTGCAGATCGGCACTTACGGCAATGCGGCGGGCAATTTCGCTCAGATGCGCGACGCCTATGCCGACATCTCGATCGACGAGAAGAAGGAATTCCGCTTCCGCGTCGGCCAGTCCAAGATCCCCTACGGCTTCGAGAACATGCAGTCCTCGCAGAATCGTCTCGCGCTGGACCGCGCCGACGCGATCAACTCCTGCTGCAAGGACGAGCGCGACCTCGGCGTCTTCTTCTACTACACGCCCGAGCACGTTCGTCACCTGCTCCGCGACCTCGTGAAGAACAATCTCAAGGGCACGGGCGATTACGGCATGTTCGCGCTCGGCATCTATAACGGCCAGGGCGCCAACCGCATCGAGTTGAACAACGGCGTGCACATCGTCAGCCGCTTCACCTATCCTTACGTCTTCTCGAACGGTCAGATCGTCGAAGCGTCGATCCAGGGTTATACCGGTCGCTATATGCCGACCACTTCGGCGATCACGCCGTCTCTTGGCATGGCGACCGGCTGGGCCGGCTATCGTCCGCCCGGATATCCCGGAGCCGGCGCGCCCTTCATCAATGCGCCCGGCTATGGCGACGTCACGCGCAACCTCGTGCTCAGCCAGTATCCCGGCGCCGCCTGGAACTATAGCTGTCTCAACGGCTGTCAGGGCGTCAAGGACGACCGCGTCGCCATCACCGGCGTCATCTATCCGCAGCCCTTCGGCTTGAAGGCCGAATGGAACTGGGGCCGCGGTCCCACGCTCGATCCGACCCAGACCTATATCAGCTCGCAGCGCCTCAATGGCGGTTACGTCGAGGCGACCTACAAGTATGACGACACGCTCTATGGTCTCGGCACCTTCTTCCCATTCGTGAAGTGGCAATACTACAATGGCGGCTGGAAGGTCGAAACCAACGCGCCGCTCGCGCGCGTTCACGAGCTGGATGTCGGCGTCGAGTGGCAGCCGCTGCCCGAGGTCGAGCTGACGGCGGTCTACACCAAGATGAACCGCACCAATACCGGCGCGGCTCCCTATCGTCAGTTCAACGCCGATCTGCTGCGCATGCAGTTGCAGTGGAACTACTGAGCCAGTCTCATATCGGTCATCAAGGAACGCTCCCGGTCTCCGGGGGCGTTCATTGTCATTCTGAAGGGGTCAGGTCCATGCGAAAGCGCGTCCGCTCTTTTCTCATTCTTCTCGCCATGGTCGCGACCAACGCGGCGAGGGCCGACGATTACGAAGCGGCGACCGCGGCAACCGCGAAAGGCGACGTCGCCGCCGCTTTCAAGATACTGAAGCCGCTCGCCGAGAAAGGCGAAGCGAAGGCGATGGCGGAGCTGGGCCTGATCTACATGCTCGGCAGGGGCGTCCCGGTCGATCGCGGCGAAGCGATGAAATGGATCAAACTCGCGGCGGAGAAAGGCGACCCGTCCGCGCAGGCGAATCTCGGCACGATGTATCTCGAGGGTCAGTTCACGACGCGGGACTATAAAGAAGCGATGAAATGGAACCTGCTCGCGGCCGACAAGAACGTCGCGACAGCGCAGGCCAACATCGCCTCCATGTATTACGACGGAAGCGGAGTCGCTCAGGATTACAAGGAAGCCGCAAAGTGGATGCGGCTCGCCGCAAAGCAGGGCGACCCCGAATCGCAGGTGAATCTCGGCACCATGTATCTTCTGGGACAAGGGCTGCAGGCCGACCCGCAACGCGCTTATGTCTGGAGCGCGCTCGGGCTCGAGGCGTTGCCGATGCCGTCCAACCAGAAAAAAGAAATGCTCGAGCTTTCGGCGCAGACCCTCTCGCAGACGGACCTCGTCAAGGCCCAGGAGATGGTCAAGAAGTGCAAGGAAACGAAGCTCAAGGATTGCGACTGAACGTCGCCGCCTTCGGCGCGCCGTAAAGGCGCGACATTGACCGCCGCCGGGATTGCTTTCCCGCAACGGACGCTGGCCCCTGAAACGCCCCCGGATCTTTTCCGGGGGCGTTTTCTTTTGAACGTAAATCCTTCCCGATCTCTCGCTCTCGGGAGCGCCCGCAAGCTCTCATATCTTGCGAGAGGCTGATCGACAGGGATTGTTTCAGCCCCATTCAGCCAAGTCCGCCACCACGCCCCTGCGGCGATAGGCCTTGCGCCCGCTTTATCAAGCCGTTGGACGGGGGCGATTCCAAGGCCGGCGAAACTGACCCCTCGCCATAGCTGGCGGCAGGGAAGAGCTCGACTACGCCCAAAGCGGAAGACGCCCAAGACGCGAAGCGAACATGCAGGCAATTTGTGTCTGAAGTATTTCCAGTTCGTTGCAATGCATTTCTGATTTTTTGAAACACAGCCAAAAATGTGTCTGGTTCACCCGTAATATTTCTATATTGAAACAAATATTGACATATAGAAACAAATAGGCAAAAATCAGAAATATTCTGAAATATAAGCTTACGTCTTCAGCAGGCCAAAGGATGTGTTGCAAAATGGCAACTCGCTGAAATTGATGACTTCTGAGACTGCTGTGAAGACTATGTTTGTCACGGACCTGTCGCATAACGCTGGCGACTATCCCGCAGCCTTAAAGCAGGCGCTTCCCCCAGGGCTGGAGAGAGAAATGTTGATCAGGAATTGGGCAATCGGCGGCGTGGCGCTCGGAGCGCTCATGTCGGCAAGCGGGATGGCCGTCGCGGCCGATGGCGCGGCGATCGACGCGCGTCTGCGGGCGCTGGAGGCGGAAATCGCCAAGCTCCGCAAGGAGGCGCATGAAGCCAAGGCGCAGGCCGCGGCCGCTTCTTCAAAAGCGACCAACGTCGCAAACGCCGCGCATTTCAAAGCGGACCCGCACGCTCCGCCGCCGCCCCCGCCGGTTTTCGTGTCCTTCAAGAACGGCATCTTCGTCGAGACGGAAGACAAGGCGTACAGCTTCAAGGTCGGCGGCCGCATCATGGTCGACGGCGGCGGCATCGCCGAGCCGCTCAACGGCTTTTCGAGCCAGGTCGCCTTCCGTCAGATCCGCCTCGAAGTCGAGGGCAAGGCCGCGAAGGTTTGGTTCTACAAGCTGCAATATGATTTCGCCGGCACCGGCCAGGTCACCGGCAACAACCAGACGCTCGGCGGCATCCGCGACTTCTTCTTCGGCATCCAGCATCCGGCGCTGTCGATCCCGTGGGCCAAAGACCCCATGTTCATCATGGTCGGCAGCCAGTTCGAGCCGTTCAGCCTCGAATCGACGTCGTCCTCGAAATTCCGCCCGCTCATCGAGCGCGCCATGGCCGTCGAAGGCATCGCCCCGAACCGCCATCTCGGCATTTCGCTCGGCGCTTACGGCGACAACTGGACCGGCCGCATCGGCGTGTTCTCCACGTCTATGGAAGACGCCTCGATCAGCCCCGGCCAGAACACGCCTGCCGTTTGGGGCGTTCCGAAAGCCGCCGGTTGGGTTTCGACCGGCGGCGCCCAATATGTCGACGCCGCGGGCCGTCTGACCTATGCTCCGATCAAGGACGAGCACAACCTTCTGCATTTCGGCGTCTCGGGTCGTTATCACAGCCCGAACGACGCGACCGGCGCGAGCGACGACCGCGTGCTGCGTCTCGGCAACCGCCTGCGTTCGGAGGCGACCGTTCTCGGCCAGGGTCTGCTCGGCACGCCGGATATGTCCTGTGGCTCCTATGCGAATGGCGGCCTCTTTGGCGGCGTTCCCTTTAGCTCGGCCGCCGGCCACTGCACGAAATACGTGACCAGCTACGGCTTCGAACTCGCCGGCGCCTATGGCCCGTTCGACATGCAGGCGGAATATATCGCCACCGATTACCAGCGCGACATGAACAAGATCCTGCAGGCGCGCGCCAACGGCGTCTTCGCTCCTGGCGGCTCGAGCACGCATTTCGGCGGCTATTACGCCTACGCTCAATATTGGCTGACCGGCGAAGAGCGGGCGCAGGCTTACAGCACCTCGGACAAGGCGGGCGCCAACTTCTTCGAGCCGAAGATCAAGAATCCGCTGAGCGCCGGCGGCTACGGCGCCTTCAGCCTGATCGGCCGTTACAGCTCGGTCAATCTGAACAGTGGCCCCTATTCGGGGACGGGCCTCGCCAATATGCTGGCCGTGTCGAACCCGACCTATGCGCCCGCCGGCAACTTCCTCTACCAGTCGATCCTCAACGCCGGCGTCGCCGGCGGTCGTCAGGAGAACGTGACGACAGGCTTCAACTGGTATCCGGACAAGGGCGTCCATCTCCAGTTCAACTGGACGCACGTCCTTCATGTCTCGGCGCCGCTCAACGACTATAATATTGTCGGCGCTCCGATGCCGGGCCGTCAGGGCTTCTACTATAACGGCGCGCATCCGGATCTCTTCGAGGCCCGCGCGCAGATCTACTGGTAATCGACGACGCGACGCAGTCGCACGTCACAAGAGCAGGAGCCGCCCGCCATTTGCGGGCGGCTTTTTTATTGGCGCGCCGTGCGCCGCAAGCACATCCCCGAGCACATCCTCAAGAGCGGCCCGCCGTTGCGTTTGTCGACGCATCGGCGGCGTTTGCGTTGAATATGTCATGAGCTTCCCGATCTCTCGCTCTCGGGAGCGCCCGCAAGCTCTCATATCTTGCGAGAGGCTGATCGACGGAGATTGTTTCAGCCCCGTTCAGCCAAGTCCGCCACCACGCCCCTTCGGCGATAGGCCTTGCGCCCTTTAATCGAGCCGCTGGACGGGGGCCGGTTCCAGGGCCAGCGGTTCAAGCCTCTCTAAACCGACTTGGTCAGAAAGACCGATCCGACGCCGCGGAGCGAATGCCCACGGCGCGACCGGCATATTGGTCGGACGAGATTTCCGGCGTGCGTCCGGAATTTGAGCTTGTCTTTCCAATGTATTTCACTTTAAGTCATGTTTATGTATGGAAATAAATACTATATTGATTTTGAAATAAAGATCAGAATTTGTAAAACGCATTCAGACTATATAGTATAGCGCATCTATATTATGTATTTTATGTTGCTAATGTACAACTAATGCGAAGCTATACGTTAGAAGTTGAAGCGAAGACTCTCTTTGTCACCGCGTTGTCATGCAGCCACGGCTCTTTTCTGCCCGGTCAAGTTAACTTCCGGGGAACGGGACATGACACGGTTGACGAAGAGATGGGTTTTCGGCGGGGTGGCGCTTGGCGCGCTGCTTTCCGCTTCGAGTGTTGCGTTTGCGGCGGGCGACGCCGGCGCGATCGATGCGCGTCTTCGCGCGTTGGAGGCCGAGATCGCCAAGCTCCGCAAGGAAGCGCGCGAGGCGAAGGTTCAGGCGGCCGCAGCCTCAAACAAGGCGACCAATGTCGCCAACGCTGCGCATGGAAAGGCGGATCCCGCCGCGCCGCCGCCTCCGCCGCCGGTTTTCGTGAGCTTCAAAAACGGGCTGTTCGTCGAGACCGGCGACAGAGCCTACAGCTTCAAGATCGGCGGCCGCATGGTGTTCGACGGCGGCGGAACCTCTCAGCCGCTGGGCGGCCTGTCGAGCAACGCCGGGCTGCGCCAGGGTCGCCTCGAAGTCGAGGGCAAGGCGGCGAATATCTGGTTCTACAAACTCCAATATGATTTCGCCGGCAACGGCTCGGTCGCGGGCAACAACCAGGTTCTGGGCGGCGTTCGCGACTTCTTCTTCGGCATCCAGCATCCGGCGATGGCGTTGCCGTTCAGCTCCGATCCTGCCTACATCATGATTGGCAGCCAGTTCGAGCCGTACAGCATCGAAGGGCAATCCTCGACGAAGTTCCGGCCGTTCATCGAACGCGCCATGTCGACCGAGGCTCTCTTCGCCAACCGCCACGTCGGCATTTCAATCGGCGGCTATGGCGATCAATGGACCGGACGCATCGGACTGTTCTCGACCTCTTATGAAGACGCGGCTTTCTCTCCGGCGGTGAATGCGCCGGCCATGGTCGGCATTCCGAAGGCGGCCGGCTGGGTCTCGACCGGCGGCGCGCAATATGTCGATCTCGCGGGCCGCTTCACCTATGCGCCCATCCGGGACGAGCACAAGCTGCTGCATTTCGGCGTGTCCGGCCGTTACCACAGCGAGAACGACGCGACCGGCGCCAATGACGACCGCATGATGATGCTCGGCAACCGCGTCCCGCTCGAATCGCCCACCGTGCTCAGCCAAAAGCTTCTCGGCACGCCGGACCTTTCCTGCGGCGCGGTCGCGCCTTTCGGATCGCCGACCGCGGTCTCCGGAAAGTGCACGAGGTTCATGACCAGCTACGCCTTCGAACTCGCCGGCGCCTATGGTCCGTTTGATTTCCAGGCCGAATATTTCGCCAACGACTACAGCCGCAACATGGGCAACATCCTGCAGGCGCGCGCCGCCGGCGTCTATGCGCCGGGCGGATCGAGCCAGCATTTCGGCGGCGGTTATGTCTATGCGCAATATTGGCTGACGGGCGAAGAGCGCGCGCAGGCCTACGAGACCAAGGACAAGGGCGCCGGCGCCAACTTCATGGAGCCCAAGATCAAGAATCCGCTCAATGCGGGCGGTTTCGGCGCCTGGTCCGTCGGCGCGCGCTACGACACGCTCAATCTGAACAGCGGTCCGTATTCCGGTTCGGGCCTCGCCAATATGCTCGCCTACACGACCTACATCGCGCCCAACGCCGCGATGAACTACGCGATCGCCAATTCGGGCGTCTATGGCGGACGGGCGGAAACCGTGACGACGGGCATCAACTGGTATCCCGACCGCGGCTATCATCTGCAGTTGAATTGGATCCATGCCCTGCATGTCTCCGCGCCGCTCAACACGTACAGCAAAGCCGGCTTCTACGAAAATGGCTCGCATCCCGACGTGATTTCGGCGCGCGCCATGGTTTACTGGTAAGAAGCAGGGGAGGGCCCCCGCGCTTGTGAAGCCGCCCGGCGTAAGGCCGGGCGGTTTTTATGTCGCGTTGTTTCTGCCGGCCGCGTTTGTTTCCCCATCGTTTGGCGCGCCATATAAAGCGCCTTTTCGCCACAATTTCTCAGATTATGACAGATGCATGATAGCGAGAATCAGAAGGATTTCGCTTCGGTTTCAGCTTGCGTGAGGGCGGATGACTTTTCGACTGAAGAAGCGCGTCTTGGCGACCAGCGCAATATGCGCGTTGATGACCGCGACGGCGGCGCAGGCCGCCGCGGATGCGGGCGCCATCGAGGCCCGCCTGCGCGCTCTGGAGCTTGAGATCGCCAAGCTTCGCAAGGAAGCGCGCGATGCGAAGGCGCAGGCCGCGGCCGCGTCAAACGCCGCCAGCAAGGCGACCAACGTCGCCAACGCCGCGCATTCCAAAAGCGACCCTCACGCGCCGCCGCCGCCGCCTCCCGTTTTTGTCTCCTTCAGAAACGGCATCTTCGTCGAGACGGAAGACAAGGCCTACAGCTTCAAGGTCGGCGGCCGCATGCAATTCGACGGCGGCGGCATCACCGAGCCGCTCAACGGATTCTCCAACCAGGTCGGCGTCCGCCAGGTCCGCCTCGAGGTGGAAGGCAAGGCGGCGAAAGTCTGGTTCTACAAGCTGCAATACGACTTCTCCGGCACGCCGCAGGTCACCGGCAACAATCAGGTCGTCAGCGGCATCCGCGACTTCTTCTTCGGCATCCAGCACCCGGCGATGACGCTGCCATGGTCGACGGACCCGATCTTCATCATGGTCGGCAACCAGTTCGAGCCGTTCACCATGGAGTTCACGGCTTCGTCGAGATTCCGCTCCTTCATCGAGCGCGCCATGGCGGTGGAAGGCATCGGCGCAAGCCGCCATATCGGCCTTGCGGCGGGAGCCTATGGCGACAACTGGTCCGCAAAGGCCGGCGTGTTCTCGACAAGCCCCGAAGACGCCTCGCTCAATCCGGGCCAGAACACGCCCTCGACATGGGGCGTGCCGAAACCGGCCGGCTGGGTTTCGACCGGCGGCGCGCAATATGTCGAACTGACCGGCCGCGCGACCTATGCGCCGATCAAGGACGAACACAATCTGCTCCATATCGGCGCTTCGGGCCGATATCACAGCCCCAATGACGCGACAGGCCTCTCCGACGACCGCGTCCTGCGTATCGGCAACCGCCTGCGCTCGGAGGCGACCGTCCTCGGCCAGGGCCTGCTGGGGACGCCCGACCTCTCCTGCGGCTCCTATACGTTGGGCGGCTTCTTTGGCGGCATTCCCACGACGTCGGCCGCAGGACATTGCGTGCGCGACGTGACGTCCTACGGCGTCGAACTCGCCGCCGCGCATGGGCCATTTGACATGCAGGCGGAATATATCGCGACCGATTATCACCGGAACATGGACAAGATCCTGCAGGCGCGCGCCTCCGGCGTTTATGCGCCGGGCGGCGCGAGTCAGCATTTCGGCGGCTATTATGTCTACGGCCATTATTGGCTGACCGGCGATGAACGGGCGACCGCCTATACGACTTCGGACAAGGCTGGCGCGAATTTCGTCGAACCGAAGATCAAGAATCCGGTGAGCGCGGGCGGCTTCGGCGCCTTCAGCCTCGTCGCCCGTTACAGCGCCATCAATCTAAATAGCGGGCCTTATTCCGGGACCGGCCTCGCGAATATGATGGCCTGGGCCACTTATGTGCAGCCCAATCCCGTCAATCAGGCGGTTATCGCTAATTCGGGCGTCTATGGCGGACGGCAGGAGAACGTCACGGCCGGCTTCGACTGGTATCCGGACAAGGGAATCCATCTCCAGTTCAACTGGACGCATGTGCTCCACGCCTCCGCGCCGCTCAACGACTACCAGCTCGGCGCGCTGGCCGTTTATGGCGGCGCGCCGTTTCCTGCCGGGCTGCTGCCCGGCCGGCAGGGCTTCTATATGAACGGCTCCCATCCCGACCTCTTCGAGGCCCGGGCGCAGGTCTACTGGTAGGTCAGGGATCCGGCGCCCGCAAATGAGGCGCCGGAGGCCGCGCATGGGTCAATCGCACCACATGCGCATGAGATTGGCCGAATTCTTCAAAAGCATGTCGACCAGTTCGTCATGCCCGTGACGCTCGACATAAGCGCGATGCGCAATATTGAGTTCCCGTAGGATCGTGCGCTGCTGTTCGTCGCGAACCCTGCTTTGAATCCAGCCGATGCAGGCGAGACGGCTGCCGCTCGCGACCGGCGTGACCCTGTGTATGAGCCCCGTGGAATAGAGGAAGAGACTGCCGATCGCCGGTTTGACTTTGAGAAGCCCGTGCTCCTGCTCCAAAACGAGTTCGCCGCCTTCGTAATTGACGTGATCTTCCAGGAACAAGGTGAAGGAGAGATCGCAGCGGCAATCATTCATGATCGGCGCGTCGGTGTGACTGCCATACTCCATTCCGGCGTCGTAGCGATTGACGCTCATCGCCGCGATCCGCTTGGGGATGGCGTAAAGCTCGACCTGCTCATGGGTCATGAGGCGCAAGGCGACGTCGTCGAGGATTTTACGCCCGCGCTCGCGATCCATCTGCAAGTTGTTTTTGACTTTCGCCGCGCGTCCTGTCGCGGTCGCTCCGCCTGCGAGAAAAGGAGTATCGAGGATTTTCTTGCGCAGCCGCTCTGCGGTTTCGCGATCGAGGAAATTGTCGATAAGCAGCACGCCCCGGCCTTTTTCAATAACGCGCCTTGCGACGAACAAATCGCGCCGCTCATTGAGTATGCGCGTTTCTAAGCCTGTTTCGTGACAGTCGGAGAAGAGTGCGCCCGGCGCAAACTGGCGGAGCCGCGCCGGACGCTATTCTCGGCCGCGGATGGAGACCGGCCGATTTCATCGACAATACGCGCGGATACGCGCCGCTTTATTTCTGGATCATTGCTGCCTCCGTTTCGGAGGCGAGTCGCGGGCTCGCGGGCGAGAGACGCATTGACCGGAACCCTGGCTTACTCTAGGAGAGAACTGCTGCGCCGCAGCAAGCGCCCTCCAGCCGCGTAGATCGGACAATGGCCGTTTCGGCCTCCGACCAGCTGTCGAGCCGCCTCACGTCTCAATCGACGGCCCGCTACGCAGGGCAAGTCCCCCCTTTTTCAACCGGATCGAGCGTTCGCGCGCCGGAAGGGCGCGGCGCGCGATCGTCTATGAAAGACGCTAAGTGACCACTTTTTCCGATCTCGGCCTGCCCGAGATTCTGCTTCGCGCCCTCTCCAGTGAGGGCTATGAAACGCCGACCTCCATTCAGGCCCAAGCGATTCCGCATCTTTTGCAGGGCCGCGACCTCCTTGGCATCGCCCAGACGGGCACCGGCAAAACGGCCGCTTTTGCGCTGCCGATCCTGGAGCGCTTCGCCGCCGAGCGGCGCCGTCCCGCGCCCTTCACGGCGCGCGCGCTCGTCCTCGCCCCGACGCGCGAACTCGCCGCGCAGATCGCCGACAGTTTCCGCGCCTATGGCCAGTTCTTGCGTCCGAGCGTCGGCGTCATCGTCGGCGGCGTCTCGCATCGCCCGCAGATCGACATGCTGGCGCGTGGGCTGGACGTTCTGGTCGCGACGCCGGGCCGTCTGCTCGATCACATCGCTTCCGGCCGGTTCAAGCCGGGGTTCACGGAAGTCCTCGTGCTCGACGAGGCCGACCATATGCTCGATCTCGGCTTCATCGTCCCGATCCGTCAGATCGTCGCGAAGCTGCCGAAGAACCGTCAGACGCTGCTCTTCTCGGCGACCATGCCGAAAGAAATCGCCGGTCTCGCGCAGGACATGCTGAACGCGCCCGCGCAGGTTTCCGTAACGCCTGTGGCGACGACGGCCGAGCGAGTCGATCAGCATGTGTATCTCGTCGACGGCGGCGCCAAGCGCGACATTCTCATCGAGCTGATGAGCGACGCCGCGATTTCGCGCGCCATCGTCTTCACCCGCACCAAGCGCGGCGCCGATCGGGTTGCGCAGCATCTCGACGCCGCCGGCGTCGGCGCGGAGGCGATTCACGGCAATAAGAGCCAGAGCCAGCGCATCCGCGCGCTCGACTCTTTCCGCAAGGGCCGCACGCGCGTTCTCGTCGCGACGGACATCGCCGCGCGCGGCATCGACGTCGACGGCGTGACGCATGTCGTGAATTTCGAACTGCCGGAAGTGCCGGAAGCCTATGTCCACCGCATCGGCCGCACGGCGCGGGGCGGCGCTTCCGGGCGCGCCATATCGCTTTGCGACAATGGCGAGCGGCCGCTGCTTCGCCAGATCGAGAAGCTGACGCGTCAGTCCATACCCTCGACCGATCGTCGCAGCGCCGATCAGCGCCATGACGATGCGCAGCCGGCGCGGCGCGTCAATCGCGGCAATGGCGGCGGCGGGAATGGGCACGGCGCGGCGCGCAACGCGCAAAAGCATCCGCGCCGCGAGGGGCCGCATCGCGAGGGACAGCGTCCGAGTGGTCAGCGACCGGCCAACGGACAGAAGCGGCGGGCGCATGGCGGTGGGAGCAATCGTCCGCAGGCCAGCCGTCCTCAGGGGTAAAGACTCAACGCCGCCCTTTCTTGCGCGGCCGGGCATGCCGACAAAATTGTGGCGCCGCCCCTCGTGCTTTGAGACGCCTGCTGCGATCTCGGGCTTGCCCGAGATCGATCCCTTAAATGCGCAAGTCGGGCGAGCCCGGCTTGCGCAGGCTCCTCAACAGGAGGGGCTTCGTCTATGACGCCAGACGGTTAGGCCTCATCCTCGAGGAGCGCGCGTCTCGACGAACGAGGTCGCCTATCGTTCATCTGCGGTCCGAGCCGTTCAATCCGGGGGCGTATCGAGCTTTATCTGTTTCCTTGCGCCCGCCAGCATCCGGCTTAGATTGAACAAGAGTCAGGGCGAGCGGCGCGCATGATATACGATCTCTTGATCATCGGCGGCGGGATCAATGGCTGCGCCATTGCGCGCGACGCGGCGGGGCGCGGGCTTTCCGTGCGTCTCGTCGAGCAGAACGATCTTGCGAGCGGCACGTCGTCGGCTTCTACAAAGCTCATACATGGCGGGCTGCGCTATCTTGAACTTTACGAGTTCCGCCTCGTGCATGAAGCGCTCGCAGAGCGCGAATTGCTGCTCGCCGCCGCGCCGCACATCATCTGGCCGCTGAAATTCGTGCTGCCGCACGAGAAGGGATTGCGACCGGTCTGGATGCTGCGGCTCGGGCTTTTCCTTTACGACCATCTCGCGCGGCGCAAGCGTCTCGAGGAGTCGCATATGATCTCGCTCAAAGGCGATGCGCTCGGCGCGCCTTTGCGCGAGAGCTACAATGTCGGCTTCACTTATTCGGACTGCTGGGTCGAGGATTCACGGCTCGTCGTGCTGAACGCGCTCGACGCCAAGGAGCGCGGCGCGACCATCTCCGTGGGAACGAAGCTGATCGAAGCCAGGCGCAAGGGGGAAAATTGGGCCGCCAGGCTCGACGGCGGCGCGGAGATCGAGGCTCGCGCGCTCGTCAATGCGGCCGGCCCCTGGGTGTCGCAAGTAATCGAAGACGCGCTGCATGTGCATTCGCGCAAGCATGTGCGCCTCGTGAAGGGCTCGCATATCGTCGTCTGCAAGCTCTATGAGGGCGACCACGCCTATATCCTGCAAAACCCGGATGGACGCATCGTCTTCGCCATTCCCTATGAGCGCGCCTTTACGCTGATCGGAACGACGGACGTTCCTTATGACGGCGCGCCGGGCGACGTCTCCATCAGCGATGCGGAGACGGCTTATCTCCTCGACGCGATCAACCACTTCCTGCGCGTCTCCGTTCAGCGCGACGACATCGTGTGGAGCTATTCGGGTCTGCGCCCTTTGTACGACGACGGTTCTCTGAATGCGTCGGTCGTCACCCGCGATTACGCGTTCGATCTCGATGCGCCGGAAGGCGCCGCGCCGGCGCTCTCGATTTTCGGCGGCAAGATCACCACGGCGCGCCGACTCGCGGAACATGCAATGGACGAACTGCGCCGCTTCTTCCCGCCGCACGGCGAAGCCTGGACGCAGGACGCGGCCTTTCCAGGCGGCGACATCGAATTCGACGCCTTCCTCGCGCATCTTAAAGCGGAGAAGCCGTTTCTCGGGGACGAATGCGCGCTTCGCCTCGCCCGCGCCTATGGATCGCGCGCCGAGCGCTTTCTCGCGCATGCGCGTTCGATGGAGGATTTGGGCCGCAATTTCGGCTGCGGTCTCACCGAGGCGGAGTTGCGCTATCTGATCGAGAACGAATGGGCGCGGAAAGCCGACGACGTGCTGTGGCGGCGCTCAAAGCTGGGGTTGCATATGAGCCCGGTGGAGCAGGGGGCGTTGCGGGAACATATGGGCGGTTAACTTCGCTTCGCTCGCAATGACGGCGTCAGCGGGCGAATAACTCGCCGCCCTCCGTCACCGACTGCGCTCCCTCCGTCACCATCTTCACCAAACCCGGCGCGGCGACGGCGACGTTCTTCGCGAAGAAATGCGCGAGCGTCTCATAGCGCGTCGCATTTGGATCGCCGGCGTGGCGCGCCGCGCCTGCGGCCTTTTCGAGTAAAGTCGCGCCGCGCGCCAAGGCGAAGAGGCGCAGAAAAGGCGTGGCGCCCGCGAGCGCTTCGTTCGGAGAGGTCTTCATAACGCCTGCAAGATAATCGCTCGCAGCGGCGAAAGCTTCTACAGCGTCGCCTACCGCTGCGTAATGGCTCTCTTGCGCAATGGCGCGCATATCGTCGATCTCGCGCTTCACCGCCGCGCCGCCGCTCATCGGCAGTTTGCGGCCGACGAGATCGATGGCCTGGATGCCGTTCGTCCCCTCGTAAATCGCGCAGATGCGCGCATCGCGCATGAGCTGGGCGACGCCCGTTTCCTCGATATAGCCCATGCCGCCATGAACCTGCACGGCGAGCGACGTGACCTCATTGCCGATGTCGGTCGAGAAAGCCTTGGCGACGGGCGTGAGCAGGCCGGCGCGTTCATCGGCTTCCCTGGCTTGAACGGGATCGTCGCAGCGATGCGCCCGATCGAGCGAAGCGGCTGTCTCGAAACAGATCAGACGCGCCGCCGCCGTGAGGCTCGCCATTGTCAGCAGCATGCGCCGCATGTCGGGATGCGCGATGATCGCGCTCGTCTCCGAGGCGCCGATGGCGCGTCCCTGTTTGCGCTCCCGCGCATAATCGAACGACGCCTGCGTCGCGCGCTCGGCCAGCGCCACGCCTTGCAGCCCGACATTGAGCCGGGCGTTGTTCATCATGGTGAACATGCAGGCGAGGCCGTTATGCTCCTCGCCGATCAGGTAGCCGATCGCATCTTCATAAGCCATGGTGCAGGTCGGGGAGGCGTGAATGCCGAGTTTGTGTTCGACGCCGACGCAGCGCACGGCGTTGCGCCGCGTGAAAGCGCCGTTTTCGTCCGGCAGATATTTCGGCGCGAGAAAGAGCGAAATCCCCTTCACCCCCGCCGGCGCGTCGGGAAGGCGCGCAAGAACGAGATGCAGAATATTGTCGGCGAGGTCGTGCTCGCCATAGGTGATGAAAATCTTCTGTCCCGAAATACGATACGAGCCGTCATCGTTGCGTTCGGCGCGCGCGCGCAGCAGAGCGAGGTCCGAACCCGCCTGCGGCTCGGTGAGGTTCATCGTTCCGGTCCATTCGCCGCTGACCAGCCTGGCGAAATAGGTTTCCTTCAACGACGCGCTGGCGTGCGCCTCCAGCGCCTCGATGGCGCCGTGCGAGAGGAGCGGGCAGAGCGCGAAGGAGATATTCGCGGCGTTCCAGATTTCCGTGCAGGCGGCGTTGAGCAGAGCTGGTAGGCCCAGCCCGCCAAATTCGGGATCGGCGGCGAGCGCGTTCCAGCCGCCCTCTCGCCAGCCGGCATAGGCCTCTCGCCAGCCGGGCGCGGTGGTCACCGCGCCATCGGCGAGCCTGACGCCGGCGCGGTCGCCGATCCGGTCGAGCGGAAGCAGCGCGCCTTCCGCGAATTTGGCGGCCTCGTTCAAAGTCTGCTCCGCCACCCCCTCGGCGATGTCCGCATAGATCCCTCCCGCGTCGGTCCCGGCCGCCAGGCGCAGCGAGAAAAGGATGTCGGAGACGGGCGCGCGGTAGGTCATATTTTTTCTCGCATGCTGGGCATCGGTTCAATTTAGCGCGCGACAGCGCGGGCGTGGGGAAGGTCCCGCTTTTCCGCGGCTCCGTGACGGCGTAACATAGCGGCGTTGTTTTTCCACCCCGTGAGAACCCATGCCACTTTACGCCTTTCGCTGCCAGGATTGCGGCCATGATTTTGAGACCCTGGCGCGTTTCGAAGAGACGCCCGAATGCCCCGCCTGCGGCGCCGCGCATGTCGAGCGCCAGCTCTCGCTGATCGCCAAGCCCGCCGCGGGCGGCGATGCGGGCGTCGTTGAGAGCTGCGGCGCCATGTCTGGCGGGACGCCTTGCCCGAGCTGTCCGGCGCTCGCCGGTTGACGCGCGAGGAAGCGCTGCTCGGGGCGAGGCGGATTCTCGTTCCCGCCAACGGGCTGACTTTCGAGATCTATGAGGCCGGGACGGGGGAGCGGCTTGCGCTTCTCCTGCACGGCTTTCCGGAGCATGCGGTGATGTGGCGCCATCTCGTCGCGCCGCTTGTCGCAAAGGGCTATCGCGTCTGGGCCGTCAATCAGCGCGGCTATGGCGGCACGAGCCGACCGGCGGGCAAGAAGAATTATTCGCTCGCGGCGCTGACCGGCGACGTCGCCGCCCTCATCGACGCCTCGGGCGCGCGCGCCGTCGCGCTGATCGGCCATGATTGGGGCGGTCTGATCGCCTGGGTCGTCGCGATCAGGAAGCTGCGGCCGCTGGAACGGCTGGTCATTATCAACATCCCGCATCCGCTCTGTTTCGCGAGGGCCTGGAGACGGAGCCTTTGGCAGAAACTCAGATCCGCCTATATCGGCTTCTTTCAGATTCCCCGCTTGCCGGATTTTCTCCTTTCCGCCGGAGGCGGCGCGTTGACGGGGGCGATGCTGCGTCTTTCCGCCGGCCGAGGTGACGCTATTTCCGAGGACGTGATGGCTGTCTATCGGGACAATGCGGCCTCGCCCGGCGGCGCGACGGCGATGCTCAACTGGTATCGCCGGGCGATCCACGATTTGCGGGCGGCCCGCGACCTCGGCGCTCCCGTGGAGATTCCGACTTTGATCGTATGGGGCGCGGCGGACATCGCTTTCGGCGAGGCCTGCCTCGAGGGAACCGAGAGGCGCGTGGCTGATTTGAAGGTTGAAAAGCTGTCGGGCGTCAGCCATTTCTCTCCGGAGGACGCGCCGGACAAAGTCACGGAACTCATCAAGAATTTTCTTTAATGTGGGGAACCGGCGAAATTGGGTCAAAAGGCCTGATTTGGCCAGTTGACATGCCGCGCTTTCGTGAGAATCTGCCGACTCCGGGCTTCCTCGCGGAAGCCCTCTCTATAGCTGTTCAATCAAGGCCGAGATTTTTCGGCTTCCCAAAGGAGAACGTTCCATTCGCCGGCCAATGAAGAGCACCGCGGCGCCGCAGAAGGAAGGCCCGCGCATCAACCGAGAAATTCGCGCGCGTGAAGTGCAGTTGATCGATTCCGAAGGCAAGAATCACGGCGTCGTCCAATTGCTGGACGCGCTGGGCATGGCTGAACAGGCCGGGCTCGATCTTGTCGAGATCGCGCCGAACTCGACGCCTCCCGTCTGCAAGATCCTGGATTATGGCCGCTTTCGCTTCGCCGAGCAGAAGAAGGCCGCCGAGGCCCGCAAGAAGCAGAAGGTGGTCGAGGTCAAGGAAATCAAGCTGCGTCCGGGCATCGACGAGCATGACTACGGCGTCAAGATGAAGGCCGTTCACCGCTTTTTCGAAGAGGGCGACAAGGTCAAGGTGACCCTGCGCTTCCGCGGACGCGAGATCGCCCATCAGGACATCGGCTACCGCCTGCTGACGCGCGTGAAGGCCGAGACCGCCACTGTCGCCAAGGTCGAGCTCGAGCCGTCGATGGAAGGCCGGCAGATGGTGATGGTTCTCGCGCCAAGATAGGGCGTTTCGCTCGCCGGCCTTCCGTCCGGCGGGTTGGGGAAGGGGCTGGGTTTTGCGAATGTCTATTGCGCCGTCCTGGACATTTTTCGCTCGGGCGGCCGCCGGAACGGCGCTGGCCGGAATATTGACGGCCGCGCCCGCGACGGCTCAGCTTGCGCTTCCGGGCGCGGTGGCGCCGACGCCGGAGGGCACGGTCACATCGCCGTCGGCCCCGAGGCCGAAGAAGAAAGTCAGCAGCGGCGAGATGGGGCAGGCGCGCGGCCCGGTCGTCATGCCCAAAGCTCCCTCGGAAGACACGATTATCGGCAAGACCTTGAAGCTCGACGGCTCCGGCAGCGTGATCGAGTTTTCGCGCGGGGGAACGGATCTCCAGGTCTCCAAACTCACCCTTTCGGGCGACCGCCTGTCGCGTTCCGGCGAGGAGTGCCGGGTGGAGGTCGCCGGCATGCCTCTGAAGCTGACGTCGCAAAACAGCGGAGCTGGTCTGAGGCGCTATCAGATCGCTTTCCCGGCCTGTCCCTTTACCCTCGACGTTCTGGACGGCGCCATCCTCGTCACCAATGAGAGCAAGGCCTGCGAGATCAAGGTCGCGGACTGCCGCGCCGATCCGAGCGGCCTGTGGGGAACGGCCGAGAGCGAGTTCGACCCGAAGAAGGCCGAGGAGATGCTCGGCGCCCGCGCCAAGGTCGAGAAGACCGTCCGCGCCGATTTCCGTGAGCTCTATCAACGCAACAGCAAGGACAAGCTGGTCCGCGGCTTCGTCGTCAAGGAGCAGGCGAGCTTCTCCTCCTGGCGCGAAGAGGTCTGCCGCAGCTACGCCAAGGAATCGGACTTCGGCTATTGCGCCCTGCGGCTCACCGAGGCCCGGACCATCGTGCTTGGCGCACAGCTGGCGGGCGGCGTGAAACTGCCTGACGGATACGCCGAAGCGGCCGCCGCTGAAGAGGCGGCGACGAAGACAAAGAGAAAGTGACGGGTTTGCGCTACAGCCGCGCGACGAAACGCAAGCGGACGTAAACCCCGTCGCCTCAGCGGAGAACCGAGCTTCCCGGCCACAGGCGTCAGCCGCCCTTCCGCATCAGCATCCCACGCGCCGGGTCGTAAGCGATGATCGCCGCGATCAGGAAGACGCTCGTATACCCCGTGACCGCGAGCAGCGAGACCCATTCAATCTGTTGATAGAAGGCGAAGCGGATCAGCTCGACGGCGTGGGTGAAGGGATTGACCGAGCAGACGTAATAAAGCCAAGGGCTCGACTCCTTCACGCGCCAGAGCGGATAGAGCGCGGAAGAGGCGAAGAACATCGGGAAGATGACGAAGTTCATCACGCCCGCGAAATTTTCGAGCTGCTTGATGAGCGAAGAAAGCAGCATGCCGAGCGCGCCCAGCATGAGCCCGCCGAGCGCCAGCGCCGGCAGCACGGTCAGATAGCCCCATTTCGTCGGCGGCTCGATCTCCCAGAAATAAGCGATGAGCAGGAAAGCGTAGACCTGCAGGATCGACACGGCGACGCCGGCGAAAAGCTTGGCGCCGAGCAGGAACCAGCGCGGGAAGGGCGAGACGAGCAACGTCCGCATATTCCCCATCTCCCGGTCGTAGACCATGGAGAGGGACGACTGCATGCCGTTGAAGAGCTGGATCATCGCCATGAGGCCGGGCGCGATATAGACCTCGTAAAGCACGTAGGTTTCGTAAGGCGGGATGATCGAAATGCCGAGCACCTGCCGGAAGCCGGCCGCGAAGATGAAGAGCCAGACGAGCGGCCGCACGAGCGCGGAAATGAAACGCTCGCGCTGATGCAGAAAGCGCAAGCCCTCGCGCCAGACGACGCCCATGAGGCAGATGAGATATTGGCGCGCGCTAAACCCCCTCTCCCCCCTCGCGGGGAGAGGGTTGGGGTGAGGGGCAGGGCCGCTGGTCCGGCTCATCGTCATCTGAGCGCGCTCTTGATTTTCGAGATCGTCATTGCCGCTCGCCCCTCACCCTCACCCTCTCCCCGCTTGCGGGAAGAGGGAATTGGCGCCTGTGATCGTCGCGAAAGCTGCGCCAATATCCGACGCGTTATTCTCCGCCACAATATCCGCCGCCCGGCCCGCCGCCAGCGCCTTGCCGTGATGCAGGATGACGACCTGATCGTCGTCCTCGATTTCGTCGATGAGATGGGTGGTCCACAAAACGCCGAGGCCCTCGTCGCTCACCAGTCCGCGCACATGGGCGAGGAGGTCGGCGCGCGCCTTGATGTCGAGACCGACGGTGGGCTCGTCGAGCAGAAGCAGCTTCGGCTTGTGCAGCAGCGCGCGGGCGATCTCGACGCGGCGCATCTGGCCGCCCGAGAGCGCGCGCGCTTTGTCATTCGCCCGCTCCGCGAGCCCGGCGCGCGCGAGCGCCGCCATGCCCAATCGACGCGCTTCCAGCGGTCCGATTCCGTGCAGCGCCGCGTGATAGACGAGGTTCTGAATCAGCGAGAGTTCAAGATCGAGCGTGCGCGCCTGAAAGACGACGCCGAGGCTGCGCAGCGCCGCGCCCGGGTCGCGCATGACATTGGCGCCGAAAATATCGATCTCGCCGTTACGCGCCGCGTAAAGCCGCGTCACGAGCGAGAAGAGCGTGCTCTTGCCGGCGCCATTGAGCCCGAGCAAAACCGTGAAGCTCCCCGGCGCGACGGTGAAGGATACGTCGTCGAGCGCCTTACGTGATCCGTAAGAGTGGGAGAGATGAGAAATGGAGAGGGCGTCTATCATGCTCCCTTTTCCGCCGCCATTGCGTGGAGCGTCAGCGACGAAGCAATCCAGAGCCACATTGACGCCCCTGGATTGCTTCGCTGCGCTCGCAATGACGGCTGACCGGTTCGGTCGCGGGGAGAGGAAATATAAAAATCCGGCCTCGTCATTGCGGCGCCACCACGACGCCCCAGGGAAAAGAGCCGACCGGAATCGACTTCACCACTTTCAGATTCGCCACGTCGATCACCGACACGTCATTTGAGACGCCGTTCGCGGTGAGCAGATATTTTTCATCCGGCGTAAAGGCGAGGTGCCAGACGCGCTGTCCGACGAGGAGATATTTCTCGACCTTCTTCGTCTCCGCGTCGATCACCGCAACGCGGTTCGCCGGGCCGAGCGCGACGAAGGCGCGTTTGCCGTCCCTGGTGATGGAAACGCCGATGGGCTGGATCGCCTCTTTCGACATTCCGGGAATTTCGAAGCTGATCTTCTGCTTCAGCTCTTTTTTGATCGGATCGATCACGGCGACTGTGCCGCCGACCTCCGACGACACCCAAAGCTCGCTGCCGTCTTTCTTGAATTCCGCAAATCTTGGACGTCCGTCGACGAGAATATTGGCGACGATCTGCTTCGTCCGCGTGTCGATGAGATGCGCCATATTCGTCGTTTCCGACGTATTGACGAGCAGTTTGCCGTCGGGGCTCACGGCCATGCCTTCCGGTTCGACGCCGACTGGGATGTCGCCGATCTGCTCCCTGCGCTTCACGTCGATGAGCGTGACGAGATTGTCGTTCTCGTTGGAGACGTAAATCGTGTCGCCGCCCGGCGAGAGCGCGAGCAATTCGGGATCGGGTCCGGAGGGCAGCTTGCCGGTGAGCTTCAGCGTCTTGGTGTCGAGGACCTGAATGGCGTCGTCGTCGCCCGCGCAGATGTAAAGCTCCGTGCCGTCCTTGTTCAACTCGATGCCGCGCGGACGACGGCCGACTTTCACCGTCGCCGTCGCCGCCAGCCTGTCCGTGTCGATGACGGTGATCGAGTTGCCTTTTTCATTGCTGATATAGGCTGTGTAGGCGAAAGCCGGGGAGACGGAGAGCAGCGTAATGAACAGCGCTGTAGCAACCGCATGCACGTCATGCCCGCGCTTGTCGCGGGCATCCACGCCGCGCGGCTCGTTTGCTTGGCGTGGATGGCCGGGACAAGTCCGGCCATGACGGGGGGAGACGCCGGCAAAGAACTTGTTCATTTCAACCTGCATTTCGTTTCGGGCTGATCCGGCCCCAGCGTGTCGAGCTCCGTCATCTGATGCAGAAAGCCTTCCTGCGGCGAGACGGAGACGGTCATGCGGCCGTCAGAGAGAAGGATGGGCTGCCGCAATTGCTGGTTCCACGGGCGCAGCGTCTGGCGAACGCCCTTGAAAGCGGCGATGGAGAAATCCTTGCCGAGCATGAAGTCGCGAATTTTCTCCGGCGCGTTCGAACCGGTGCGCGTCGCCGCTTCGCCGATCATGCGCATGGCGAGCCAGGCATTGTTGTCGCGCGCATTCATCAGGCGACGAAAGGCCGCCATGAAGCGGTTCTGCAATTGGCGCGCGCCCCATTGCTCATGCGCGGCGTCCCAGCTCGTGGGATAGAGCCCCGCCGAGCCCGCGACCGGGCGCGGGTCCCATGTGCGATAGGGGAGATAGCCCGCGAAGACTTCGCTTTCGTCGACCGCGACCAGCGCGTCGTAAACCGGCGCGTTTTGCGTCAGAACCGGCATCTGGCGCTGCGTCTGCACGGAGCCCGAGTCGCTGCGCCGCCCTCCGCCTGTGTCTTCATAGACGCGCTCTTCGACGATCTTCGCGCCGAACTTCTTCGCCGCGCGTCGATAGGCCTGCGCCAGCAATTCGTCCTGCTCATGCGAGCCCTTGATCAGCAGCCATTTGCGCCACTGTTTCCAGACGAGATATTGCGCGAGCGCATCGGCGAGCATGGCGCGCGACGGCGCGACATGGATGACGTTGGCGCGGCAGTCTTCCTCACGCAAGCGCTCATCGGGCGCGGAGACGTTGAAGAGAAGCGCGCCTTTCGACTTCGCGCGTTCGCTCGCCATCAAAAGGCGATCGGGCGCGAGATCGGCGATGATGAATAGCGCGCCCTTCTCGGTCAGCGTATCGACCCCAGCGGCGATATCCGCGCCCTCTTCAAGCTTTTCGTCGAGAGCTTCGAATGTCTGATTGGTGAATTTGCCGGTCGTATTGTTGTCGGCGGCGCCGAGAAGCGCGCCCGCGAGCGTATCGTCCGCGGCGGGAATATCCAGAATGGAGAGGGTTTCCGTCGAATGCAATTCGCGCAGCACGCCGATTTTCACATTCAGCGCATCGGCCGCGACGGGCGTGGCGGCCAGTAAAAGAATGCAAGCGGCGGCGAGGCGTTTCATGGCCTTCTACATGGCCGCTTTGGCGCGCGGGATCAAGTCGAAGAACCCACGCGCCCGGGCATGTCAGCGGGTCAGGCGCAGAACGGCCTTGCCCTTCTTGGACGCGAATTCCTTGTCATCCAGCGTGCCGTCATTGTCCGGATCGGCGTCCTTGAAAAGCGAAGCGGCGGCGGCGAGGAATTCATTCTTGTCCAGCGTGCCGTCATTGTCGGGATCGGCCGCCTTCAGTTCTTTCTTGGAAAGACGGCCCTGCAACTCCTTCGAGTCGAGCGTTCCATCATTGTCCTTTTCAAGCTTTTCGAAGAGCGCTTCCACAGCCTTGTTGAGCTCGTTGATGTCGACCGTCGCGTCGTTGTCCGTGTCGAGCGTCGCCACGGGAGACGCTTTTTTGGCGAAAGCCGGTTCGATCGGCGCAGCGATTATCGTGGCCGCCGTAAGCGCCGCGGCAAGAAAGGTCTTGTTCAAGTCAGCCTCCTGTCTGGGAAGAACGGAACCAAATATAGGGAGTTCGTCCCGCGCCGTCATTAGGCGCTCCTGGCTCAAAAAAGGCGGCCCCATGGGGCCGCCAGTTGGTCGAGGGTCGCCGGGAAAGCGGGCCCGTCAAAAGAGATTCGAGCCCCAGTTGAAATGATAGTTGACGCCCGCGCGCAGGATCACGCCGTCGAACTGGACCTTGGAGACGGGGCTGTTCGCCCAGAGGAGCCCGCCCGGCGCGATGCGATCGGCGCTCGCTTGGCCTCTCGCGCAGGCGCCGCCCGAAGTGTTCGTCGCCTGACTCGAGCAGACCGTCGCGAGCGGCAAGGAGACGAGGTCGACCGCGCCGAGATTGTAATAAAGGCCCTCCGCCTTGGCGCTCCAATTGTCGGCGAACATCCACTCGACGCCGCCGCCCGCCGACCAGCCGGCGCGGACGCCGGAATAGCTGGAGCCTCCGAGGGCGGCGGGATTCGCGTAATTCCACGCCAGCACGCCGACGTCATTCTCGCGCTGAATGCTGGACGCGTTGAAATGCGCGGCGGACGCATGGACCTCGCCATAAGCGAGACCGCCCGTGCCGTAAGCAAGAAGCGTATCGGTGACGGCGTAGCCGACCTTGCCGCGGAAGGTGCCCAACCAGTCCATACCGGCGGAGACCGAACCGCCGCCGACGGCCTGGCGCGTGATGACGAGGCTCTCAAGCCCGCCGCCCTCGGGCTTGTCGATATAGCCTGCGCGTTCATACAGCGAGCCGTTATATGCGCCCTTGCCGCGGAAGATCGTTCCCTGGAAATCGGCTTCGGCGCCGAGAACGACACTGGACTCGTCCTGATAATTCCAGCCGATCTGGCCGCCGCCGACGAAGCCGCTGCGGCTGACATTGGCGATGCCCGAATTTGCGAAGGCCGGCGCGGTGGGCTGGAACAGACCCCACCAGGCGGCGCCGTCGTCCTCGGGCTCCTCGGCGAGGATCTTCTCGTTCCAAAGCTGCGCGAAGCGGTCGCCAAAGCCGTTGGGATAGACGTTGACGTCGGTCGTGGCGCCCCAGCCATAGCCGGCGTTCAAACCGGCGTAGAGGCCGGCCCATTTGCGCGGCGTCGGCGCGTCTTCGCCGCGTTCGCGCGCGAGCTGGTCGCGGGCCGAAGCCATCCAACCGGAGGGCTCCGCGCCGAAATTCCATTTCATGCCGGCGTAGAAGGCCGTCGGCGGTCCGACGGAAACCATCTTCGGATTCGAGAAATTGGCGAAGTTGATCGAGTCGGTTTCGAAGAAGGTGCCGAAGCTTCGGGCGCGCGTATTGGTGGCGTTTTCGACCAGCGCATAGAGCTGAAGCGCCTTCGTCACGTCGTAGGAGGTGCGCAGGTTCAGAATGGCGTAGGGCGAAAGCGTGCCGAACTGATTGGCCCAGTCGCCGACGAGGTAGGAGCCGGCCGCATAGACGAGATCGCCGCCGACCTTCCATCTGGGCGTCACGGCGTAATCGGCGCCGGCCTTGAAGCGATGCGGCGCGATGCCCGGCAGCGTCGCGCCGGGATTGACGAGTATCGAGGGCGAACCCACGACGAGGGCGGCAGGATTGGCCGGCGCGCCGAGCCAGTTCTGCGAATTGAAATAGGCGTCGGTCAGCGTGTAGTTCACATAGGCCGACAGGCGCTCGCCGGCATAGCGCATGGACAATTCCACGCCCTGACGCACTGTATTGCCGGCATTGGTGAAATAGCCGCGGCCGTTGATGCTGCTCGGTATGCTCAGAATGTCGTTGAAGGCGTTGGTGCGGAAAATTCCGGCCGACCATTGGACCGTCCCGGGCAACATGCCGAAGGACGGGTGAATATCGGCGGGTCGGAAGCCGCCGCGCAGACCCAGATCGATCGTGTTGGACGTCACCTGCTTCAGCGGCGGGTCGGAGACGAGGAAAGAGTCGATCAGGCAGGGACGGTTGGGATCCGAGCAGCCGAGCTCCAGCGGAGTCGGCGCGCGGTTGGCGACCGAATAGCTGCCATAGGCCGCGATCTGGGGCGTAAGCTTGTAGGTCAGGCCGCCCATCGGATTGATGTGGTCGAAGACATTCGTCGAGTTCAGCGCAATGCCAGCCTGATCGTACATCTGGACGCTGGCGCGGTTGTAGCGCAGGCCGCCCGTCGCGGTGAGCCTGTCCGTCAGATCGAGCGAATCCAGCGCATAGGCGCCGAGATAATAGTTGGAGACGCTGAGCTTGACCGGGGAGATTCCCGCGGCGGGCTCATGGGGGAAGAAGTTGAACCCTGTGACGGTATAGTCGGAATTGATGATTCCCAATTCTTCGTTCGCCGCGAAATTCGTAAATCCGTGCTCCAGATTGACGCCGGCCGTGAACTTGTTCGGGAAGCCGAAAATCTTGTCGGTATTGTTGATCTGGCCGGTGAAGCCGAGCGTATTGATCCGGGTCCAGGTGCGGTCGATCGCGCCGAGCGCGGGGCCGCCGGGCGCGGCGTTGAAGAAGTTCGGAACGCCCGTCGCCGCGCCGTCCCCGGTCTCGCAGAAGGCCTCGCCGTCCTCGCATTCGAACTCGGTCGTATTGCCGTCGACGCGCGCCTGATTATAGCCGCGATAATGAATGTCGCCGAGGAGCTTCGTCGTCGGATTGACCTGAACCTGACCGTTCAGATCGAACATCATGACCTGATTTTTATAGGTCTGCGGCGTCGTGTAGGTCGAGGCTTTGTTCGCCGCGACCATATCGACCGGCGCGGGGCCGGAGGCGCCGAAGCGATTGGAGCCGAGCGTGACGTTGGCGTGGACTTCGGCGTTCTCGCCGCGCCAGCCAAGGTCGCCGTAGAAGCGCTTGATCTGCGAGCCGGAGAAATAGCGATAGCCGGAATCCCCCGCCGCCTCGCCGGCCGCATACATGGCGAAGTCGCCGATGCGGCGGCCATATTGGAAGGCGCCCTGGCGGCGGTTGAAGGACCCGCCGCGCAGATCGAGTTCGGCGCCCTGCCAGGTGAAGCCGTTCTTCATGTCGAGGACGATGGCGCCGCCAATGGCGTTGAGGCCGTAAAGCGGATTGCCGGTCTCGATCGCGACATTGTCGATGGCGACGCTCGGGATCAGATCCCAATTGACCGTGTCGCCCCACATCTCGTTGATGCGGACGCCGTTCTGGAACACGGCGAGCCCCTGCGGCACGCCGGCGTAGGGCGAGGCGACGAAACCGCGATAGTCGACCTCGGGGAAAGAAGGATTGCCGCCGACGTCATTGACGGTCACGCCCGGCGCCGCGCGCACGAGCGCGTCGGCGACGTTGAACTTGCGTGAATTGGCGATTTCCCTGTCGCTGACGACATGGACCGATGCAGGGACCTGATAGGTGACGAGCGGCGAGACGTAAGGCGCCGGCGCCGTGATCGGCGCGGGCTGCGCGACGCGGGCCGCCGACGGCGCGCTGCGCGCCGCGGGGCCGGGCGCCGCCTGCACGGGAGCAGGCGAAGGACGAGCGGCGGAACGTGAAGAGGATCGCAGCGGCGTCGCGCCGATTTCGATCGTCGGCAAGGATTGCTGCGCGAAAGCCGATCCGGAAGTCAGCGCGGCGCCGAGCGCGATGAGAGAGACTTGCTTTTTGAACTTCATATCCCCAGCCCGAATGTCTTTAGGCGTCTATCTTCGGCGAGGGTTATAACTTCGAGATCGGCGCCGCGTCCCGCGCGGGCGAAGCATTTATGACAATATTCCCCGGATGTGGCGCCGTAGCTACAGTTCTGAAAAGTAACGGTTTTCTTGGGCCGCGCTCCCGTCGGTTTCGGGAAAATTTCCCGATCTTCGACTATACTTTCAAACTTGCGCCAAGACGCAGCGTCGTCGAGAGGCTCGCGCCGCCGCCCGGAAGGTTCGTTATCTCCAACGTTCCGCCGAGCGCGCCGACTCTCTCCGCCATGCCGCGCAGGCCAAGGCCGCCATTGGTCCGGGTTTCAGGCAGGCCTGCGCCGTCATCCGTGACGCAGATGCGCAGGCGGTCGCCATCGCGCCAAATCGCGACTTCGATGCGCGCCGCGCCCGAATGGCGGAAAGCGTTGGTCAATCCTTCCTGCACGACGCGATAGGCTGTGAGCGCGGTGATCTCGTCCATCTCGCCGCGCGCGCCTTCGGTTGCGAGTTCGATGTCGACGTCGGCGCGCGTCTCGCGCCATCCCCGCACAAGCGCCTGAATTGCGTCGGCGAGCCCCATCTCCGCCAGTGCGGCGGGGCGCAGCCTCCCGAGAATGCGCCGGTTAACCTGCTGCAGGGCGGCGATTTGCGCATCGATCTTCTCGGCGTCCTCCGCGAGCCGCGCCGGCTCCGCGTCGGGGTTGCGCGCCTTGCGCGCCAGTGCTCCGACGCCAGCGCGCACGGTGAAGAGAAAGGGTCCGATTTCGTCATGCAGATCGCGCGCAATGTCGCGGCGTTCTTCGTCCTGCACATGGATCATGCGCCGCAGGAGGAGACGGTTCTCCTCGTCGAGACGCTCGAGCGTGGCGGCGAGCGCATTGATGCGTTCCGCAATCGCGACGAATTCCGGCGGACCGTCGGCCGGAACGCGCATGGCGCGATCGCCCTGTTCGAGCCGCAGCAGCCCTTCGGACAATGACGCAATGGGACGCAGCGTGCGCGAGACCGCGTAGGAAACGAGCGCGAAAGCCGCGCCCGCGACGGCTGTTGCGCCAATGGCGAGCCAGACGATCTCCTGCCAGATTTCGTCGATTTCATCCGCGGGATTTGCGGCGATGTCGATCGCGCCGAGCGGCGTCTCGATTCGCGTCGGCGGCGGCGCGCGGAACACCAGCGCGCTGAACCATTCGGGCGCAGGCTTTTCAGCCGGCTGGACGGGACCTTCCTGTCCTTCAAAAGTCGCTCGGACATGGCGCAGCCGCCGCAGGTCTTCGAGCAGCTCCGCAACTTCCGATTTCGGATCGCTCGACGTCGAAAGGCGGGGCAGGGTTGCGTAAACGAGATCGCGCGCAAGTCGCGTCGCGCCTTCCGCCTCGGCGTTGACGCGGGATCCGGCATGCAGGATCAACAGTCCCACGCCAAAGAGGAGGCCCGCCGCCAGCACGCCGCCGAGCAGCAGCGACAGACGCGCGCGTAGGGACAGTCTTTGGAGCATGGCCGTTTCCTGTTGGAAAAGGCGACGACTTTGACGACCGCGCGCAATGCGGTCAATCTTGGGGCGGGACTGCGCCGGGCGGCATGTGAATAGTTGATCGCGAGCAATACCTCCCTTTTACGGGAAGGTATTGGGCTCACCGTCGCAGATTGTCCTTTGCTCAACTGCGCAAAATGTGGAGTAGCAATGCGCGTTCTTATCGTCGACGACCATCCGATCATCGTGGCGGGCTGTTCGGCCATGCTCGCCGGCGAAGGCGACATAGAAGTGTTCAACGCGCGCGACGCCGAGACGGGGCTCGTGGCTTTTCAATCGCACAAGCCGGACGTCACCGTCGTCGACATCGCCATGCCCGGCCCCTCCGGACTCGAATTGACGCGGCGCATATTGGATTGCGACCCTGCCGCGCGCATCGTCGTCTTCAGCATGAATGACGATCCGATCTTCGCCGCGCGGGCGATCGAGGCGGGAGCCAAGGGGTATGTCACCAAGAATGACGATCCCTATCTGCTGCTGAAGGCGGTGCGGGAGGTCGCGGAGGGCGGCGTGTTCCTGATGCCGAAAATCGCCAATCAGCTGGCCTTCGAGAAAAGCGGCGGCGCCGTCAGTCCGCTCTCGGCGCTCACGGGGCGCGAACTCGAAATATTGCGCATGCTTGGCGCGGGCCTCGGCATGGCGGAGATCGCCGAGGCGACGCAGGTCTCCTACAAGACGATCGCCAATAGCTGCTCGATCATGAAGCGCAAACTTGGCGCCCGCACGCCGATGGAGCTGATGAAGATCGCTCTGGAGCAGAAGCTGGCGTGAGAGGGAGTGGGGGCCGGGCGCTCGCCTCTCCCCGTGGAAACGGGAAGAGGGAGAGAAGGCGCTTGCGAGCCTCGGAGCCTTACTTCGCCGCCGCGTCCGGATAAGGCTCCGGCGCCGAGTAATTGGCCGGAACCGCTCCCGTCAGGCTCCCGAGAAAGGCCACGATCTCCGCCGCGTCCGCGTCGCTCAGCGTCTCGCCGAGCTGGACCTTCCCCATGACCTTCACGGCTTTGGTCAGATCGGCGACCGAACCGTCGTGAAAATAAGGTGCCGTCTTGGCGACGTTGCGCAGGCTCGAGACCTTGAAGACATAAAGATCCGCGTCGTTCTTCGTGACGTCGGCGCGGCCCTTGTCCGGCGTCTTGGAGCCGGTCTCGGTCCAGTAATCCGCGCTCACGCCGAATTTCTGAAAAGAGTCGCCGCCGATGCCCGGGCCGTTATGGCAGGAGGCGCAGCCCGTATCGATGAATTTGCGCAGGCCCGCCTGCTCCTGCGGCGAGAGCGCCTTTGCGTCGCCGGCGAGGAAAGCGTCGAATTTCGAGGGCGTGAGCAGCGTCCGCTCGAAGGTCGCGACGGCCGCGCCCCAATTCTTCGAGTTGATGGGGTCCTTGTCGTCGGGAAAGGCCTTGGCGAAAGCCTCGGCATAGGCCGGAATCGCCTTCAGCTTGCTCATCGCCGTCGCCTGATCCGGATTGCCGAAGCTTGCCGGCCCGAGCAGCGATTTTTCGGCTTGCTCCTCAAGCGTTTCGCGGTCGCCGCGCCAATGCTGTTTGACGTTCAGGCTGGCGTTGAAAATCGACGGCGCGTTGCGCGGGTTTTCCTTGCCGAAGACGCCGATCGCCTTGGGGAGCCCGTCCGTCGCCTGCTTGTCGGGCAGATGACAATGCGAGCAGCTGACATTGCCGTCCATGGAGACGCGATTTTCGAAGAAAAGCCGACGGCCGAGCGCGGCCCGCGCTGTCTGCGTCGATTCCGTCGCGGCCGGCTTGATCGGCTGGAAAGACGCCTGGGCATCGGAAAGAAGCTTCCTGGCGTCAAGCGGCTCGGCCCAGGCCGGAGCGGCGAGAACCGCCACAGTCAATGAAACCAAAAAACGCAAATTGCGCATATTCGCCTCCGCATAGGCTTATTTGAATTCGAGCAAAAAAAAATCGAGCCGAGTAAGAAACGCCAGCTTTCGCGGCGCTATTCCTACTGGCTCGATTTTTTGTGGACGGTCCGCGGCGAGAAGCCGGCGGCGACTCGCGCGAAATCTTTAGATTTCAGCCGACGAGTAGGCGGTGACTTCCATGCCAACGCAAACTTCGACGATCACAGGGGTGGTCCAAGCCATTGTCATTTCCTCCGTTTCGAACTTCGGCGGCTGTGTCCTGCTCTTGTTCCCGGCTGCTTGGGCTGGGCCATAGGGGCAGGTTCAAGCTCGGCGAGAGCATTATCATGATCGCCAGGGGCGTGCAATTGACCCGCCGCGCGCATTTTCGGGAAAAAGAGGAACTCTCTGGGCCGAGACTGCCCGCTCCCGGCGTGCGACGCCCAAGCGTCTCGACACGAGGCGTGACGGCTGATAGGCATAGCGCGCCTTCCGGTAAAAGCTCCGGAAGCGCGTCAAGCAAAAAACTTCAGAGTTTTCCTCCTTCTAAGAGCAAAGCGAGGGCGACTCTGGCCCGCGCGTTCAAAGAGCGCGGCGAACTCAACGACCGCCCTGGAGCGGCACGAGGCAAGAAGCGGATGAGCAAAGCTTCGCTCGACGGCAAAGCGATTGCGCTCGATGACGCCTTTAAGCAGGCGGCGAGCATTTTGAGCGGCGCCAAATTTCCCCTCGTCGCGGGGCTGGGCGCCGACGTCCCGGGCGCCCGCGCGGCGATCCTTCTGGCGGAGCGGCTGCGCGGGGCCTTCGACCATCTCGCTTCGCGTGATTCCCTCGTCGATCTCGACGTGAAGCGCTCCTTCGGCATGTTCACCACGACCGCGAATGAAGCGCGCGTGCGCGCCGATGTCGTGATTCTTGTCGGCCCCGGCCTCACGAAGCAGTGGCCCGGCATGCTGGAGCGTCTTGCGCTGGATCAGGCCCCCCGGCACGGAACCCATGCCGGCCAGCCGCGCAAGGTGATCTGGATCGGTCCCGACGCTAGCGAAGCCGGCGCCGTCCCCGGCGCCAAGGTCGTTCCGGCGAGCTTGCAGGAAATCCCCGGCGTTCTCGCTGTATGGCGCGCCCGCGTCGGCGGCCGCCGCGTCAATCCGGAGAAAATCGACGCCGCCAAGCTCGAACTCGTGGACGGGGTCGCCGACACGCTCAGAAACGCCAAATTCGGCTGCTTCGTCTGGGCGTCCGCCATCGGTCTGGACGCGCTGACCGTCGAGATGATGCAGGCGCTCGTCACCGACCTCAACGTCACCACGCGCTTCACCGGCCTGCATATCGGCGGTCGCAGCGGCGCCTCGGGCGTCACGCAGGTCGCCGGCTGGATGACGGGCTTTCCGCCGCGCACGGGCTTCGGTCGCGGCTATCCCGAGCATGATCCGTGGCGCTTCGAGGCGTCGCGCCTCGTCGACAGCGGCGAGGCGGACGCGGCTCTTTGGATTTCAGCCTTTGACGGCGAGGCGCCGTCCTGGTCGCGGAGCGATATTCCGCTGATCACGCTGGCCCCGGCCGGCGCCGCGCCGTCGCGCGGGCTTTATATCGAAGTCGGCCAGCCCGGCGTCACCCATGACGCCGTGCTCATGGCCCAGGAGACGGGCGGACTGACGCTGCGCGCGGCCACGGCGCCGTCCGACGCGCCGACGGTCGCGCAAGTCATCGACGCCATCATGGCGAATGTTTCGGAGGTCGCGCCTTGCTGACAGTTTTGCGTGGCGGCCATGTCGTCGATCCGGCGACGGGCAAGGACAGCGTCGGCGACGTCTGGTTCGAGGACGGCCGCATCGTCGCGCCGCCGGCCGGCGGCAAGGCCGATCAGGAGATCGACGTCTCCGGCCATGTCGTGATGGCGGGCGCGATCGACATTCACTCCCACATCGCCGGCGGCAATGTGAACACGGCGCGCCTGCTGCTCCCCGAGCTGCATCGCGGCATTCGCGCGCGCCTCGCCAATACGCCGCTCTCGACGGCCAAATGGTCGACCTATGAGACCGGCCGTCTCTACGCGCAGATGGGCTTCACGACGGTCGTCGAACCGGCGATGGCGCCGCATCATTCGTTGCAGACGCATTACGAACTCAACGACGTGCCGATCATCGACAAGGGCGCGCTGACGGTTCTCGGCAATGACGATTTCCTGCTGCGCCAGATCCGCGCCGGCGAGTCAGAGAGCGCGATCAACGACTATGTCGCGCAGACGGTGAGCGGCACGCGCTCGCTGGGCCTCAAATGCATCAATCCGGGCGGCTGCGAGGCCTTCAAGGAGAATATGCGCGCCTTCGGGCTCGACGACGAGGTGCCTTTCTACGGCACGACCTCGCGCCAGATTTTCCAGACGCTGCAGAAGGCGACGCAGGCGGTGGGCATCCATCACCCGCTGCATCTGCACATGAACAATCTGGGCATCGCCGGAAATATCGACACGGCGCTCGCGACGATCGACGCGTCGCAGGGCCTGCCGCTGCATCTCGCCCATATCCAGTTCTACGCTTACGGCAAGGAAGGAAAGAACGCCTTCTCGTCGGCCGCGGCGGCTTTCGCCGAGAAGATCAACGCCAATCCGAACGTCACGGTCGACGTCGGGCAGGTGATGTTCTCGCAGACGGTGACGATCTCCTCCGACGTGCTGAAGCAGTTCAACAGCATGCCGGGCGCCAGCCCGAAGAAGGGCGCGATCTTCGACGGCGACGCCAATGGCGGCGGCATCGTGCCTTACGCCTACAAGGTCTCAAACTACTATAACGCGATCCAGTGGGCGGCGGGTCTGGAGCTGTTCCTGCTCATCAAGAACCCGGAGCAGGTCTTCTTCACCACCGACCATCCGAATGGCGGCCCGTTCACGGCCTATCCGGAGCTCTTCGCGCTGCTGATGAGCGCGGAGCTGCGCGAGGAGATGCTGTCGCGCCTGCCGGCCGAGGTGCTGGAGCACACGACGCTGCCCTCGCTCAAGCGCGAATATAATTATTACGAGATCGCGCAGATGAGCCGCTCCGGCGCCGCGAAGCTCTTCGGCTTCAAGGACCGCGGAACGCTCGAGCCGGGCTCGATCGCCGACATCGCGGTCTATAAGAAGAATCGCGACGTCGCCGGCATGTTCCGCAAGGCGGCTTACGTCTACAAGGACGGCGAGCTTGTCGTGAAGGATGGCGAGGTCTCGCATTACAAGCGCGGCAAGACGCTGCATATCAGCCCGCGCTACGACGCCAACATCAACAAGCGTCTCGACGCCTATTACGAGGAGCTTTACGGCCTGCCGCGCGGCATTTTCGACGTGCCCGACGCCGCTCTGCCGAACAAGGACGCCTTTGCGGAGGTTGCATGCAAGGAATAGTTCGCAACGGCGTGCGCATCGACGAGAGTTTCGCCGAAGCGTTTCCCATGGCCGCGACGGGGCTGATCGTCACGGCGCCGACCCGCAAATGGGCCAATCAGGCCGCCGCGACGGCGACGGGTTACGCGACGTCGGTCATCGGCTGCGATTGCGAGGCCGGCGTCGACTGTGAGCTGTCGGAGGAGGAGACGCCCGACGGGCGCCCCGGCGTACGGCTGCTCTTCTTCGCTTTCTCGACGAAGGGCGCGGAAAAGGCGCTCGTCAACCGCGTTGGCCAGTGCATCCTCACCTGCCCCGGCACCGCGCTTTACTCCGCCTTCGACGGCGACGTGAAGATCAAGGTCGGCGACTCCATGCGCCAGTTCGGCGACAAATGGCAGATGTCGAAGGCGATCGACGGGCGTCGCTTCTGGCGCGTTCCGGTGATGGACGGCGAGTTCTTCGTCGAGAGCCAGGTCGGCGTGCTGAAAAAATGCGTGGGCGGCGGCAATCTGCTCATTATGGGCGCCGATTGGGAGTCCACGATGCGCGCGACCGAGGTGGGCGTCGAGGCGATCAACGCCGTGCCGGATGCGATCATGCCGTTCCCGGGCGGCATTGTGCGATCGGGCTCCAAGGTCGGCTCGCAATATAAGGGCATGAGCGCCTCGACCAACGACGCCTATTGCCCGACGCTGAAGGGCGTGACCAAGACGGCGCTCGAGGACGATATCGGCTGCACGCTCGAGATCGTCATTGACGGCCTCACCGACGAGGCGGTGCGCGTCGCCATGCGGGCGGGCCTCAAGGCCATCATCGATATGGGGCCCGAGAAAGGCGCCAAGCGCGTCGGCGCCGGCAATTACGGCGGCAAACTCGGCCCGTTCCACTATCATCTGAAGGATTTGCTGCCGTGAGTTCCTTCACTCTCACGCTCCGTCAGGAGCCGCCGCAGCGCGTCGACCTTTCCGCGCTCACGCCCGACCGCCTCGCCGGCAAGTCCGTTGCAGACATCGAGAAGATCGAGATCGGCGCGACCCGCGCCTCGACCAGGGTCGGCGACGTTTTCAAGGTCGCGGCGGGCGATCTCAAGACGCTGCGATATGAGGGCGGCTCGTCTCGTTTCGACCTCGTCGGGGCGAAGCTGCTGCCCGAGTTCTCGATCCATGTCGAAGGCGATGTCGGACTGCAGGTCGGGCGTCTGGCCAAAGGCGGCAGGATCACGGTGTCCGGCAGCGCCGGCGCCTATGCGGCTTCAGGCAATGAAGGCGCGCATATCGAGATCAAGGGCGACGTCGGCGAGATGCTCGCGGCGCCGCTCGCGGGCGAACTCGGCGGCATGTCGGGCGGTCGCGTGGTCGTGCGCGGCAAGGCCGGCGCGCGGGCGGGCGACCGGCTGCGTCGCGGCATCCTGATCATCGAAGGGGATGCTGGCGAGGATTTGGGCTCCCGCATCATCGCGGGCACCGTCATCGTCCTCGGCGAGACGGCCGGACGCGTCGGCTATCTCAACAGGCGCGGTTCGCTCGTGCTGGCCAAGCGTAAGGATTTCGGCCCCACTTATATGGATTGTGGTCCGCATATCCTTGCTTTCGCGGGCTTTTTCGCTCGCGGCCTGAAAGCAGACAGCGCCGCCGCCTCGGCGCTTCTCACCGGCAAGTTGCAGCGCTTTGGCGGCGACACGGCGGTCTATGGCAAGGGCGAGATATTGACGCCCGCCTGACCGGCATTACCCTTGCTTCATATCAAACGCCGCCGGACAGAGCGATCTGGCGCGTTCTCTCGTCGATCTGGCTTCGCCTGATCGGAGAACGCGCTGGCGGCGTTCATGCAAGGGGTGTCGCCATGAATTTCGTGGAATTGATCCTCACGGTCTGCACGCTCGCCCAGCCGGCCGCCTGCGACGAGCGCAAGCTCATGCTCGAATCCGCCACCGGCTCCACGGGGAACTGCATGATGCAGGCCATGCCGTATATCGCCCAATGGTCGGGTGAGCATCCCAATGTGCAGGTGACTCGCTGGCGCTGCGTCCCGCCCGGAGCGGAGGGGGACAAGATTTAACTCGCGGAGTTCTTCCCGCTCACATCTTCCCGCAGCGTCAGCAGCGCGGCGCGAGGCGCTCATATTGTCATCTCTTTGTCGGACGCGCGCCCGCTCCCATATTCCCCATATTGTCATCTGATCGGGGGCGCCGCGAAGTCATGCAGAGGGAACCGCCGCCTTTCGTCGCGCCGTACGCGCCGCCGGACGAGGCGTTCGCGGCGGCGTTCCTCGCCGGGCGCCCCGACCCGGACGCCCGCGCCGACATCGACGCAAAAGCGCGCGCCCTCATTCGCGGCATGCGCGCGCAGCACAGCGCACTGGGCGGCGTCGAAGATTTCCTGCATGAATTCTCGCTCTCCTCGCGCGAGGGCCTCGCCGTCATGGCGCTGGCGGAATCGCTGTTGCGCGTGCCGGACGATGCGACGGCCGATCAACTGATCGTCGACAAGCTGACGGCCGGCGACTTTTCCCATCACGAAGCGGCGTCCGATACGCTGCTGGTTCAGGCCTGCGCCTACGCGCTCGGTCTATCCGCGCGCCTTGTCGGGCAGGGAGAGCCGCGCGGCCTCGTCGCCGATCTCGCGCGGCGCCTCGGCCTGCCGACCTTGCGCGTCGCCGCGCGCCAGGCCATGCGGCTCATGGGCGCGCATTTTGTTTTCGGCGAGACGATCGGCGACGCGCTGGCGCGCGCAAATGGGGCGAGCGAGCGTTTCTCCTTCGACATGCTGGGAGAGGGCGCGCGCAGCGCGGCGGACGCGGCGCGTTATTTCAACGCATATGCGAACGCCATAGGCGCGATCGGCGAACAGGCGAGCGACAGGCCGCCGCCCGATCGCCCCGGAATATCCGTGAAGCTTTCGGCGCTGCATCCGCGCTACGAGGCGATTTCGCGCGAGCGCGTCTTGAAGGAGCTGCCGCCGCGCGTGCTGGAGCTGGCGCGGCTTGCGAAAGACCGCGATCTCGTCTTCACGATCGACGCGGAGGAAGCGGACCGGCTCGAACTTTCGCTCGACGTGATCGCGCGCGTCGTCGCCGATCCGTCGCTCGCCGGCTGGGACGGGTTCGGCCTCGCCGTGCAGGCTTATCAGAAGCGCGCGAGCGCGGTGATCGATTACGCCGCCGCGCTCGCCGACGCCCATGATCGCCGCTTCATGCTGCGGCTCGTCAAAGGCGCTTATTGGGACAGCGAGATCAAGCGCGCGCAGGAGCGAGGGCTCGCCGATTATCCGGTCTTCACGCGCAAAGCGATGACCGATCTCAATTACGACGCCTGCGCCGCGACGCTCCTCGCGCAACCGCGCATCTATCCGCAATTCGCTACGCATAACGCCCGCAGCGTCGCTGAAATTCTCATGCGCGCCGGCGCGGACCAAGACTTTGAATTCCAGCGCCTGCACGGCATGGGCGAGGCGCTTTACGCCGCGCTCGCCGAGACGAGCGACGCTCCCGTGCGCGTCTATGCGCCGGTGGGTCCGCATCGCGATCTGCTCGCCTATCTCGTGCGAAGGCTCATCGAAAATGGCGCGAATTCCTCCTTCGTCGCGCGCGCCGCCGATCCGCAGACGCCGGAGGACTTGCTCGTCGCGGATCCGCATGAGGCCCTTCGCGACGGCGCCCGTCATTCGCGGCTGGCGAAGCCCTCGCAAATCTACGCGCCTCTCCGCGCCAACTCGCAAGGCGTCGAATTCGGCGACAGGCGCGCGCTCGCGGCGCTGCTCGAGGAAATGGACGCAGCGCGCGAGCCGAGCGAAGCAGAGCCGAGCGCGGCCACGAAAAGCGCCCCAAGAGACGCGGCGTCGCCTATCGACGGGGCGAGGGTCGGCCGCGTGATCGAGGCGGACGCCGATAATGTGCGCACGATGATGGCGGCGGCGTCGGCGGCTTTCCCGCGCTGGAACGCGACGCCTGTCGCGACGCGCGCGCAAATCGTCGAAAGCGCCGCCGGCCTCCTCGAAGCGCGGCGCGGCGCCTTCATCCCGCTGCTGCAAAGCGAAGGCGGCAAGACGCTCGACGACGCGCTCGCGGAGCTGCGCGAGGCGGCCGATATGTGCCGCTATTATGCGGGGCAGGCGCGGGCGATCTGTTGCGAGCACAGGCTCCCCGGCCCTACCGGGGAGGACAATCGCCTTCGATATGACGGGCGCGGCGTCTTCGTCTGCATTTCGCCATGGAATTTCCCGCTCGCGATTTTTCTCGGGCAGGTCGCCGCCGCGCTCGTCGCGGGAAACGCCGTCGTCGCCAAGCCGGCCGAGCAGACGCCGCTCATCGCCGCGAAGGCGGTCGCGTTGCTTCATGAAGCCGGCGTCCCGCGCGACGTTCTGCAATTCGCGCCGGGCGCCGGCGACGTCGGCGCCGCTCTGGTCGCCGATTCGCGCGTCGCGGGCGTCGTCTTTACCGGTTCGGCGGAGGTCGCACAGAAAATCAACCGCTCTCTCGCCGCCCGCGAAGGCGCAATCGCGCCTCTCATCGCGGAGACCGGTGGGATCAACGCGATGATCGTCGACTCCACGGCGCTGATCGAACAGGTCGTCGACGACGTTCTCGCTTCCGCCTTCCGCTCGGCGGGTCAGCGTTGCTCGGCCCTGCGGCTGCTTTGCCTGCAGGAGGATATCGCCGCGGGCGCCATCGAGACGCTGATCGGCGCGACAAAGGAATTGCGCATCGGCGATCCGCGCGAACTCGGCGTGCATGTCGGGCCTGTCATCGACGATGAGGCCAAGCAGCGTCTCGACGCTTACATAGCGGAACAGAAATCCCTCGGCCGCGTGATTTACGAAGGCGAGGCGCCGACGAGCGGGACCTATGTCGCGCCGCATATCATACGGCTCGGCCGCGTCTCCGATTTGAGGCAGGAGGTTTTCGGTCCGGCGCTGCACGTCACAAGCTGGCGCGCGGAAGAATTCGATGCGCTTCTCCGCGAGGTGGAGGCCTCCGGTTTCGGCCTCACCTTCGGGCTGCAAACGCGCATCGAGGAGCGTATTCGTTTCGTCGCGGCGCGCGGGCCGGCCGGCAATGTCTATGTCAATCGCAACATGATCGGCGCCGTTGTCGGCAGCCAGCCCTTTGGCGGCTTCGGCCTGAGCGGCACGGGGCCGAAGGCGGGCGGACCGGATTATCTGCGGCGCTTCGTCCGCGAGACGACGGTAACCATCAATGTCGCGTCCTTCGGAGGCGACGCCGCGCTCCTCTCGCTCGGGGAATAGGCGCGACATTTTGGCTCTGCGGCGGAGCTTGAAGCGGGCAGGGGCGCTGCCGATTTTCTTTGGCGCAAGGAGATCTGCGAGCGTCGTCCGAAGGCGTCGGCGCGCGCAGTCGACATTATGGAGGCGGACATGACCGAAGAGCGGACACCTGCGAAAAGAGATGGCGGCGGCGCGCTGGTTCCTCCCGATATTTGGGACTGGCGGCCTTTCGAGGCGTTGCGCCGTCAGCTCGATCGCTTCTTCGACGAGGCGCCGGTACAGAGGCGCTCGGGCGATTTCGAACCGTTCGAGCGCTTTATGGGTTGGCAGGGGACGCCGCCTGTCGATTTCGTGGAGCGCGACAACGAATATGAAGTCACCGCCGAGCTTCCCGGCCTCGATCAGAAGGATGTGGAGGTGAAGGTCGCCAATGGCGCGCTCGTCGTCCATGGCGAGAAGAAGATGGAGCGCGAGGAGAACAAGGAAGGCATGTTCTTCTCCGAGCGCCGGTATGGATCGTTCAAACGCAGCTTCAGGCTGCCGGAAAACGCCGACATCGACAAGATCGCGGCGCATTTCGAGAAGGGCGTGCTGAAAATCACCCTGCCGAAAACGGCGCAGACCGTGACCCAGGAAAAGAAGATCGACATCGCCGTCAAATGAGGCGCCGCCATTAAATGCTGTTCGCACAGCATATGGACTTTGCAAATTCTGAAGGGCGCGCAATAATTTCGCGCCCTTTTTACGCAGGCTGGCACAGGGATTCAGATTATGAAGGTTGAGGACTTCCTCGCCCACGCAATTCAGCTCGAATCCGAGGCGGCGATGCGGTTCGGCCAGCTTGCCGACGTTATGACGACGAATGGCAATGCGCAGGTCGGAAAGCTTTTCCGCCGCTTGTCCGATTATTCGCGCCTTCATCTTTCCGACGCCAGGGCGCGTTCGGGATTTCGCGAATTGCCTGAGCTGCGCCCCGAGGATTTTGTGTGGCCAGATCTCGAGAGCCCGGAAAGCGCGGCGATTTGGGGCGCGGACCCCTTTATCGGCCGCGAGGAGGCGCTCACCATCGCGCTGCAGGCGGAGCTTGCGGGACTTGATTATTATCAGTCCGTCCATGACGCCACCGACGATCCCGAGACGAAAATTCTCGCCAAGGAATTTGTCGAGGAGGAGCGCGATCATGTTTCGGAATTGCGCAAATGGATCGCGGCGCACAAGGCCGGCGAGAAGCTGCCGAGCGAGCCGTAGTCAGCGGAGCATATGACGGAGCGCCTCGTAGAGGCTGACGTCCACCGCGATCAGCATGACGCCGATAAGCGCGGCCTGCGCGATATATTTGTAACTGTAGCCTCGGCGCGCCTGCATCTTCGCTCCCTCCGCGAAGGCGGGAGGTAGAGGGCAGGGACCTGGCGGCAAGATGCGGTGACGCGTTTGGCGTCGGGCGCGCGACGCCGCGCGCGATTTCCAGCGTCATGCCCGGAGCGCGTGTCGCGACCGGGAATCCTCAAAAGCGGCGATCTCTCGCTCTCTATCGAAGTCCCGATCGGGCGCGCGGCTCGTCGGGAATGACAGCGGACCACATTCCGTCCAGCTTATCCCGCCCGCGCTTCTCTCACCGGCTTGCGCATCATGCGCGGCAGCACGAGATGCGGCAGCACGCCTTCGCGGATAACCGCCCGGCGAAGCGGTCCCAAGGTCGCGACGGCGATGAAGCTCGCGCCGCGGAAGAGGTCGACCGGCAGATAGGGGATGATGAGGGAGCGGTTGAGCACGTCCACGCCATGGGTGCGGAAGCCGATGTCGGCGCGCCGATGGCGGTCGTAGCGAATGAGCGCGCGCTCGAGTTCGCGGGAATTGCGCAGATCGACGCTCGCGAGACAATCCTCCAGATCGGCGACGTCGCGCAGGCTGAGATTGAGGCCCTGCGCGCCGATCGGCGGGAAGATGTGACAGGTCTCGCCGACGAGCGCGAGGCGTCCCTTGGCGTGCTGCGACACCTGCATGCCGCCCATGCGGAACTGGCCGATGTCGCTTTCGATCTTCATCGCGCCGAATTCGGACTTGGCGTAGTCCTCGATTTCATATTCCAGCTCTTCGCGCGGCTTGGCGAGGCGGCGGCGAGCGTCCGCGACGCTCATCAGCCAGACGAGGCTGGAGCGGTGCGGGGCGTCCTCGCGCGGGGGCAGCGGGACAAGGGTGAAGGGGCCCGAGCGCGTGTGCCACTCGGTGGATATGTTGTCGTGCGGGAATTCGTGGCGCAGCATCATGGTCAGCGCCACTTGCGGATAGGTCCATTCTTTCACGTCGATGCCGGCGACGGCGCGCGCGCGGCTGTTGCGGCCGTCGGCGGCGACGATGAAATCGGCCTCGATCCGGCGGCCGTCGGCGAGGATCGCGGCGGCCCCCGCGCCGTTCAGTTCGTAATCGACGATATCCGCCTCGATCAGCTCGATCTCCGGCTTGCTGCGGACGAGGTCGAGCAGCACGCCAACGAGTTCGTCATTGGAGATGTTCACGCCGAGCGCGGGCAGATCGACCTCGCTCGCGCGCAAGGTGAGCTCCGGGACGGGGAAGAGCTGATCCGTGTCGTCGATCATATGGATCGCCTCCACGGGGCAGGCGAGCGCCTTCACCCGGTCCAGCGCGCCAAGCGCGCCAAGGAAACGGACGGACGCCTCGAAGAGAGCGACCGTGCGGCCGGGAAGCGGCGGCGGAATGCGGCCGACAAGCGCCGTCTTGAGGCCCGAGCGCGCGAAGGCGAGCGCGGCGGCGAGGCCGGTCGAGCCGGCGCCGGCCACAAGAATGTCGGTCTTCGTCGTCGCGCCGCCCGGCGCGGAAAACTCGGTCATAGCGGAACTCCTGATCTTGCGGCTGTTATAGCGGCCCGCATCCTCAAGGGCGAGGGTCGCGGGGGCGCGATTTTGCCGCGCGCAGTCGCAGCCCGGCCGGCGGGTTCCAGGGCGCGGCGCGCAGCCTGTCATAGCTTCGTCCGCTTCGACGATTATGCGCGCGGTCGAACGGCATGCTAATCGGTTCCATATTATCGAACGGCGATTTGCCTTCGTTGCGGCGAGTGGAGGTTTCGAATGGTCAAGGCGATTCGCGTGCACCGGCCCGGCGGCCCCGAGGCCTTGCAGCTCGAGGAAGTCGAACTGGCCTCTCCCGGGCCCGGCGAGGTGCAAATCCGCCATCGGGCCATCGGCGTGAATTTCATCGACATCTATCGCCGCACGGGAGCCTATCCGGCCGAATATCCCTTCATTCCCGGCCATGAAGGCGCGGGGCAGATCGTCGCCGTCGGCGAGGACGTGAAGGATTTCGAGGAGGGCGACCGGGTCGCCTATGTCGGCGCGCTCGGCGGCTATAGCGAGGCGCGCAATATCTCCGCCGCCTCAGTGATCCATCTGCCGAAGTCGCTGAGCTATGAGCAGGGCGCGGTGACCATGCTGAAGGGTCTGACCGCGCAATATCTCCTGCGCCGGACCTTCCGGGTGAAAAAGGGCCACCGCGTTCTGGTCCATGCCGGGGCGGGCGGCGTCGGCCAGCTTCTCTGTCAATGGGCCAACGCGCTCGGCGCCAAGGTCATCGCGACGGGGGGCTCGCCGGAGAAAGCGGAGATCGCCGCAAAGGCGGGCGCGCACCATACGATTCTCTACCGCACGGAAAATTTCGCCGAGCGCGTCAAGGAGATCACCAAGGGACGGCTCTGCGACGTCGTTTATGACGGCGTGGGGCGGGCCACCTTCCCGGCCTCGCTCGATTGTCTCGCCCCGCTCGGCATGTTCGTCAGCTTCGGCTCGGCCTCCGGGCCCATCGAGGCGTTCGACCTTGGCCTCCTCTCGCAGAAGGGCTCCCTTTTCGCGACGCGCCCGTCGCTTTTTACCTATATCGCCAAGCGTCGGGATTATGAGGACATGGCCGAGGACATGTTCCACGCGGTGAAGCGCGGCAACCTGACGATTGCCCCGCCGGAAGCCTTTCCGCTCGCCGACGCCGCCAAGGTGCATGCGGCGCTCGAATCGCGCCAGACGACCGGCGCCATGGTCCTGATTCCCTGATTTGGGGGCGGGGAGGCTGCGCCGGGCTACAATTCGCGCGTGTGTTGTTTTTCCGCCACGGCCGGCGCCGCCCGGAATCAGGGCTGCGTTCAACTGTTTGAAAAGCTGAGACTCCGGCCTTTGGCCAGCCGACGCCGGCGTCTCGAAATCAAGGCCTTGACGCGCGTCAAAACGGGATTCTCCCCTTTGGATGGCGGCTGCGGCGAAAAATGCGCGAGCATTTTTCCCAAAATGGGCTATTCTCGAATCGTTCCGGCTTTGAGGTTCCTCCCGCCTCTCGATTAGCCCGAGCTGCCTTGGAGACCCGGCCTCGACGCCGGGTTTTTTTCTGGCGGCCCCAGGACGACGGCTCCCTTTCATGTTGCAATCCGTGACGAAGAGTCCCATCCTTTGGGTGCGGCCGAAGCCATGGCCGTGAAGCATGAGGGTTGCAACGCTGTCGACAAGTGTTCATCCGGGGGCGGAGACCCGTTCCCAGCCGAAGATCGGCGCCAACGCGTCGCTTTCTGGCTCGATCGTGCATAACGTCCTCAACGCGCTGGACGATTCCAAAGCCGAGGACGTCATTTCCATCGATCTGCGCGGCAAGACCGCCCTCGCCGATGAAATGATCATCGCGACAGGGCGCTCCACCGTTCATGTCGGGGCCATCGCCGACAAGGCGATCCGGGCGCTGAAAGACGCTGGCGTCACCGCCCGCGTCGAGGGTCTGCCCCAGTGCGACTGGGTGCTGATCGACGCCGGCGACGTCATCATCCACGTCTTCCGTCCCGAGGTGCGTCAGTTCTACAACCTCGAAAAGATGTGGGGCGGCGACCGTCCGGTCGAGATGCGGCTGGTTTAAGCCAAGAGACCGGCGGTCTTGCGGCTTGGGATCATTTGCGTGGGCCGGCTGAAGGCCGGTCCCGAGCGTGAAATCTACGCGCGTTACGCCGAGCGCATCGCGGCGCTGAGACGTATCGGGCTCGACGGGCTCGACCTCAAGGAAATCGACGAGAGCAAAGCGAAAAGTCCGGCCGAGCGCATGGCGCGCGAGGGCGAGGAGATGCTGTCGCTGCTGCCTTCCGATTCGGCCCTCATCGTCTTCGACGAGCGGGGCAAGGCGGCGGACAGCGCGGCTTTTGCAGGCTTTATCGGCCGGGAGCGCGACGCCGGGCGCAAGGCCGCGTGGTTCGCGATCGGCGGCTCGGAGGGACTGGACGCCGTCGTCCGGGCGCGGGCCACGGCCGTGTTCTCCTTCGGCGCGATGACGCTGCCGCATCAGCTCGTGCGCATATTGGCGGCCGAGCAGATTTATCGGGCGATGACCATTCTGTCAGGCCATCCTTACCACCGCGCCTGACGTTCCGGCGTCGCTCGTCAGCCCGAGAGCTTCTGCGTCCGGCGACGACGCTCCCCAATACAAGGTCATGCTTGCGACGCTCGTCCGCCGTTGCCGGAGGGCAATGAAAAAGCGGCCTGTCCGGGTGCGTTGGACAGGCCGCCACTTCCCCTCAAATCCCCGCCCTGAAACGAGAAAAGCCTAATCTCGCCACAAGTTCCGGCCAAGCGTAGCCGTCATGGCGAACCATGTTCGAATCAAACTAAGAGCGGGCGTTGCATTGCGGCCACAGTGCGGCGGGGAGCGATCATGGCGGCCCGGCGCGCGGGGGGCCCACCCGCCGGGCCTGGCCGCTCGAAACGGGCAGAGAATCGAGCGGCTTGAACTTGACCATAATCGCCGGCGACGAAACGACAAGCTGTTCGGGATATGAGCCGGAGAAAAATTGGAGGTCGGATGAGGCGCGCCGCGAGAGGCTTATCTATCGTTCTTATCGGCATGCTTTTAAGCCCGCCCGTCTCGGGGGAGGAAAAGAGCGGCGGCGGTCCGAACGCCAGCGAAAAGGGATGGATCGCCGCTTGTCTCAAGGACAATGGCGACGAGGCGACCGCCTTCTCGGCCTGCGTCGGCAAAGTGACCGGAGCCTGTCTCGGCCTCGAGGATGCGCCAAAATCCATCAAGTCTTCGGACAAGAACGGCCATCCGCGAAGCTGTGCGCCGGTCGAGGGAAGGATTTGGGACGACGATCTGAATCGATGGTACGGCGACGCCGTCAAAGTCGTCCCGGCGGAGGCGAAGGATAAGCTTCGCGACGCTTAGCGGGCGTGGATCGCCTATCGCGCGGCGAAATGCGAGGTCGAAAGCGCATTGCATCCGGCGCCGCTCGGGGAAGATAATCGCGCTTATTGCCTGATGGAGGAGACGGCGCGGCGCGCGCTGCAATTGCGCGCCATCGCGACGGACAGCTACTAATCGGGGTGCGGCTTGAGCAGATTCCCTTTCACGATTCTTTCCTTCAGCGCGCTGCTCGCTTTCTTTTCCGGCGCCTGGGCGAAAACGCGGCCGCCCACGCCGCCGGCCGACGCGCCCGCCGCCGCGGCGGCCAATGCGCAGCCGGGTCCCCGTCATGTGCCGCCGCGCGTCATTCCCGTCCCCGGCGACGTGAGCAAGCAGTTGCAGGCCTTCATCCGCATGCCCTATCCGCCGGGCGTGTTATCGCCGCCGCCCAAAACGGCTGCGGAATGGGGGGCGCTCAACAAGCGCTTCGCGGCGGAATGGACCGCGCCGCTCGCGGATTTGCGCAAGCAGTTGCATGTCTCGGTCGAGGCGACGGAGATCGCCGGCGTCAAAGCCTATCTCGTGACGCCGCGCGACCTTCGCCCGGAAAACGTCAATCGCATGCTTCTGCACCTGCATGGCGGCGGTTACGTCTTCGGGGGCGGAGAAGCGGCGACCAGTGAAGCGATCATGATGGCCGGCATCGGCGGCTATCGCGTCATTTCCGTCGACTACCGCATGCCGCCCGACTTCCCGTTTCCGGCCGGGCTCGACGATGCGCTGACCGTCTGGCGATCGATCGCGCAGACGATCGATCCGAGGAACATGGCTGTGTTCGGGTCGTCGGCGGGCGGCGGGCTGGCGCTGGCAATGGCGCTGAAGGCGAAGGACGAAGGACTGCCGCTTCCGGCGGCCGTGTCCGCCGGGACGCCCTGGTCGGATCTCGACAAGATCGGCGACAGCTATTTCGCCAATGAATATGTCGACAACATGCTTGTCGCCTGGGACGGCTGGCTGGGGGGCGCGGCGCGGCTTTACGCAAACGGCCACGACCTCAAGAACCCCTATCTCTCGCCGGTCTATGGAAACTACAAAAATTTCCCGCCGACGATCCTGACGACCGGCACGCGCGATCTGTTTCTGTCCAACACCGTCCGCGTTCATCGCGCGCTGCGCCGTGCGGGGGCCGAGGCGGATCTCAATGTCTATGAGGGCATGAGCCACGCGCAATATGCGGGGCCGGGCATGCCGGAAGCGCGGGAGGTTTTCGAGGATATTGCGCGTTTTTTCGACGCGCGGCTGGGCAGGTGAATGAGCGGGCTTCAGCCGTAGAACCAGCCGACCATCGCCGCGCCGATGAAAAACAGAACGAAGCCAATGGCGATTATTTTCCAGAGACCTTCCGGCATGCGGACACCCTATGCTCAGCAAAACGGCCCGTCGCTACATCCGCGCTCGGGCCGCTTCTCAAGGCGACGCCTCAATCGCCGCCTCGAGCTAAGATAGGAGCCGCTGGGCCTGGCGACAAGGGAGCGCCCGCTCGCCTCTCCGGGTCGTTGTCCGCTTCACCGGCGCTTTCCCGGGGCGACTGCGATCAATCGCGCGCCACGGACCGGATTTCCTGGGTCGGTTTCTCCGATTGCGCGACGTCGACCGGGACGGCGGCCGTCTTGGCCGGACGATGGGCGAGATCCGTGTGGCGTTTGGCCGGGCCGCCGACGCTCGTCGCGAAGCCCAGAGCAAGGAAGCCGATCCAGAACGCGGCCGGCACGAGTTTCGAATTGGCAAGCGTCATGTCTTCCTCCCGGCGCTTCCTGCGTTTTTGCGCTTATTAGACTTTCTCAAGAACTGCCTGCCGAAAAGCGCCAGAGAGGCGCTTGCTTGTGGCGCCAATTAAAAGTTTCTTGACAAAAGCGTGTCCGGCCCTGGTCGCGCGCTTTCCCTATGCCACTTAAGTCTGTGGCGCCAGATTAGGATGGGGACGTGGATCTATGAGGTTGCGAAAGACGGCCGTAATCGTCATGTAAGGCAGCCGCCGATCAAATTTCTGCGCGGAAACCGTAACAATGACGAGCACGGCTTCAATCGTTCGTCCAACGCCCGTGGTCCGGAGCGGCCACGCGCAATTGTCGATCATCTTGAAGGAATCTGAAAAGTCGACGCTGCAGACGCAGATTTTCGACCAGATCCGCACCATGATCCTGAATGGGCAGCTGCGCGGGGACGATCCGTTGCCGACGACGCGCGAATTGAGCGCGCAGCTCGGCGTCTCGCGCAATACGGCCGTGCTCGCCTATGAGCGGTTGATCGCCGAGGGCTACATCCGCACCAAGCCTTATGTCGGCACCTTCGTCTCGCCCGATCTGCCGGACACCGCCTTTCTCTCGACGGCCGCGGAGCGCCCCGCGGCGGCGCCGCTCGCCAATCAGCCCTCGCCCGAGGGCGAAACGCTGAAAAGCTTGCGCACGCATCGGCTGGCGACGATGGATCGCCGCCGGCTCGCGGCTGATTTCTGGGTCGGCCGCCCCGATTGGCGCAGCTTTCCGCTCAAGGCGTGGTCGCACCACATCAAGGCGCGGCTGAAATCGGCCGGCACGCGATTGACGAGCTACAACGACCCCGCCGGCCTCCTCGAGCTTCGCCAGGCGCTCGCCAAGCATCTCGCGCCCGCGCGCGGCGTCGTCTGCGACGCCGAGCAGATCATCATTGTCGGCGGCTGCCAGGACGGCTTCAATCTTGTCGGACGTCTGCTGGTTTCGCCGGGTTCGACCGCCGTGGTCGAGTCGCCGTGCTATCAGGGCGCGGCCTTCGTGCTCGAAAGCCTCGGCGCCAAGCTCCATCCCGTGCCGATCGACCGCGACGGTCTCGACGTGACGAAGCTTCCGCATGAGAAGGGAGCGGTCGCCTATGTCACGCCGTCACATCAATATCCGATCGGCGTGACGATGAGCCTGCAACGGCGAATCGAGCTTCTGTCCTGGGCGACGCAATATGACGCCTACATCATGGAAGACGACTATGACAGCGACTTCCGCTTCGTCGGCTCGCCCCTCACCGCCCTGAAGGGTTTGGACCGCAACGAGCGCGTCATCTATCTCGGCACCTTTTCCAAATGCATGGGGCCGGGTCTGCGTCTCGGCTATGTCGTCGCCCCGCCGCGGCTCGTGGAAAGCTTCCGCCGGATGAAGATGCTCATGAACAACGGCCAGAGCTGGCTGGAGCAGGCGGCCATGGCGGATTTCATGGCGAGCGGCGAGTTCGGCCGCCATCTGCGCCGCATCAGGCAGCTCTATCGCGAGCGGCGCGACGCGCTGCTCGGCGCGCTCCACAAGCATTTCGGCGAATGCGAGATTTACGGCGAGCAGGCCGGCATGCATCTCGTTTGGAAGCTGCCGGAAGGTTTCCCGACCGCGGCGGAGGTCGAGGCGAAGGGCCTGGCGGCGGGCGTCGGCGTGTGTTCGCTCGCGACGGGTTCGGCGTTGCGGTTCGGGACGAATGATGATGGCGACCGGTTGCTGATGCTCGGCTTCGTCGCGCTGACCGAGAAAGAGATCGAGGACGGCATCGCCCGGCTCGCCGGCGCGCTGAAGGGGTGAGCGCGCCCTCTCTCTGCGTGACGTGGAGAGGCGACGCGCGCGTTTACTTCAGCCGGTAAACCCACCAGCCCTTGTGCTGATAGACGAGTTCGAAACGCGCCAATTGCGCCGGGTTCGACGTCGAAAACGGCAGGAGTTTCGCAATGAGCGCGTCGGCGTCGCCGCCGCGCTCGAAATAATGCAAACGCACCGCGCCGCGGATGGGCTCCGCCGCAAAGGGGCCCTCGATCTTGTTGTCGCGCATCCACTGCAGGGCGGATTTGATGACGCCGTGCGAGATGCCGGACGACGGGAAATCCTTATAAGCGATCGAGACGCGCCCGGGCCGTGCGGCGGCCGCTTTCCAGACGTCTGATATATGCACGGCGACAAAGGCGGGCTTGTCGCCCGCGAGTTTCGCCAAGGCGTCGGCGCCCTGCGCTTCGTTGGAAAGCAGGGCGTCGATAAAGCGGCTGAAGCTTTCATGCGACGGCGCCTCCGCGCCTGCTCCCCAGCGCGCGCGCTCTATATTTCCGGCTTCTGTCCAGGATGGCGGAATGAGCAGGCCCGCAGCTTCGCTATCGTCGAGCGGCGCGTTGCGCTTCGCCGCGATACGGATGGCGCGAGACAAATCCCACCATGCGAGAATCGCGGCGTCGTCAGGGACATGCTCGCGCATGGCGGTGAGCACTTTGGCGATGTCGGAGGCCGCAACGTCCGGGAACAGGATCGATTCGGTGACATCGTTCCGCCAGACAAGCGGCGCGAGACGCACGCCGTCTTTCGCGACAAGGCCGGTCGCGAGGGGGCGACGTTCTTCGGGGCTCTTGATCTCGACGCGCTGCAATGATTCTCGCGCGAGGCCGAGGCTCGCGAGTTCCTTCGCCTCGTCGTCAGCTGCGGGCGTAATGGCGAGCGCGTAATGCGAGACGGGCGCCAGCGTCGAATAGCCGGCCCAGCCAAGGAGGGCGAGGCCGCTGGCGACGAGGCCGGCGCCGATGATCTTTTTCATATCGGACATTTCCGCGATTGCGAGCATCTATTCGAAGTCGGGTATACCCGACTTCGCAGAATGGCGAAGCAATCCAGGAGCAGGCGTCGCGGCTCTGGATTGCTTCGTCGCATTCGCTCCTCGCAATGACGCGAGGCTTTCGAGTTACGCCTTCTTCCGGTCCCGCATCATCAGGATCGCGCCGCCGATGATCACCGCCAGCAGGCCAAGCCCCGCCGCGACGCTGCGGCGCAAGGGCGAGTAGAGTTCGAGATCGCCGCGCTTCTCGCCGGAGATGCGCTTCAGCTCGGCGCGGATTTCCGCCGCCTCGCGCAGCTTCGTGTCCTCGTCATTGATCCTGGCGGCGGCGCCGATGAGCTGCGACCAGCCTTCCGAATAGGTGTAGCCGCCGGGATTCATATGGGCGAGCGCCTTGTAATGCTTGATCTGATGGTGCTCCCACATATCCGCGAAGACATATTCGATCATGCTCGGATTATTGCCCTTCTGCCAGAAGAGCTGGAAGAAGCCGCCGGCCTCGTCCTTCTCAGGCGCGGGCGGCGCGGGACGGTTCGTTTTCTGTCCCGGCAGCAGCTTGTCGTTGAAGAGCTTCACGAGCACGCTGCGCGACTTCTCGGTGATATCGAGGCCTGCGATGACGCCCTTGTCCATGTCGTCGAGATAGGCCCGCGCGAAGCTGTCGGAGTGACAGTTCGTGCAGGTCGAGACCCAGGACTCCTTGCGCGCGGTAAACCACGGATGGTTCAGATTCTCGGCGATCTTCGGCATGGGCACGAAGGCCCAGCGCGCCTTGCGCACCATGTTGTGCGTGAACTTGCCCTGATACTCCATGTGGCAGAAAGCGCAGGTCGGGGCGTTCATATGGCCCTTTTCCATCGCTTCCGAGAGCGGCGCGTTCCAGTCCCACTGATCGCCGCGGGCCTGATAGACCGTGCCGTGCTTCGAAAGCATGTAGCCCTCGAATTCATTGTGGTCGACGCCGTTGTGGCATTGCGCGCAGGCCTGCGGCTTGCGGGCCTCGACCGCTGAGAATTCATGTCGCGTATGGCAGGAGTTACAGGTCGTCTGCGGCGTATGGCAGAAGGTGCAGCCTTCCGCGACTTCGCGCTGCTCCATCGCCGCCCAGATCGCGTTCTCGACATTCGCCTTCATCGACAGCGCATGCGAGGGATGGCCCGGCTTCCACTGGTCCTGCGGCCAAGTGAAGGTGTCGCGCTCGGATTCGCGCTCGGCGAATTGTTGGACGTGGCACTGGCCGCAGGCGGCGGCGTCCGGCATCTTCAGTTCGGCCTTGTGTTGGCCATGCTGCTGGCCGACGCCCATATGGCAGTCGATGCAGCCGACCTCCTTCAGGCTTTCGCCGGCCTTGAGCTTGCCCATGGATTGGAGGTTCGCCTCCACTTCCTTGATCATCGCCTTTTTATAGGCGCGGGAGTCGCTGTCCGGCAGCTTGCGGATGTCGTCGAGATTGCCATGGGCGCTGCTTTTCCAGCTATGCGTCCAGCCGGGCGTCGTCTGGCTGTGGCATTCGACGCATTGCGCGCGCGTGGCGTCGACGTCGACCGTTTGCGGCGGCTTATAGAAACTGTGCGGATTGAGATATTTCGATATCGGGATCGGCTCCCAATATTTCGAAAACGACCCCTTGCCCGCGCCTTGCGTTTCGTCGTGATAGCGCTTCTCCAGCGCATCGAAGAGTTCTCTGGGAGAAGCGGATTTGGAGAGACCTAGGGCCTTGTATGTTTCGTCCGGGGTCTCGGCGCGGGCGGGCGTCAAGGCGATCATCGCCGCGCCGGCAAGCGTTAACAGGCCGGCGCAGAGGCGACGGCCAAGAACAGCTCCAAAAATCGACATTTTTCCCCTCGGCGCGCGAGACTTCTCTGTGGCGGCATTGTCGTTAGCGGCGCAGTTAGTGGGAAGAACCACAGCTTTTGGCGCAAATGGCGCCAACCCTGCTTTCTTCCGCCCGCGTCCGACTCGTTGTCGTCCTTTCGCACCATAAATGAAATCACAGATTGGACCATGACAGGACGAACGATCTTGAACGCGGCCGCGCCGGACGGGTTACGCATTTACGCGGTCGGCGACATTCACGGTCGCGCCGATCTTCTGGCGCGCCTTGGCGATCTCGTCGCGGCCGACCTCCGCAGAGGCGATTACGACGAGGCGTTGACGATCTTTCTCGGCGACTATGTGGACCGCGGACTCGATTCGCGCGGCGTCGTCGAACGCCTCAGGCTGGCAGATTTTCCGACTCCCATCATCACGTTGCGCGGCAATCACGAAGACGCGATGCTGCGCTATCTCGACGATCCGGCGATGCTCGACCAGTTCGCCGCCTTTGGCGGGCTCACGACGCTGGCGTCCTACGGGGTCGATCCGGGCAGGGAGATGCGCAATGGCGGCGCGCCGGCGGTGCTGGCGGCGTTTCTCGCGCATTTTCCCAGGGCGCATCGGGACTTTCTCGAAAAGACGGAATATTCCGCCGAATTCGGCGATTACTTCTTCTGTCACGCCGGCGTGCGGCCGCATGTGCCGCTGGAAAGGCAGGATCCGCAGGACCTGATCTGGATTCGCTATGAATTCCTGAACTATCGCGGGGCGTTCGGAAAAGTCGTCGTGCACGGGCATACGCCGCATGCGCATGTCGAAAATCTGGAAAACCGCATCAATCTCGACACCCACGCCTTCAAGAGCGGCCGGCTGACCGCGGTCGTGCTGGAGGGAGAAGGGCGAAGGTTTATCGATACGGCCGGCTGATATGCATCTTCAAAAGCAGGTATGAATTCTTGCTGTAATCCCCGCAAAAATGGAAGCGTCAGCCCACCCTCAACTCGAACGCATCCTCCAGATGGCGCGGCAGTTTCCCCGGCGCGATGAAGATCGCGTCGCCGCGCAGCGTGCAGTTCATCGCAAAGGGGTGGGTTGCGACCCAGCGGTTGACGGCCCGTGAGATGCGGCGCTGCTTTTGCGGGGTGATGGCGATGAAGGCCTCTTCCAGATCGCCGCGCGCCTTCACTTCGACAAAGGCGATCGTGCCTCCGCGCTTCGCCACGATGTCGATTTCCCCATCCTTGATGCGGAAGTTGCGGTCGAGGATCGCGTAGAGGCGCGCCCGAAGCCAGAGCGTGGCGATGGTTTCGGCCTGAAGGCCATAGGCGCGGGCGGCGCGGCGGGCGTTTTCCGGGTCGTTCATGCCGCAAGCTTAACCGTCGATGCGAGGGAAGCGAAGCGCCCCCCGACAGCGCCGCGACGATGTGATGCCTACTTTCCCCGTTCCGCCGCCAGCTGCAGCGCCCGCGCATAAACCTGCCGGCGCGGCTGGCCGGTCGCGGCCGACACCACGCTCGCGGCGTCCTTCACCGAATAGGAGTCCAACGCCTCCGTGAGCCGCGCGTCGAGATCGGCCTCCGCGGCTTCGGCGGCGCCTGCTTCCGGCGGGGCGATTAGAAGGACGATCTCGCCCCTTGGCGGCTCCTCGGTCGCGAGCGCGTCCGACAATTCGTCGAGCCGGCCGCGCCGGACCGACTCGTATATCTTCGTCAGCTCGCGCGCGATCGCCGCGCTCCTTGGACCGAGAATCGCCGCCGCGTCGGCAAGGGTCTCGGACAAACGTCTCGGGCTTTCGAAAAAGACCAGCGTTCCCGGCACCGGCGCCAGTTCGGCGAGACGCGCGCGGCGGGGGCCGCTTTTGTGCGGCAGAAAGCCCTCGAAAAAGAAGCGGTCGGTCGGCAGGCCCGCGACGACCAGAGCGGCCAGAACGGCGGAAGGGCCGGGGACGGATGTGACATGGACGCCCTTCTTCAGCGCCTCCTGCACCAGCTTGAAGCCGGGATCGGAGACGAGCGGCGTGCCGGCGTCCGAAACCAGCGCCAAAGCCGCGCCGGATTCGAGCCGCGCCAGCAAATGCGGACGAATCACCTTGGCGTTGTGCTCGTGATAGGCGACGAGCGGCGTCGAGATGCCGTAATGCGCCAGAAGATTCTTGGTGACGCGCGTGTCCTCGGCGATCACCGCGTCGGCGGCGGCGAGCGTCGACAGCGCGCGGAAGGAAATGTCCTTGAGATTGCCGATCGGGGTCGCGACAACATGCAGACCCGGTTCGATTTTCTCCGCCTCGGCGCGCAGGCCGAAGGCCGTGTAGCCCGCGGCGGGGGAGGGGGCGGCGTCGCTGGCCATGGGCGAAAACTCCAAAGGCGTTCGATATGTCGGCCGATTGTTCGGAATATGGAACGATCTGGCCTGTCTCGGCAAGGCCTCATTTTATGCTCATTCTGTCATCTATTGACTTTCGGTCGGGGAGGCGGACCCTATGCGCTGGAACAGGCGCGGGGTCATCCGTCGCAGGGGGTTGGACGATGTATTTTATTGCGGGCTTTCGTGGCGCCCCGTCGCGCCGTGGCGCGCTCGGGCTCTTCGCGGGCGCGGCGGCGTTGGCCCTCGCCGCCTGCAATCCCGGTTCGGGACCGGGCATTCCGGGCGCCAAGGACCTGCGCATCGGCGCGCCGGCTCCCGCGGGTCAGGTCGCGGTGGCGGACGCCGGCGAGACGATCGGCGAGGGGGCCGTCAAGGTCGCGCTGATCGTGCCGCTCACCGGCCCCAACGGCGCGTCCTCGGTCGGGGCCTCGCTGCGCAACGCGGCCAAGCTCGCTTACGCCGACAGCGGCTCGAGCGACGTCACAATTCTGGTCAAGGACGACAAATCCTCGCCCGCCGGCGCCGCCGCGGCGACCCAGGCGGCTGTCGGCGAAGGCGCCGAGATCATTCTAGGGCCGGTCTTCGCGACCGACGTGAAGGAGGCGGGCCGCGTCGCGCGCGCCGCCGGCAAGCCGGTCATCGCTTTCTCGACCGACACCTCCGCGGCCGGCAGCGGGCAATATCTTCTGTCCTTCCTCGTCGAGGGCCATGTCGATCGCGGGCTGAGCTACGCCTCGCAGAAGGGCAAGAAAGCCGTCGCGGTGCTCGCCCCCGAGAATGACTATGGCACGCTGGCGCTCGGACATTTCCAGCAGAGCGCGGCGAATTACGGCCTGCGCGTGCCGCTGATCGAGCGCTACAAGCCGGGCGCCCCGGCCGAGTCGATCCAGCGCCTCGCCGCCGCGCGCGACCAGTTCGACGCGATCTTCATTCCCGAACAGGCCGACGCCATGCCTTCCGTCTCCAAGGAGCTGGCGGCGGCGGGACTCGACTCGAAGAAAGTGCAGATCATCGGCACAGGCCTGTGGAACGACGCGCGTACGCTGAACCTGCCGGCGCTGCAGGGCGCCTGGTTCACCGCGCCGGAAAACGCCGGCTTCAACGCTTTCGCGACCCGCTACAAGGCGAAGTTCGGCTCGGACCCGGCCCGCATCGCGACGCTGGCCTATGACGCCGTGTCCCTCGCCATCGCGCTGTCGCGCTCGCAGGGCTCGCAGCGTTATTCAGATAATGTGCTGACGAATCCGTCGGGCTTCAACGGCGCCGACGGCGTCTTCCGCTTCAAGCCGGACGGCACCAATGAGCGCGGGCTCTCGGTGCTGGAGATCGGCAGCGGCGCAGCGAAAATCGTCTCGCCGGCGCCGAGGACGTTTACGGGGAACGGGGCGTAGACGGCGCTCGCTCTCGATCTACTCTGCGGATGAAGGCCGCCGCGCTCTATCCCTCCCCTTGCGGGGAGGGCAGGGTGGGGAAAGGCCCGCGTAAGCGATCAAGATTGTTGACCCCCACCCTCAATCCCTCCCCGCAAGGGGGAGGGAGGCGGCTCACGATCAGCGTCCGTGATTCCCTCTTCCTGTGAAACCGGGAGAGGGCAAAATCACGCCCCCGCCTCTCCGGCCACCTTCCCGAAATCCGCCACGCCCGTCATCACGCGGCGCAGCTCGGCGAGAAGGCGCAGGCGGTTGAGGCGCAGGTCGGCGTTTTCGGCGTTGACCGTCACCTTGTCGAAAAAGGCGTCGACTGGCTCGCGCAGTTTCGCCAGCGAACGCATGGCGCCGGCGAAGTCTTCCTTCTCCAGCTTCTCGGCGGTCTCCTCCCGCGCGCGGGCGATGGCGGCGGCGAGCTTGTGCTCCTCGTGCTCGATGCGCAGATTGGCGGCGTGGCGGTGCGAATAGGCGTTCGGCCCGTCCTTCTTTTCCTCGGCCTTGAGAATATTGACGGCGCGCTTGAAGCCGGCGAGCAGGTTCTTGCCGTCGTCCGTCGCGAGAAATTTGTCGAGCGCTTCGACTTTCTTCGTAATCATGAGCAGGTCGTCCTGTAACGGCGCGCCCGCGACGGTCTCCTCCTCGGAGTCGGCGAAGGCCACGGCGCCCAGCGCCGCATCGATAAGATCGTAACGGGCGCCCTTGTCGCGCAAGTAGACCTTCAGGCGGTCGATGAAAAATTCGAGGAGGGACGAAAGTTGATCCGTTCGCTCCAGTAACTGGTCTTTCGTGAGGGGACGCAGCCTCATGCTGCTGTATCTATCAAAAGCATCGCCGAGGGCCTCGTCATCTCGGAGATGTTTTTGAGCAGCAAGGAGCGCATCAAAAGCTGGACGAGTAGAATGCATTGCGATATCGCAGTTCGCAAAGACAAAAGGCATAAGCATTGCTTCGTTTACGAGGCATAGCCTTACCTCATTCTCCAGCACAATCCTGATCACCCCCAACGCCGCCCTTCGTAGCGCATAAGGGTCCTTGCTGCCCGTCGGCTTTTCATCAATCGCCCAGAACCCCACAAGCGTATCCAGCTTGTCGGCCAGCGCCACGGCGATCGACACAGGGTCCTTCGGAACGTAATCGCCCTGGCCCTGCGGCTTGTAATGTTCGTAGCAGGCATTGGCGACGGACGCGTCCTCGCCCTGCGCCCTGGCGTAATAGCTGCCCATCAGCCCCTGCAATTCGGGGAACTCGCCAACCATCTCGGTCACGAGATCGGCCTTGCAGAGCGTCGCCGCGCGTTCGGCTTTGGCGGGATCGGCGCCGACGATGGGAGCAAGCTCCCGCGCCAGCGCTGCGATGCGCGTCACGCGCTGCCCTTGCGTGCCGAGCTTCTCGTGGAAGACGATGTTGTCGAGCTTCGGCAGACGGTCGGCGAGCTTCGTCTTGAGGTCGGTCTCGTAGAAGAATTTCGCGTCCGACAGGCGCGCGGCGATGACGCGCTCATTGCCGGCGATCACCGTCTCGCCGCCATCCGTCGCCTCGATATTCGAGACGAGGATGAAACGGTTGGCGAGTCCGCCTCCCCCTTGAGGGGGGAGGTCGGCGGGCGTAGCCTGCCGGATGGGGGCGACGCCCCCGCCATTCGAGGCTTCACCCCACCCCGCGCCTGCGGCGCGACTCTCCCCCGCGAGGGGAGCGTGCTTGCGCAGCACGAAGCATTTCTGGTTCACGCGGATCGTCGCGCGAATGACTTCCGGCGGGATGGCCAGGAAACTCTCGTCGAAAGACCCCATCAGCGTCACCGGCCACTCGACAAGGCCGCCGACTTCCTCCAGGAGTCCCGCGTCTTCGACGAGTTCCAGCCCCTGCGCGAAGGCGAGGCCCCTGGCGTCGTGGAGGATGATGTCGCGGCGACGCTCGGCGTCGATCACGACCTTCGCCTTTTCCAGCGACATCGCATAATCCTCGAAGCGCTTCACGCGCATCTCGTAAGGCGCGAGGAAGCGATGGCCGCGCGTGACGTCGCCCGCGACGACGCCGTCGACCTCGAAGGGCACGATGTCCGGCGTCTCGTTCTCGGGCCCGAACGTGGCGACGATCGAGTGCAGCGGCCGGACCCAGCGCAGTGAATCCGACTGCCGCGAGGCTTCTCCCCAGCGCATCGACTTGGGCCAGGGGAAGCTCTTGACGACGCCGGGCAGAATGTCGGTCAGCACGGCGATCGTCTCGGCGCCGGGGCGCTCGATGACCGCGAGATAGAATTCCGCGCCCTTCTTGTCCTTCTCGATCCTGGCCTGATCGAGCGAGGCGAGGCCCGCGCTTTTGAGGAAGCCCGTAATCGCCGCCTCCGGCGCGCCGACGCGGGGGCCCTTGCGCTCCTCGCGCACGTCCGGCTGACGGCCCGGCAGACCGACGACCTGAAGCGCGAGCCGGCGCGGCGTGGCGTAGGCGGCCGCGCCCTCATAGGTCAGGCCGCGGTCGACGAGCGCATTGGTGACGAGCTTTTTCAGGTCGTCGGCCGCCTGCCTTTGCATGCGCGCGGGAATTTCTTCGGAAAAGAGTTCGAGGAGAAGGTCGGGCATTTCTCTCAATCGTTCGTACGCGCCTGCGGCGCGAGCGTCGCCTTGCCCCGCCGCTTCGCGGCGGCCCTCGGCCCTCCCCCTCGAGGGGAGGGTAGGGGACAGCCGTGGCCGGGCTCTTCACTCTCCCTTGGAGGGGGAGGGTCGGGCGGCGGAGCCGTCCGGGGTGGGGTGACGCGCGCGTGAATGTCCCAAGACCCGTACAACGCCGGATACATCGTGTCGAGAAGCCGTCGCGCAATTTCGCCGCGATTGCCCGCCCCCCCGCTTTCTCCAGCGGCTTGGCGCGAATCGCGGCGAGCGGATAAAGAGAGGAGGGAGGCTTCGTGAGAAGCCTCCCGAGCGAGTTAGCGCAGGACGCTGACGCCCGCGTTGACGACATCGCCGGCCGCGTCGACAGGCGCGGATATGACGGCGAGGCCGAGTTCGGCGGGACCGCCGTCCTGATAGCCGGCGACGCCGCCATGCGGACCGTAAAGATTCCCGTCAAGCGTGCGCGGCATATAGAGATATCCGGCGTGCGGACCATGCGTCACCGCGCACCAGCTATGGTCGCAGTGATCGATATTGACGATGTCGCCGGCGGCGAGCGTCATCAGATGGCGGCCATGGGGCTGCGTGTGCAGGACGAAATTGCCGCCGAGCATGGCTTCATAGGCGTTCGCGTTGGAGGCGCCGCCGGCCAAAGCGGCAAGGGCGAGCAGAGAAAGGCGAAGCTTACGCATATGTTCCTCCGAACAAGGTTTTTCTTGCCAAGAAACAGCGCTGTACAAGGCGTAAGGTTCCGCTCTCCGAAAAATTTTTCCCGGCCCTTGACTAATGCTGCGCCGGTTCGAGGCTCCTGAATGCGCATTCTCGTAACCAATGACGACGGAGTCCATGCGCCCGGCCTCGCCGTCGCGGAGAAGATTGCGCGCGAGATTTCGGACGACGTCTTCGTCGTCGCGCCGGAATGGGAGCAATCGGGCGTCGCGCACTCTCTGTCTCTCAACGATCCCTTGCGCCTGCGCGAGATTTCGCCGCGCCATTACGCCGTGAAGGGCACGCCGACCGACTGCGTGATCATGGCGGTGCGCAAGCTATTGCTCGACCATCCGCCGGATCTTGTCCTTTCCGGGGTCAATAGCGGACAGAACATTGCGGAGGACGTCACCTATTCCGGCACGATCGCCGGCGCCATGGAGGCGACGATTCTCGGCGTTCCGGCGATCGCGCTGTCGCAATGCTACGACTTCTTCGCGGGCGAGCGCGTGGTTTACTGGACTTGCGCGGAAACGCATGGCGGCCGCATCGTGCGCAGGCTGCTCGCGGCCGGCATTCCGCAAAACGTGCTCATGAACGTCAATTTCCCCGCTTGCGGGCCGGGCGACGTCAAAGGCGTCGCGGTGACCATGCAGGGGCGGCGCAGCAATGATCTGATGCGGATCGAGGACCGCAAGGACGGGCGCGGCAATCCTTATCACTGGATTTCGTTCCAGCGGGCCAATTTCACGCCCGGCGCCGGAACGGACCTGCTGGCGGTGGAGGAGAAGAAGATCTCGGTGACGCCGCTGCAGCTCGACCTCACGGACCATCCGACCGTGACCCGGCTCGCCGCCGAATTTGACGCGGACGCGCCGGGGGAGAAGACAAGCTGATGATCGAGCCCGCCAAAGCCGCCTTCGAGGAGCGCGCGGCGCTGCTTCTCGCCGTGCGTCAGGCGGGCGTGCGCGACATCTCGGTGATGCGCGCGATCGAGGCCGTGCCGCGCGAGGCCTTCGCGCCCTACAAATTTCGCGACCTCGCCAATCGCAACATGGCCCTGCCGCTCGGCTGCGGGCAGACCATGTCGCGCCCCGCCGATCTCGGCCGCCGCATCGAGGCGCTGCGGATCGGCCGCGGCCATCGCGTTCTGGAGGTGGGGACCGGCTCCGGCTATGGGACGGCGATACTCGCGCGGCTCGCCCGCGAGGTCGTTTCGCTGGAGCGGTACGAGACGCTCGCCATCGAGGCGGCGCGGCGTCTTGCGGCGCTGCCCGCCGCCAACGCCGCAGCGCTGCATGGAGACGGTCTCGCGCCGGCGCCGACGCTGGGACAATTCGACCGCATCGTCGTGCAGGCCGCGCTCGATGCGCCGCCCGCCGCGCTGCTGCAACTGCTTTCTCCAGGCGGGGCGTTGGTTTACGCGCGCCGTGACTTCGCAGAGGGCGAAAAACGCCCGCGTCAACGATTGATTAAGGTTGATCGAATTGAAGGGGGCGATCTGCGCGAAAACGATCTCGGCCCGCACAGCCTTGGCGCGGCGGCGTTTGGCGTCGCAAAAGCCCTGTAATTCAGGCGTTTGGGACATGATGAAGATTTTAGCGACGGCGTTGTCGCGGGATTCATCTTAAACGCCTCCTTAACCCGCTTGCGCGTAGAACTGACGTGTTGATGGTGCGTGCGAGTGGGTCGCGTCATGGCTATAGAGCGTCAGATTGCTTTTTCGCGGGTCGCGGTGCGGCTCATGATGGCCGCGGGAGCGGCCGCCCTGATGGCGGGTTGTTCAGACGCCTCGCGTTTTTCCGATCCCTTCGCCGATCCTTTCACCTCGGGCGCCGCCCCGAAGGTTGCGAATTATCGCGGGGTGGATCGCTCGCCGACCGGCGCGATCGCAAATCCGGCCCCGGCCCGGGTCGAGTCCCGTCCGCTGCCGGCTCCGGCCGCCCCGACTGCGCCGCGCACGCTGGCTCCCGTCGCCGCCGCTCCGCTGCCCGCCGGCCAGACCGGCTCGCACTGGACCGCCGATGGCGGCACGCCGGTCACCGTGGCTTCCGGCGAGACCGCCGGCATGCTGGCGACGCGCTATGGCGTGCCGACCGACGCCCTGCTGCGCGCCAATGGCTACAGCACGGCCGCCCAGGTTCAGCCGGGCTCGCGTCTGATCGTCCCGGTCTATCGCGCCGGCGCCGTCGCTCATTCTGGTCCGGCCGCCGCGCCGGCGCCCGTCAAGGTCGCTGAAGCCAAGCCGGAGCCCAAGCCCGACCCGAAGGCCGAGGCCGCCGCCGCCCGGGAAGAGCAGCGCAAGGCCGAGGCGGCCGCCAAGGCCGCCCGCGAAGATCAGCGCAAGGCCGAAGCCGCCGCGAAGGTCGCCCGCGAGGACGAGGCCAAGGCGAAGAAGGCCAAGGCCGCCGCCGACGAGCAGGAGCTGAAGCGCCAGAAGAAGGCCGAGGCCGAGAAGGCCGCCGAGGAGGCGCGTCTCGCCAAGGTGGAGGCGGAGAAGCAGGCCGCGCAGAAGGCCGCGGAGACCAAGCGTCTCGCCGACGCCAAGAAGGCCGACGCGAAGAAGGAGGCCGAGATGAAGGCCGCCGAGGCCAAGGCCGCCGCCGACAAGGCGAAGCTCGCCAAGGTCGAGGCCGCGAAGTCGAAGGCCGACGCCGCCAAGGCCGCCGAAGCCAAAGCGGAAGCCGCGAAGGCCGCCGAGGAAGCCAAGCTCGCCAAGGCCGAAGCCGCCAAGGCGGCGAAGGCCGAGCGTCTCGCCAAGGCCGAGGCCGCGCGCGACGAAGCCGCCGCCGCGGCCGCTGAAAAGCAGGCCGCCGCCTCCGAGAAGCAGCAGCAGAAGGTCGCCCAGGCCGAGAAGCCCGCGGAGCCGGCGCCCGCCGCGCGTCAGGTCGACAAGACCACGACGACCGCCTCCATTCCGCCGGCCGAAGAGGCGACCAAGGTCTCTCTCGACAGCGACAAGCCCGAATTCCGGTGGCCCGCGCGCGGCCGCATCATTCAGGGCTTCTCGACGGGCGGCAATGACGGCATCAACATCGCCGTGCCGGAAGGCACGCCGGTGAAGGCGGCCGAAGGCGGCACGGTGGCTTACGCCGGCAGCGAGCTGAAGGGCTATGGCAATCTGGTGCTGATCCGTCACCCGAACGGCTTCGTCACCGCCTACGCCCATAATGGCGAACTGGACGTGAAGCGCGGCGACTCCGTGAAGCGCGGCCAGACGATCGCCAAATCCGGCCAGTCCGGCAATGTCGGCTCCCCGCAGCTTCACTTCGAACTGCGCAAGGGCTCGACCCCGGTCGATCCGACGAATTACCTCGCGGGTCTGTAAAAAAGCGCTGGGAGAAATTCTCCGGCGTTCGCGAGACACTTACGTCCGGAGAAAAGCTAGGCGGCGGGTCCCAGGAAAGGCCCGCCGCCGGTTTTTGTTTTCAGGCCTTCAAAGCGCGGGCAAACCGTTGATCGCCCGGGCGCGGGCGCATTTCTCGTCGCGCGGCTGCGCCTCCCGGCAGGGCGAGGGCCGGCTTTCATAGGCGATGCAATGCGTTTCGCTCCCGACTTCCCCGGACAGCGCCACGCAGCGCGGCGATCTGCAATTGGTGCCGCGCATATTGGCGAGGACCGAGGTCAGCGGCTCGTACAGCCCTTCCGGCAGCCCGTTTTCCGCCGCCTCCGCCCAGTAGAAGGAGACGCGGAAGGCGGCGCAGCAGGCGCCGCAGGCGGTGCAGGGATTGATCTCTTCCATCGCGCCCCCTTATGTCTCCTCCGGCGTGTCGCCGCCGTGGCGGTCGCTTCGGCCAGATCCGGCGTCCAAAATCCATCCGAAGGGATTCAACCCCCGTGAAATACCGTCTCGCCTGCCTTTTCGCCCTCTCCGTGACTCCGGCGTTCGCCGTCGATCCGACCGGCATTCCGGAATGCGACGCGCTTCTCCATCGCTACGAGGCTTGCTCCGGCCAATTGAAGCCCAAGCAGGTGCATGAGGCGCAAAAGGAGCTGCTCGACGCGGCGATGGGCATGCGCGCGGCCTCGACCGACCCGACGAAGCGCGCCGACCTCATCCGCTATTGCAACGACACGTTCGAGCAGATGAAGAAACAGAGCGACATCAAGGACTGCATGTCGCAGGCGGAGTCGGCTGCGCCGAAGCCGTAACGGGGCGAGCCAGCTGACCATCAGTCAGCCGCCGCCGTCACCCCTCCGCGCCCATAATCGCCTTCCCGGCGACGCAGGCCTCGATATATCCCCGCGCCCGCATCTCCGTCAGTCGCGACACTGTGCGCTCGAATTCGCGCGCCTCCCCGCCATGCGGCGCTGTATAGAGATGCTGCGGCTCCGCCTCGGCGGAGATGGCGAGCAGCGCATGCGCTTCATAGAGAACGTCGACCAGCATGATCAACCGGCGCGCCTCGTTGCGCTGGTCCGGCGCCAGGACGGGAACGCCGTCGAGGATCACCGCGTCGAAGCGCCGGGCGATGGCGAGGTAATCGGCGGCGGCGAGCGGACGTCCGCAGAGATCCCAGAAGCCCATCCGCGCGACACGCCCGGCGCATTCCGGAATGTGGATGACGCGGCGCCTGATCTCCAGCGTCTCCGGTGCGCCGCGCGGCTCGCCTGACAGCGAGACGAAGAGAGCGTCCATGGCCGCCCGGGCGCGGCTGTCGATGGGCGAGAAAAAAACCTCGCCCGCGCAGTCCTGCCTTTCGCGATAATCCACCGGCGCGGCGAGGCGCATGACGTTCATTCGCTCTTTCAAAAGCGCGATGAAGGGGAGGAAGAGGTCGCGATTGCGTCCGCCGTCATAGAGCTTGGACGGCTCGACATTCGACGTTGCGACGACCACGACGCCTTCGGCGAAAAACACCGAGAAGAGTCGCGCCAGAATGGTTGCGTCGGCGATGTCGGTCACCGCGAATTCGTCGAAGCAGATGAGGCGCGTTTCGGCGGCGATCTCCTGCGCGACGCGCGTGACCGGATCGGCGAGACTGTTCCCCGCGTCGCGCCGCAGACGGTGGAGACGGTCATGCACATCGGCCATGAAGGCGTGGAAATGGGTGCGGCGCTTCTTCTCGACATGGGCCATCTCGAAGAAGAGGTTCATCAACATGGTTTTGCCGCGCCCAACCGGCCCCCAGAGATAGAGGCCGCGCGGCCTTTCTTCCTGCCAGAAGAAGGCGCGCAGCACTTTGGGGAGCGGGGCGACCGGCGCCCGGCCCTTAGAAAGCGCATCGACAAGGCCCTGCAGCTTCTTCACCGCTTCGCGCTGATAGGGATCGGGGCGCAGGTCGCGTTCGACGACGAGGGCGTCGTAACGTTCCAGGAGAGGGGCTGCCATGGTCAGACGCGCCGCATCTGGCCGCTCGCGGCCTCGAACGCGCCGGGCCGCAATTCGCAATAGAGGAGGCGGTCCGGGTCGACGGGCCCCGGCATGACGATCTTACCGCGCGGAACCTGCGCGAAACCGAGGCGCGAATAATAATCGAGATCGCCGACGAGAAGGACGAGGCCGTGGGCCGCCGCGCGCGCGGCGTCGAGCGAATGTTTGACCAGCTTCTCGCCCACCCCTTGCGAGCGGAAGGCCGGCTCGACGGTCAGCGGCCCGAGCAGGAGGGCGGGCGTCGTGCTCACGAGAATCCCGGTCATCCGATTGGCCCCGACGAGAAGCGTGCCGACGCGCGCCACGAAGGACAGGGACAAATCCGGCGCGACGCCTTCCCGCAGCCGGTAAGCCGTGCGGGCGTAACGGCCAGGGCCGAAGGCGCGCTCGTCGAGTTTCTCGATCTGCGCTTCGTCCGCGGCCGTCATGGGGAGAAATTGGATGACAAGGTCGATCATGAGCCGGGCCGAGGCAATACCACGGGCGGCCCCATAGGCAAACGCGTTGCGCTTCCGAAATTCGCCATGCGACATTGCGCCATGAACGATGTCTCGCTTCGGCGCGCCGGCCCTGCGGATGCCCGCCAGCTAGCGGGAATTCATATCGAGAGCTGGCGCGAGACCTATGCTGGAATGATGCCCGCCGCCGTGCTGGCGGGGCTCGATCTCGACGAATGGGCGGGACGCTGGCGCGAAAATCTCTCCGGCGTCGATGCGGCGGCGATACTGGCGCTCGACGCGCAAGGGCCGGCGGGGTTCGGACTTTGCCGGCGGCAGCGTTCGGAAAAGCTGGCGCCGCTGGGCTTTACGGGGGAAATCACGTCGCTCTATCTCCTCCGCCGCATTCAGCGGCGCGGGGTCGGGCGGCGGCTTTTGGGGGCGATGGCGGCGCATCTTCTCGAGGAAGGCCATGACAGCGCCAGCGTCTGGGTCTTTCGCGACGCCGCCCATGCGCGCGGTTTTTACGAGGCGCAGGGCGCGGAGCCGACCGGCGTCTCGGGCGTATGGGAGATCTACGGGATGGTCTTGCCGGACATGGCCTATGGCTTCCGCGATCTGCGCCGCCTCGCGCCTGTGACTTGACCTTGTGCGGCGGCGCGTCAAACTTGACGGAACGCCTCCGCCCGGGGGGCGGCGCCAGCGAGGTTCGATATGCGCTATCTTTTTTCCATTCCGATGCTTTTCGTCATTCTCGCCGCCGCGCCGGCGCACGCCCAGGGCACCGACGCCCAGCGCGCGGCCTGCGAACGCGACGCGGAGCGGCTCTGCTCCTCGGCCATCCCGGACGTCATCGCCGTCGAGAATTGCCTGCGCGGCAATGTGAAGTCGCTTTCCCCCGCCTGCCGCAAGCAGTTCAAGGGCAAGGGCCGCTGATTGACGGGGCGCTGATTATTTCAGGGAGCCCATCAACTGCCGCACAAAGGGCGCGCGCTTGAAGGCGGCGGAGTCGATGCGCGGCGCTTCGCCGGCCTTCTGCCTGCCGCGCAAACTCGCGCGCGCGTCGCCGAGGACTCCGGCGCGGTAGTCATCGAGGCTCAGCGCGCCGGATTTCGAGCGGTCCCAGCGCTTGAAGATCCTGTATTTGGCGCGGTCGTACGCATCGGAGCGGCCCTGATCCGCGGCGAGGTCGGCGAGGCCGAAGGAAAAGCGCATCCAGGCGTCGCGGGAAATCCTGCCCGTATGCTTCATGTCCATTTCCGCGAAAGTCTTGTCGATGAAGCGGTTGGCTTCCTCCATCGAGATGGCGCCGTCGCGATTCTCGTCGAACATCTGAAAGATGGCGTCCAGCATATGTTCCGCGTCGCTTTGCGCGCGGGCCGGCGCGGCGCCGAGGGGGAGCAGGACGGCGAGGGCGGCGGAAAGGGTTCTCATAAGGTTTGCGTCCAGAAGGGCCGTTTTGGCTGCGGATCACCAATAGGGCGAGACGGGCTCCCCGGCCAGGACTTCGGCGAGGCGGGCGCGGGTCGCCGGGGTGATCCCGTCCGGCAGCGCGGTCAAGGGGAAGAAGGCGGCCTCGGCGATTTCATGGTCGGGCTCGCGGGGCCCGTCATAGCCGAAATGGCGCACGACATAGAGCGCCACATGATCGCGCGGCGAGACGCGGCGATTGAGATAGACGTTGTGCAGCGTCGGCGCGCTCAAGAGATGCACGGCGCCTTCTTCCTGCAATTCGCGGGTCAGCGCCTGCAGCATGGTTTCGCCCCTCTCGACGCCGCCGCCGGGGAGATAGAAGCCCGGCACGTAAGTGTGCCGCACGAGCAGGACGCGATCCTCGGCGTCGAGCACGAGGCCGCGCACGCCGAGCGTCATCGGCCGCTGGAACAGGGCGCCGAAGGTGATGATCCGCGAGACGATCTGCGCCCTGAGAGAGGGGTCGGGGCGCGCTTTTTCCAATGTCGTCTTCGTGTTGGACTCCTGTCGCATGACGCGGAGTATGGCAAATGCCGCGCGAAGGCTCCAGAGCGCTCGGCCGATTGTTCGTCTGAACGTCGTTGCGGCGCCGAGCTATCTCCCGGCGACGGCGGGCGTAAGGCTTCGTCGCTTGCGCTCCCCGCGCCGACGGCTCTAGATCATGCAAAAGAATGCGCCGGTCCTGCACAGCGCGAGGCGCGCCGGGACAGCGCGACAGAAACGAAGGTCGACTGTGAGCTTTCTCCTCGCCCATCTCTCCGACGCCCATATCGGGCCGATCCCGCGTCCCAATCTCGCCGAGCTGCTCGGCAAAAGGGTCACCGGCTATGTGAACTGGCTCTATAAGCGCGCGGCGCAACACGATATGGGCGTGCTGCGCCGGCTCGTGGAGGACATGCGGGCGCAGCGGCCGGATCATGTCGTCATGACCGGCGACATCGTGAATATCGGTCTGCCGGGCGAGATCGCGCTCGCCAGGGACTGGCTCGCGACGCTCGGCGGCGCGCAGGAGGTGAGTTTCACGCCCGGCAATCACGACGCCTATGTCGCCGACGCCACGAAGCTCGTGCACGACGTCTTCGAGCCCTGGACGACCAATGAGAGCGGCGCGGCGGGCTTCCCTTATCTTCGCCGGCGCGAAGGCGTCGCGCTGATCGGGCTCGACTCGGGCGTGCCGACCGCGCCCTTCGTCGCCTCGGGCAAGCTGGGCGAGGCGCAACTCGGCGCGCTCGGCGCGCTTCTGGACCAGAGCCGCGCCGAAGGGCTCGCCCGAATCGTTTTCCTGCATCATCCGCCCCATATCGGCGGCGCGCGCGCGCTTCGCGGCCTCGACGACGCGGCGGCGTTCGAGGCGGTCGTCGCCAGGCATGGCGCCGAGCTCGTTCTGCACGGCCATAATCACAAGCCGAGCGTCGCTTATATCGCCGCGCCGCAGGGGAGGACGCCGGTCGTCGGCGTCGCCTCGGCGTCGGCAAAGCCCGGCGGACATTATCCCGGCGCGGCCTACAACCTCTATGAGATTGAGCGGGCGGGGGACGCGTTGCGGGTTTCCTTGCGTCGGCGGGGCCTGACGGAGGCGGGCGAGGTCGTAGAGGTTGGCGCGGAAGAGAGATTATAGGTTGGGCCGCAGCGGTTCTCATTCATGCGCCGGCTGCGGAACGACGCCGCAGTGCAGGTGGTTGGCATAGGCCGCGAGGGGACGGTTTTTCTGATCGTCTTTCTTGTGCGCACGCCCTCATTTTGGGCATTTGATGTGACTGTATGGCACTAGGCGTAACTAGTAAGTTTATTACACTCATATGGCAGAATCGTTCGTTTGGACGTCTGCCCTTAACGAAATGGAACGCTGACCGGCCGAGATCGTTCTTTGTGTGTTCCTACAGAGGAGAGCGCGATAATGTTTATAAAATGCACTCGCCTAATGAACGGACCCGGTCCGTCTGAGGTTGTGGTTGAAATAAACACGATTAGCGGAAAAGAGGAGATTATCGTCGATGTGGATTCACTCAAAGCAGGGTATTTACATGTATGGCCGATAACAAAGAAAAATGACGAAGAAATACTTGTAGAGCTGCCAAGAGAAGCTGTCTCTGGAAGGTCTAGGGCATGGATCAGTCCTTCTGAAATAAATGATAAAGAGGCTTGCTACGCTTAATGTAAGGAATTCCTAGCAATGATTCTTACCAGATCTTTCTATTGCTGTCACATCGACGGCAATAGATTTGAGTCTGTCTGACAATTTTAGTGAGTGGTCGAGTCTTGGGTCGTCATCACCAATTCATCCGGGTAGCAAGGAATATAGCTACACAAAGATAGCATCTACGTTACAGGCGGGGCGGAAGGGGCCATATACACTCAAGCCTCAAAGCTTCGTGCTTGCGTGGACGGCTGAGAAAGTCGAAATACCGATTACTTCCCGCCTTGCAGCGAGAGTGGAAGGGAAAAGTTCTTTAGCCCGCTTGGGCGTTGGAATTCATGTCACTGCGCCAGTCATTCACTCCGGCTTCAAAGGCAACATCCAGCTTGAAATGTTCAACTTCGGACCGCATCACATTGTGCTTGAGCCTGGAATGTGGGTTTGCCAATTAGTTTTTGAGCTAACCACGGGTACGCCAGAAAAAGGTTATCAGGGTATATTTGCGGGTCAGACGGCTTAGCCCGTTTTTTAGAGAGGTGACAGAGATGCGCTTCGCTAAATAGACGTCTCTTTATGACCCGTGATTTATGAGAAGTACGTCTTGTAGACCCACATCGCGATGATCGCCAGAAGGCCGAAAAAGGCGGCGGACCCCAGAAATTCGATGAAAAACAGAAAGGCCTCGAACACCTTGCCATTGGCGAGGCCGGTTTTCTGGACCGCGTCCGGCGCGGCCGTCTTGCGCACGACGCGCGCCGCGCCGCCGCTGGCGTAATCCACGGCCAGCGCCTTTTCGCGCTCGATCAGGCGATGCGCGATGTAATTGGTCGCGGCGTCGACCGTCTCGTCTATGTCGGCCGTTTCCCGCAGCGTGATGCGGCCGTGGCGCGTGTCCTGCAAAAAGCGATAGGTCCGCCGGTCGCGATCCATCTCCACGAAGCCGATCTGGTCGATGAAGAGGCGCGGCCGCTCGCCTGGCGACACGGCGACGTCGAATATGTCGCAATCGCGCGGGAGCTGCGCGAGCACGGGAGAAAGCGCGTCGGCGAGCATTTCGAGCCGTACGATTTCTGCGGCGCGCAGATCCGCGAGCGCGGCCGAATGTTCGGCGTTCTCGATGCGCGCCTTGCGCAGCGCCGTCGCCAGACTCGCCATGCGCTGGTCGAGCGGCGCCTTGCCTGAAAGGTCGGCGGGCATATCCCGGCCATTTTCGGCGGCGACGATGGAGGAGACTTTGTCGCTCGGGGCGGGGGAGGGTTTTCTCAGCAAGCTCGGGCGGCCAGTATCGGTCTGCGCGGGCAAAGGGTCATCCATGTCGCTCACTCGCTTCGCCCTCGGCGCGCGGGGATTAACGCTTTCTTTACTATAGCGTCTCGGCGCGGATATGCGAAGCGCGACCGCGCGAAGGTCGGGCCGGGAGTCGACTTTTCCCCCGGCCACCAGCTAGGGAATCGGCTAATCTGCCGGTGATTCCGGCCTGTAAAGACAATCGGCGCCGACCAACGGACGCCCGGAGGAACCCCATGGCGACCCACGCCGAATCGGACAATGTCGGCGCGCTGTTCGAGCGCATCCTCTTTGGCTTCGTCTTCGCGGTCGTGGCGGCGCTGGAAGCCTCGGGCGGGTGGGATCATCTGCTGGTCGCGGGCTTTTTCGCCGGCGCCTCGCTCTATCTGCTGCGTCCCTCGAGCGAGGGCGGCCGTCAAGCCGTGAATTTCGCGGTCGATTTCGCCGCCGTGGCCGCTTTCGCGGCGCTGTGCGACCGCTCCGGGCAATTGTGGCGCGCGCCCGATACGCTGGAGCAGCTTTTCCGCCTCTCGCCGACAGGCGCCGGCGCGGCGGCGATCGTTTATATCGCCGGCGTGGTTTCCCTCACCGCGCGCTCGCGCATGCCGCTGCGCCTCGCGCTTTTCCTGCTGCCTTTCCTGTTCAGCCTCATTATCGCGCTCGGCGCGCCGCCGGTCACGCAGATTGGCGGCGCTTTCTTTCCCGGCCTCGACGTTCCGGAGGCCGTCAAGCAGATCGTCGGGCGCACGCTCGTCCTGTTTCTGCTGAATGAAGCCGTGGTCGTCGGCGTGCCGCTGGCGCTGGGGCGCTTCCTGCCGAGACAATGGCGCCCGCACGGCATACTCGCCTTCTCCGCCTTCGTCGCCGTCTTGACGCCCTTCATCGCCTCGTCCGTCACGCTGTTCGTGACGCCTTACGTTCCCGGCCCTGTGGCTGTCGTCGCGGCGATCCTGGCGGCGGCGCTGTCGCAGGCGGGCCTTTGGGGCGAAACCTATCTCGTCACGCAGGCCATCGCCGGCCTCTTGCGCGCGACGCCGTCGCTTTCCGCCGTCGTCTATCATGACTGGAAGTCGGGCGCGGAAAAGGGCGCAGTCTATGGCCTCGTCTATATCGCGATTGTGCAGGTCGTCGGGCTTGTGGTTTTCTTCCCGTCGGCGGTGTGGCTGATTACGATTTCAGGCCCCCTCGGCGGCGCGTTGATCGGCGGCGCCCTCTATCCGCTGGCGCGCGCCATCATGGAGAGCACGGATTCGACGCCGCCCTTTGTCGGGCGTCTCGAGGAAGCCTATCTGCGGCCGGCGAATTATGCGCGGGGCGCCGTCGCGGGCGTCGCCGTGAGCGTCGCGCTGATGATCGACCTGCCGGCGGCGAGCGGGCCGAACCGATTCCTCTTCGGGGCGATCGCGGGCGCGCTCGCTTATGCGGGCGTCGACATGGCGTTCGACTTCTACGAGCTCATGCGCGTGCGTCGCCAGCATTTCCGGAGCTGGCGCGTCTATACGCTCGGCGCCGTGCTCGGCGCCTTCGTCGCGGGCGGCATTTCCTGGTATTTCGACGCCGAACAGCTCGCCACCGTCACGCGCAAATTCTTCGCTTACGTCTCGCTCGACTACGCGGCGGACGGGCGCGGCGTCGCTCCCTATATCGTGCGGCCGCTTTTCTCGAAATGGGGAACGACGGATCTCGGCGTCGTCGATGGCGGCGTGCGGCTTCTTTACGACGAGTCGCTTTCGGGCGTGATCCAATGGGTCTTCGCCGCGCCGCTCTTCTCCATCAATCTCTTCTTTCTGACCGCGCTGGTGAAGCGCAGCCTCCAGCCGCTGCGCCAGCTCGCGAGCTGGGAAGGGCTCGACATGCTCGTCGAGAACGCCGTGCGCGTCCTGCGCTGGGGCTTGTGGATGGCGCCGGTCATCTACTCCTTCCTCAAAGCCTCGCCCGATCCGAGCTGGTACAATCAGGACGGCCTGATCCGCACGGGCGTCGCGACATGGATGAGCTACATCCTGCCGGACAATGAGTTCCGCGCCTGGAGCCTCGACATTTTCACGGCGATCCTCGCCTTCGACGTGCTGCGCGTCCTGATCTGGTTCGATCATATGGGTCTGCGCGTCGCGACGCTGGTGAACCTGTCCTTTGTCGGCGGCGACGTTCTGGACGAGAAGGCCGCGCGCTTCGTGGGCAAGGAGCAGGTGAGCCGCGCGATACCGGAGGGTATCCGCCGTTTCGGCACATGGGCGCCGCTGCTGCTGCCTTTCTACATTCCGCACGGGCCCGATTGGGACAAGGCGTGGACCGCCGCCGAGCAGATGTCGAATTCGCGGCCGCCTTCCTATACCTATCTCGTCGGCGGCTATCTCGCTTATGCGGGCTTCGTCGCGTTGGGCCTCGTCGTCTTCCTGCTCGGACGCCTCGCGCGCGCGCAGAAAATCCCGCTCGAAGGCGTCACCGGCGCCGGCGGCGCGCCGGGCTCGCGGCCGTTGAAGCTGACCAACGGCCTGATGACGAGCGAATGGTTCCAGGACGGGCAGGGCGCCATCCGCATCGAGGGCGTCGCGCGCGGCGGCCCGCCGATCGATCTCACGCGCCGGCCCGACGACCACGCGCATCCGCGCGGACGTTTCCTGTTCCTGCGCGAGGAAGGCGGCGAGCTCTGGTCCGTGGGCGAAGCGCCGACGCGCTGTCCCGGCGCCTGCGCCCAGCTTTCGGAAGCAGGCGAGAATTGTCTGTTCTTCATCGCCGAGCAGAACGGCTTCGCCGTCGAAGCGCGCGTGTCGCTCGCGCCAGACGAGGCGGTCGAGATTCAACATCTCAAGATCGTCAATCTCCAGCCGCGCGCGCGCAAGCTCACGCTGGCGTCGCTGCGCGAATGGGTAATGAACGAAACCAATGTCGAATTGCGCGACGCGGCCTATAACGCGATCCATGTCGGCGTCTGGTATGTGCATTCGCTCAACGCGATCTTCGCGCAGAACCGTCTCTTGAAGGGCGGCGCGCGCCGTCACGCCGACCGGCGCCTCTCGCCGGAAATCGGTTTCCACGCCATCGGCGCGGGGCCGAACACGAAAATGACCGTCGTCGGCTATGAAGACGTCAAATCGCGCTTCTACGGCATGGGTCCGACCAATGCGCCGGACAGTCTTGTCGGTCTCGGCGAAGCGCCGCGCAGCCCCGATGACGAAGGGTTGCTTTATGGCTTCGAACCTTGTGCGAGCCTGCATATCGAACTCGACATTCCGCCGGCGGGGGAGGCCGAGCTGATCATCGTCGACGGCTGGGCGAAGAATATGGGCCTCGCGACGGATTCGGTCGCGCGCCATCTCGGCGTTCCGACTGTCGCGCCGGAGATTCTCGATCGCGCCTTGTCCCGCCGTCGTCATCTTGTCATGCCGCCGGCGCCGCATGAGCATCGCTATCAGTTTTCGGAGGACGGGCGCAGCCTCACGCTGCAGCCCGGCACGCCGCGACCCTTCGCGCATGTCATCGCCAATTCGCTGGGCGCGGGCTGCGTGCTGACCAATGACGGCGACATTTTCTCCTTCTCCAGCAATTCGCGCCTGAACAGCTTCACGCCCTTCCGCATGGGCGAAGGCCGCATGGCGCCGGCCGGGCAGATGATCTACATTTACGATCTCGCCCGCACCGATGCGCATAGCCCGACCTTCGTTCCGCTGCGCCGCCGCGACGCGCGCTATGAAGTGACGTTCACGCCGGGCTCGGCGATCTTCCGCAGCGAACGCGATCATCTCGAATTAGAGATGCGGGTGTTCGTGAGCCCGACGGAGCCCATCGAGTTCCGCCTGCTTAAAATCCGCAACAAGGCGGTGCATGAGCGCCTGCTGCAGATCGTTCCGGCGATGGAGGTGATCCTCGCTGAAACCGCGATCGAGAGCCTCGGCAATGTCCAGTCGGTCATCGACGACGATCTGCATTCGATCTATTTCCGCAACCCGGCGAATAATTTCGTGAAGGGATGGGCCTTCGTCACGACGTCGATCCCCGCGGAATTCGCGGAGACGTCGCGCCGCCGGTTCCTCGGCCATGAGAGCCGCAATCCCTATCTGCCCTATATGGTCGAGCACGGCCATCCGGACGCCGGCGCGCCGGAGCATCAGCGAAAGGTCGCGGCCTTCAGCGGCGCGATCGATGTGCCCGCGGGCGAGGAAGCGGTGGTGGTCGTCGCGCTCGGCCAGACGACGACGATCGACGAAGCGAAACGCCTCGCCAGGCTCGCGCGCGATCCGGCCTATGCAAGACAGCAATGCGAGGCGAGCGCCGAGGCGTGGAACGATCGGCTCTCCGTGCTGCGCATCAAGACCAACCGGCCGGATGTGGATCGGCTCGTCAATGACTGGCTGCCCTATCAATTGCTGGCGTCGCGCCTGTGGGGCCGCACCGGCCCCTCGCAGCGCTCGGGCGCGACCGGCTATCGCGATCAGTTGCAGGACGTCATTCCGCTCATCCATCTCGCGCCGGCGCGCGCCCGCGCGCAGATATTGCTGCATGCGAAGCATCAATATCTTGAAGGCGACGCCTGCAAATGGTGGCATCGCGCGCCCAATGGCGGCACGGGCCTCGCGGACCGCACGCATTCCTCCGACCCGCATCTGTGGTTGCCTTACGTCACGATCCGCTATGTCAAAGGCACGGGCGACTGGGCCATTCTCGACGCGGTGGAGAGCTTCCTCGAAGCCAATCCGGTGCCGAACGATCAGGAAGGCGAGGCGACCGTCCCGCTCAATTCGCGTGACAAGGACACGCTGCTCCGCCACTGCGCGCGCGCGATCGACTACACGCTCGACCGCTTCGGCGCGCATGGCCTGCCGCTGGTCGGCTCGGGCGATTGGGACGACGGCATGCATCTCGTCGGCGTCGAAGGGCGCGGCGAGAGCGTGTGGCTCGGCTTCTTCCTGCACGGCATTCTCGTCGATATCGCGCCGCTCTTCGAGCAGAGAGGCGATGGCGCGCGCGCCGCGCGTTATCTGGAGCGCGCCGAAAAATTGCGCGGGGCGCTCGCCGAATGCTGGCGCGGGGACCGCTATGTGCGCGACTTCGCCGATGACGGCCGCGAGCTGGCGCCGATGAGCGCGATGACGGCGCATTGGCCGACGCTCACCCATGCGGTCGACGCCGCGCGCGGGCGCGAGGCGATCGAGAAGGCGCTCGCCCTGCTCGGCCGCTCGAATCGAATCCTGCTCGTCACGCCGCCCTTTACGGAGCATTCCAATCCCTATCCCGGCCGCAGCGCGGAATATCCGCCCGGCGTGCGCGAGAATGGCGGGCAATATTCGCATGGCGTCTCCTGGTTCGTGGACGCGCTGGCGAAGCTCGGGGCGGAAGCCAAGAGGGACGGCGACGAAAAGGCGGCGCAGGAGCTCTTCGCGCGCGCCTTCGAGAGCTGGATCGCCATCTCGCCGATCTCGAAGCTGCGCACGCCGGCCGAGGCCGATATTTACGGCATGCCGCCGCATCAGCAGCCGGCCGACGTCTATGAAGGCGAAGGCTATGAGGGCCGCGGCGGCTGGGGCTGGTACACGGGCGCCGCTGCGCGCATGATTTCGGCGGCCTACGCCATGCTCGGGCTCGAATTCGAAAATGGCGAATTGCGCCCGCGCGCCGACGCATTCGACGCGAAGGGCGATCTGCGTCTCGAAAGCGTGACCTATAAAGGCAGGACTTTCACGTCTTCCGGCTCGAGTTGAGGCGCCCGTCAGCCCTCGCGCGGCGTCGTCGCGAGAGCGAGCGACTCGTCCTGCAAAGTGAGCTCGGGGGGATAAAACGGATCGTCGACCAGCGCGTGACCCCAGCGCGTGACGAATAGCGTCCGGTCGAGCACTTCCTGCGTGCGAAGCGGGCGCTGCTGGCGCGTCGATCCCTCCTTGTGGAGGAGCGCCGGCGCCGCGGCCGAGACGACGGCGTAGCCCGCCGCGCCGGCGCGCAGGCAGTAATCGACGTCGTTGAACTCGACGACGAAATTTTCATCGAAGCCGCCGAGCTTGTCGAAAACGTCCCGGCGCGTGAGGAGACAGGCGCCCGTGACGGCGGAGACGCGGCGCGTCGTCGTCATCATGTCGTAAGGCCCGGGGTCGTCGGCTCTGCGCCCCGCGCCGGCATGCGCCGTCAGGCCGCGTATGCCGAGCGCGATGCCGGCGTGCTGCACGCTCCCGTCCTCATGGAGAAGCTTGACGCCGGCGACGCCGACGCGCGGATCGATCGCAAGTGCGACGAGCGGCGCCAGCCAGTCGGGATCGTCCGTTTCGACGTCGTTGTTGAGCAGCGCGATGACTTCGCCGCGAGAGGCGCGCACGCCTTCATTGACGAGCCGGGCGAAATTGAAGGGCTCGTCACGGCGCAGGATCGTCACATTGTCGCGTCCGCGCAGGCGATCGAAAAGCGCGAAGGTCTCGGGCTCGATCGAGCCGTTGTCGACGATCACAAGCTCCAGACGCGGCCAGTTTGCGTTTTCAAACAGAGTTTCGACGGCGCGCGCAAGAAGGTCCGCGCGATCGCGCGTCGGTATGACGATGCTGACGAACGGCTCCGCGGATGACGTCGCGACGCCGTCAGCGGCGAAGGATACGATGCGCGACGGGTCGGGCGCCGGCGGAACGGGCTGCGTCTCGCTGCGGAATTTGTCGAGGAAGTGATCGAGCTTTCGGCCCCAATAATAGCGCCACCCGCAGGGTCTGATCCGCACGGAGACTTGCGCCTCCGCCTCTCCGCAATCGATGCGCGCCGACAGCGAAGGGTCCATCATCACTTCGTTGAAATAAGTGACGCGCTTCTGCAGGCGGAAGGGAAAGGCGATGACGCAATCGCCGGCGGCGTCGAAGAAACGAAAGAACGCCACGATCGGACGCTCCGGCGCGTGACGGATCATCTCGATCTGACAGGGTCTTTCGTTGGCCATGGGCTCGCCGGATTGATGCCTCGCCTCTTTATCAGAGGCCGAGCAGCATTTCGCCCATTCTTTGCAGAAAGGTGCGGCGGCGCGGGGGACAGCGTTTCGCGGCGGCGTCGAAAAGGCTGAAATCGGTTGCGACCGTTTCCGATCGCCGCGCCGTCGTGACCACCTGATAGATGTCCGCATGCGGACTGACGGTCAGCGCGGCGCGCACGGCTTTCGGCAGCTTGTTCCAGCTCGCGTGGAATTCCGTGACTTCCGGGCGGCGCAGCACGATGCGCGCATCGGCGATGGTCAGTCCGGCATTCTTGTGCAGCGCCTCGATATTCTTCAGCCCGAAGAAGCGTATATGGGTCTTGTCGAGCAGGCCTTCTTCGCGATAGTCAAAATCGTCCTCGTAAAGGAGGCCCAATATCGCGCCATTGCCGATATAGGGCAGGGAGACGATGATCTCGCCGTCCTCCTTCAAGAGCTTCTTCATCTCGGTGATCGCGGTCCACGGATCATAGAGATGTTCGAGCACGTCGGCGGCGATGATCGCGTCGAATTTCCCTTCGGCGTCCAGTGCGTCCGGCCAGCCCGGCGCGTTCAGATCCAGGGAATAGACGCGCTCGGTGAATCTTTTCAGTTTTTCGACCGATTGCGGATTGATCTCGACGGCGACGACCTCGTTGCGTTTGTCCTTCACGAGGAACTGGGTCTGCATGCCGGCGCCGGCGCCGAGCTCCAATATTTTCTTGCCCGCGCCAGCGAGCTCCACGACATAGGCAAGCGCATTGTCGCCGTTGAGATCGATCTGATATTCGTAATCGTGCAGGACGCCGAGATCGGGCGCCTGCGTGCTCTGCTGCTCATTCATCGCGCTTTTGCTTTCGGGAGGGCTGGAGCCGGAGAATAATCCGCCGCTCGCAGAGGCGGCAAGATGCGCGGAATGCGCCGAACGGAAAGGTTTAGGCGGCGCATGTCAAAAGCAAATTCTTCAGTTCAAGGCTTTGTTCTCAAGTCTATGTCAGCGTTATGCAGTATTGCTGCGCTTCCATTTTTTCGCCAAGGCTCATGTGCATCAATTGATGAGAGTGATTTGCAGCAAGAACTCGACGGTGAGCCGGATATGCTTCTCGAGAGAACGGAAGAGCTGGAGATTGCGGCTTATCTCAATGCCCTGACCCGGCTGGAGCGCGCCGATGAAGCCGGCGCTTCTCACGCGCGCCGCCAATTGACGCGCCTGCAAAAGCTTATCCGCCTGCGCGCGATGGAGCTTTACTGGACGGTCTCCCGTTTCCTGCGCCAGAGCGAAGCGTTTCTGTTCCCGGGCTATGTCGAGCGCCGTAATCGCGTCCCCGCCTGGAAGAAAATCGATCAGCCGACGCTCGCGCCAGAGGCGGCGCTGGCCGCGCGGCCGCGCTTGCTTCTCGACATGACGAGCACGCTGCGCTCCGGGAAGAATACCGGCATTCAACGCGTGGTGCGCGAGATCGCGCGCAACGGATGGCTGATAGGCGCGGGCCTGCCCGTCGCAATCCATAACGGCCGGCTCTTCACTTATTACAGTCATCCGGACATTCCGGAGATTGTCGAGATCGAGCAGGGCGACATTTTCCTGATGCTCGACGCCAGTTGGAACCATACGGAAGAATATCTGCCGATCCTGGACAGGGTGAAGGCCAAGGGCGGGAAGAACATCGTCTGTCTCTACGACATTCTTCCCTTGATCCATCCCGCCGCCTTCCCGCCGGCGCTGACGCAGCGCTTCGTGGGATGGCTCTCGCAGATCGTCCTGAAAAGCGACGGCGTCGTCGCCGATTCGCGCGCCGCCGCCGAAAGTCTTCGCGACTATCTCTCCGCCAATAATCTGACCAAGCCCGGCGTGCCGCTCGGCTGGTGGCGGCTCGGCGCGGATTTCTCGGGCGCCGCTTCGGGCGACGTCTCCGAGCGCGCGCAAGAGATTGTGAAGGGGCGGCCCTATTTTCTCGGCGTCGGCACGGTGGAGCCGCGCAAGGGCTATCCCGTCGCGCTCGATGCGTTGGAAAAGCTGTGGGATGCGGGCGTCGACGCGTCCTACGTCGTCGTTGGCGGCAAAGGCTGGGGCATGCGGCAATTCGAGCGGCGCCTCAAGCACCATCCGGAATTCGGCAAGCGACTCTTCTGGCTCGATCGCGCGAGCGACGCCGATCTCGCTTTCCTTTACCGAAATGCGCGCGCGCTGGCGCTCGCTTCCGTCGCGGAGGGCTTCGGTCTGCCGATCGTCGAGGCGGCGAATTACGGCGCGCCGGTCATTGCGACGGATATCGCGGTGTTTCGCGAAGTCGCAGGGGACAGCGCGCGCTATTTCGATCTGCTCGACAGCGACAGCCTCGCCGAGCGGATGCGCGAAGCGCTTGCCGAGAAGCCCGCCGCCCCCGTCGTCGCGCCGACAAGCTGGCGCGAATCCGCGACGCAACTATTGGGCATTGCGCGCGACGGCGGCTTTCAAACGCGGCTCGACTGAGCGCATAGCGCGCTCAGAACGGATGATACTGATAGAGCCAGCTCTCCGAGAGGATCGTGTCGCCGTTCTTCAGATAGAGGCGCATTTCGACGGGGTCGTTCCCCTCGACTGTCAGATCGAATTGCGCGCGCCAATGGCCGGGCACGCCGTCGAAGACCGCTTCCGTATAGACGTAGGAGAAGGACCCACGCGACGCCCAGAGGACGGGCTCGGGCTTCACGCCGAAAGGCAGCTTCGCCAGCGGGTCGCCAAGGAACTCCACCATGAATTTGCGCACGCCCTTCGGGCGCGGCTTGCCGGGCTGGCCGCCATTGCCGAGCCGCGTCCCGACGCAGCGCGCGAGATTGGTCGGATAAGGCTCGTCCGCGAGCCAATGCAGGCGGTAGGAGAATTCGAACTCGGCGCCCGGAACGGCGTTCTTTTCCGGAACCCAGACGCAGACGACATTGTCGTGGATTTCGTCGTCGGTCGGGATTTCGATGAGCTGGATCGTTCCCTTGCCCCAGTCGCCCTTGGGCTCGACCCAGACGCTCGGACGCCGGTCGTAGAAGACGTTGTCGAGATAGTGGTCGTAAACGCGATCGCGCTGCATCAGGCCGAAGCCCTTGGGATTATTGTCCCCGAAGGCTGAGGCCATGACGCGGTCGGGATTGTTGAGCGGGCGCCACAGGCGCTCGCCGGTTCCCGTCCACATGGAGAGGCCGTCGGAATCGTGAACTTCCGGACGCCAGTCGACGGCGGTCGGCTTTTTCGTCTCGGAGAACCAATACATCGAGGTGAGCGGCGCAACGCCGAAACGCGTGAAGGAGCCCCGCAGATAGAGCGCGCAGTCAATGTCCATCACCACGCCCTTGCCGCGCGTCATCAGGAACTTATAGGCGCCGGTGATGGAGGGGCCTTCGAGCAGCGCGTGGAGCACGACGCCGTCTTCGGTTTCAGGACCGACATAGATCTGCGTGAAATCGGGGAACTCTTCATTCGAGCCCATCTGCCAGGTGTCGAGCGCGACGCCGCGCGCGGACAGGCCGTATTGGCGCAATTCGCCGATGGCGCGGAAATAGGAGGCGCCGAGAAAGGCGACCCAGTCGTTCTTCTTCCAGTCGAGCGAACCGTCCTTGGATTCCTGAATGCGGAACCCGGCGAAACCCGCGCCCGCCGGCAGCTTCCGGGCGATCGAGTCCTCCGGCATGTTGAAATAGCTGGTGTCGTAAATGATCTCGCGGGCGTCGCCATTCTCGACGGCGAAAACGCGGATCGCCTTTTTGAAAAACATGCCGAGATGGAAGAACTCGACCGGGAAGCGCTCCCCGGTGTCGGCGTAGAGCGCATGGTCGGTGTTGTAGGTGATCTGCCCCCATTTTTCATAGTCGATCTGCGACGTGATTTCGGGAGCGGGGACGTTCGGCGCGCGATAGGGCTCCTTGACGAGCCGCTTCGCCTCCTGCTTCAGCGCCTCGAAAGAAAAGGGCTGGGGGGCGGCGAGCTTGACGTTGGAAATGCGCGTCGCCGCGGCGTTGGCCGGCCGCGCGCCGACGGCGCCGAGGGCGCTCGTCGCCGCAGCGGTCTTGAGAAAGGAACGGCGGTCCTGCTTATCGATCATTCCGAAATTCCTGTGGCGAAGATTCCGGCTATGAAGGCGCAATGCGGCGCCCTCGGGGCGAAGGTGCTGAACGGCGAGGGTGAAGCGCAAGCCTGAACGGACTGTTAGCGCGTTTCTCGCGCGGGAGGCTGGCGTGCTTTAGCCGCGGATCGGCTCGTTCCGAACCGCTGTTTTCATGAAGAAATAGAGGCCGATAAAACCCAGGAGCGAGAAAAGCGCTTCGAGCGCGTGGCTGATCATGGGATCGAGCTGAAAGAGGCCCCCCAGCGCCCAGCCGGCGGCCCAGGAGGCGCCGACAAGCTCCGTTCCGACGAGGATCGCGACCGCGACCAGCGTGGAAAGATGCAGGAAGTTGATCGGCTTCTGGCTCATGGCGCACTCTCGAGGGGTCGCTCGGGGACGCGGTCGGCCCGCGCATCGGCTCGGGTCCTGCTATCGCAATGGGCGCCGCATGGCAAGGGCGGGGCGCGAGGGGCTCTCACCCTTCTTCTCGAGGAAAGGGTGAGCGCTCGCTCACTGCGTCAGCCGCGCCGACTGCACCGCCTGGCGGAACATGTCCTGCATCGCATTGGCGATGTCCTGCGGCGTGTCCGCCTTGTGGTAGAAGCCCGGCGAGGCGCAGGCCTGCATCGCGGCGTCGAGATTGGGAACGGCGTCGTTGACTTTATACGCTTCCGAACTGGCGTAATTGGTCGGGTGCGGGAAGGCCGGATAGGGGATCTGCAGGACTGAGATCGTCACGCCCCGCGCCTTCAGCGCGGCGCATTTCGCCGCGTCCATGGCGCGGATGGAGACGGTCTCGCCGGGCTGCGTCGGATAGGCGGTCACGCCCGGCCAGGCGCCCGTGGCGCTGACATACCACTGGCTGTCCTCCATGCCGTCCGACACGAAGAAGACGAAAGGCTGGCCCTTGCTCGCGCCGGAGCCGTCGCCCACCGTCGTGATCTTCGCGCTGATCTCGTCAAAGACGGAGTGGATATGCGAGCCGCCGGCGCCCAAAGTCGCCGTGTCGGCCGGGATCTTCGGATTGGCCTTGTAATTGACGTTGAGGCTGCGGGCAAAAACCTTGTCGTCGCCGCCGTCCAGCAGCTTGCCGAAATCGGTCATCTGCGTCGCCGGATTGTAGTTGATCGCGGTCGCCACGGAATATTGGTCGCCCATCAGATCGTCGGTGAGATCGACGAAGGAATTGACGTGGGTGACGAAGGGATAGACGCCCATGCGGAACTGCTTGGGCAGCGTCGCGGTATCGTTCGCGGTCTTCATGAGCTGCGCGATGGCTGCGCCGACGGCGTCGACGCGAAGCTGGATGTTATGCGCGCGCGCATAATTAAAGCTGTTTTTTCCAGGAAAGTGGCAGGCGAACATGCAGCCGTCGCCATTGTCCTGTTTGCCATCCGGGCTCGCCGCGGCGAGCTGGTTCTGGCCGGCGATCGTCGAGGGCAGGCCCATCGAGGCGGAGACGTCGACCAGCATGTAGAAGTCGAGAAACTTCGCCATGGTGAGCTGCGCGCCCGCGCCGCCACTGTAATTCATCAGCTTGATGCCGGCGATCTTGCCGAAATTGGAGGGCATCGCGGCGTTATAGGCGACTGTCGCCGTCACGTTCTGGCCGTTGATCCTGACGTCGAAGGTCGGCTTGCCGAGGAGGTCCGAGGCGCGCTTGCCGGCCTGAGCGTAGAAGGATTTTTCCGCCTGGGCGCGGGCGTCGGCCCTCGCCTGCGGCTGCGGGTTGGGATTGGTCGCCGAGAGCGTCGCGATCGTGTTCTGCGCGGTTTTGATCGCGGTGAGGGCGGCCGCGTCGGCGGAAGCGTCCATGCGCGCCTTGGCGCTTTGCAGGATGGCGTAATCCGCCGCGAGGCCCGAGGCCAAAACCAGCGGGATGATGGAGAGACCCATCACGATGGCGACGCCGCCCTTCTCGTCGCGGGCGAAACGCGCGGCCTTTTCTTTCGGGGAATGCGGGGTCGTGGAGATGTGACGCATGTTACGCTCTCAAGCACAGGTCGTGACGAAGGAATCGCCGCCGGCGATCGAATAGGGAAGCTTGTCCACGTAGCGCGGCTGCAGATAGCTTGAGCGCTTGATCGTGAGCGGACCGAAGATCTCCGCCGCGAAGAGCGGCTGATAGGCGAAGGTGAGATCGACGACGATCACCGAATTCGGGCCGAAGACGTCGGTCGGCAGCGTTGTTTTGCTGGGGGGCGTATTGTCGGGAACGGCGGTCAACGCGGCGCCGCAAGGCCGGCGATCGGAGCCCCCGCTCCAGGAGAGCTTCGCCTGATAGGTGCAGTTCGCGATGCAGCCCGGCATGGTCGGTGCGAAGCCGACCGAGCTCATGCCGACTTTGATCATATTGTCCCAGCTCTTTCCGAGCCGCGCGCCGTCCTGCAAGGCGCGTGGAAACAGGACCATCGCGGAGTCCTGCGCATATTTCATGTCGACGGGCTCGACCTTCTGCGATTGCGACAGCATTTGCGCGATGGCGTTCGCCGTCACTTCGAGCTGTCGGGTCGCCCAGGCGTAGCGGTCGAGCTCGACGAAGCCGAGCAGCATGAGGACGAGGAGGGGAAGGGCGAGGCCGAATTCGACGGCCGCGAAGCCCTGATTTTCGCGAAGAAGGTTCTTCCTCATTGAAGCGTTCCTTGCGGGCGTCGGCTCAGCAGCCGGCATAATTGACGGGGAACGGCTCGTTCTTGAACGTGGCCGTCGAGGTCACGACGCGCGTCTTGCGGCCCTTGTAGGTCGTGTAGCTCGGGAAAACCGCGGCGGTGGTGAGGATGGGCGTCGGATAGGCCGCGCGGATGACCACGTATTTCTTGGCGCCGCCGATGCAGTAGGCGTTTTTCGAATTGTCGAGCGCGGGAGTCTTGAGGCCGTTCTTCGCAGCGTTGACGTAATTGGCGTAGGGCGTCGTCGCCGGCGCGGCGCCGCCCGTCGGCGCGTCGAAGGTCTGCACGTCCACATAGAGGTCGTTGCAGCTCATGATCGCCGGCAGTTTCGGGCACATGATCTGCGCGCGAAACTGGGCGGCGTCGAGCGGCTTGCCGGCGACCGACTGGTTTTGCACGTTGCCCGTCATGATCTCGCGGGCGGTCTGCTGGACGACCGCGTCGAGCCGCGACTGCGCGAAATTGCCGTAGCTGTATTCGAGGATCGCGATGACCAGCAGCAGGAAAGGCAGCGCAATAAAGCCGAATTCGACAGCGGCGACGCCGCGGCGGTCGTGAATGAAATCGGCGCAATTCTCCGCTTTCGCGGGGGCGTCCCGTAAAGAGGATTCGTTAACGCGTTCGATCATTTCTTGCTCTCGCTCAGGGGCTGGGAGCACGGCCTCGCTCGGCGCGCTCCCTGGAATTTCCTGCGGTTCCGGGTCTTTCCGGGGCCGCTTCTGAGGCGAGAGAGTGTTAGCGTTTCCTTAACGATTCCTTGTTCCGATCTTCGAATCTTTCAGACAATTGCAACTAGTTTTGATCGAACTGCCCTTAACGTTAAATCTGGCGGTAGGAGACGCCCGAAATTTCGGGGAATTTTCGCGTCTCCACGGCGCGAAATTCACAGAGCGAAAATTGCGGGGAGAGACGCAAAGACGCTTCGACCACGCATGAGCGAGAAACAAAAACGCCGCCGCTTGCGCGACGGCGTTGCGCGCCCCACGGAATTCGACGCCTTTACAGCCGGGAATTCATCAGAACGGAATGTCGTCGTCGAGCTGATCCGACAGACGGCCGCCGCTCGCGGCCGGGGCGGGGCCACGTTCGGCCGGCGCGCGCTCCATGGGCGAGGAGCGGCCGAATGAGCCGGCGCCGCCGCTCTGATAGCCGCCGCCTTCGTAAGCCCCTTCGCCGCGGCCGCCGCCCTTGCTGTCGAGCAGGGTCAGCTCGCCGCGAAAGCGCGGGATGACGACATCGGTCGCCTTGCGCTGATTGCCGTCCTTGTCAGTATATTCGCGGGTCTGAAGCTGCCCCTCGAGATAGATCTTCGCGCCCTTGCGGCAATATTGCTCCGCGATCTTGCCTAGCGCCTCGTTGAAGACCGAGACATTGTGCCATTCCGTGCGCTCGCGACGCTCGCCCGTAGCCTTGTCGCGCCACGTATCCGAGGTCGCGACGGAGAAGGAGACGACGCGGTCGCCCGACGGAAAGGTCCGCACTTCCGGATCGCGGCCCAGATTGCCGACCAGAATGACCTTGTTGACGCTACCCGCCATGTCTCTCTCCACTCAATCGATGCGGGGCACTCTAACGCCATCGCGACGTAGGATGACGCTCCGGATGGGCTTGTCCACAGATGATGCGGGCGCAGCCGGGCTTATGTTCCATTTTTGTTCTAGCATCCCGCGCGGGCCGACGCAAGCGGCGCCGGCGCGTCTCAAGCCGGGTCGTGGCAGCAGACGCAGAGCTTGGCGCCGTCCGGATCGCGGAAATAGGCGCCGTAATAATCGGGATGATAGTGCGGCCGCAGGCCGGGCGGGCCCTCGCACCGCCCGCCATGTTCCAGGGCGAGGGCGTGGCAGGCGTCAACAGTGGCTCTGTCCCGAGCGAGGAACGCCGTCATCTGGCCGTTGCCGGGCGCCGGGGCGCCTTCGAAGGGGGCGCCGATCAGGAATAAAGGCCTATCCGAGGCCGTCGCCCTCCAGCCCGCCCAGGGGCGTTCGCGCTCAATGAATTTCAACTCGGCGCCCAGCCGCGCCATGAGTGGCGCGTAAAAGGCGAGCGCGCGTTCAAAATCGCCGACCCCAATGAATATGTGCGAGAACATGATTGCTCCGTTCGACCTGATCGCCTTGCGTTACGACGGCGCAAGGACGGCTTTCAGCTTCTCCCGATCGAGTTCGCCCTCCCATGCCGAGACGACGATCGTCGCGACGCCATTGCCGATGAAATTGGTGAGGGCGCGGCATTCGCTCATGAATTTGTCGATGCCGAGCACGAAGGACATGCCGGGCGCGAGCGCCGGATCGACGGCGGTGAGCGTCGCGGCGAGCGTGATGAAGCCGGCGCCGGAGACGCCGCTCGCGCCCTTGGAGGTGAGCATGGCGACGACGAGGATCGTCGCCTGATGCGCGACGTCGAGCTCCGCGCCCATGGCGCGGGCGATGAAGAGCGTCGTCAGCGTCATATAGATATTCGTGCCGTCGAGATTGAAGCTGTAACCGGTCGGCACGACGAGGCCGACGACGGATTTCGAGCAGCCGAGGCGCTGGAGCTTCTCCATCAAGGCTGGCAGGGCGCTTTCGGACGAAGACGTGCCGAGCACGATAAGCAGCTCATCTTTGAGATAGGCGAGAAAACGCAGGATATTGAAGCCTGTCGCCGCCGCGATGGAGCCGAGCACGATGACGACGAACAGCGCCGAGGTGAGATAGAAGGCGCCGATCAGCCCGCCGAGCGAGAGAAGCGCCGTCGAGCCGTATTTCCCAACCGTATAAGCCATGGCGCCGAAAGCGCCGATGGGCGCGGCCTTCATCACGATGCCGATGAGGGCGAACATGGCGTGGCCCGCTTCCTCGACCCATTGCCGCATCGGCCGGCCGCGTTCTCCCATGCCGAGCAGCGCGAAGCCGAACAGCAGGGAGAAGAGCAGCACCTGCAGAATGTCGCCCTTGGCGAAGGCGCCGACGGCGCTGTCCGGGATGATGTCGAGCAGGAAATCGACGCCGCTGCGATGCGCGGCGGCCTCTGCATATTTGGCGATGGCCGCTGCGTCCGCCCTACCGGCGAAATCGCCGCCGGGCTTCAGAATGTTGCCGACGAGCAGGCCGATGGCGAGCGCGAAGGTCGAGACGATCTCGAAATAAATGAGAGCCTTGACGCCGACGCGCCCGACCTTTTTGGCGTCCTCTATATGAGCGACGCCGGAGACCACCGTGCAGAAGATGATTGGCGCGATGGCCATTTTGATGAGCTTCACGAAACCGTCGCCCAGCGCCTTCACCCAATCGGCGGCGGCGATATGCGGCGCGAGCCAGCCGAAAAGCGCGCCGAGCGCGATGGCTGCGAGCACCTGGACATAGAGGAGGCGGTGGAGAGGCGCGCGCGTTTTGGTCATGTCTACGCTGGTAGCCCCGGCTCAGCCTTTGGCGCAACCGCTACTTTCCGGGGAGATCGCTCGAAGGAGCAGCCGCGGCTAATTTGCTTCGAACGGATTGACAATCGGCAGATCGAGACCGGCGAAGTCGTCGACATTGCGTGATGCAATCGTCATGGCGTGCGCAGTGGCGATGCTCGCGATCATTCCATCCATCACGGCAAGCGGTCGTCCAGCCGTCTGGCGCTTGGCGCGAAGCGACGCAAAAGCATGCGCCGCGCGCTGGTCGAAGGCCAATATCCGCCCGGCGAAAATATCGTCCTCGATAATGTCGCAGGCCTTCGTCAGCGCGGCCTTCTTTCGCCCCTCCGCCAAGAGGGCCAAGCCGTAACGCAGCTCCGCGATGACGGGCGTTGCAATGTAAAAGTCAGTCTCGGCATAAGAATCCAGCCAGCGGCGCGCCTTGGCGTCGCCATCCGGCTTCATCATCTCGGAGATGACGTTGGTGTCTAGGAGGATCATTCGAAATCCGGCGCAGGCCGTTCGGATCGGTCTCGCGGCCGGATGAAGTCGTCGGTCCAATCCTCGGAGGCCACCAAGCCTTTCAGTCGCGTTCCGAGCCCTCCGGTCTCTCGCGAACTCTCGGTTCGTTGCGATTGCGACAAAGCGCGCTCAAGCAACAGTTTCACCTCGCTCGACAGGCTTCGCCTGTGGCCATGCGCCAAATCTTCGATTCGACGCTTCATTTCGGGAGGGATATTGCGGAGAAGGATGTCGGACATGGAACGCCTTTGGTTGATATCGATGATATCACTTCTCGCCGGCTCGGCAAGGCGATATATATTTCAATATGATATGGAGTATATCGATTGGCGTGCGCGCGCAATTGTGTAGATCCTGTCTTTCCTGGGGAAGGGTGAAAACGCCCGCCATTTCTGCAATGCAGCAAGTGGCTTTTGGTCCCGGCAACGCCTAGATTAGCCGCTCCCGTCCCATCACCAGCCTTCGGCACATGGCGAGCAGCACAAAGAAATCCGCGCAAGCGTTGGAAATGGCGTTCGACGCCAAAAGAGCGGCCGGCGACAAAACCATCTCCATCCGCGGCGCGCGCGAGCACAATCTCAAAAATGTCGATCTGACGATCCCGCGCGACAAATTCGTCGTGTTCACGGGGCTCTCCGGCTCGGGCAAGTCGTCGCTCGCCTTCGACACGATCTACGCCGAGGGGCAGCGGCGCTATGTCGAATCGCTCTCGGCCTATGCCCGTCAGTTTCTGGAGATGATGCAGAAGCCGGACGTCGATCAGATCGACGGGCTCTCGCCGGCCATCTCCATCGAGCAGAAGACGACATCCAAAAACCCGCGCTCGACCGTTGGCACGGTGACGGAGATCCACGATTATATGCGCCTGCTCTGGGCGCGCGTGGGCACGCCCTATTCGCCGGCGACCGGCCTGCCGATCGAGAGCCAGACGGTTTCGCAGATGGTCGACCGCGTGCTGGCGCTGCCCGAGGGCTCGCGCCTCTATTTGCTCGCGCCCGTCGTGCGCGGCCGTAAGGGCGAGTACAAGAAAGAGATCGCGGAATTCACGCGGCGCGGCTTTCAGCGCCTGAAGATCGACGGGACCTATTACGAGATCGCCGACGCGCCCGCGCTCGACAAGAAACTGAAGCACGATATCGACGTGGTCGTGGACCGCATCGTCGCGCGCAAGGATATTTCATCGCGTCTCGCCGACAGTCTGGAGACCGCGTTGGAGCTGTCAGGCGGGTTGGCCGTCGTGGAATTCGCTGACTCCCCCTCTCCCCGCTTGCGGGGAGAGGGTCGGGGTGAGGGGCAAGCCGCCATGACGTTGCTCGCCCCTCACCCCAGCCCTCTCCCCGCAAGCGGGGAGAGGGAGAAGGGGAAACGGCAGTCCGAGCAAGGCGGCCGACTGCCGATTGCCGACCTGCCGACCGCCGCCGCAAATGTCTCCACCCATTACGCGCCCGGCCACATCGTCTTCTCCTCGAAATTCGCCTGTCCCGTTTCCGGCTTCACCATCCCGGAAATCGAACCGCGTCTTTTCTCCTTCAACAATCCCTTCGGCGCCTGTCCGACCTGCGGCGGCATTGGCTGCGAGCAGAAAGTCGACGCTGATCTCGTTGTGCCGAATCCCAAGGCGACCCTGCGCAAGGGCGCCGTCGCGCCCTGGGCGAAGTCGTCCTCGCCTTATTACATGCAGACGCTCGAAGCGCTGGGCCGGCACTACAAGTTTAGGCTCGATACGCCATGGGAGGAATTGCCGGAGAAAGCGCGAAACGTCATTCTCTTCGGCTCGGGCAAGGAGGAGATCAAATTCTCCTATGAAGACGGCTTCCGCGCCTATGACGTGAAGAAGCCTTTCGAAGGCGTCGTCATCAATCTCGAACGCCGTTATCTGGAAACGGACAGCGAATGGGCGCGCGAGGAGATCGGGCGATATATGTCGGCGACGCCGTGCCTCGCCTGCGAAGGCTTCCGTCTCAAGCCAGAAGCGCTGGCCGTGAAAATTTCGGGCAAGCATATTGGCGAAGTGTCGGAGCTCTCCGTGCGCGCGGCGCTGGAGTGGTTCTCGAAACTGCCGGGCGAACTCGACAAGAAGAAGAACGAGATCGCTTATCGCATTCTGAAAGAGATACGCGAGCGTCTCACCTTCCTCGTCGACGTCGGCCTTGACTACCTCACGCTCTCGCGCAATTCCGGCACGCTTTCGGGCGGCGAAAGCCAGCGCATTCGTCTCGCGTCCCAGATCGGCTCGGGCCTCACGGGCGTTCTCTACGTACTGGACGAACCGTCCATCGGCCTGCATCAGCGCGACAATGATCGTCTCCTCGATACGCTGCGGCGCCTGCGCAATCTCGGCAACAGCGTCATCGTCGTCGAGCATGACGAGGATGCGATCCTCGCGGCGGATTACGTCGTGGATGTCGGTCCCGGCGCCGGCATTCATGGCGGCAGGATCGTCGCGCAGGGCGCGCCGCAGGAGATCATGGACAATCCCGCGTCGCTCACCGGGCAATATCTCACCGGCGAGAAGCAGGTGATCCTGCGCCATAAGTTGCGCAAGCCGACGGCCGGACGCTGGCTCAAGCTCTCCGGCGCGCGCGGCAACAACCTAAAAAACGTCGATGCGCAGATTCCGCTTGGTCTCTTCACCGCGGTGACGGGCGTCTCCGGCGGCGGCAAGTCGACGCTCGTCATCGAGACGCTCTACAAGGCGTTGGCGCGGCGCCTGAACAACGCCCATGAAGTGCCCGCGCCTTTCGACAAGCTCGAAGGGCTGGAGCATATCGACAAGATCATCGATATCGACCAGTCGCCGATCGGGCGCACGCCGCGCTCGAATCCGGCGACCTATACCGGCGCTTTCACGCCGATCCGCGAATGGTTCGCGGGCCTGCCCGAGGCGAAGGCGCGCGGCTATGCGCCGGGGCGCTTCTCCTTCAATGTGAAGGGCGGGCGCTGCGAGGCCTGTCAGGGCGACGGCGTCATCAAGATCGAGATGCACTTCCTGCCCGACGTTTATGTCACCTGCGACGTCTGCAAGGGCAAACGCTACGACCGCGAAACGCTGGAAGTGAAATATCGCGAGAAGTCCATCGCCGACGTGCTCGACATGACGGTCGAGGAGGCGGCGACGCTGTTCAAGGCCGTGCCCGCCATTCGCGACAAGATGGAGACCTTAAAGCGCGTCGGCCTCGATTACATCCATGTCGGCCAGCAGGCGACGACGCTCTCAGGCGGCGAGGCGCAGCGCGTGAAGCTCGCAAAGGAATTGTCGCGCCGCTCGACGGGCCGCACGCTCTACATTCTTGACGAGCCGACGACGGGCCTGCATTTCCACGATGTCGCGAAGCTGCTCGAAGTGCTGCACGAGCTTGTGGAGCAGGGCAACAGCGTCGTCGTGATCGAGCATAATCTCGAAGTCATCAAGACAGCGGACTGGATCATCGATATGGGCCCCGAGGGCGGCGATGGCGGCGGCGAGATCGTCGCATTGGGACCGCCGGCCGACATTGTGAAAGAGAAGCGCAGCCATACGGGCCGCTATCTCGCCGAGGCGATGGCGCGGCGGCCGCCCATAACTGAGAAAGCTCTTCCGGAGCGGAAGAAGGCTGTTCGAGCAAAATAAGGTTAGAACGGCGCGGGACTTTTCCTTCTCTCCGCAAGCGGGGTGAGGGGGCCGCCCGAACTGAGAGTCGGCCTTCCCTGATCGACCCATCGCTGTCTCAACGCCTCGAGGCCCCACACGGCGCCGATCATGAAGAAGACGAAGCGCCAGTGATCAATGTCGATCTGGAAGCCTTGCAGGAAGAGGCCGATTGACGGCGGCACGACGGCTTGCGACAGGCGTTGCGCGGGCGAGGGCGTGAACATGAGACGAAGGCCGACAAAGACCGTCACGCCGATCAGCAGAACGAAAAGAAAGCCGCCGAGCCAGCCATTATTGGCGAAAGCGCCGACATAGGAATTATGCGGCTCGAGATCGAAAACGAGGCGGAAACGCAGCGGCCCGAAGCCCATGAAGCGGTCGAGCAGCATGGGTATGGAGCGTAGCTGATTGCCGAAGCGGCCCGTCGAGCCTTCGTCGTAATCCTGCGTGGCGGCGGTGCGCTGATTGAAGAATTCGCGCGTCTCGGGCAGGGACAGCAGCACCGCGACGACGACGGCGACCATCGCAAGGGCCCCGAGCGCGGCGATGACGATGCGCCGCTTCATCTTGCGGTTGGTCGAGGTCGTATAGACCGACGCCGCCATCAGGCCAAAGCCGATCACGGTCGCGCCATAGGAGCCGCGCGAAAAGGACAGGAACATGCCGAGAAAGACGATGAGCAGCGCCGCCCCTGTCAGCAGCATGCTCTTCGCGCGCCCGAGCATGAGGCTGTGCGCGAGATAGACGATCGGCAGCACGAGGAATGAGCCGAGCACATTCGGGTCCTTGAAGGTGCCCGAGGCGCGGCCGGCGTGAAGAAAGACGCCTTCGCCAAGTCCTGCGACGTTGAGATAGCCGAGAATGCCGGCGACGGATGCGACGAGCGATCCCGTGACATAGGCCTTGAGGCATAGCTCGACGCGATGCGTCGTGCGATTGCCCATGAACAGCGCATAGAACAGCGCCGTCAGCACCAGATAGGCGGATTGATATTGGTAGAGCGACGAGTCCGGGCTGTCCCAATAGGGAATGAGCGCCAGGAACCCCATTATGTTGAAGGCGAGGATGAGAAAGGCGAAGACGAGAAAGCTGCGATTGACCGAGAAGCCGCCAAAAAACCACAAGGGCATGGCGATCAGCGAGGCGAAGTCATAAGGCGAGGGCTCGATAATGGCGATCGCGCCCATCGAGACGAAGAGAAAGACGGCGGCGTCGACGAGGCGCTGGTAATTGAAGACGAGCCCTGTTTGCGCATTCTGCGCGGCTGCGGCGCTGGAAAAAGCCTGCGTCATGACGTTGCGGCCCGCGCCATGAGCGCGGCGCGATAGCCGTCGATCACATCGCCCGCCATTTTCGACACGGAGAAGCGCGACGCGACATGGTCGGCGAGCGTCTGCGCATCATGCGCCCGCTTTTCCTGCGGCTCCGCGAGCAGGCGCTCCAGCGCGTCGGCGAGAATGACGGGATCGTCCGGTTCGATCAGCCGGTCGGCGTAAGGCCCGAAAATTTCGGCCATGCCGCCGACATTGGTGGCGACGAGCGGGATCTGCGCGCTCGCGGCCTCGAGCACGATATAGGGAAGCGACTCGAAGCGGCTCGGCACGATCATGGCCTTGCCGAGCGCGAAGGCGTCGCGCGCGCGCAGGGGCGTCCCGAAATTCATCTGCGCCGCGACTCCCGCCAGCGCGGCGCGCGCCTCGAGCTGATCGCGATCCGCTCCGTCGCCGATAAGCTGGACGCTCGGAGACACGCCGCGCTGTTTCAGGAGTGAAACGGCGTCGATGAGCGTGTCGATCCCCTTCGCATCGCGAAACTCGCCGACATAGAGCAGGTCGGCGGCGTCCGGACGCGGCGCGACCGGCGCGAATTCGCCCTCCGAAATGCCATTGGGAATGATGCGCGCCAGTCCCTTGGGCTTGCCGACGAAAGCCTCGAAGCGACCCGCGATGTAGGCGCTTTCGAAGAGCAGCGCGTCCGTGCGCGCGGCGAGCAGCGCCTCCATCATCATGAAGACCCGGTGGCTCAGCGAGCCCGGCTCGTAATTCAGGCTGCCGCCATGCGGCGTGTAGATGCGCACCGGGCCGCGCCGACCGGCGAAGAGCCCGGTCATGCGCGCATACACGCCGCCCTTTGAGCCGTGGCCGTGAACGACATCGGGCCTTAGCGCGGCGATCCGCCGGCTGACCGAGATCAGGGCCGAAAAGTCCGACGGGTGCGGAAGCCGGTGAATGGGCAGTCGCTCGAGACCGAGCGCGAGATGCGGCGTCAGGGCGGCGAATTGCGCTTCGGCCATCTCGCCCCCGGCGAGCGAGTCCGCGATGATCCCAACCTTGTGGCCGCGCGCGATCTGTTCGCGCGTGAGATCCATGACATGCCGGAAAAGGCCGCCGACAGGCGCGCGGAGCACATGCACGATTCGCAGCGGCGCGTCTGAGATTTCGGCGGATTGCAGCACCAGGTTGTCCCTTGTTCCTCTGCCGAATCAGGCGCCGCAGAGCAGAGTCGAGCCGTTCTATCTCACGCTGAGAGTAAAAAGATTTTGGTTAACAATGAATGAGCGGCGTCCGCCGGGCGGACGCCGCTCCTGGAGTTTTATTCGTGCGCTCAACCGTCTAGCGCGACCGTAGGAGCCGCGACCTGTGTCAGTTGCGCACGGGGGCCGGTTTCGCGTCGGCCTCCGGGACGCCGCCGGGCTCGTCGCTGGCGGACTCGGCGGCTTCTTCCGCGCTCGCGCGCTTCTTGCCGGCCTCGATGATGTCGCGCTCCGGACGCGGCAGGACGGGACCTTCCGGGAAGACGAAGCCAAGCTTCTTCTCGCCCTTGTCGTCGCCGACCACGACCACGCGCACGGCCCCGCCATTCTTCAGCCGGCCGAACAGAACCTCGTCGGCGAGCGGCGTCTTGATGTGCTGGTGGATGACCCGCGACATTGGACGAGCGCCCATCGACTCGTCATAGCCATGCTCGACCAGCCAGCTCCGCGCCTCGTCCGAGAGCTCGATCGTGACGTTGCGGTCGGCGAGCTGCGCCTCGAGCTGCATGACGAATTTGTCCACGACGCGCTTGATGACGTCCACCGGCAGATGGCCGAAGGGCACGATCGCGTCGAGACGATTGCGGAATTCCGGCGCGAAGAGGCGGTTGATCGCCTCGCTGTCGTCGAGATCCGCGCGGGTGCGGGTGAAGCCGATCGGCGTGCGGGCGAGATCCTGCGCGCCCGCATTGGTCGTCATGATGAGAATGACGTTGCGGAAGTCGATGGTCTTGCCGTTATGGTCGGTGAGCTTGCCGTGATCCATGACCTGCAACAGGATGTTGTAGAGGTCGGGATGCGCCTTCTCGATCTCGTCCAGCAGCAGGACGCAGTGGGGATGCTGGTCGATCGAGTCGGTCAGGAGGCCGCCCTGATCGAAGCCGACATAGCCGGGAGGCGCGCCGATGAGCCGGCTCACCGTGTGGCGCTCCATATATTCCGACATGTCGAAGCGCACGAGTTCGATGCCGAGCGAGGTCGCGAGCTGGCGCGCCGCCTCCGTCTTGCCGACGCCGGTGGGGCCAGAGAAGAGATAGCAGCCGATCGGCTTTTCGGGATCGCGCAGGCCGGCGCGGGCGAGCTTGATCGCCGAGGTGAGCGCCGAAATCGCCTTGTCCTGGCCGTAGACGACGCGGCGCAGGGTCTCGTCGAGATGGGCGAGAACTTCGGCGTCGTCCTTGGATACGGTCTTCGCCGGAATGCGCGCCATGGTGGAGATCGTCGCCTCGATCTCCTTGAGGCCGATCGTCTTCTTGCGCTTGTTCTCGGCGACCAGCATTTGCGCGGCGCCCGTTTCGTCGATCACGTCGATCGCTTTGTCGGGAAGCTTACGGTCGTGAATGTAACGCGCCGACAATTCCACCGCCGCCTTGAGGGCGTCGTTGGTGTAGCGGATCTTGTGGAACTCCTCGAAATAAGGCTTCAGCCCCTTGATGATCTCGATCGCGTCCGGGATCGACGGCTCATTGACGTCGATCTTCTGGAAGCGTCGGACGAGGGCGCGGTCCTTCTCGAAATATTGGCGGTACTCCTTATAGGTCGTCGACCCGATGCAGCGCAGCGCGCCCTGGGCGAGGGCCGGCTTCAGAAGGTTCGAGGCGTCCATCGCGCCGCCCGAGGTGGCGCCGGCGCCGATCACGGTGTGGATTTCGTCAATGAAGAGAATCGCGTTTTTGTGATTCTCAATCTCCTTGACCACCTGCTTCAGGCGCTCTTCGAAATCGCCGCGGTAACGCGTGCCGGCGAGCAGCGAGCCCATGTCCAGCGCGTAGACGGTCGCGCCGATCAGCACGTCCGGCACCTCGCCCTGCGTGATCTTGCGCGCGAGTCCTTCGGCGATCGCCGTCTTGCCCACGCCGGGGTCGCCGACGAGCAACGGATTGTTCTTGTGGCGGCGGCAGAGGACCTGAATGGTGCGCAGCACCTCCGCCTCGCGGCCGATCAGCGGATCGATGCGGCCGTCACGCGCCTTCTTGTTCAGGTTGACGCAATAGGCCTCGAGCGCGCCCTCTTTCTTGCGGCTCTCCCCGTCGCGGGCGTCGCGGCCCTCGGCGCGGTCGCCATCCTCCTCGACGCCGCGCGGCGCGCGCGTCTGGTCGGAGAGGCCGGGGCGCTTGGCGATGCCGTGGCTGATATAATTCACGGCGTCGTAGCGCGTCATGTCCTGTTCCTGCAGGAAGTAGACGGCGTGGCTCTCGCGCTCGGCGAAGAGCGCGACCAGCACGTTCGCGCCGCTGACGTCCTCCCGGCCGGACGACTGCACGCTGATGATGGCCCGCTGCACGACGCGCTGGAAGCCGGCGGTCGGCTTGCACTCATCGGCGTCCTCATTGACGAGATTGTCGAGTTCGCGGTCGATGTAGTCGCGCAAATTCTTGGCCAGAAGGTCGAGATCGACCGAACAGGCCCGCAGCACGGCCGAGGCGTCCGCATCCTCGATCAGGCTCAGCAGCAGATGTTCGAGGGTTGCGTATTCATGGTGACGCTCGCGCGCGGAGGCGAGGGCCCGGTCCAAAGTCTGTTTAAGATTGCGCGAGAACGTCGGCATTCGCTGCGACCCCTATTTCTTCTCCATGATGCATTGCAGAGGATGCTGGTGCTTCCTCGCGAAATCCATCACTTGGGTGACCTTGGTTTCGGCGACTTCATATGTGTAGACCCCGCATTCGCCGACGCCATGATTGTGGACATGCAGCATGATGCGTGTGGCTTCCTCGACAGATTTGTTGAAATACTTACGCAACACGATCACCACGAACTCTTGGGTGGTGTAATCGTCGTTCAGCAACAGGACGCGATACATATTCGGGCGACGGGTCTGTTGCCGCGTTCGCGTAATCAGCGCGGTGCCCGACCCCGGGCCGCCGTCGCCGGACTTCTTCGGCTCCTTGCCGGCCCGCAGGGGCGCCCGGAGCGGGTCGTGCGCCAACCCACGGACTTCCTCTTCGGAACAGACCGGAACTGCCTGTGCAAGCGCAAATTTGGATTTGATCGATGTCAACGCCGCCACGTTCGTCCCGTCCTTCGGTCCTTTCCATGTAGGTCCCGTGAAATGTTCTTTCAGGGGCGCATGGAGCAATTTCTTTGCCGCGGCCGCCAGCGCATCAGAAAAATGCGTCGAAGCGACTCGTCCAGTGTTCTGCGTCGCGAACGGCTTGGCAAGAGCCTAGCCGCCCGGCTGGTCAAGCAAACGCTGACATGAACCAGATATTTACCATATTGCGATAGAGAAGGGGCGGTAACCGATAGGCGCCCCTCAAATGTCCAATCTCGACGACGATCGCACGCCGCCCCGTACGAACCCATCGGGGCCGGTCTGGAGTCTCGCGGCCTTCTCCGCCGCCGTCTTCCTGTGCAGCGTGCTCGGGGCGAAGCTGCTCTCCAAGATGGTCGAGCGCGACGATTTGATCGAAACGGCCTTCGACCGCACGATGGACGGCCTGGCCAGGCGCGCCGCGTCGCAGCAGCCAACCCAGGTTTATTCCGTGGTGCGCAGCGTCGGAGTCGACGGCATGACAACCTCGACCATCCCGATCCGGGGTCCCGCGCCGGTTTCGCCCTGCGGGGAGGAAAAAGGACAGAACAAGCCGAAGAAATAGGCCGACGCGGGCGAAATGGCGCCCGAGCGCCCGTTTTGCGGTGAGAAATGCCAGAAAACGCCTGAGCAGCCTCGCAATTCCATTGACATTTGCCTATTTGTTCTTCATGCATGCCGCCGTGGCTTTCGCACCCGCCCCTTTGCGGCGACGGAAGGCGAGCCGGACCGTCTTCGCGGCGACGACGGCGATTTTTCTCAGCAAATCTTGCGCGCTTCTCGATCGGCAGGCGCGCATCGCCATCCCGCGTCCGACAGCCGTAACCAGGATAATTGATGACATTCGACGAATTGGGCCTTTCGGAAAAGGTTCTCGCGGCCGTAAAGGCGGCCGGCTACGTTAATCCGACGCCCATCCAGGCCCAGGCCATTCCCCCAGCGCTGCAAGGCAGGGACATTCTGGGCATCGCGCAGACAGGCACCGGCAAGACTGCGGCCTTCACCCTCCCGATGCTGAGCCGCCTCGAACAGGGCCGCGCTCGCGCCAGGGTTCCCAGGACCCTCATTCTCGAGCCCACCCGCGAATTGGCGGCGCAGGTCGAGGAAAGCTTCGCCAAATATGGCGTCAACCACAAACTGAACGTCGCGCTTCTTATCGGCGGCGTCTCATTCGGCGATCAGGAAGCCAAGATCATGCGCGGCGCGGACGTGCTGATCGCCACGCCGGGCCGGCTTCTCGACTTCTTCGACCGCGGCAAGCTTCTGCTCACCGGCATCGAGATCCTCGTCATCGACGAAGCCGACCGCATGCTCGACATGGGCTTCATTCCCGACATCGAGCGCGTCTGCAAGCTCGTCCCCTTCACCCGGCAGACGCTCTTCTTCTCGGCGACCATGCCGCCGGAGATCACCCGGCTCACCGAGGCCTTCCTCCATAATCCCGTCCGCATCGAGGTCGCCCGCGCCGCCACCACGGCTTCGACCATCCGTCAGGCGCTCGTCGCCTCGCATGGCCACGCCGACAAGCGCGAGACGCTGCGCAACCTCATTCGCGACGCCGAGAATCTCAAGAACGCGATCATCTTCTGCAACCGCAAGCGCGACGTGGCGATCCTCCATCGTTCGCTCCAGAAGCACGGCTTCTCGGCCGGGGCGCTGCATGGCGACATGGACCAGCTCGCGCGCATGGCCTCGCTCGACGCCTTCAAAAATGGCGACGTGAATCTGCTCGTCTGTTCGGACGTCGCCGCGCGCGGCCTCGACATTCCGGACGTTAGCCACGTCTATAATTTCGATGTGCCGACCCATAGCGAGGACTATGTCCACCGTATCGGCCGCACGGGCCGCGCCGGGCGCTCGGGCGTCGCGCTGACGATCGTCACCGAAGACGACATGAAATATGTCGATCAGATCCAGAGCCTGATCGGCAAGGCGATCGATTGGGAAGGCCCGGGCTTCGACGCCTTGCCGCCGCCCATGGAAACCACCCGGCCGCATGAGCATCGCCGTGGCGGTCGCGGCGAGCGGGGCAGCCGTCGCGAGCGCGGCGGCGAACGCGCGACGCGCAGGCCGGAGCGGGGCGAGCGCGTCGAGCGCAGAACCGAGCGGGTGGAGCAGGTCGAGGCCGAAGGTCCCGTGGCGATGGGTCGTCCGGCGCATTCGCCGCGTCGCCCTGACGCCGAGCCGGCGCGCAGCCGTCCCGTGGATGACCGCCGAGATCGCCGCTCCCGCCGGCATCACGAGGATGACGGCCCGCCGGTCATCGGACTCGGCGACCACGTCCCGTCCTTCCTGCTGCGGCCCGTGGTGCTGCGGCCGGCGAAGGTGGCCGAGGAGTAGAGCGTCTCCCGCCCTCATCCGACCCTCGCTCATGCGAGGGCCACCTTCTCCCGTAAACGGGAGAAGGAATCGCGCTTCCAAATTCGTGATCTACAATCTTCGGGTTCTTCCTTCTCCCGCTCGCGGGAGAAGGGGGCCCTGCGTCAGCAGGGGTCGGATGAGGGCCTGCTCCCCTCATCCCGCAAACGGCGTCATGACAGCCCGGATTTTCTCTGCCTGCTCGGCGAGCCTGGCGTCGTCCGCCATGGTTCCCGGCGGACGCAGCGGCACGCCTTCCCAGCGCGGCAGAAGATGGAAATGCAGGTGGTAGATCACCTGGCCGCCGGCGCTTTCGTTGAACTGGTGCAAAGTGAGGCCATCCGCGACGAAGGCTTTTTCCAGCGCCTTGGCGACGTGCTGCACGCGCTTGATCAATTCGCCGAGCGTCGCCGTGGAGACGTCCAGCAGATTGCGGGCGCTCTCCTTGGGGATGACGAGCACATGGCCTTCGGCGCGCGGCATGATGTCCATGATGGCGAGCGCGACATCGTCCTCATAGATCTTGTGCGAAGGGATTTCGCTACGCAGAATTTTCCCGAAGATGTTGTTCGGATCATAGGCCGGCATGGCGTTTCCTCGCTGCGCAAGTGCTGTTTCTCGCTGGCCGTTCCGACAGGCGCGGCTCCTTGCGAGAAGCGGCGAAGGTCGCGCGGCCGGCTCGCTGGGAAGAGAGCCTGTGGTCGCGCAAAGAAGGCGCGCAAAGAAAGCAGTGGCTCTTGCTTTGAGTCAATCCCGTCACAACGCCGCAGCGCAGCAGCCCAAGCTCGCGCTCAGACGGGGAGAGGACCGCCTTCATGCGCCGCACAACGGGCGATAAGCGCCGCTGGAATGGAAAGCGCGGTCGCGAACAAGACAATCGGCCAGAAGCTTTCCCCCTTTGCGACCAACCAGACGGCGCCCGCGCAAAGGTTGCCCAGAAAGGTCGCGCCGCAAGTGGAAAGCGGCGTGGGCCTTTTCAGGAGCAAAGCGAGAAAGCCGTAAATGACCCCGCAGGCGAGGGCGGAGACGCCGCTAACCCAATAGCCCCCAAAAGCAGTGACCAGCGGGAAGTAAAAGAGCAGTTGCAGGTTAGGAAAGGTTAGCAGCTCGCGCCAGGGCGTGAGGTGCAGGAGCCAGGCGTCATAAAGCGCTCCGAATATCGCCCCTCCGACAGGCGGACCAATGATGACGAAGCTTGTCACAAGCGCCAGATAGCGGCGCCACATTGGCGCGATCGGCCTTTCAGAGAAGCGACGCGAGAGCTTCACGCCGACTCGTCAATAAAAGGTTTGTTTAATCCGGTTAGTCGAAGCCGCGAATATTCGTGATCCGGAATTCCGCCGCCGGATAGACGCCGAGAATCTCCACTTCCTTCGAGAAGAAGGCGAGTTCCTCCATCGCCCGCGCGACATTGGGCTGTTCGGGATGGCCGTCGACATCCACGAGAAAGCGCGTCGCGGCGAATTCGCCATCGACCATGTAGCTCTCGAGCTTCGTCATATTCACGCCGTTCGTCGCGAAGCCGCCCAGCGCCTTGTATAGCGCGGCCGGCACGTTCCGCACGCGGAAGATGAAAGTGGTCATCGTCTGGCCGCTGTCGACCCGCGCCCACTGGCTCGTCTTGGAGAGCACGACGAAGCGAGTCGTATTATGGGCCTCGTCCTCCACATTCTCCGCCAATACGTCCAGCCCGTATATGTCGGCGGCGAGACGGGGCGCCAGCGCCGCCTTGGTCGGATCGTTCCACTCCGCGATTTCGCGCGCCGCGCCGGCCGTGTCGCCCGCCGTATGCGCCGCAAGTCCGAGATCGCGGATCACGCGGCGGCATTGGCCGAGCGCATGAACATGGCTGTAAACGGCGCGCAACCCTTCGCGCGTCGCGCCCTTTGGCGCCATCAAATGAAAATGGATCGGCAGAAAATATTCGCCGACGATATGCAGGCCGGAATGCGGCAGGAAATGATGAATGTCCGCGACGCGGCCCGCGATCGAGTTTTCGATCGGTATCATGCCGAGCATCGCGCGGCCCTCGGTGACGGCCGCGAAGGCGTCCTCGAAGCTCGCGCAGGGCAGGGGCGTCAAAGCAGGATAAGCGTCGCGGCAGGCGATGTCGGAATTCGCGCCGGGCTCGCCTTGATAGGCGATGAATTGCTGTGTCACTGTTTTAGGCCCGATGGCTTCACTAGGGCGTCGCATGCCCGATGGCGGCGCGGAGCGCCGCGAGATCGCGCTCCGTATCTACCGACGGGCCGGCTTTGTCCAGCACGGCCGCGTCAATACGCATTCCGGCCTCCATCGCCCGGAGCTGCTCCAGCCGCTCGCGCAGCTCGAGCGGGGACGGGGGAAGTGAGGCGTAGCGCTCGAAGCTCGCCCGCCGATAGGCGTAAACGCCGATATGCTTATAGAGCGGTCCCTCTCCCCACGGCGCCCGGGCGCGGGTGAAGTAAAGCGCGCGCAGGCGCTTGGGCGCGATCCTGGTCGCGACGAGCTTCACGGCGTTGGGATCGTCCGCCTCTTCCGGTTGAGCCGGAGTCGCGAGCGTGCCGATGTCGACTGCGGGGTCTTCCAGCAGTTTCAAGGCGGCGGCGAGCGCCTCGCCCGGTAAAAAGGGCGTGTCGCCCTGAAGATTGACGACAGCGTCGTGGCGGCCTTCCGGGTCCAGGCTGCGGAGCGCCTCCCCGATGCGGTCGCTGCCGCAAATATGCGCCGCGGTCGTCGCGACCACGTCCCCGCCGGCGGCCCGGACGACGCCGGCGATTTCCTCAGAATCGGTCGCAACCGCCACGGGCCCGAGACCGGCGGCGACCGCGCGCGACCAGACATGAAGGATCATCGGGCGCCCGCCGATCTCAGCCAGCGCTTTGCCGGGCAGCCGGGTCGAGCCCAGCCGCGCCGGAATCACGATGATGGGGGCGCGGGGCCCGGCGGCCGTCAACGGCTCAGTAGACGTTGTTGTCTTCGGCCATCCAGCCTTTTTCGGTCTTGACGAAATGCAGCGTCCCTTCGCTGGTGTGAACCTCGCTCTTGGCGAAAGTGCGATCTTCGTCAATGCCGAGGAAGGCGCATTTGCCGCGCTCCTTCTCCTCGCGGCACTTGGCCTCGAAGCCTTCGGGGAACTGGATTTCGGCTTCGTACATAAGTTCGTAGGCGCTGACCTTTTCGCGATCGACTTCGCGGGCGTTGACCTTCTTGAAAGAAACGATCTTCGCGTCGACGCCGTTCTTCTCCAGAATATTGCGCAAAACCTTCGCGCCTGTCGCATCGCCGGGCTGGTGAGCGCCGCAGCCGGTCAAAGCGATTGCGGCCGCGAGCCCGACGAACAGGCGCAGATGACGAATATTCATTTATTTCCTCCGAAGCGTGCGCGTCGACGTGCGCATTTTTGCGTCTCTTTAGCGGAAAAGCGCCCGGCCGTCGCGGGAATTCACTTTTGCTATGACGTCATTGTGAAAAAACATATCAGATAGTTGCAATTTTGTGCAGCCGGGGTAACTTGGTGCCCGCCAAATGAATTGCGTGTCAGGCGGCGTCGAAGGGGCTGGAAAAGCGCCACGGCGGAATCAAGCGTTCGATGCGTAACGGCAGAACTCGAATACCCTGCGGAGTGCTCAGGTCCGCCGCATCTCCTGGGTCCGTGGGGTTGGCCGGCTGATAGTGGTTGGAGTGGCCTCCTTGAAGCCATTGTCAGCCGGCCGCCTTCGTCTGAGGACGAAGCGCGCGCCGGACAGGCGCAGCGATAAAGCGAAACTCCCCTCATCCGACCCCGCTTCGGCGGGCCTCCTTCTCGCGGAGAAGGAGAAGGAACCGCGCCTCATTTGACCGATATCGAGGATTCTTTCTTCTTCCGCAGGCGGGAGAAGGTAGGCCCACGCGTCGACGAGGGTCGGATGAGGGCTTGGCCCAGAACAAAAAGGCTCCGCAAAGCGGAGCCTTTTTTCAAACCAACCATTAAAGAGCTGTCGCTCTTACTTGATCTTGGTTTCCTTGAACTCGACGTGCTTGCGCACGACCGGGTCGTATTTCTTGAAGGCGAGCTTTTCGGTCTTGGTGCGCGCGTTCTTCTTGGTGACGTAAAAATAGCCCGTGTCCGCCGTGGACAGGAGCTTGATCTTGATCATGGCGGACTTGGCCATCGCACTCGTTCCGGTTCGATTGAGAATAGAAAATCGTCCCCGCCACAGCGAGCGGCGGGCGACGAATTGGCGCGCACCATACGTGCGGGGAGCCGGATGTCAAGGCTGGGCCGCCGGTTTTGCGGTTTCCGCGCAGAGCAAGGCGTCGATACGGGCGCCGAGTCCGATCCCGAATAGATAAGCTACGATATTCCAAAGGGAAAAATGCCGGCCGAGCAATAGCGCGCCCGCTGTCGTCCTTCGGAAATCGTCAAGCCAGGGGGTGTGGTGGAGCCGCGAGAGTTCGACGACGACGGCGATGGCGCTCGCAATCAGGGCGATTCTCGTAATGGCGCCGCTTTTCGGGAACAATGCGACGAGGAAATAGACCATCGTCCCCCACAGCAGCGATCCGCCATATTTCCAGGCGAAAAAGGGCGCGCCGAGATCGAGCGACCAGCGGCGCAACGCAAGGCCCGAAGCGATGATGATCAGGCAGGCGGCGGCGCGGCGCCGGAAGCGCGCGCTCACCTTTTCGATTTCCGCCCGCCGCGCGGCCCCGGTTTGAACGATTTCGGGTTTCTCGGCGGCGTGCGCCGCTCGCCGCCGCCCACGACCTCGAAGCGCAGCGCGCCGGCGATGGGGGCGGCCTCGACGAGGCGTACTTCTATTATGTCGGCGAGACGGTAGCTCATGCCGGAGCGCGAGGTGAGCGAATGGCTCGCCTCGTCATAGGAGTAATATTCGCGCCCCAGCGTCGCGGCGGGCACGAAGCCGTCGGCGCCCGTTTCGATCAGCTTGACGAAGAGCCCGGATCGCGTGACGCCCGAAATGCGCGCGCCGAAACGCGCGCCGATCTGGTCCGCGAGATGATGCGCGATGAGGCGATCCACCGTCTCGCGCTCGGCCGCCATGGCGCGGCGTTCGGCGGCGGAGATGCGGGCGGCGATTTCCGCGAGTTCGCCGACCGGCATTTCCGGCATCGCGCCTTCGCCGAGCTTCAGGGCGCGAATGAGCGCGCGATGCACGATGAGATCGGCGTAGCGTCGGATGGGCGACGTGAAATGCGCATAGCGGCGCAGATTCAGGCCGAAATGGCCGTAATTCTCATGCGTGTATTCGGCCTGGGCCTGCGTGCGCAGAATGATCTCGTTGACGATGTTCTCATGCTCCATGCCCTTCACGCGTTCCAGGATTGCGTTGAAATTGGCGGGCTTGAGCACCTGTCCCTTGGCGAGCTTGACGCCGATCGTGCCGAGGAATTCGGAGAGCGCCGTCACCTTTTCTTTCGACGGTTCGTCATGCGCGCGATAGATGAGCTGCTGGCGATGCTCCTCCAATGTCTCGGCTGCGGCGACATTGGCGAGGATCATGAACTCTTCGATGAGGCGATGCGCTTCGAGACGCGGCGGAATGACGACGCGATCGAAAGCGCCGTCGGTTTTGAGGAGAATTTTCCGCTCCGGCAGATCGAGGTCGAGCGGCGCGCGCAGGCTTCGCGCATGTTGCAGCGCTTCATGCGCGGCGTAGAGCGGCCGCAGAACGTTCTCCAAGAGCGGCTTCGTCTTCTCATCCGGCGTGCCGTCGATGGCGGCCTGCGCTTGGCTGTAGGAGAGCTTCGCGCGCGAGCGCATCATCACGCGATGGAAGCTGTGGCCGATCTTCTTGCCCCTGGCGGTGACGCGCATGCGCACCGCGAGCGCGGGGCGATCTTCGGCTTCGCGCAGCGAGCAAAGATCGTTCGAGATGCGCTCGGGCAGCATCGGCACGACGCGGTCGGGAAAGTAGACGGAGTTGCCGCGCTCCAGCGCGTCCTTATCCAAAGGCGCGCGCGGCTTCACATAATAGGCGACGTCCGCGATGGCGACGGTGAGGACGAAACCGCCGTCATTGTCCGCCGATTTGTCCGGCTCCGCATGCACGGCGTCGTCGTGATCCTTGGCGTCCGGCGGATCGATGGTGACGAGCGGCAAGTCGCGCCAATCCTCGCGGCCTTGCATCGTCGCGGGCCTGGCGCCTTCGGCTTCCGCAATCGCTTCGGCGCGGAAGGCGTCGGGAATGTCATGCGCGCGTAGCGCGATGAGGCTCACCGCCCTTTCGTTTTCGACGGAGCCGAGCGTCTCGCGGACGCGGGCGCGAGACGCGCCGAAGCGCGTCTTGCCGACGAGATCGACCGAGACGAGGTCGCCGTCCTTGCCCTCGCCAATGTCAGCCGCGGCGACCATGAGTTCGCGTCCCGCCTGCTTCTTGTCGATCGGAACGATGCGGCCATTGCCGCTCAGTTCGATCTTCAGCACGCCGAGCGCGCGATGGCGCGCGCGCGACAGAAGCTTGATGACGCGGCCGACATAAGGCGGCTCGCCTTCGCCGGCGTCGCGATCCGGTTCGGCGCGCACAAGGGCGCGGTCGCCGAGGCCGGGCAGGGGTTCGCCAGCTCTGGCGCGGCGCGGCGCGCGGATCAGAATGCGCGGGGCGGGGCCGAGTTCGTCTTCGTCCCATTCGACCGGCGTTGCGATGAGTTCGCCGTCTCGGTCGCGCGAGGCGATGTCGACGAGGGTCACGGGGGGCAGCGCGCCCTTCTGATTGACGCGCTTGCCGCGCTTCTCGATCGCGCCTTCGTCGGCGAGCGACGAGAGCAGCTTCTTCAACGCGACGCGATCCTCGCCTTTGAGGCCGAAGGCGCGCGCAATTTCGCGCAGGCCGATCTTCGTTGCGCGTCCGGCTTCGCGCTCGCGCGCCAGAAAAGCCAAAACATCTTCGCGGGTGGGCGGCTGCGGGGTTTTCTTCGTCGACAAGGTCTCTCTCAAAACGCCGGCGTCTCTTCTCCGGCCCGATCCATTCTCTATTCAGCATAACGCATGGCGGATCGCTACGCTATTTCCGGTTGCGTCAATGCCGACAGCCGCGGCGACCTATGCTTTCGGTTGCAATTTGACTGAATTTTGTGAAGCCGCAGCATAGGCGATTAAGGTTCACGCCGATTAACCGGCTTTCTGAGATTTCGATTGGAAAATGTGTAAGAAGTAGCCCCTAGCTTGTCCCCGAGGTCAGGAGAACTCTCGTGCGATGCGAGGGATTCTACTTAGTTTTGGGGGATAAAATGGCTTCCACCGTCAACTCGCGCAGATTCGTCAAGCGCAATTTCATTTCAGACGAAGGCGGTAATACTTTTATGATTTTCGGGCTCGCATTCGTGCCGGTCATGTTCATGATGGGCGCTGCGACGGATTATACGCGCCTCGCCATCTCGCACGCCGAGCTGCAGCAGGGAACGGACTCCGCCGTGCTCGCCGCCGCTTCCAAAATGACCAGCAATACGACCGTCGACCAGGCGACGAAGCAGGTGCAGGTGCTCCTGAACGCCAACCGCCAGCTTGCCAGCGCGACGATCACCGGCGTCACGATCAGCGCCGACAAGCAGACGCTCTGCGCCTCTTCGCAATTGACGATTCCGAACGCCTTCATGCAGATGGCGCATATTGCGAACATGACGTCGGGCACGACCGCCTGCGCCAATCTCGCGGGCGGCGTCGATCCCAACGCGACCTATGAAATCGCGCTGGTCCTCGATAATTCGGGCTCGATGTCGTCGAGCGCCGGTGGCGTCAGCAAGATGCAGGCCTTGCAGAGTGCGGCGACGAGCTTCGTGAAGACGATGTTTTCCAAGTCTCAAAATGTGAAGTTCTCGATCACGCCCTTCGCGGCGGGGGTCGTCGCACTCGATCCGACGGTCGCGGCCAACCGGACGCTGTCATGGATCGACACCACCGGGGCGAATTCGCAGCACTGGGTTGCTTTCGGCGGCAAGACGAAAGCGACCGCCGCGGGCTTCACCAGCCGCTTCGATATCTATACAAAGCTCAAGGCGATCAAATCGTCCTGGGATTGGCAGGGCTGCCTCGAGCAGCCGAAATATCCGAACAACGTCAATGACGTCGCTCCGAGCTCGAGCGATGCGGAGACCTTGTTTGTTCCCTATCTGGAGTCGGACGAGCCCGACAGCAACTATTCGAACAGCTATCTGACCGACAATCCCAGCAGCAGCAGCATTTGCAGCGATACGGCGAGCGGCGATTGGAATAAGCTGACGCACACCTGCAAATACAAAGCGACGTCGAAATCTGGAAGCGGCGATCCCAACAAATATTGTCCCGATCCCTCGACGCAAACGCTGATGCAGCTCACAGCGACGCAGAAAACGGTGACAAACAAGATCTCCGCGCTGGTGGAAGCCGGAAACACCAATCTGCATGAAGGCTTCATGTGGGGTTGGCGCACGATTTCGCCCAACGCGCCCTTCGCCGCCGGCCGGCCGTATTCGACCGCCGCGAATCGCAAGATCATGGTGTTCATGACGGACGGCTTCAACAATTGGGCCAGTCAGACCAATACTGTGACGGGATCGACCTATCAGGCGCTGGGCTATTACAGCTATAATGGAACTAAAAACGATCGCTTCCCCGACGGCTCGAAGGGCGACGGCGTCAACTATCAGAACAAGCTGAAGGCCGCCGCCAACAGTCGCACGGACTATCACGACGACTCGCGCGACATGCAGGACGAATTGACGCGCGAGGCTTGCGCCAACGCCAAGGCGGCGGGCGTAGAGATATTCACGATCGGCTTCTCGACGAAGGGCGATCCGATCGACGCGCAGGGCCTTGCCTTGCTGCAGAGCTGCGCGACCAATACCGATCACTACTTCAAGGCGGAGAACGCCGATCAGCTCAACACGGCCTTCTCGTCCATCGGCATCGGTCTCGGCAAGCTGCGCCTCGTCCAACCGATAAATTAGGTGATGCTGTCGCAATAAACCGCTTGGACTGAAACAGATAAACGCCGCTCCGGGGTAACCGGGGCGGCGTCTTTATTTGTTTCGCCGCCCATCGTCTGCGCGCCTCACGCAGTCCCGCGTTTTTTCGCCGACGCGGCCGCCTTCTTCACAGCCGCCTTTTTCTTCGCCGCGATTTTCTTCACGGGCTTGGCGTCGGCGAAGGGCGTCTCGTCGCTGTCCTCGATGACCTTCTTCGCCTTGGCGGGCGCCTTCCTGGCTGGCGCTTTCTTTTTCGGCGCGCCGCCCTTTTCATCGATGAGCTTGATCGCGTCTTCGAGCGTCACATCCTCGGCGGACATGCTCTTCGGCAGAGTCGCATTGACCTTGCCGAGATTGACGTAAGGCCCGAAGCGTCCCGCGCGCACGGTGATCGAGCCGCCGTCAGGATGTTCGCCGAGCACGCGCCCGCCGGTCGAGCCGCCGCCGCCAGCCGCCTTCGCGGCAATCATTTCCAGCGCCTGTTCGAGCGTCAGAGAGGCGGGGTCGACATCCTTGGGGATGGTCGCGTTGACTTTCTTCCAGTTGACGTAAGGACCGAAGCGTCCGGCTTTCACCGTCACCGCGCCGCCTTCCGGATGGTCGCCGAGATTGCGACCGGAATCGCCGCCGCGCGAGAAGCGCGAACCGCCGCCGCCGGACTCTTTCTGAACGATGAGGTCGATGGCGCGATTGGCGCCGATCGTCAGCACGTCGTCGTCGCGCCCGACATTCGCGTAGGTCTTGCCGTGCTGAACGTAAGGTCCGAAACGGCCAATATTGGCGACGATCGGCTCGCCGGTCGTCGGGTGCTTGGCGACTTCGCGCGGCAGAGAGAGCAGCGCGAGCGCCTGCTGAAGCGTGAGATCTTCCGGCTTGATGTTTTTGGGGAGCGAAGCGCGTTTGGGCTTTTCGCCGCCTTCCTCCTGCTCGCCTTCCTGCACATAGGCGCCGAAGCGGCCGTCGCGCAACGTGATCTCGGCGCCGCTCTCGGGGTCCTGCCCCAGAACCTTCACGCCGGGCCGCGCGTCAGCGGCGGCGTCCCCGGTCGGCGGCGAGAGGGTGCGCGTATAGCGGCATTCGGGATAGTTCGAGCAGCCGATGAAGGCGCCGAACTTTCCGACCTTCAGCGACAACTGGCCCGCGCTGCAGGCGGGACAGAGGCGCGGATCGGAGCCGTCCTCCTTGGCGGGAAAGATATGCGGACCGAGCAGCTCGTTCAGGCTGTCGAGCACCTGCGTCGTGCGCAGATCCTTGGTCTCGTTCACGGCCGCCGAGAAATCGCGCCAGAAGTCGCGCAGCACCTGCTTCCAGTCGATCTCATTATTGGAGACGAGATCGAGCTTTTCTTCGAGCGAGGCGGTGAAGTCGAACTCCACATAACGCGAGAAGAAGCTCTCCAGAAAGGCGACGACGAGACGGCCCTTGTCCTCGGGAATGAGGCGCTTTTTGTCGAGCCGCACATAGTCGCGGTCGCGCAGCGTCGCGAGAGTCGAGGCGTAGGTGGAGGGGCGGCCGATGCCGAGCTCCTCCATGCGTTTCACCAGCGTCGCTTCGGTGAAGCGCGGCGGCGGCTCGGTGAAATGCTGCGTCGCGTCGATCTTCTCGCGCGTGCAGGGCTCGCCCGCCTTCATCGCGGGCAGACGGCCGCCTTCCTCGTCGCCATCATCGTCGCGGCCTTCCTGATAGAGCTCGAGAAAGCCGGGGAAGCGCACGACCTGACCGGTGGCGCGCAGCTCCAGATTGCGCGCGCCCGCTTTGGCGTCGATATCGACGGTCGTGCGCTCCAGCTCGGCCGACTCCATCTGGCTCGCGACGGTGCGCGTCCAGATCAGTTCGTAAAGCCGCGCCTGATCGGGCTCGAGATATCTGGCGACATGTTTGGGCAGGCGCGCGGCGTCGGTCGGGCGGATGGCCTCATGGGCTTCCTGCGCGTTCTTGGCCTTGGCCGAATATTTGCGCGGCGCATTGGGCACGAAGCGGTCGCCATATTCCTTGGCGATCACCTTGCGAACGCCCGCCACGGCCTCGGGCGCCATATCGACGCCGTCGGTTCGCATATAAGTAATGAGGCCCACCGTCTCGCCGTCGAGATCGACGCCCTCATAGAGGCGCTGCGCGATGCGCATGGTGATGGCCGGCGCGAGGCCGAGCTTGCGCGAGGCCTCCTGTTGCAGCGTCGAGGTGGTGAAGGGCGCGTAGGGATGGCGCTTGACCGGCTTCGCCTCGACCGAGCGCACGGTGAAAGCCGCCGCGAGCAGCGCCTTCTTGAAGTCCTCCGCCTCCTCGCCCTTGCCGATGTCGAGGCGGGTGATCTTCTTGCCGTCCGCGCCGACGAGGCGGGCCGTGAAGGGCTCCCCGGCCTTGGTTTTCAGATGCGCGACGAGCGACCAATATTCCTGCGCGACGAATTTCTCGATCTCTAGCTCACGGTCGCAGACGAGCCGCAGCGCCACCGACTGCACGCGGCCGGCCGAGCGCGCGCCGGGCAGCTTGCGCCACAGCACGGGCGAGAGCGTGAAGCCGACGAGATAGTCGAGCGCGCGGCGGGCGAGATAGGCGTCGACCAGCGCCTGATCGATCTGGCGCGGATGCGCCATGGCGTCGCGCACCGCGTCCTTGGTGATGGCGTTGAAGACGACGCGCTCGATCTTCTTGTCCTTGAGCGCCTTCTTCTTGTTCAGAATTTCGATGAGGTGCCAGGAAATGGCCTCGCCTTCGCGATCCGGGTCGGTCGCGAGAATGACCTTGTCGGCGTCCTTGACCGCCTGGGCGATCTCGGTGACGCGCTTGGAGCCGCGCGCATCCATCTCCCAGACCATGGCGAAGTCTGCGTCCGGATCGACCGAGCCGTCTTTGGCGGGCAGGTCGCGGACATGGCCCATGCTGGCGATGACGTTGAAATCGCGGCCTAAATATTTGTTGATGGTCTTGGCTTTGGCCGGCGATTCGACGATGACGACATTCATTCGCGACAATTCCAACTGGGCGCCGTGCCCGGCGCGGCGGGGCGGAAGATGGTCAGAATGGGCGGCGCCTGTCAAATTGGGGCCGGGAGACGCCGAGGGGAGCGAGCGGCATGGATAAAGTAAATGAGCGCAGGAAGCTTGCGATCCTGGCCTCCGCCGTGGCGCCTCGCAGCCGCCCCTCCAATTATCCGGAGCCCTTCGCCGCACGGGTTGCAGGGCGGGAGAAGCGGGCGCTGGGCGACGCCTTCGGGCTGGCCAATTTCGGCGTGAACCTCACCCGCCTCGCGCCCGGCGCTCAGTCGGCCCTTCTGCACCGCCACAGCCGTCAGGACGAATTCGTCTATATCCTCGAAGGGGCTCCCACTCTTGTGACGGAAGACGGCGAGGTCGAGCTTTCGCCCGGCATGTGCGCCGGCTTTCCGGCGGGCGGCGCCGCCCACCATCTCGTCAATCGAACTGACACAGACGCGCTTTACCTCGAAATCGGCGATCGCGCGCCCGGAGATAACGGGACCTATCCGGCCGACGATCTGGAGGCGCGCCTCAGCGCGGACGGGCGCTGGACGTTCTTCCATAAGGACGGCCGCCTTTATTGAGCCTGGAGACGTCATGGCCGCCCTGACTAGTTTCAACCCCGACGAACTGCTCAACACATTCATTTCTCTCTTCATCGCGATTCTGCTCGGTACGCTGATCGGCGCGGAGCGGCAATATCGGCAGCGCAACGCGGGACTGCGCACCAACGCCCTCGTGGCGCTCGGGGCCTCGGCCTTTGTCGATCTCGGCATGCGGCTCATGGGCAATCAGGGGGCGACTCAGGTGCTCGCTTATGTCGCCTCGGGCGTCGGTTTTCTCGGCGCGGGCGTGATCCTGAAGGAGGGCATGAATATTCGCGGCCTCAACACGGCCGCGACCATCTGGTGCTCGGCCGTCACGGGCGCCTTTGCGGGGGCCGACCATCCGGCGGAGGCGGCGCTGCTCTGCGCCTTCGTTCTCGCCGGCAACACATTCCTGCGGCCGCTGGTGAATATGATCGAGCGCGCGCCGATCGACGAGAGCCAGACTGAGGCGACGTTCGAGATTCGCGTTACGACGGACGATGGAAGCCGGGACGCGGTGCGCGAAATCGTCGAGGAGCGGCTGGAGGCCGCGAAATATCCGGCGCTCGACATTCGCGAGAGCGAGCGGGAGGAGGGCGTCGAGATCGTCGCAAAGCTCGCGGCCACCAGCGTCGAGGCGAAGGAGCTCGACGCCATCGTCGACGCGCTGGGCAAGCTCGACAGCGTCGCCCACGCCACATGGACGTCGCGCGCCTCCGATTGATCCCGGTCGCATTACGGCGACACATGCTCTTGCCCCTCCCGGCGACCTCCTGTAAGAGCGGTCGCAGGCGAAGCGCTCGGCGTTTCGCCGGGACGGCCTCGTGGCGGAGTGGCTACGCAGAGGACTGCAAATCCTTGTACTCCGGTTCGAATCCGGACGAGGCCTCCATTCCCATCGCGGCAAAATCCGCCTATAAAATAAGCGAAGCTTTCAGACTGGCGAGGTCACGCGTCAGATCCGGCGCGCCGCCGCATCGGCGCAGCGTTTTTTTGCGTACGAGGAGAGGGGGAACGATGCTTCACGCTTTGATTGCCGACGCCCAGGCCCGGCTCGACAACGCCCGCCGAGAACTGCGTCTCGCCGCCGTCAATTTCGAGGTGCCGGACGAACAGCTTCTCGAGCTGCGCGCCAATGCGCGCAAGGTCTATGACGAACTTGCGGCGCTCGACCGCAAGAAGCTGAAAAAGGGCCTTTTTGGCTTTCTCAAGCTTTGGTGATCGGCGCCTTCTGAACGATCAGCGTCTTGTTTCCGAGGCGGCCGCGCTCTCCATAATAGCGTGAGAGGGCGCGGCGCGCGCGTCGCCCCAGGCGATGAGGAAGCAAGATGATTAGCCCCGACACCCCTCCGGGCACGGAGATTGTCTGCGTCGAGGCCGGTCCCGGGCGTTATGGCGACGGCGGCCTGCGAAAGGGCGCGATCTATACGGTCGAACGGATTGCTCCCGCCATAGATGGCGGATTCGTCGTCGTGTTGACCGAAATTCCTCCCTGGGAAACCTATACGCCACCCTGGGGGCTTGTCGGCATCGGCTTCGAACTGCGGCGCTTTCGCTATCTCGACATTCCCGACTCCCTGATGAAGCTGCTGGAGGAGGCCGGGCGCGAAACGGAGACCGTCTAATTCGCGCGTCCGCTTTCAGGGCCAGGCGGCTCGGGCAGCAGGGGCGCCGCCGCGCCCGAGCGTCGGATGAAGGCTTGGGGATCGGGCGCGAGCGTCAGGTCGTCCCAGCTCCCGGCGAGATCAAAGACCATTTGCAAACCCTTTTCGCGCGGCTTGCCGGCGCCGTCGGCTTCTCGCGCCGCCGCCTTCAGGGCGAGGCTGCGTTCCGCGAAATTAGCGTCGCCCGTAAGACTCAATGCGAAGCCCGGTCCATAGGCGGCCGCCTCCTGCAGCGCGCCGACGCCATTTTCGAACAGAAGCGTCGCGCTGGCGCGGTCGACCGTCGAGCTTCCCGAACGAATGTCCTGCGCGCTCGCCAGAGGCCGCTTCTCGAAGCGGCGCAACGCGCGCTCGAAATCGACGCCGGCTATCTCTCCGTCCTTCAAGGCGAGAGTCGCGCGACCGGACAGATTTTTCGTAAGGTCGGCGATCGTCGCGCCTGAGGCGTCGAGCGTGAGCGTCGAGGTCAGGGAGCCGCCGACCGCCTCTTTGCCGAAGGCGTCCCAGAGAAAAGCGCGCGCGTCGACATTGGTGGTTTGCGTCGTGGCGTGGACCGCGAGCCCGCCGTCGCCGGCCGGCTTGAAGCTGGCATGCGCCTTCAACCGGCCGCGATAAGCCTGCGCCTCGGGGAGCGACAGGTCGAGCGCGCCGTCCCGGAGCGTCGCGGCGAGCACGGCGTCGTCGATCATCAGACGGCCAAGGCGGGCATGGGCCGCGGCGAGCCAAAGATCGACGTCGGCGCCGCCGAGGTCCGGCGGTTCGAGCGGCTCGTGACTCCATTGGCCGTCCGGGCCGACAAGGGCGGGCGCGTCCGCGAACATCGGCTTCAAGGCCACGAATTCGCTTTTCAGCGTCGCCGAGACATTCGGCCGTCCGTCTTCGTTCCGCACCGTCAATTCGCCGTCAAAGGCGTTGCCGTCGACGAGGACGTGCAAATCCTTGAGCGCCGCTTCACGGGCGTTCAGCGCCGCCTGCGCCGAAAATTGCGCGCCGCTGAAGGGGCCGGGCAGGGGAACGTCAATATTGAAGAGCCTCAAGGCTTCGCGCACGGACGCCGCCGAACCGGCGACGCGGCCCGCATATTGCGCCCTGGGAAGGGTCTGCGCGACGCCCTGCGCCTCGAGCCGCAGAGTCTCGCCGTCGAGCCGGGCCGTGACGACGGAAGGGTCGCCGCGAAGGAAAAGGCCGGGACGCGCGATCCAGGCCAAAAGTTGCAGGCGTTCGCCGCGCCAGTCGAAGACGCCGGTCAGGAGGGCCGGCTCGCCGATCTTGCGCCAGTCCAGCGCGCCCTCGATTTTCTCCGCCGCATATTCCGCGCCGCCGCGCCGCACGCGCAACGCCCCGTCCGTGATAGTCAAAACGCCGAGGCGAAAACCGTCGGTCGTCTGCGCTTCGACGCTGGCCGGTTTCGCGGCCGCGGCGCGCGCGGCGGCTCCAGGCGCGTCGACGGTCCGATCGAGATCGAGACGGGCGCGCGGGCGAACCAGGGCCACGCCGTCTATGTCGAGGCGTCCCGTAAGCAAAGGGAGCAGTTTCAGGACGCCGTGAAGCTGTTCGGCTTCAATCACCAGCGCGCCGTTGCGGTCGGCGAAGACAACCCCTTCGAGGGTCATGTGAGGCCGGGGCGTGAGCGCGAGTCGGGGATAGCCCCGAGCGGCGACATAGAGGCCGGTGGCGTTTTGAAGCTGGGCGTAGAGGGCCGACTTGGCGACGGTTGGCGAGTAGAGCCAGGGCGCGAGCCCCGCTGCGATGCCGATGACGGCGACAAAGGCCAGGACAATCCAGCGCAATATGCGCGCGCGCCTGCGCCCGCCGCCATCGGCCGCGGGCCGATGGTCACTGGAAGGATCGCTCTCCTTCGGGCGCAAACGCTTCTCTCCTACGCCTACCTCTCACCGCTTCTTGCGGGGAAGCGCGGCGAGAAAGTGGCGACGCGCCCAATCAGAGGGTCGATTTCGGCCGCCCGCCGTGGCGGCGCTCGCCATTCATGACCGCGAGGCGCCCTTGCGGGGTCTTCAGCGCCTTCTCGATCGCGTAGAGCGCGCTCTTGTTGGAGAGCGGCACATTCCCGCTTTCGGCCAGCGACAGGAAATCCGTCTCCTTGAAGGGAAAGCGGCTTCCACGGCGAACGATCCGGACCCCTTGCGGCGTGACGACCGAGTCGCCCGGCCGCAGGGTCGAGTCCGTCAGCAGCGCGCGGGTCGCGGCGGCGGCGGTCGCCTCGGTCTGGCAGGAGCAGCTCTTGGCGCGGGAGTCGTTCAGATCCAGACGGGCGAGAAGCGCCGCATAGGTTTCGCCGCTCTTCGCCGCCTTGGCCTCGTCCACCTTGTCGGACCCTTCCGGGAAGACGAACAGCGTCGATTGCGCGCCGGGGCAAAGCTTCTCGCAGCTCGCCTGCTGGGCCGCGAGCTGCGAGGCGCGCGAGACCGCAAGAGCGGGGAAATAATAGCCGTCGCAGGCGCGCACGCAGACGGCGCGCCGGCTCACGCCGCCGACGGCGCCGCTCGAGGCCGCCACCTTGAAGCTGGCGTTGCGCGTGGGGGACAGCGCTTCCACCGCGCCGCCGCGCCGCTGCTCGACAGGCGCCGCGCGGCGGGCCAGGGCGAATTTTCGCCGCTCGACGAGTTGTCTGCGCGCCTGGGCGTAATGCGCGCGGGCCTTCCTGGCATGCCGCGCGCGTCGGCCTCCTTCCCGTGGGGAGACCTCGGATCGCGGCGCATAGCCGTCGTAATAGAGCTTATGAGGCTGGGCCGAGGGGCCGAAAAGCTCGTCGATGAGGCCGCCGGCGGCCCGGCTGGCGCGGAGGTCGTATCCAGTGAATACTGCACAAAAAAGTGCGAAAGCGGCGCCGAGGGAAATAGCGGATCGCGCACGGGCGAAACGGGCGTTGCGGCTCGCGGCCGTCTGATGACTCGGAGACATGGAACGCGCTCACGTTAAGAGAAAATTAATAATTTTCTGCGCGCAGAATAAAATAGTTCGGCTTGGGCTTCAAGCCAAATAGTCTGAAATTCAATCACTTTTGAAAGGCGCCAGCTCCTCGCGCAGCGTTCGGAGTATCTCTTCGACATAGAAGGGTTTTTCGACGATCGCCTGCTCGGGATAGGCTTCCGGCAGTCCGGCGCGGCCGCATCCCGTCGTGAAGACGAAGGGAATTTTCCGCGCGAAGATGATGTCCGCGACCGGGTCGATGCGGTCGTCTCCGATATTGACGTCGAGCAGCGCAAGGTCGAAGGCGATGGTCTGGGCCAGCCTTACCGCCTGCGGCACGGTCCGCGCCGTCCCGGCGATGACGAGGCCGAATTCGGAGAGCGTCTCTTCCAGAGCGAGCGTGATGAAAGGGTCGTCTTCGACAATCAGAACCCGGCGTCCGAGCAGAGGGTCGCCCGGCCGTTGCGTCGCATCGCTCGATGCGCCGCCAGTATGGGGATGTGGCGCGTCCGAGACAGACATGTGACGATGGTGCGGCCGTTCGCCGCGCGAGTCCAGCAATAGCGCGCGGTGGTTGCGAATCTCTCTCGACTGTTGCTTTTTGGCCGCAGTCTAGCCGCGCCGTGCGATTCCCAGCGCGCCCCAGACGGCGAGCGCCAACCACGCCAGGATCGTCGCCGAGCCGCCCATCGGCGCGGCGAAGGGAAAGAGCTTCCCGCCGAGATAGACGCGGGCGGCGAGGTCCGCCGAGAAGAGCGTCACGCCGGCCTGAAGTAGAAAGGTCGCGGCGGACAGGAACCGCGGATAGGCCGGCGCCGTCCGCGCCAGGGCGGCGAGGGCGAGGCCGGCGGCGGCGTGCAATGTCAGGAATTGGCTCGCGGTCGAGAGAAGCGGGTTGGCGTCGACATGGGCCGCGGCCGCCGCAAGGGCGACGCCGGCCGCGCCCTGAAGCGCGGCGACAGTCGCGACGATTGACGGAGTTTTCACGCCAGCGCTTTCCTTTCCGCCCTCAATAGGCGTTTTCAGCCTTGATCAGGGCGAAGGGCGTCAGAGCGAGAATATAGACGTCGAGGAAGATCGACCAGTTCTCGATGTAATAGAGGTCGCATTCGACGCGCTTCTGGATCTTTTCCGGCGTATCGGTTTCGCCGCGCCAGCCATTGATCTGCGCCCAGCCCGTGAGGCCGGGCTTGACGCGGTGGCGGGCGAAATAGCCGTCCACCACCTCGTCATAGAGATGATCCGCCGCGCGCGAGACGACGGCGTGCGGGCGCGGGCCGACAAGCGAGAGATTGCTCTTGAACACGACGTTGAAGAGCTGCGGCAGTTCGTCGAGCGAGGTCTTGCGGATGATGCGGCCGACGCGCGTAACGCGCGGATCGCCCCGCGTCACCTGCTTGGTCGCCGAGTGATCGAGCTTGTCGACATACATCGAGCGAAATTTGTAGACCTCGATATTCTCGTTGTTGAAGCCGTGACGCACCTGTTTGAAGAGAACGGGGCCGGGCGAGTCGAGCTTCACGGCGAGCGCAACGAGCGCCATGACCGGCGAGAGCAGGAGGAGGCAGATCGTCCCCACGATTTTGTCGAAGACATATTTGACGACGACGTCCCAGTCGGCGATCGGCTTGTCGAAGACGTCGATCACCGGAACGTTGCCGATATAGGAGTAAGAGCGCGGGCGGAAGCGCAGCTTGTTGGTGTGCGCCGCAAGACGAATGTCGATCGGCAGCACCCAGAGCTTGCGCAGCATTTGCAGCAGACGCCCCTCCGCGGAGATCGGCAGGGCGAAGATCACGAGATCGATGCGGGTGTGGCGCGCGAATTCGACGAGGTCGTCGATCGTGCCGAGCTTGGGGAAGCCCGCGACGACGTCGGGCGAGCGCTTGTCCGTACGGTCGTCGAAAAGCCCGAGGATCTGCAGGTCGCCGTCATTTTGCGCGGCGAGATCCCGCAGCACCGGATCGGCCAATTCGCCGCCGCCGACGATGACGGTGCGGCGGTCGAGCTTGCCCTGCCGGGTCAGCATCCGGACGATCAGGGACAAAGCCAGGCGCTCCGCCGCCAGCAGCGCGAGGCCCGTAACGTACCAGCTCAGCAGCCAGACGCGCGAGAAGGAATCGTCGAGTTTGAAGAAAAAGAGCACGATGAGCGCGGCGACGAAAACCAGCGACCAGGCCGCCGCGATCTTCAGCCCGTTGCGCATCGGAGCCCGGAACGCCGCCGTTGAATAAAGGCCGAGCGATTGCAGCGCGACGATGGCGGAGAGCGCCATGGTCGGCATGACGAGATAATAGTCGAGCGAGCGCCCCCAATTCGCCGCGACGTAAATTTCGTGGATGAACAGGCCGGCGCCCAACAGCGTCAGCAGTTCGACCAGGCGAACGAGCCCGGCGAGGACGATCGGCGAATAGGCCTTGCCCGGCGCGCCATTGCTGGCGATCTCGGCGAGGGTCGGACTGAGCGGCTTTTTTTCCGGGCCGCTCCCGTTCTTTTCAGGAGGCACGCCCTTCATGTCGCCAACGGCGAAAGCGCACATTTGCTTACTCCCGTTCCTCAGTTTGCGGCGACGGTCTGTAGCCGCACGCTTGCGAGCGCCGCGCGGTAGCCGCGCAGGACGCCCTCGTTCATCGATTGAATCGTGAAGCCCTTCCTCACGAAATCGGCCATCTCCGCCGCGAGCGCGTCGCGAGCCGCGGGACTTGTCTCGAGCGCATCGCGCATGGCGGCGGCGAGCGCGCCGGGATCGCCGGGCTCGACGAGTCGCGCCGCCTGCGCGCCGAAAATCTCCGGTATCCCGCCGACATTCGTCGCGACGACCGGCGCTTTGGCGGCGATCGCTTCGAGGACGATATAGGGAAGCGACTCGGCGCGGCTCGGCACCACGAGAATTCGCCCCTGCGCGAGCGCGGCTCGCGCCGGCATGCGATCCAGAAACGCCACGCGGCCATCGAGGCCGAGCCGCCGCGCCATGGCGCGAAACGCGCCTTCGTCCCGGCCCGAGCCGACAAGAGCGAGACGCAGATTCTTTGGCAGCGAGGCGAAGGCGCGCAGCAGGTCTTCGACGCCCTTGGAGACGCGCATCTCGCCGATGAACACGAAGTCCGCTGCGTCCGGCGCAGGGATCACGGGCGCGAATTCGCAGGGCGAGACGCCATTATGCACGACGGGCGCGAATGCGCTGGGCGGCTCGATCGTTTCGATGAAACGCCGCCGCGCATAATCGCTCTCGAAGGGTATAAGGTCCGTCACGCGGCCCATTATGCGCTCAGCGGTAAAGAAAACTCTTCCGTCGAGCGCGTCGGCGCGGAAATGGAGCGTTCCGCCATGGGGCGTGTAGACGCGGGCGAGGGGCCGCGCGGGACGCGGAAAAATCGGGACGAGACCCGGCAGCCGGGCGTAGAGGCCGCCTTTCGCGCCATGGCCGTGCACGACGTCGACCGACAATTCGCGAACCAGCGCCGCCACGCGCCAGGCGATGCGCAGATCGTCCGGATGCGGGAGCCGCCGCATGGGTAGGCGCGTGACGCCGAGGGCGAGAAAAGGCGAAAGCTCGTCGAGACTGTCGCCGGCGCAAGCTCCCCCCGTCAGGGAATCGGCGACGAGGCCGACCTGACAGCCGGCCTCGGCCTGGGCGCGCGCGAGATCGCCGACGTGACGAAACAACCCGCCGACCGGCGCGCGCATGACATGGAGGATGCGCAATCCCGAAGGCTTCGCCGCATCGTCCGTCGCGTCCTGATGGTCGACCGCGGCCAAAAACAACCTCGCTTCTTTAGAAAATCCGTTCTCGAACCGTAATCGTGTCGCCGGGGCGGACGGCCGTGTCGAGCGGCACGCGGCCGGTGACGGGATAGCCGTCGACGACGCGCGTGAGATCGACCGCGCCCTGATAGCCGCGCGGGCCGAATCCGCCGGCGATCGCGATCGCGGTGCGGGCGGTCATGGCCTCGACGAAAGGATATTGGCCGGCATTGGTGACTTCGCCCAGCACGAAGAAGGGGCGGAACGCCTCCACCTCAACGGAGACGCGCGGCTCGCGCACGAATCCGTTGCGAAGCCGCGCGGCGATCTCGCGCTCGACATCCGGCACGGTGAGGCCCTGGACCGGGACCGAGCCGATCAGCGGCATGGCGATGCGGCCGGCTCCGTCGACCGCATAGGCGTTGGAAAGGGCGTCCTGTCCGAAGACGATGACGCGAAGCCGGTCGCCCGCGGCGAGCGTATAGGGCTCGTACGCGGAAGCTGAGAAAAGCTCCGGCTTGTACGACCCGGGAGCCGCGCAACCGGTCAAGAAAGCGCCCATGGTCATCGCGATCGCCAAGGTGAGCGTCTTGCAGGCGGCCTTTTTCGAGGCGACTGGCTTCGCCATTTTTGTTCCGTGAGTTGTAGCAAATCGGTTGACCGCCATAAGGCGACGATCTGGTTTTATTGTTTCATGGTTAACAAACTTTGACCTGAACCGCTTAACCAGCCCTAAACCATAATTGCGTTATCACGCCGGGGTTGCACCTCGGAGAAGCGATGCGCGCGGATATTCCCATAGAGACGGAGGCGGTGACAAACGAAGTCGATTTGTCGCATGTCGGCCGTGCGCTGAAGAAGAAGCGCTGGTGGGTCATCGGGCCCACTCTGGTCGCGCTGGCGGGCGCGCTCGTCTTCGTCAATGTCGTCAAGCCGCGATACACCTCCGAAGCTCGCCTCCTGCTCGAAAACCAGGACGATTTCTATGCGCGCGTCGACAAGGGCGAGCGCATCGACGCCAACGGCCCCGACGCCGAGGGCGTGCAGAGCCAGATCCAGCTGCTTACCTCGCGCGATCTCGCGCGGCGCGTGATCAAGCAGCTCGGCCTTCAGGGCAACGTCGAATTCGATTCCTTGGCGAACGGAATGGGCGCGCTGACGCGCGTCATGGTCCTGCTCGGCCTGCAGCGCGATCCGACGCAGATGTCGCCGGAAGACCGCATTCTCGAGAAGTTCGGGGAAAAGCTGTCGGTGCTGTCTCCGACCAAGACCCGCGTCCTCTCGATCGAATTTTCCTCCCGCAATCCAGACCTCGCGGCGCGCGGCGCCAACGCTGTCGCGGACGCCTATATAGAGATGCAGCAGGAGGCGAAGCGCTCCATCGCGCGCACGGCGGCGCAGTCGCTGGCGACGCTTGTCTCCGATCTACATGGCCGCGTCGCGGAAGCGGAGGCGAAAGTCGAGGATTACCGCGCCAAAACGGGGCTGCTCGTCGGCGCCAACAATACCGTCATTCCGACGCAGCAGCTTGGCGAATTGAACAATCAGCTTTCGAATGCGCGCGGCGTGCAGGCCGACGCTCAGGCGAAAGCGAATATTCTGCGCGATATGCTGCGGCAGAACCGCATCGGCGAAATTCCGGACGTCGCCAACAATGAAGTGATGCGGCGCATCTTCGAGCAGCGCGTCGCCTTGCGCGCGCAATTGGCGCTCGAATCCCGCACGCTTCTTCCTCAGCATCCGCGCATCAAGGAGCTGGAAGCGCAGCTCCACGATCTCGATATGCAGTGGCGCGCCGCCGCCGAACGCACGGCGCGCACGCTGGAGAACGAGGCCCGGATCGCCTCGGTCCGCGTCGAAAATCTCACCAAGGTTCTCGACGACCAGAAACGCGTCGCCGGCGCCGCAGGCGCCGAGGAGGTGAAGCTGCGCGACCTCGAGCGGGCCGCCCGTCTCCTGAAGGATCAGCTCGAGACCGAGACCGCGAAATATCAGGAGGCGCTGGCGCGCGAGCGCGTGAAGGCGACGCCGGCCGACGCCCGCATCATCCAGCGCGGCCTCGCCCCGCAACTCCCGTCCTTTCCCAAGAAATTGCCGATCGCCGCATTCGCCACGCTTGCGACGCTGATCCTCTCGACGGGCGCGATCGTCGCCGGCGAATTGCTCACGGGCAGAGCCCGGGTCGCGCCGCCCGCGGCGCCGCTCGACGCGCCGCAGCCGGAGCCTGTTCGCATCGCGGCGCAGGAGCGCTCCGCCGCCCCGGCCGAGCGCTTGGCGGAGACGGTCGAAGCGGCGGCGCCGCCCGTCGCGCCGCCCCCGGCCCAGACCGCACCCGACGTCATCCATCGAATCGACAGCGCCCGCGCCGCGCAAAGCTGCGTGAAGGTGCTGGTGACGCCCTGCGAAAAAGACGGCAAGCCGGCGGAAACGGCGATCGCGCTCGCGCGCAATCTCGCCCGGCGCGGCCGCACGCTTCTCGCGGCGGCGGACCCCGGCGCGAGGGCTTTCGACGCGCTGGTGCATTCGCCGGGCGGCGCGCCCAAGGGCATGGCCGATCTCTCGGCGGGCGTCGCGGATTTCGCCGAAGTCATTCACCGCGACGTCGGCTCGCGTCTGCATGTGCTGCCCGGCGGGATCGCTGCGGGCGACGAGCAATACGAGCTTTCGCTCATCGTCACGGCGCTGGCGCATACTTACGATTTCATCGTCTTTGCGGCTTCGCCCGATCAGGCGCTGCGACTCGCCGCGCATGTCGATCTCGCTTTCGTCCTTGGCGGAGACGCGGCGGCGGAAGATTTGCGCGCGCGGCTCGCGCAGGAAGGCGCGGACGCGCATCTGCTCGAAGACGTCCAGGGTCTGGATGGTCTGGTCGCGGCCTGAACGCCGCCGCGCCTATCCAGCGCGCGTCGCGAGGCGCTTTGCGCGGAAATACGCGCCGGACAACGCCGGATTCTGCTTCACGCGCCGCTTGAGCTGGAGATAGGCGGAGAAGGCCGGGGCGAGCGCCATTCCGCGCGTCGACACCGGCATGATGACGTCGCACAGCTCGATCGTTTCGTCGCAGACGGCGTTCTTGTAGCGCGCTTCGCCGGCTCCAAGATCGAAATGGGTCATCCCTCGCGAAACGAGATTGCGCATCAGCGCATGCAATAGAAGATCGCCGGGCGATGAGCGCGCCAGCTCTTCATCCATCTCGAAAGAATTGAGCATTCCCGAAAAGCGCCCGCCGCGGACGATTCCCGCATAGGTCGCCGCGATGCGCCCGCCGACCGAGAGCGCATGCAATTCGAGGGCGCCGTCGCCCTTTTGATCCAGGAGCCGATCGAGGAATGCGCGAACGCGGCGCCGTTCGAACGAATCCACGACGCCCATATCGGAGAAGCGCGCGGTTTTCTGCCTGATCAGGGTCTCGATGACGTCGAGGGCGCGCGTCCCCGCGACGCCGTGCTCATAGGATAGCGCGCCCATTTCCGCGAGGCGGGCTTCCTTTTTCTTCAACTTTTTCCGGGCGTCTTTCGACAGGCGCGCGGCGAGTTCCTCGACCCGCGCGGGAAGCGTCGTCCCGTAGGCGAAACTGGCGCTCGGGCGCGCGTCGGGAAAGGCGAGGGGGTTGTCGAATGCGTCGAAGCGGCGCGGCTGATTGCGCAAATAAATGAGATCAGGAACGGATTGCGCGGCGCGCGCGGCTTTGAGGAGCAGCGCCCGCAAACCGGCCCCATCGTAGCGCGCGCCCGGGGCGAGGAGGGGAAGATTGAAATTGCTTTCCCGTCCGCCGAGAAACTGCGCGATGTCGCAGCCGGCCCGGGTCTGGACGCATAGCGGCAGAAGCGCGCGCGGGCGCCCCAGATGGTCGCGTTCGACGATGATGAAGGGCCGCACGCCTTCGGCCCGGCCGATCGTTTCGAACCAGGCGGAGGCGAAGGAATATGTCTGATAAGGGCTGATCGCCGCGCGTTCGGACAGTTCGAGCCACAAGTCCCGCGCGTCCGACAGACGCGGGAACGCGTCGGTCGTCGCTCGGACAGGAATTTCTGTCAGAACCGGCAAAACTCATCCTCCAGGCTTTCGAGCGTCCCGCCGGGAGGGCCCAACCTCCGTATCCCGTAAGCCTCGCGCCTAAATCTCCCACGAGCTGCATAACAGATAGTTAGAAACTTGATCTTAAATCCTGGAAGGGTTTCGAGCGCGTATTTCGGGGGTTCCATGGCAAGTTGGCGGGAGCGGGCGATCGGCGCCGGCATGCGGCTCTTTCAGGCGAGCGGCGCGCATCGGCTCGCCGCTCCCTTCACGCGCGGCCTTGGCGCGATCCTCATGTTCCACCGCGTCAGGCCGAATCCCGGCGAAGCTTTCGCGCCGAATGCGGGCCTGGAGATTACGCCGGATTTTCTCGACAATCTTCTCGGGCATTTGCGCGCTCGCGGCTACGAAATCCTCTCGCTCGACGCCGCGCTCGGGCGCCTTCGCGGGGAAGAGTCGACGGGGCGGCCCTTCGTCGCGCTCACTTTCGACGACGGCTATCGCGACCTCGTGGAACATGCGCTCCCCATACTGGAGCGGCGGCGCGCGCCCTTCACGGCCTATGTGACGGCCGGCTTCGCTGATCGCGCCGCGCGGCTCTGGTGGCTCGAAATGGAACAGGCGATGCGACGCCTTTCCCGGGTAGAGATCGACGTCGGCGGCCGGCGCATCATGCGCGACTGCGCAACGGCGGCCGAGAAGAGCGCGGCCTTCGGGGAAATCTATTGGGCCATACGCGACGGCGGCGAAGCGCAATTGCTGGAGGTCGCAGCGGCGCTCACGGCGCAGGCGGGCGTCGACTCCCAAGCCCTGACGGCCGAGGCCTGCCTCGACTGGGGGGCGATCGCAGGGCTGGCGCGCCATGAACTTGCGACGATCGGCGCGCACTCGCTCACCCATCCGCGCCTCGCCAAGCTCGACGAGGGCGCCGCTCGTCGCGAGATGGCGGAAAGCCGCGACCGTATCGCACAGGAGACGGGCGTGACGCCGACGCATTTCTGCTATCCCGTCGGAGACGCGACCTCGGCCGGCGCGCGCGAATTCCGGCTTGCGGCGACGCTCGGTTTCGAGAGCGCCGTCACAACGCGGCCGGGGATGATTTTCCCCGAGCATCGCCGCCATTTGCATGCGCTTCCCCGCCTCTCTGTGAACGGCAAACATCAAAGCCTCGCGGCGCTCGACGTGCTCTTGAGCGGCGCGCCCTTCGCCCTGATGAATCGCGGCCGTCGCGTCGCGGCGTGACCTGAAGGAGAACGGCGATCAGTTTCGATCCCTTCGAAGCCTCCTGGCGGGAGGTCGAGCTTGGCGAATCGCGCGGCGTGCTGCTCCCGGCGATGGCGGCCGGACTGATCTCCGCGGGCCTGACCCTCGGCGTCTTTCTCGCGCTGCACGTCACGGTCCCGGCCGACCTCGAGCAGCTCTCCGCGACGGACGCCGCCATGCGCCATTACGCGGAGGCGGGCTATTTTCCGCTCCAGGCGGCGGCGGAGGCGGATGGACGCCACGCCCTTTCGGCCGGCGCGGCCTTCCAGACCTTTGGCGGCCTCTTCATCATGTTCATGTCGGCCGCCTATGGCGGCTGGCGCGGCGTCACAAATCCGCGCGCACGCGGATGGACCAATGCTTTCTGGATGACGAGCGTCACCGCGATCTGCCTGTTGCTCTGGGCTTTCCACGGACTGACCTTGCAAAAGCTCGACTATCTGATCGGTGCGGACGGGCTCGGCGCCCGCGCGCTGCCCGCCGTCGTGCTTCTCAAGCGCGGCCTCTACGCCGCAGGCCTCGCTTCCTTCCTCTGCCTCTTCGCGCATGACATGGGCTATCGCCTCCGCGAAGCCCTGGTCGATTTCGGCGTGATCGGGGAGGACGAGGAACGCACAAGTCGGGAAAAGCCGCGGCCCTTCAAAAGCAAAGGCTGGTCGCGCCGCATCACGGACGATCTGGATCCGCCCGGAGCGGAGGAGGGCGGCTTCGGCCATCGCGGGGCTGCGCCGCCATGGGGCGCGCCGTCGAGCGAGGAGGCCCGCGCCCGCGCGACGCTCGGCGTCGGCTCCAATGCGTCGAGACGCGAAATCGAGCGCGCCTATCGCTCGCAGATGAAGCGGGCGCATCCCGACCATGGGGGCTCGGTGGAGCGCGCCGCCGCCCTCAACGCCGCTCGCGACATGCTGCTCGGCAAATGACGGGCTGAAACTCGACCATTCGCCTGACCCCTTGAAACCCCTAGCAAAGCTGGGGCAGAGCGCCTATTTTTGACAGAAATCAGACAAAGCGGAGCGGGATCGATGAGCCTGATGGGCTATCTTATTTGCGGGGCGATCGCCCTTTCGGCGGGTTTGGGCGTCTATCTGCGCATGCGGCAGACCGAGAATGTGACCGTCAATCGCGACGCGGTGCCGGCTGATTTCGCGAAGGCGGTGACGCTGGACGAACACCGCCGCGCCGCCGACTACACCATCGCGCGCTCGCGCTTCGGAATGGGCGAGACGCTGTACGACGCTCTTCTCTCCATCATCTGGCTCGCGGCCTGGATGGGTCCCCTCTATGCGCTCGTTTCGCAGGCGGTCGCGCCGGGGCTGACGCGCAGCGTCGTCTTCGTTCTCGTCGCCGGCTTCGTCAGCCATCTCTTCGAATTGCCTTTCTCCCTTGCGAACGCCTTCATTCTCGAGGAGCGTTTCGGTTTCAACCGCCTCACGCCCAAAACCTTTCTCCTCGACGAGCTGAAAAGCGTCGCGCTCGGCTTCGGCATCGCCGCGCCGCTGCTCTACGGCATGTTCTGGCTGCTCGGCGCCTTCCCGGAAAGCTGGTGGCTCTTCGCCTATGTCGCCTTCATGGGGCTGACCATCGCCATGACGCTCGTCTATCCGACCTTCATCGCGCCGCTCTTCAACAAATTCACGCCGCTGGAGGAGGGCTCGACAAAAGCGCGCATGGAGGCGCTGCTCGCGAAATGCGGCTTTGAGTCCAAGGGCCTTTACGTGATGGACGCGTCGAAGCGTTCCGCCCATGGCAACGCCTATTTCACCGGCTTCGGCAAAGCGAAGCGCATCGTCTTCTTCGACACGCTGCTCGAAAAACACTCGCTCGACGAGATCGAATCGATTCTCGCTCACGAACTCGGCCATTTCAAATATGGCCATGTGCGGCAGATGCTCGTGCAGGCGGCGTTGATCGCCTTTGTCGGATTCGCGGCCCTGCACTGGGCCTTCGGCAGCGAGACCTTCGCGAGCTGGTTCGGCCTGCCCAACGATCCGGGAGTCGTCTTCGTCGCGCTGCTCATCGCGAAGGAGCCGATTTCGCATCTCCTGCATCCGCTCCTCGCCTATCGCTCGCGCAAGAACGAGTTCGAGGCGGATGATTTCGCGCGGCGCATCGTCGGCAAGGAGCCGATGATCTCCGCCCTGACGCGGCTGACGCGAGACAATCTCTCGACGCTCACGCCCGATCCGCTCTACGCGAAGTTCTATTTCTCGCATCCGCCGGTTCCGGTGCGCGTGGCGCAATTACGCGGCGCGGAAGGGTAGGGGCCATCGGCGGCGATGAAATAAAGGATGAAATAAAAAAGGGGCCTGGACGGGCCCCTTTCCTTTTCTCGGCCGTCTCGATTCACCAGCGGCGATAATAGGGACGGTAATAGGGGGCGCGAACCGCTGCGCCGCCGTAAGGGCCGACATAGGCCCCGCCGCCATAGCGTCCGCGATAAGCTGTGCCGCCATAGGGGCCGCGCACGACCGAGCCGTTCGGTCCGGCGCAGCCGGCGCGATAGGGGCCGCGCGCGCAAACCACCGCTTCGGCGATGTCGATCGTCGCGAGCAGCGATGCGCTCGCAAGGGCGGCCGCAACAAGCATTTTCTTCATCATCTTTCTCTCCTTTGAACGTCCGCCCCTCATTTTTTTGCAGCGGCAGGTCAAGCTTCGCCGTGCGCGTCGAGATTAGACCGCTTCTGCGACGAAAACAAAGCGGCGGCCCCGAGGTTCAGGCGCCCAAACCTCAGGATCGAGGGCGAGGACGTTCTGATATTCACATGGGAGGAGAAGGATGGGCCTCGCGCGCAGCTTTCGATGCGCAGGGGCTTCGGCGTTTCGACGAAAGCGGCTTGCGGCACAAGCTGCGTCTGCCGGCGACGGCGATCAGTTGAGGCGCGCGCCCCCTCGCCGCCATGTTGTGCAACTGGCGCCTATCCGTCCGTCACCCTGCGGGAATTGAAAGCAAAATCATTCCTTTTCTGCCAATCCGATTGACTTGCCCCCCCGCGCTTCCGCTTAATTCCTTTCGCGGCGCAACATGCCGCTTCGCGAAAGGCGCCCTCCTTGTCGATCCAAGTCGCGCTGCATCACGTCACGCATTACAAATATGATCGCCCGGTCGGCCTCGGCCCGCAGGTGATCCGACTGCGCCCCGCGCCGCATTGCCGGACGCGCGTCACGAGCTACTCGCTGAAAATCCTGCCGACCGAGCATTTCATCAACTGGCAGCAGGACCCGCATGGCAATTGGCAGGCGCGGCTGGTCTTTCAGGAAAAGGCGCGGGAGTTCAAGATCGAGGTCGATCTCCTCGCGGAGATGGCGGTCTTCAATCCTTTCGACTTTTTCGTCGAGCCCTACGCCGAGGAGTTTCCTTTCGTCTATAAGGCGGAGCTGGCGACGGAACTCGCCGCCTATCTCGAGATCGAACCCTCGGGCGCCGCGCTGGAGGATTATGTCGGCGCGATTTCGCGCGAAAAGCGGCGCGTCATCGACTTCCTCGTCGACCTCAACGCGCAGCTTCAGAAAGACATTCGCTACGTCATCCGCATGGAGCCCGGCGTGCAGACGCCCGAGGAGACGCTGACGCTGCGTTCCGGCTCCTGCCGCGACTCGGCCTGGCTCCTCGTGCAAATCCTGCGGCGTCTCGGCTTCGCCGCGCGCTTCGTTTCCGGCTATCTCATCCAGCTCAAGGAAGACCTCGATCCGATCGAAGGCCCGATGGGCACGGATCATGATTTCACCGATCTGCACGCCTGGACCGAAGTCTATATCCCCGGCGCGGGTTGGGTCGGCCTCGACGCGACCTCGGGTCTCTTCTGCGGCGAAGGACATCTGCCGCTGTGCGGCGCGCCGCATTACCGCTCCTGCGCGCCGGTCTCCGGTCTCGTCGAGCCCGCGGAGTGCAATTTCAATTTTGAGATGCGCGTCGAGCGCATTCGCGAAGCGCCGCGCATCACGGCGCCTTTCTCGGACGACGCGTGGAAACGGCTCGACAGGCTTGGCGAAGCGGTCGATGAGGATTTGAAGGCGCAGGACGTGCGCCTCACCATGGGCGGCGAGCCGACTTTCGTCTCCATCGACGATTTTCAGTCGCCGGAATGGAACACGGCCGCGGTCGGCCCGACCAAGCGCGGGCTTTCCGACGCTTTGATCCGTCGGCTGCGCACCCGCTTTGGCCCGGGCGGCTTTCTCCATTACGGACAGGGCAAATGGTATCCGGGCGAAAGCCTGCCGCGCTGGGCCTTCGCGCTTTATTGGCGCAGGGACGGCAAGCCGGTCTGGAAAAACCCGGGTCTTGTCTCGGGCATGGCGCCCAATACGGAGGTCGCCAATCCGCTGAACGCCGGCCGCTTCTGCTTCGAGCTCGCGGAGACGCTCGGCGTCGGCAGGGATTTCGTCATCCCGGCCTATGAAGACCCCGCGCATTGGATGTTGAAGGAGGGACAGCTTCCGATCAACGTCGATCCGCTCGACCCCAAGACCGAGGACCCCGAGGAGCGCGCGCGCATGGTGCGCGTCTTCGAACGCGGCCTGTCTTCGCCAACGGGTTATGTGCTTCCGATCCAGCGCTGGAATGCGCGCGCCGAGCAGCGCTGGCTTTCCGAGCGCTGGCCGCTGCGGCGCGGGCGTCTGTTCCTCGCGCCCGGCGACTCGCCGGTCGGGCTGCGCCTGCCGCTGAACGCCTTGCCTTGGGTCCCGGCCTCGTCCTATCCCTATATCCACAATCAGGACCCGTTCGAGGATCGCGGGCCCTTGCCCGACCCCTCGCATCTCCAGCAGATTTACAGCGAGACGCGCGCGACCCGGCAGGACGTAATGGGCCAATCCATCGTCGAGGGCGTCGTTCGCACCGCTCTGGCGGTCGAGCCGCGCGACGGCGTGCTTTGCGTCTTCATGCCGCCGGTCGAGCGCCTCGAGGATTATCTCGAACTGCTCGTGGCGGTGGAGACGACGGCGGAAGAACTCGCCATGCCGCTGCATATCGAAGGCTATCCGCCGCCGGTCGATCCGCGTCTGGAGGTCGTGAAGGTGACGCCCGATCCGGGCGTCATCGAAGTCAACATTCATCCTGCCGCATCGTGGCGCGAAGCGGTGGAGAACACCACGACGCTTTACGACGAAGCGCGGCAGGCGCGGCTCACCACCAGCAAATTCATGACGGACGGACGCTGCGTCGGATCGGGCGGCGGCAATCATGTCGTGCTCGGCGGCGCGACGCCGCCGGACTCCCCCTTTCTGCGCCGCCCCGATCTCCTGAAAAGCCTCGTGCTTTATTGGCAGCGCCATCCGTCGCTCTCTTATCTCTTTTCGGGACTTTTCATCGGGCCGACAAGTCAGAGCCCCCGCATCGACGAAGCGCGGCACGATGCGCTTTACGAACTCGAAATCGCGCTCGGCAATACGCCGGGGCCGGCGGATTACGGCTATCCGATCTGGCTCGTGGACCGGCTCTATCGCAATCTGCTCGTCGACGTTTCCGGCAATACGCATCGTTCGGAAATCTGCATCGACAAGCTTTATTCGCCCGATGGCCCGACAGGCCGTCTCGGCCTTGTCGAATTCCGCGCTTTCGAAATGCCGCCCGACGCGCGCATGAGCCTCGCGCAGCAACTCCTGCTGCGCGCGCTGGTCGCGTGGTTCTGGCGCGAGCCGCAGGAAGGCGCTTGCGTGCGCTGGGGAACGGCGCTGCATGACAAGTTCATGCTGCCGCATTTCGTCTGGGCCGATTTCCTTGGCGTGCTCGACGATCTCAAACGCGCCGGCTATCCGTTCGAGGCGGAATGGTTCCAGGCGCAATATGAGTTCCGCTTCCCGCTCGCCGGCCGCGTCGAGCATGGCGGCGTCACGCTCGAAATCCGCCATGCGCTCGAACCCTGGCATGTGCTTGGCGAAGAGGGCGCCGTTGGCGGCACGGTGCGCTTTGTGGATTCATCGGTCGAACGCCTCGAAGTGAAGGCGATGCATGTCGCGCCGAACCGCCATGTCGTCGCCTGCAACGGCCGCCGCGTGCCGCTCGCCTCCACCGGCGTCGTGGGCGAGGCGGTTGCGGGCGTGCGCTTCAAGGCGTGGCAGCCGGCCTCCGGCATGCACCCGACGATCCCCTGCCACACGCCGCTCACCTTCGACATTGTCGACAGTTGGAGCAACCGCTCGCTGGGGGGCTGCCTCTATCACAGCGCGCATCCGGGCGGGCGCAATTACGACACCTTTCCGGTCAATTTTCACGAGGCCGAATCCCGGCGGCTTTCGCGCTTCCAGGATCACGGCCATACGCCCGGCCGCGTGGAGCCGCCGCGCGAGGAACAAGCGGGCGAGTTCCCGCTGACGCTTGATTTGCGGAGGCGATTTGGCCGTTGAGCTCGACGCTGACGCGGCGGTCGATGCGAGACCAGGCGAAGAGGCGCAAAGGCTCGCCGCCTGGATTGCCGACTACCGTCCACTACCGGGCGTTCCGGACGAGCTGATCGGGCCGGACGGACGGCCGCGCGCGCATTGGTCGACGCTGCTCGACACGCTTGCGGGTCTTGGACAGTCGGGCGTGCGCAACCGCTTCGCCGCCGCCGAGCGGCGCATCAAGGACATGGGCGTCACCTATCGGGTGCATGGCGAGACGCGCGAACGTCCCTGGCCTTTGGGCCGTCTGCCCCTCCTCCTCACGGAAAGCGAATGGCGCGACATCGCGTCGGGGATCGCGCAGCGCGCGGAGCTGCTGGACCGCATCCTGCAGGACGTTTACGGCGAGGCGCGCCTCGTCGCGGAAGGGGCGCTGCCCGCGGCCGCGGTCGCGGGCTCGCCGGAATTCATCCGCCAGATGCGGGGCGTCAAACCCGTCGGCGGACGCTGGCTGCGCTTTTACGCGGTCGATATCGGGCGGGGGCCGGACGGGAAATGGTGGGTCCTGGGCGACCGCGCGCAGGCCCCCTCCGGCGCGGGCTACGCCATCGAGAATCGCCTGATTCTCTCCCGCGCCTTTCCGAGCCTCTTTCGCGACATGAAAGTGCAGCGGCTCGCCGGCTTCTTTAGAGACTTCCGCGCCGGTCTCGCGGCGGCGGCCTCGCGCAGCGATCCGCGCATCTGTCTCATGACGCCCGGCCCCTGGAGCGAGACCTATGCCGAGCAGGTCTATCTCGCGCGCTATCTCGGCTTTCTGCTCGTCGAAGGCGAAGACCTCGCGACGAGCGAAGGCAAGCTTCATGTGCGCACGGTCGCGGGGCTGAAGCGGGCCGACGTCGTGTGGCGGCGCGTCGACGCGGACTGGCTCGACCCGCTGGAGGCGAACGCGGCCTCCAAACTGGGCGTGCCGGGCTTCTTCGACGCCATTCGCAACGGCTCCGTCGCGATGGCGAACATGCCCGGCGCGGGCCTCGTCGAGTCGCGCGCGCTGATGAGCTTTCTCCCGACGCTGGCGCAAAGGCTCCTCGGCGAGAATCTGCGCCTGCCCAATGTCGCGACCTGGTGGTGCGGACAGGCGGCGGAGCGCGACGAGATCATGCGCGCCTTCGACAGCCGCGCCATCGCGGGCGCCTATGGCGAGACCGCGGAGGGGCTCGGCGGCGCCCGCGCGGCGATCGGCGCGGAGCTCGATCCGTTCCAGCGGGCGCGCCTCATCCGCGCGATCGAGACGCGCGGCATGGATTATGTCGGGCAAGAGATCGTGCAGCTCTCCACGACGCCGGTTTGGGATGGAGAAGCGCTGACCCCGCGTCCGTTCTCGCTGCGCATCTTCGCGGCCGCGACGCCGGAAGGCTGGAAGATCATGCCCGGCGGATTCTGCCGCGTGTCGGATCAGCGCGACGCGCGCGCCGTCTCCATGGGATCGGGCGCGCAATCGGCCGACGTCTGGGTGACCGGCGACGAGGAGGCCGAAAATGCGACGACGCTTCTGCCGCTCAAGCCCGACGCGCCCGTTGTGCGCGTCCCCGGCAATCTTCCCAGCCGCGCCGCCGACAATCTTTTCTGGATGGGCCGCTATCTCGAACGCGCCGAAGCGACGCTGCGCATTGTGCGCTGTCTGTGCAACCGGCTGACCGAAACGCAGAGCATCGCGACGCAGGGGCGCCAGCCGATCGAACGATGCGAGCGCCTGCTTTTCGCATGGGGCGCCGCGGCGCCCTTTGCGGCGGCCCATCCCGGCGCCTTCATCGCGCTTACGGCTGCGAGCGACGCCGATTTCTACGGCTCGGCGCGCGCCATCGCCGGACAGGCGAAGCGCGCAGCCTCCATCGTGCGCGAACGACTGTCGCCGGATATGTGGCAATTGCTGGTGCGCCTCGAAATGCGTCTCGACCATTTGGTCGCGGACGCGCCGCCGGAGCCGGAAATCGTCGAGATGACGGAACGCGCGCTGCATACGCTCGCGGCTTTGTCGGGTCTGATGGACGAGAATTTCAACCGCGTCTCTGGCTGGGCCTTCATCGATCTCGGCAAGCGCGTCGAACGCGCGATCAACACCTGCCGCTTCGCCCGCCAGTTCGCCGATGACGATCCGACGATCGAAACGCTCGACGCATTGCTCGAGCTTGTCGACTCGCAAATCTCCTATCGCTCGCGTTACCTTGCGGGCGCGGCGTTGGCGCCGACGCTGGACATCGCCATGCTCGATCCCTTCAATCCGCGCTCCGTCGCGTTTCAGACGCGGCGGATCGACGAGCATCTTTCCATGCTTCCCGCGCTTGTCGACGACGGCATGATGGAGCCGCCCCGCCGGCTCGCGGTCTCGATACGCGCCGAACTCGAAGCGGAGGACGCCCGCCGGGTCGACGGCGCGCGCATTCTGTTCGTCGAACAGCGTCTGATGGCGCTCGCCAATGCGATTTCGGAGCGGTATTTCTCGCATGCCAGCGATCCGGCGCCGGCGGACAAGCGATCGAAGCTCGCGTGATTTACGACATCAGCCACGTCACCACCTACAGCTACGAAGCCAGCGTCGCTTCCGCACGCTGCGCGATCCGGCTGACGCCCCGCGACAGCAAGGGACAGCGTCTGTTGCGCAGCCGCATCGAGGCGGCGCCGATGCCGGACGCGACGCGGGAGAGCGTCGATTTCTTTGGCAATCGCATTATGGAGGCGACGATCCGCGAAGCCCATGCGCGCCTACGTATATCCGTTTCGGCGCGCGTCGACGTCGAGCGCGACGAGCCGCCCGCTCCCTGCCTCACGCCGCCATGGGAGACGATTCCGCGCGCGGCGGGCGCCGTGAAGACGCTGTCGCGCGAATCGCCGGTTCACTGGCTTTTCCCAAGCCGCCAGACGCCGCTCTACGCGCCCGTGACGGATTATGCGCGCATCAGCTTTCCGCCGGGCCGCCCCGTTCTGGAAGGCGCCGAGGAGCTGATGCGGCGCATCAAGTCCGACTTCGCCTATGACCCCAACGCCACGCATGTCGCAACCCCGCTCGCCGAGGCGTTCGAGGCGCGCGGCGGCGTCTGTCAGGATTTCGCGCATATCATGATCGCCGGCTTGCGCGGGCTTGCGCTGCCGGCCGCCTATGTCAGTGGCTATATCCGCACCGTCCCGGCGCCGGGGCAATCGCGGCTCGAAGGCGCCGACGCCTCCCATGCCTGGGTCGCCGTCTGGTGCGGCGAGCCTTTCGGCTGGATCCATCTCGATCCGACCAACGCCATGTACGCCAACGACAATCACATCGTCGTCGCCATCGGCCGCGACTATGCGGACGTGGCGCCGATCGACGGCGTAATCGTCGGGGCCGGGCGGCAGGCGCTCAGCGTCTCCGTCGACATCAAGGCCGTGGGGGCGCAATGAACGTCCATGCGCCGGTTGAGAGCGAAGGCGCCGCAAAGAGCCTTCTCGTCCTGTCGGCGCTATCGCTCCTCATCGGCGGCGGGGCGGGCGTCGTCGGCGCGCTTTTCCGGCTTGCTTTGCAGGCGGCCGACCGGCTGCGCGACGGGATCGTCGCCTTTGCGCAGGGTAGGGCGCTTCTGGGTCTTCTTCTGGTCGTCGCGGGCTGCGCGCTTGCGTCCTCGGTCGCCGTCTGGATGGTGCGCCGCTTCTCGCCCCACGCTTCGGGCAGCGGCATTCCCCATGTCGAAGCGGTGCTGCGCGGCGAAGCGCCGCCGGCGCCCTTCATCCTGCTGCCGGTCAAGTTTATCGGCGGCTGTCTCGCCATCGGCGCCGGGCTTGCGCTGGGACGCGAGGGGCCGAGCGTCCAGATGGGCGCGGTCATCGGCCATCTGACCGGCGCCGCTTTCCAGAGAAACGGCGCGGATTGCCGCGCGCTTCTCGCCGCCGGGGCCGGGGCGGGGCTCGCCACCGCCTTCAACGCGCCCATGGCGGGCGCCGTGTTCGTGCTCGAGGAGCTGGTTCAGAAATTCGAGCAGCGCACGGCCATCGCCGCGCTCGCCGCGTCGTCCACCGCGATTGCGGTCGCGCATCTTCTGCTTGGCGACAGGCCGGACTTCCTGATCCCCGCGCCCGCCTATCCGTCGCCGGCCATCGGCCCGCTCTTCTTCATCCTCGGCGCGGCGATGGGGCTGCTCGGCGTGATCTATAACCGCTTCCTGCTCGGAACGCTGTCGACGCTCGACTTGGTCCGCATGCCGGCGGAGGCGCGCGCCGCCCTGATCGGCGCGGCGGTCGGCGCGCTCGCATGGGTCTCTCCCATCCTTGTGGGCGGCGGCGATGGTCTGACGCTCGCCGCGCTGACGGGCTCGCAGGACCTTTTCGTGCTGCCCTTCGTGATGCTGCTGCGGTTCGGCCTCGGCTCGGCCTCCTACGCGGCCGGAACGCCGGGCGGCCTTTTCGCGCCCTTGCTGGCGCTCGGCGCGCAGGCGGGCCTGCTGTTTGGCGTCGCGTTCGGCCTGCTCTTGCCCTGGGTTGCGATCGAGCCTCAGGCCTTCGCCATCGTGGGGATGACGGCCTTCTTCACGGGCGTCGTGCGCGCGCCGCTGACCGGCATCGTCCTGGTGACGGAGATGACGGGCGGCGTCGCGCTGCTTCTGCCCATGCTCGCCGCCTGCTTCATGGCGATGCTCGCGCCGAAACTGCTCGACAACGCGCCGATTTACGAGTCGCTGCGGGAGCGCCTTTTGCGGCCCGGATCATAATGGCGGGCGCCGGGTCGCCGCCCCGGCGCCCGGAAGTTGGCTCAGCGCCCCTCGATTCAGCGCCCCTCGATGATGTCGACGACGCGCCTCGTGTCCGGGTCGACCAGCACCACATCGTCATTCAGCACGAAATAGTCGTAGCGCTCGACGTCCGGCGCGTCGGCTGCAACCTGGCGCGGCACCGGGTCGATGTCGACGAATTCGGGGACCCGGTCGTCCACATGCAGGCAGACCTGCCGCAGGCTGGCGCGCGCGTCGCGCATTGCGCTGCGATAGAGCGAGCGTTCCTGACGCGCGTCGAGGCGCACGCGCGGCGCATAACCATAGGTCTCGCCGCGTCCTCGCCGGCCTTCGGCGTAGCGCCCCTCGTCGCGTTCGGCGGCGCCGAAGCGGCCACGCTCCCGACGGTCGTTATCGCCGCGATAGCCGCCCTCGCCCTCTTCATAGCCGTAGGTGGCCGTCGGACGCTCCTCGTCGAGCATGGCGATGACCCGGCGCGTGTTTGGATCGACGATGGCGATGTCGTCCTCCACTCGTACGAACTGATAGCCGCGAAATTGCGGGGCGATCCCGGCGATCTCCGGCGGCAGCGGGTAGAATTGAACGTTTGGCGGCGCGACGGCGCCAATGCGCACATCGAACTCGTCATGCGAGAAACTGCGCCCGCCCTTGCGTTCGATAGCCTCCCGGACGCGTCGCTGGTCGCCGCGGCTCAGCCGGGCGGCGCCGCGCTCCTGCCGGTCGCGCGCCGTCGCCGTGGCCCCAGCCTGATCCGCCCCGCGCGCGCTCTCCGGACCTTCGGTCGTCATGCGCTCGTCGCGCGGCCCGGCGCTACGGGTCAGGTCCTGCCTATCGGTCTCTCCCGAGGCGCTGGGCCGGCCGGCCGGCTCCTGCTGCATGTCCCGTTCGGCGGCCCGATCGCGATTCTCCTCGATGACGCCGTGCTTTTCCTGACTTTTGTTCGCCTTCGCGCCGCGACCGGCTTTGTGACGCCCGGTCCGGCTCGGCTCGGCGACGCCCGGCCGATCCGCCTCGGCCTTGCCCTGTTGCGCGGCGCGCTCGCCGCTTTGTTCCGAGGTTACTTTACCGGCGGAGTCGGGCTCGCCGGATCTTTGCATCGTCGCGGCGCCTCCGCCCGCGTCCGGATCGCGTCCGGCCTGTTGGGCGTAAGCGGGGAAAAGACAAAGCGACAGAGTCGCGGCGGCGACGGACAGCAGAAGCCTGGCACGCATGGACGGTCTCCATAGGCAATGCCGTGCAACGCTCATGAACTTGGTTTGTTCTCTGCGGATTTGCCTATCTCCGCAACTCGCCGTAACTTGAGACTGCAGGGCGCGTGTTGCCTGGCAGCCGGTCGCCCCGGAGCGTGGATAATCAGCTCCGGCGCGGGATTGGGCTTGACAAAAACCAAGCCCTCCGCTGTATTGGCCACGCGTAAAGCAGAAAAAACGGCGCAGTAAGAGCGCATTCTGAGGGAGGTAGATATGGGTTGGCTCGTCCCCGCTGCCATGCTGGCTATGGTTGTCATCGCCGCTGTGACCATCACGCGCCTCTAATAGGCGTGTGAATCGGCTCCTTTAGCGGACCGGTTTAAAGACCGTCAGCGTGAAAGCGCTGACGGTCTTTTTTTGCGTCCAAAGAGGTCAGCCACGCGCTCCTCCCGCGGGGCGGGAGCCAGATGTCGGGCGCGACCGGCGCCGCAGGGTCTTTCAAGCAGCGCCCGGGTGAGCCCGCAGAGTAAGGGGAGATGCAGATCCCAGCGCCTGGGGCGGGAAAGGCGCCGGGCTGATTCTCTCGAACGCGTCATAAAAAGTCCCTAAATCGACGCGCGCTTCCTTTTCATCCGCGAGTCCCGTCTTCGATAGGGCCCCAGGCTGAGCAGCAATTTCTTTGCCTGCGGAAAAACGTCCGTCCCAATTCCTTCATTGCCGACGAGCGGTTACCTCGAGCCCATCTTCATCGCCATGCCGACCGCCGGCGCAGGCGTCTTCCTGCATGTGTCTTTTCGCTTTGTGATTAGAGTGCGCCCGCATAAAACCGCGCGGGTCGATTGCCGATTGCTGCATTTTTTTTGAGGGTTGCGGATGAGGAAATTGCGAGTGCTCGTGCTGACGCCTCTGGGAAAAGGCGGGCGGGGCGGCATTGATCGCATCATGGACGAGGTGCGCGCCCGCTTGTTCGATGAGCCGCCGCAGGACTTGATCGTCGAATTCGCCGCCACGCGTGGAGAATGGAGCATCGCCTTTTCGGCTCCTCTCGTCATGCTTGCGGCGTTGCGCATTCTCGGCGCGGCGGGCGAGAAGCCGGACCTCGTGCATATCAATCTCGCGCAGGACGGCAGCACGCTGCGCAAATCCTTTTTGGCGCGCGTCACGTCGTTCGCGGGCGTTCCTTATGTCATTCATCTGCACGGATCGCGATTTCGCACGTCCTGGGAGCGGGCGAACGGGCGCAAATCCGCCGCCATCAAATCCTTCTTTGTTTCCGCGACGCATGTGCTCGTGTTGGGAACGGCGTGGCGGGATTATGTGCTGTCGAAGGCTCCGGAAATCGCCGGCCGCATCAAAATCTTTCCCAACGCGACGCCGCTGGCGCCCGAGCGTGGGTTCGCGGGAAGCGGCGCCGACATACACATCCTTTTCCTCGGCGTGCTGAGCGAAAGAAAAGGAACTCCGATTCTAATCCAAGCTCTTGGCGCGCTGAAAGATACGCCCGGCTGGCGCGCGACGCTTGCGGGAAATGGAGATGTGAAAGGCGCAAATGCGGCGATTTCCGCCTTGGGGCTTTCCGATCGCGTCTCCCTACCGGGCTGGGTGGGACCTGACGAGGTGCGTCGTCTGCTCGGCGAGGGCGACATACTCGTGCTTCCCTCGCAGGATGAGAACCTGCCAATGTCCGTCATCGAAGGAATGGCGCACGGACTTGCGGTCGTCACGACCCCCGTCGGCGCGATTACCGACATTGTCGCGCATGAGCGCACCGGTTTGCTTACGCGGCCCGGCGACGCTGAAGCGCTGGAAGCCGCATTGCGGCGATTGATCGGCGATTCCGGGCTGCGAGAGAGGCTTGGGAAAGAAGCGCGCGCCTTCCATCGCGCTCATCTCGAAATCGACGCCTATTATCGGCGGCTGCTCGACATCTGGCGGCGCGCGGCGCGGGCGCGCATAGCATAAAGAGGCGCCGAGCCATGTCCTTGCGCTGGTATATGAACAGGCTCAGGAGCATGGAGCCGCGCGAACTGGCCTATCGTCTCAGCGCGGCGTCGAAGAAAACGATCGATCGCTTCCGGCGTTTCGGGTGGGAGCAGTTCTCATCCGTCGGCGAATGTCCGCAGCTCCCCTTCTTGAAGACGGCGTTGCGTCGCAACGCCGATGCAGCGTTCGAAAGATCGACGCTGGAATTCGCCGCGCGCTTTCTCGAGGGGGCCTACGGGCTGCACGGGCTGGAATGGCCGAAACGCCCACCGGAAGCGCTTTTTCCTGAGAGCTTCTGGTCGCTCGATCCAGCCACCGGTTTGCCTTGGCCCGGCAAGGAGTCTTTCTGCTTCTCGATCGCCTATCGTGAAGAGCGCGCGCGGGGCGACATTAAATATGTTTGGGACCTCAATCGATTGCAATTCATGCCGGCGCTCGCTTGCGCCGTTGCGCTATGGGACGATCGGCGGGCGCTTTCGGCGATCGAGCAGGCGGTGGAAAGCTGGATGGCCGCCAATCCTCCCTATCGCGGCGTCGCGTGGAATTCAGGCGTCGAGCTCGCCATTCGCGCGGCGTCGCTCATCCTGTGCGCGTCTCTCTGCGCTGATCGTCTCTCGCAGCAAACGGTCTTGCGGCTGCGGGCTCTGCTCTCGACGCATCTCTATTGGCTGCGGCGCTATCCTTCCAGATTCAGCTCCGCGAATAATCATCTCATATATGAGGCGCTCGGCGTTTTTATGATCTGCCGGGCGATGCCGGGAGTCGATCCGGACGGCGGCGTCGAAGACGCCGCGCGAGTCATTCTCGAAAGCGAAGCGACGTTGCAAATTCATGCGGATGGCGTGAGCGCCGAGCAGTCCGTTTCCTACGGCGCCTTCGCAGCGGAAGCGCTTCTCTTTTTCGCGCTCCTGTGCGAGGAGCGCGACGGTCATGCGCCGCCCCGGATTGAGGAGAGGCTATTGGCTTTCGCCGACCATATCTCCTGGCTATGCGACGGCGATGGACGAACGCCGGCGATCGGAGACGACGACAATGGGCGCCTGATCGCGTCTTTCAAAGAAGAGGGAGACGCTTACGCAGCTTCGATCGCACGCAGCGTCGCCGGTCTGTTCGGTCAGCCTTCGACGGTCCCGGCTCGGACATGTCCGCAACTTAGAGAATTGATCTTCGGGCTTTCGCCGCGCGTCGCAGCCGCGCCGTCCGGGCTGAAGCGATTTGAACAAGGCGGCTATACAATTGTGCGGGAAAGAAGGGGTGGGCGCAAATTACGTCTTGTCTTCGATCACGCGCCGCTCGGCTATCTTTCCATCGCCGCGCATGGCCATGCCGACGCATTGTCGATCGACCTGTCGCTCGACGACATGCCCATATTGGTCGACGCCGGAACCTATCTCTATCATTCGGGCGGTCCGTGGCGGAACTGGTTTCGAGGCGCAGCTGCGCACAATACGCTGACGCTTGGGGGCGAAAATCAGAGCCGGATCAGCGGCCCGTTCAACTGGTCGCATAAAGCGTGCGCCTGGCTTGAAGATTTCACAGATGGCCCCGATTGGCGGCTGACCGCGCGGCATGATGGCTATGAGCGCGGTTTTGGCGTCTGGCATCAGCGTGTCGTGTCCGCGATGGCGGACGGAATCATGTTGGAAGACAGGCTTCTGCCGGCGGGCTCCCCGGAAAGCGCTGAGATCGTCTTCCAATTCGCGCCGGGAGTCTCTTTATCGGGCGAGGGGCTCGACCGCGTTTTCGCTATCGGCGTCGAAGAAATTGGGCGGATCTCGTTCAGTCTTCCCGGCGACCTGACCGTGAAGTGTGGAGAACCGACCTGCGCAGGCGGATGGGTATCCGAAAGCTTTGGAAAAAAGAAAGCGGCGCCGAGACTTGTGTGGAAAGGCGCGCTAGCGCGAGCGCCTTTGAAGACCCTCATCGTCTGGTCGCCGAAAGAAGATTGACGCCAGTGGCGCTACGGCGAATGCGCGCCGAGATCCGGCTTGTAAACGCAAATGAACTTTTCGAGATTCATCAGCGACCAGATCACACGGCTATTGTCCGCGCGACCGTCGAGATGGGTCGTCACCAGCGCATCGAGGGCGTCGCGATCCAGCAAGCGTCTCATTGTCGACTGATCGCTGGCGAGGAGCTCCAGTAACGCCTCCTTATGGCTGCCGCGCATCCACTCGGCGAAAGGGGCGCGAAAGCCGTTTTTCCGCCGCCTTAATATCCACTCCGGCAGGACATCCTTCATCGCTTCGCGCAGGACCGCTTTGGCCGTTCCCCGGCGCATCAACAGGCGATCGGGAATTTTCGCAGCGATGACCGCAAGTTCCGCATCCATGAAGGGCATTCGCGCTTCGATAGACCCCGCCATGGTCATCCGATCGCCGCGCTCGAGCGTATTCCCCGGCAACCACGACGCCTGATCGAAGAAGAGCGACCGCCTGACATTTGACGCGTCCAGCGACAAGGCGAAATCGGATAGATCAGAAGCGCGCGCGGGCCGTCCCAGGAGCGTTCGCCGCTCAGCCTCGGAAAGGTCTCCAAACCAGGCCCGAACGCGCTCTTTCGGATCGCGGAGAGACAGCGCCTTTGCAAGCACCTTCAGGCGCCGGCCGACCGGCGCCCGCCGAAGCAGCGGCGCGACCACCCGATCATGCAGCGATGCGGGGACAAGCGATTGGTAAAGCGCAACATGGCGCTCGGCCAGATATTTTGGATAGCCGCAGAGAAATTCGTCGGCGCCCTCGCCGGTCAGCGCCATCTTTACATCCTGGCTGGCGCGCTTCGCCAGCATCATGATGGCGATGTCGGCGCCCTCGCTGACCGGCGCGCCGCGGCGAATGATCGCTTCGTCCCAATGCGAGAGGAAGTCGGAAGGAGCGATGCGCAGCGAGACGTGATCGGCGCCATGCCAGTCTGCGATGGCGCGCGCTTCCTCGGCCTCCGAATAGCCGGATTCCGCGAAATCGGCGCAGAAGGTTTTGATCGGCTGACTTGAATAGCGCGTCATCAGCGCGAGAATGGCGGAGGAGTCGACGCCGCCGGAAAGAAAGGCCCCGAAGGGCGCGTCGCTGCGCATGCGCAGGCGCACGGCCTCATCCAGCGCGTCGCGCAGCCGCCGGGCGGCTTCCTGAAAATCGTAAATCTGCGCTGTCGTTTGCGCCAGCGGCGGCGAGAAATAGCGTCGCACCGCCAACTCGCCGTCACGCCAAAGCGCCGTGCAACCGGGCGGCAATTTTCTGATTGATGTGAAAAACGTACCTTCGCCCGGAACGAACCGATCCAGGAGATATTCGTCCAGCGCTTCCCAGTCGAAACTGCGATCGAAGCCCGGCGACAGCGTCAGCGGCTCGATCTCGGAGGAGAAAAGCAGACGGCCGTTCTTCCGATAGAAATAAAGCGGCTTCTTGCCGAATTTGTCTCGGGCGAAGAAGACGGTCTGGTCATGCGCGTCATAGATTGCGAATGCAAACATGCCGCGGAAGCGCTCGACGCAGTCGGCGCCCCAAGCTCGATAGGCTTCGATCAGCGCCTCCGTGTCGGAGGAAGACCTGAATTGCGCGCCCATCTCCGTAAGCAAGCGCCGCAGCTCGATATAATTATAGATTTCGCCGTTGAAGACGACGCAGAAGCGGCGATCCGCGCTCCACATGGGCTGCGCGCCATTGCTGGAGAGATCAATGATGGAAAGCCGGCGATGGCCAAGGCCGAGAGAGAAGCGGCCGCCATGCAGCTCAACAAGTTCGTAGCCGCCGCCATCCGGGCCCCGATGTCTCATCTTGTCGGTCAAAGAGATGAGCGCGTCGCGACCGAATGATGAGGAGGGCGGTAAAATCCAACCAAAGATTCCGCACATAAGAGTTTTTCTGCTTTAAGCTTTCCGCCGGCGGAGCGACATATTGCGAATCTGGCGACATGCGCATGCGTCATTCCTGGCCTTGACGGCGCTCGGCTCACCTCGTTTAAAAGACGAGATTTTGTGGCCGAGATTGTCGGATGAGACGTTTTAGAAGCATGATCGCGCTACCTGCCGCGCTGGATATGAATGCGATCGAGCGGCCCTTTCTCATCGCCATGCTCGTGCTCATGTATGTCAGCTATGCGGGCCTGGGGCGAGATATTTTCTTCAACAAGCTGAACGACCCGACGGTCTATGACCCGATTGGCGCGCATCTGCAGAAGATACGCTTCGCCGCCTGCATTGTCGCGGCGACGACGGTGATCATGACATCGAGCTTTTCCTGGGCGATGTCGAAAGTGCCGGTCGCATTCGCGCCATTCGCTGTGTTGGCGGTCGCTTCGACTGCCTGGGCGGCCGAGCCGACGAAAATTTTCACCGACGCCGTGGTCATGGCGGCCATGTGGATCGCTTTGCCGATCTTGATGCATCGCATCGGACTTCAGGAGACCGTGCGCGTCTCTTTGCATATCATCGCCTGGGTCCTTATCTTTTCGTTCCTGCTCGCAATATTGCTTCCCTCAATCGGCCGGCATAGCGGCGCGGAAGCAATTCAAGCTGTGCATGCCGGGCGCTGGCGCGGGATCTTTGCGCATAAGAACGGCCTCGGTCCCTGGGCGGCCTTTGGCTCGGTCTTATTGTTTACACATTGGCGACTTGCGCGCGCTTCCAGAGGGTTTTGCCTGCTTGCGGGCGGTTGCGCCGTCGCCTGTCTGATCTTCGCGCAATCGGCGACATCGCTGGTCATGGCGGCCTTTCTGTTCGCGATGTCGATTTTCTTCTATGCGCTGAAGCGGTTGCCCGCTCCGCTCGTCCTACTGGCGACGGCGCTTTCGCTCGGCGCTTTCGTGACATTTTATCTCGCGGCGGGCGATCTGATTTTCGGCCTGCTCGGCCGGGACGCCTCTCTTACGGGCCGCGATCAGATCTGGCCGGTGGCGAGAGAGTTTTTTCAGCAAGCGCCCTGGCTGGGGCATGGCTATCAAAGCCTTGGCGGCCCGGAGTTTCTGCAATATGTCGAAATGCTCTTCAGCCAAGCAATCCCTGGCCCGGAAAGCGGGCTGCTCGTGCTTCTTCTCGATCTCGGAATCATTGGCTTTTTTGCTTTTTTCATTCCGTATTTTTATGCGCTGCGCAACGGCTTCGAATGGCTCGGCCGCGTCAACGACGCCGATCGGTCCTCGATTGAGTTCATGATCATGGTGTTGCTGGCGACATTGCTTCAGGCGGTGACTGAAACGACGCCGATGATATCGGGAGGCTTTGACGGCGTGATCAGCTTCGGTTCGCTTTTCGCATTGATGACCTTGCCAAAATCCCCGCTTGGCGTCGAGCGGTCGGAAGCCGGGCTGGCGAAGAGCTGGATCGCCCGCCGCGACGAACTGCATAAAGCGCAAGCGCCGCGAACGCCGCCCGCGATATAGGCGGTACAGACCTTGCCCGCCGTCAGCGTCGTCATTCCCCATTTCAACCGTTTGAATACGCTTCCGCGCGCCTTGCGGTCCGTGGCGGCGCAAAGCTTTCGCGACATTGAGATGATCATTGTGGACGACGCCTCTTCCGACGATCCGGGACCGATCGTCCGCGCCATGTCGCCGCCTTTTCCTGTGACGATCCTTCGGCAGGAGACAAATACAGGGCCGGCTCGCTGTCGCAATATCGGCGTGGCGGAAGCGAAAGGCCGCTGGATCGCCTTTCTGGATTCGGACGATGAATGGCTCTCGGAAAAGATCGCGACGCAGGTCGCCGCGGCGGAACATGCAGGCGACAAAGGGAGAGTCGTTTGTGTCGCAAAGACATTCATACGTTGGCCCGATCGCGAGGAAGAGCGAGCGCTTTGGAATCCGGACGACGGGCCGATCGGGGCATTCTTCTTTCTGCAGGGCGGAGTTATGCAGACAAGCTCACTGCTTCTTTCGCGAGAGCTCGCGCTGGCCGCGCCATTCGACGAAAGGCTCCGGCAGTTCGAAGACATATGGTTTCTCATACAGCTTGCAGAGCAGGGCGCATCTTTCCAGTTTCAGCACGAACGTCTCTTCTATTGGTATAGAGGCGCAAGCGAAGCTCAGTTGAGCAGGGCGATCTCTATCGCCTCCGCCAGAACCTTTATGGAGCTCTGCGGCCCGGCGATCGGAAATCGGGAAAAGCGCGCCTTTCTGACAATGATGGCCGGACCGGCATGGGTTCGAAAGGCGCCGCTGGAATTCTGGCCCGCCGCGATCGGAGCGCTGCTCGATGGGTCGATCTCGTTCCGCAATCTCGCCGGAATTATCAGAAAAAGCCGGTCGGTGCGGCTTTTGCCCTAACCTCGGCGACGCAATGGCCGGAAACGCTCCGATATTGCGATCATATGGGCGCGGAGCGGGCCGTCGGCGTAGAAGATTAGAAGAACGCCAAGACTGATGGCGACTTGAGACATCGCCTCCAATGCTGTGAGCCACCATGCCCGGTAGCCGGCCGTCGCGCCAAGGAGCCAGATCGGCAAGGCGATCGTCGCGGAGAGCAGAAGCGGAAGCGCCAGATGAAAGGTAGCGACCGGCGCGCCAAGCATGGCCGCGATCTGGCGTTGCCGAAGAACATTGATCAGGAGAATCGATAGGCCTGTAGACAAGGCTGCGCCATCGATTCCCAGAGCGGGCACGAGGACCAGGGCCGCGCAAATCTGGAAGGCGAGGGCGGCGAAATTATTGTGAAGCTCGGTGAGTAGGCGGCCCGTCATCGTCAAAGCCGCACTGGCGTAGTGGGTCGTCGTTATGAGCCATTGCGTCAACGACGCTACGATAAACACAGATGAAGGAATGACAAAACTCGGTCCGAGAAGCAGATCTATGTCCTTGCCCCACAGCGCGACGGCGACGCAGAAGGGCGCGCTGAGCAATGACCCCATCGACATATTTTCATGCAGCAGCGCGCGAAGACGCCCATGATCGCTCTCGCGCGCCGCAGCGGCCACGCGCGCCCCAAGCGTCTGGCCGAGCGACGCGCCGATGATGGCGACGAGTTGCCCGACCATCTGCACGGCCGCGTAACGCCCCACATCGGCGTTCGATGCGAAATAGCCGAGAGCGATCGAGTCGAGCGAACGCGCAATCGTAAAGACGAGCGTGGACAGGCACATGATCGGGGCGAGACGCAAAATTCTTCCTGCTTCGCTGAGCGCGCCGACCGTTCGGAAGGCGCCGCCAAAGTCGCGCCGCGCCGCGGCGGCGACGAAAAGCCATGCGAGCGCCCAGGAAAGTAGCGCCCCCCAAACGACCGCCTTTGCGCCGTCGAGTAAAGCGAGAAGCGGAACGATCAGAAGAATCCGCAAAGTCGGCTGAACGAGATAGCTCGCCGCAAGGCTCGGGATCGGCCGAAGAATCCCGCGATAGGCGCCGCCGAGAACGGCGTTATCTGTCGCGAAGGGCAAGGCCGCCAATGTAACGCAGAAAGCAAGGGCGAAGCCCTGATATTGGAAGACATGAGCTTCCAGCCAGTCGCCCAATCCAAAGGCGGCGCAAAGGAACGCTGCAATCGATAGCGCTATCGAGGCGCCGCGCAACCAGAGGAGCGCGCTACATCTTAGAAAATCGCTATCTCCGCCTCTGACGAAGGATTTTTGTAGCGCGAGGTCCAGCCCGAGCGGCGTCGCGACAAGAAGGATGAGAAAAATGGATCGCGCCAGATTGATTGTTCCATATGTCTCGGCGCCAAGCGAGGCGCCGAGGAACACGCCGAAGATGGCGCTTGCGATCTGGTTGTAGGCCATCGTCGCGGCGGAAAAAACCGGCGCGGGCATTGCGCGTTCGATTCTGCTTACGGCGTTCGAAACAAGCTCAAAAAAAATTCCGGACATGCATATGTCGATCGGTCGAATTCGTGCGAAAGAAAGAGAGTTCACGATTAGCACTTACCTCGAAAAACGCCTAGGCCAATTGCGGATGAAGATCGTTTTCGTCTTGAATGCTCTTGTGATGGGCGGCGCCGAAAAGCACGCCATCGATCTTGCGCGGCGCTTGAGCGAAAGCGGCGCGGATTCTTCCTTCTTCGCCATTCGGCGCGGGGATTTCGAGCCGGAGGGGATACGTCTGTCGCAACCTTGCGCTGATGAAAGATATTCTCTTCAGAAAAGAGTTTCGGCGCTTGCGCGGATTTTAGCAAGCGAGTCCCCCGAACTGATCGTTTGCGTCAATGATCGCCCCTTGATGGTCGCCTCGGTCGCCAGGATGCTGTCGCGGCAAAAAGCGAAGATTGTCGTCATCGAACATTCGAGCATCTTTCGGAATCGAAAGGAGGCGTTGCTGGACTGGTTCTATCGTTCGTTCCAGAATAGGGCGGACTGTATGGTCTTCATCTCTGAAAATCAGCGTAAACTATGGCTGTCCCGCGGCGTCGCGCCGAGATCGAGCGTCACTATCCTCAATGGCGTGGACATGTTGCGCTTTTCCTTGAGCGAACGAGAGAAGTTCCGCGCGGCGACGCGCGCCCGGCTCGGATTTACGCAAGAGGATGTCGTCCTCGGCTGCTGCGCCGTGCTACGGCCGGAGAAAAACCATGCGCAGCTCCTGGAGATTATTGCGAGGCTCGGCCCGACGAGTTCGTTAAAAGCTTTGATGGTAGGGGATGGTCCGACCCGGGGAGCGCTCGAAGAAAGGGCTTCCGAAATGGGGATTTCGAACAGAGTGGTCTTTGTCGGCGCTCATCATGACGTTCGACCTTATCTTGCGGCATTTGATTTGGGAGCGTTGTGCAGCGTAGCGATCGAGACGCTCTCTTTGGCGGCGCTCGAAGCCCTCGCCATGGGCGTTCCCATGCTGATGAGCGATATTGGCGGCGCTTCGGAAATCGTCAATGGTCAAAACGGCGCAGTCTTTCCTGTCGGCGACACGCAGAAATTAGCGGAGTTGGTCCAGCGCTTTCGATCCGAAAGCGGGAGCGACCGTCTGCAAGCGCAAGTTCGGGCGAGCGTCGAGGCCAAATTCGGCCATGAGAGGATGGCGTCGGAATATTTCGAGGCTTTCCGAGAACTGATCCAGCGACGTGATTGACAGGATGAAAAGGCGATAGCCATGGCGTCATTATGTCGTTCTCCGGACGGGCGGCGCCTAGGGCGTCGCTTTTCCAATTGCATGGCTTCAACGCGTTCGGCGCTTCTCCCGTCGTCATTTCGCTCGCGCCGCAGGTCGATGCATCGTCAATAAGCATGTGCGTCCCTGAACATCAGCGTGATCGTCGACAGGACGATTTTTATGTCGAGCCAGATCGTCCAGTTGTCGATGTAGAAGAGGTCAAAATCGACGCGCTTCTGCAGCTTTTCGAGACTGTCGAGTTCTCCCCGAAAGCCACTGATCTGGGCCCACCCCGTCATGCCGGGCTTAACGCGGTGGCGGACGGCGTAATAATCGACGAGCTCCTCCAAATTGCGCCCTAGGGTCTGGGTCGAGAGCGCGTGCGGCCGAGGGCCGACGATCGACATCGTCCCTTGAAGCACATTTATGAGCTGCGGCAATTCATCTATGCTGGTACGGCGGATCCAGCGACCAACGGGCGTAACCCGCGGATCGTCACGGCGCGTCTGAAGTTTTGCGTCGGGGTCGGCCATCTCCTCATACATCGACCGAAATTTCCAAAGCGCGAAGGCTTTTCCATTGAAGCCGATCCGGGACTGCTTAAAGAACACCGGGCCTGGAGAATCGATCTTGATAAGCGTCGCGACGACAAGGAACAGCGGCGAGAGCGAAAGAAGGCCGAAGGTTGCGATCGAAACGTCTTCCAGCCTCTTAAGCCAGAGGCTCCAGCCGTAGATCGATTCTTCGTTGGCGCAAATGGAAATGCGGTCGCCGAACATGGAAACCTGACTAACGTCGTGCAGCCCAACCCGATGCGACGGTAGAACCAGGACGCGGGTCGACAGGTGACGCAAAAGATTCAGCGCGTTCATGACCGCTGGGATGTCGCGCCAAGGCGCGGCGACATAGACGACGTCGATTTCCCTCTGGGCGATCTCGTCCGAAAGGTCGACGAGATCGCTGAGGCGCTCAAGTTGCGCGACCGACATTACTCTGGTTTCGCCGTCGGTTCGAATCTCGATGTCGGCGGCGCGGAGAGGCTCGCAGAAAACTCCAACCGACATTGCGCGGCGGACATAGGCGCCGGCGCGCATGAGTCGCTTGGCGCGAGCGAGCAGGAAACAGCGCGCTGACAGAATGGCGAGGGCGGAACTTGCGTACCAAGCCATCAGCCAGCTTGCGAAATCGGGCGTCATCGTTTGGGCGGCCAGCTCCGCTATGGACAGCACCGAAAAAGCGCAGGCGATGGAAAGCGACGCACGCGTCACGGTTCGCCGCAAGTCGAGAATGCCGTCAGGATTATAGACTTGAAAAATCTGAGCGATCACGAACTGAAAAAGGACGGTGAAAAACACGCTCCAGAATGCCGCTGCGCCATGCGCGGCGAAGTCCGTCATCTCCAGCTCCGCGACGCAAAACTGCCTCGTCCGCCATCCCAAGCCGATCAGCGCCGCCGCGTCGAGCAGCAAAAAGCCGACGGCGTAATTATGCGTCGACAACCGTCGTTCCGCAGCCGGCGCGCGCCGTAAAATCGCGAGGATCGACGAACGCATGGCTTGCAATGACGCCGCCCGGAAGGAGCCGAAGCTATTCGTCATGACGGAGACCGAGCGCTTCGACCGTAGGCCAGTCTATCCGTCCTTGCTCGACGAGGGCCATACGCCCATAGCCTTTGTACGCCCAGAACGCCCAGGGGAACTGGAACGTCTCGGCGATCTTGCGAACGGCCGTCAGCCAGGCGAGACGGTTCGGGATCATGACGCCATGGGATTCGGAAACGCAGCCGAATTCGCCGAGAAAAATCCGCTCTCTTGGGATAAAATGGGCGTCGCTCCATGCCGCCACAGCGGCGAAGGCGTCTCGCATGCGGGCCATGTCATGAGACGCCGCGATGAAATCGTTGAGAGACTTTTTGACATCCCGCTTCTGCCGCAGCCCGAAGCCGGGGCGCTCCTCCGCGCGCGCCAGGGCGCCCTGAAGCGCTTCTTGAGCGTTCTCGACTGATGCGGGCCAATGAAGGCCGGCGACGAGTTCGTTCTCGTCGCCTTCGACTCCCTGATGCGTATAGGCGTGGGGGTCGTAATAATGGAATGTATAAAGGACATTGCTGTTTCTATAGGGAGAAGGGTCCAAATATGTCAGCGCCGCGGCGCTGCTCCAGTCGGGGCCCGTGAGAACCAGGGGCAGGTTCGGAGCGGCTTCCCTCGCGCATGCATGAAGCTCCTCGAGCATTTGCGGCCAGCGCGCCTGTTGGGGCTGCGTCGAGAGCCAGGGCTCGTTCATCAACTCGAGGGCGAATTTCTCCGCAGGCAAGGTCGACAGCGCCGCGGCCAGACGACGAACCATGCGGCAATAGGACTGGAATCTTTCCGCTCGCCTGTCTTCGACGAGGCGCAGCGGCGCGAAATCCGGGTTTACCGCAACGGGATGGAGGTCCAGGACGACATTAAAGCCGGCTGCAAAAAGACGATCGAGCAGTCTTTTGACGTAAGCGACGAGAAACTCGAACCTCTCGCCGGACGCCATAATCAAGATCCCAGGGTCGGCGGTGATGCGGAGAAAATCAAAGCCGATCGATCTGATGAGAGCGAGTTCGCTATCGGCGAGCTGGTAGGATGGGCCGCTGAACGGCGGCCAACGATAGGAGATGCGTGTCCCGTCGCCGTCCACCTCCGGCCAATTGAGGAGATGATGGAGATTGATCCCGCGTGACAAACGAGGGAATTTCAAACCCAGGTCATTCTTGGCGCAGGCTGGCATGGCCGACGCGGCGACCGCGCCCAGACAGAACGCCCGTCGATCCACGCCTCGATCAATCATTTGCCGAACGCAAAATCTGAAAGCGACGCCTTTTGCTCAAAGCCCGCTCATAGGCTCTGAGTAGAATGGGCGCTTGATGACGCCAGGCGAGTTCGTCCTGTAGACGCCGGCGGCCGAAATCGCCCGCCTCCAAGCGCGCCGCCTCGTCTGACAGGAAAGAGAGAATCTTTTCGGCAAAATGGACGGGATCGTTTGCGCGCGCGTAAAGCGAGGCGTCGCCGGCCGAAAACCGTCCCTCTTTTACGTCGAACTGAACAATGGGCTTTCCAAGCGCCATATATTCCAGGATCTTGTTCATTGTCGACAGGTCGTTCATTGGATTGACGCGGTCCGGATTGACGCAGACATCGGATGTCGCGAGCACGGAAAATAAGTCGGCGTCGGAGAGGCGCCCGAGGAAAGAAACGAAATCCGCGACGCCCAGTTCGACGCTTCGTATCTCGAGCGCGCGAAGGCTTGGCCCGCTTCCAACCAACGCGAACTGAATGTCGCGTCGCCCGAGGTCGTGAACGAGATGGCGGACCGCTTCGAGAAGAAGGTCGATTCCCTCCTGATCGCCCATTACGCCGACATAGCCGACAAGAAACCGTCTACCTTTTTTCCATTTCTCGTCTGAGGGCGGCTGGGTCAGTCGCCCGAGATCCGGACCGCTCCGAACGACGAAGACATCGCTCGAATCCATCCGTCCGCGCGTGAACGCTATCTTCCGATAGCTCTGATTGGTCGCAAGGGAGACGTCGGCAAGGAAGAAAGTCAATCGCTCGAGAAAGAGCAGCAGACGCCAGAAGACGCCGCGTCTGCCGAATTTGGCCTCGTAAAGTTCGGGGTTTATGTCATGGTGATCGAATATGAAGGGGACGCCCAGAAGCTTGAACGGCGCCGCGACGAGAAAGATCAGGTCGGGCGGGTTGCAGGCGTGAATAATGTCGACGCCTCTTACGAAAAATATTTTCCAGGCGAGAAATGTCTCCGCGATAAACGCCGCTCCATATTCCTTCAGATAGCCGAACGCGCTTTGCGCCTCCAGCGGCAGAGCATGCCGATGGATGTGAATCCCCTCCAAATATTCATATCCGCGCTCGTAACCTTTTCCCTTCGGACATATTATCGAGACAATCGCGCCGTTCTCGCAAAGAGTTCTCGCTTCCTGCCAAACCCGCCGGTCAAAGGGAAGAGGCAGGTTCTCGACGATGATGAGCACACGCTTCCCGGAAAGCGTCGGGCCCGAAGCGACGCGATCCTGTGGGACGCGCGTCACATTGTCGCCGATCGATTGGTTCGTCATTGGCCATCAACTCATCTGCTGGCGGAGATCTCAGGCGAGCGCATGCATTTTGAAGAGTCGCTTCGCCTTCAGATTGAGAGAGGCCGCGGCCCCATTGGCGTCGACGACGACGTCGAATTCATTATCCTCGATAAATTCTCTTGGCTTGAGAAGTTCCGACAGCGACGGCAGTTGCGAATAGGCGTAACCGAGATTTTGTCCAACGAGCTGGCCCGGCCGCAGCGAAGGATCGTAAACAGTGAGGGAAAATCCCGCCTGCAGCATCTTGCGGGCGAGATCCACATTCGGACTCTCCCGCAGATCGTCGCTGTCCGCTTTGAAGGCGAGGCCAATCATCAGGACCTTCGAGCCAGGAGCCAAACCCTTTGTCGCCTGCTGGAAAATGAAATGCTTGTGAGCGTCGTTCGACCGGATAAGCGAGTCGACGACATGCATCTGGGCGCCAACGTCAGAGGAAATATATTGGAGCGCGCGCACGTCCTTCGGCAGGCATGATCCTCCAAAGGGTCCGCCGGGTCGAGTGTAGCAAGGTGAAATATTCAGCTTCGTGTCCGAGACGAAAATCTCATGTACGGCCCCGGCGCTAATGCCGAGATGGGCGCATGCGCGTCCAATTTCGTTTGCGTAAGCGACCTTTAGCGCATGAAAGCTGTTGTCCACGAATTTTGTGAATTCAGCCTCCCGATAACGCGTATAGAAGACAGGGGCTTCGATGCCCTTGTGCAATTCGTCCATCCGCACATTCGGTCCGCCATCGAACGTGCCGACGACGATCTTTGGCGGGTGGAAATAATCGTGAACCGCAACGGCCTCCCGGAGAAACTCGGGATTGTAGACGAGCTCGACGGCCAGATGATCCTCGCCGAGGATCGACCGGAAGATCGGCGCGATAAGCTCTTCGATCGTTCCCGGACGAAACGTGCTTCGATAAACAACGGTAAGCGGCGCCTCGCGAATCTTCGCGTGAATGCTCGCTGCGATCTGGCGGGACACTTCCGCGATGTCGCTCATATTGTGCGCGCCGTCCGGTCCGCTTGGCGTTCCAACGCACACGATCGCCATATCGCATTCGCTCACCCGATCTTCGACGGCGCTCCAAACCCTCAGCAACCCGTTCTTTGTCGCGCGCCCGATAATTTCTTCGACGCCCGGTTCCTTGATGGGCGAAAGCCCTGCGGAGATTTGAGCGACTTTGGCCTCGCTGACGTCAAAGCCGTAAACTGTATGTCCCTGCTCGGTGATGCAGGCGGCGGCCGTCAGTCCGACATAGCCGAGGCCAAAAATTGAGATCTTCATACGCACGCTCTTTGCAACGTGATGATCAACACAGCGCGATTGCGTCGCATCGCTTCATAAAATGCTAAGCAACCTTTAAGCCGTCATCACGCGCGATGTAAAGAGCGATCGATGCGCTTTCATCCAATGTTTGATGTTGAATTTGTCGAAGACGCTGGTAACGATTCAATGGCGTCGCGCGATCGTCGGCGTGATCATTTGCGTCGCGATCCGTCGTTCTGGATGCAGTTTTTCAAGAATGCAAAACCTGTTACGTCGAAAGATCGAGATCGTCGCCATGCAGTCGACATTCACGTTTGAGTCGGGCGTCGCTTCAGCGCCCATTCCGAGGCGGGATGAATGCGGCGTGATCAAGCAGCCTCTTTACGCCGACGTCGCCTTCACGGGCGCGAGGATAAAATTTCGCGGACAGGTCGATGCTTACGATTTTCTCGAGCGCTGTCTGCGATCGGGGGCTCGACTGAGGCTTGATAGATTTATGAGCTTCTTCGCGCGTAGACCTGCTTCATTTATGTGGATAAATGTGTTGCGGCTCATGAGAAGGATCGTCGCGATCGAGCCTTGGACGGTTGGGAAATGTTTGTCCCCGACGTTTTCCATGTGGATTTGCATGTTCGCGTCCGCACGAGCTTTTTCGTGCGCAAGGACGAGTGGGCTGCGCGTGAGGCAAGAGTTTTCGGCATTTCGGTTGCTGAAATGAAATCACGTCCTTTTCGCATCGCTATCTTCGCGCCGCACTTTGCGGAATATTCCGTGAGGCTCGCCATTGCGCTGTCGCGCCATGCGCCAGTGTTGTTGATCGTCGATCGGGCGAACATGGCCGCGGAATGCAGCGAGCGTTTATTGCGTCGGACGCGGCAGTCGGTCGAGATATTTGAATTCGAGTCGACCGGCCGAATGAACCGGGCAAGGTCGTTAATGCTTATCCTCGCGCGCGTCCTCGTCTTTTCCCCGTCGGTCGTCAGTGTTCAGGAGCAGATTGACAATCTCTCCGCCTGCGTTGTCAGGGCGCTTCGCCGCATTGCGCCGATCGCGCTCACGGTCCATGATCCCCGCCCGCATCCGGGCCTCGACGCCGAATGGGTGAAAGCAAACGCCGAAAATCGTTTGAAGATGCGCGCCGCGGCGTCGTTATTTCATGTGCACGGGGCGTTTTGCGCCGCTCAGTTGAGAGATGAGGTCGGGGAGAGCCTGACGATTGTGGAAACGCCGCATGGCTCGATATTGACGCCCGAGCCCGAGCAGATGCGTCCGTCGGCAGCTGGACGGATTCTGATGTTTGGTCGGATGGAAGCCTATAAGGGATTGACTGTTCTACTCGACGCGGCCGACGCGTTGCGGTCGCGAGGCGTGCGCTTTGAGCTTTCGATCTTGGGCGGAGGTTCGGAACTGATCCGCAACCAAGCGAGGCTCGCGCGCGATTTTATCAATCTCAGGGAAGGTTTCGTCGCGCCTGAGGCTGCGGTCGCCGCGTTCCAAAACGCTTCGATCGTTGTCCTGCCTTATACAGAGGCGACCCAAAGCGGGGTCGCCGCAGCCGCTTATGCAAATGGCCGCGCAGTCGTCGCTTCCCGCTGCGGCGGGCTGATCGACTCGGTCAGAGATGACGTTGACGGCGTATTAGTCCCGCCGGGCGATGCGGTGGCGCTTGCGAACGCTCTCCATCGACTTCTTATAAATTCGGGCGAGCTGGCCCGATTGACGAGGGCGGCGCGGCTCGCGGGTGAGACGCGGTTTGCTTGGGAGCCAATTGCCGAGTCGCTGGTCTGTTCTTTTCGAGAGACGCCGGAAGGCGGCAGATGAAGAAGAGACGGAAACGTATCCTTTTTTTCCTTCCGGGTCTCGACGTCGGAGGCGCGGAACGGCACGCCGTCGTTCTGCGTCAGGCTTTTTCGAATATGGGCTTCGAGACGCGACTGGTCGTATTCGGGCGAAGGCGACCCTCCGCGCTTCTCGGACATCCCGGCGCCGAGGGGGCTTTGTTTCTTGGCTTAAAGGGAATGTCGGATCTTTTCGGTTGGCCGCGCATATGGAACGCGCTGCAAGGCTTCAGGCCGGATGTGATTGTCGCGGTGAATCAAACGCCGTTGATCGTATCGGCGGCGATGCATCTTCTTCTGTCCGGGCGTCCGAAACTCGCGTGCGTTTTCCATACAACCGAGATGCAGCCCTTCGAGTCGCGGCTTCAGAATGCTTTCAAATTTGCCGTGAGACATGCCGATTGCTTGATCTATGTCGGGGAAAATCAAAGGAAGGCATGGGCGGCCCGCGGCGTCGTCGCGAGGCGGGAGTCCGTGATCGCCAATGGCGTGGATCTTCGCCAATTTTGCGGGCTTGGTCGAGAGGAGGCCAAAAGCCGGTTGGGGATCGCCAAAGGCGACCTGGTGATCGGACATGTGGGCGCGTTTCGGGTTGAAAAGAACCAGATCGAATTGATCGAAGCGATCGCGCGCGTGAGGGGGAGGGGCGTCGCGATCAAAGCTCTCCTGGTGGGCGATGGTCCGACGCGGTCCCTGGTCGAGTCGCGCGTGCGGGCTCTCGGGCTGGGGGCCGAGGTGATTTTCGCCGGCGAGCAGTACGACGTCTCGCCCTTTGTCGCGGCGTGCGACATCGGCGCGCTCTGCAGTACGATAGAGACTTTCCCGCTTTCTGCGTTGGAGTTTCTGGCGTCGGGCGTTCCGATGATCGCCTCGAATGTCGGCGGCGCGCCGGAGATCGTGCGAGATGGCGAGAATGGGCGGCTTTATCCTTCCGGGGATATTGAAGGCTTTGCCTGCGCTGTTCAGGACTTGGCGGAGATGGGGAGACGGAAGGCGCTTGCGTCGAGGGCGCGCGCCTCGGTCAGCCATCTTAGCCAGGATGCGATGGTTGCGCGCTATCGAGACTTGGTCCGCGACCTGCTCGTAGGATGTGAAGCATGGTGACGGAAATCCGGCAGAGCGGGCGGGAGCTTGCGGAACGGAAGCCCGCCGGAGATGTGAGCGACTTTCTCTCGCGCGGGACGATTCCCAATCTGGACGGGCTGCGCGCTCTCGCCGTGCTCCTCGTCATGCTCTCCCATTACGGGCTCGGCGACTGGATACCCGGCGCTTTTGGCGTGACGATATTTTTCTTTATCAGCGGCTTTCTTATCACCACGCTTCTGCTCAGGGAGCTTGCCGCTCGACGGCGCGTTTCGCTTCGAAATTTCTTCTTACGTCGGTTTCTGCGCCTGCAGCCGGAGCTTCTCGCCTATTTGACTCTGTCGGCGGCGATCGGTTCCCTCTATATCGGCGTCCCGAGGAGGTTGGATTTCCTGACGGCGATCCTTTACGTCGCCAATTACACCGAAGCGTTTTCGAGTATCGGGCTCTTTCCGTTGGAGCTGCGCTGGCCGCAACTCTGGTCGCTGGCGGTGGAGGAGCATTTCTATCTGCTTTTCCCGATATGTTTTTTCCGCTTCGGTCCAGACGGCGTGCAGCGCCTCTGCATCCCCTTTTTGCTTCTTATCCTGTCCTGGCGCATCGTCCTGGCGGCGGCCGGCGCGCCTGCAGAATATCTGTACGTGGCGACGGATACGCGCATCGACTCGATCGCCTATGGTTGTCTTGTCGCCTTAACGCTTTGGCGCGAGCCGGAAATCTTGCGGATAATGAACCGTTGGACGTCGATCGGCCTTGTCGCCGCCGGTTTGATCGTCGCGGCGACCTTCGCAGTCCGCGCGCCCTGGTTCCGAGAGACGTTTCGATACTCGCTGCAGGGCGTCGCGCTTTCCGTGGGGGCCGTCGCGATGTTGACCGCTCGAGGTCTCAGGGCGAGCGCTTTTCTGCGGCGGCCGACGATGAGGTGGATGGGGCGAATGTCTTACGGCGCCTATTTGTGGCATCTTGAGCCGCGTCACATATTCGACTGCGTTACCGGCGAAGCGGCTGCTAATCTGCCGCTCGGCGAGGCGGTCATCTTATCATCGATAGGCGTTCCGATAACGTTTTTGATCGCGGCGTTGTCCTATCATTGTTTTCAGCAACCATTTTTTCCGCTGCGTCGTCGATATGGCTCCCATGGGCTCTGAACCGGCGACGCAACCCTCCTTCCTGATTTCGATTGACATGGAAGGCGACGATATTTGGTCGCGCCCCAAACAGGCGACGACGAGGAACGCCGAATATCTCCCGAGATTTCAGGCGCTCTCCGAGCTGGTCGGCTTCAAACCGACCTATCTCGTCAATCACGAGATGGCGCTGCTGGAGGTTCCAATCACGATCATGATCGGACGGAGGCCAATATATAAGGAAATTGCGCGCCGCCTTCTGGGGCGGTTCGATCGGCCTCGCCTTTGGCTGCGCCCCGATGGGCGTAACCTCTCTTCAATGCTGGAAATCGTCGCGCGCGCAGGGCAGTCCGGCCAAAGTTATCTTCAATTCACGCTGCATTCGTCCGAATTCATGCCGGGCGGAAGTCCGAATTTCAGAACGAATGCGGAGATAGAGCGCCTTTATGACCATTTGGAGATCCTGTTCGAAACAATTGGCCGCGCCGGCTATGTGGGGCGGACGTTCGCAGAATTCGCGGACGATTTCACGGCGCGGGAGAAGCCGGGTGAAGCGTCGATCCGTCATCGCGCTGCGGGCCAGGCGAACAAATCCATATAGGGTTTGTGCTTTTCCGCGGCGACCCTATCGACCTTGTTGAGCTGACGGATCTGCTCATCGCTCGATGTATCCGCGCGCGGGGCGCAGCGCAGTTCCGTCGCGAAGAGGTCGTTCTGACAATAAGGCGGCGTCCAATATTCGCGTGCGATTTCTGCTTCAAAAGCGACTGCGGCGTCGCACCGGACAATCGAAACGCCGAACAGCAGGATGACGGAAACGCGTTTGGCGAACATTTTTCTTTCTCCGAATCGGCCAAGGGTCTTTAAGAAAGTTACAAAAACGGACAAGCATTTGTGATTTATTTTGCGTCAAAGGAATGCGCGCGTCGCGCCTTCCAGCACGAGGCATGTTAATCGTCCGGTCACATAGGCGCCAGTATCGATATTGATCTTGTATGGTTCGACGCGCGGCGTCCGTACGGGTGTGTGACCATGCACCACAATCGCCGGAAGGGCTCCGCTCCAACCGATGAATTCGTCGCGTATCCATAAAAGATCGCTTCGGCGTTGAGCCTCCAACGCGACATTCGGGCGCACGCCCGCATGCACGAAAAAAAATCCGCCATACGAATAGCTCAGCGGACGACTTTCAAGAAAATGAATATGAGACTTGGGCAGCGCGTCTTTCATAAGACGCCGAGTCTCTTCCAATCGCCGGCTCGACGCTTCAAGCGGAGCCGGAACGCCATATGAGAGAAGAGTTTCTCTTCCGCCATAACGCATCCAATCCGGGAACGCCTCGCCGTCCTGCAGCGACTGCAGCAGAAACTCTTCATGATTCCCGATGAGAGCGACGACATTCGGTTCGGTTGCGCGGGCGATCATCTGATCGAGGACGTTACGAGAATGCGGGCCGCGATCAATATAGTCGCCGAGATAGATTTCGATCGAATTTGCTATTGGGCGCACGCGCTTATGGGCCTCGATGCGGATAAATGCCTGCTCGAGCAGATCAGCCCGACCATGAATGTCTCCAACGGCATAAATGCGCACGCCTTCAGGAAGAATTGCGTGCGATCCAAGATTTGGAAGGCTTTGCGACGCTGCGTCGTCCCGCATGTTCGTTCTTTCATTCGCATATTGACTCTCGCCGCGCGAGATGTGAACCAACTGACATTGAAAGAGCTATGGTTCGATGTTTCCATCATCAAGCGCAAGGCGTTTTCGCTTTACGAGACGACGCAATGAAAGCGCAAATGAATGCGTCGCAATGTCGGCGGCTCCGCCCTTGCAAGGCGACGATCGAGGCGACGCCCTGACGTCGACGAGGATTGCTCATTTGCCAGCAGTGTTGACGAAACGAATTCGCGCGATGCAGGGGCGTCGATCGATAAATCGTTTCCCGGTCAAATTTCTTTGGGCGATTTTCGCAATGGCGTTGACGTCTTGCTCCTTCACTGCCGAACTCGTTCCAAAAGATGGACCCACCGCCGAGGCCGTTCGGAACGCTGCGGAGGTTCATGTGGCGAGCGGTGAGACGCTCAGTTACGCCTTTGTCAAACTTGGACCGGAGACGGCGAACGCCGTTAATCGCACGACGAACGCGCTCGCGCTGCGTTTCAATGGTCTCGCTTCCAGCAAAAGTCATAAGGCGGAGGCGCCGATAGGCGTCGGGGACGTCATATCCGTCACTGTGTTCGAGGCGCTGGCCGGCGGGCTTTTCATTCCGGCTGAGGCCGGCGTGCGGTCCGGCAATCTGGTGCAGATGCCGAATCAGGAAGTGGACAGTTCGGGGCAGGTGAACGTTCCCTATATCGGCAATGTGCGCGTGGCCGGTCGAACGGCCAAGGAAGTCGGCGCGGAAGTTTCACGCCGACTGGCCAACCGGGCGATCGAACCTCAGACGATCGTCAGCGTCGTCGAACGGCGCAGCAATGACGTCAGCGTGCTTGGCGACGTGAACTTGCCCGCGCGTTTCTTCATCGATCCTTCCGGAATCCGTCTTTTGGCCGCGATCGCCCGGGCGGGAGGGCCCAAATCGCCGGCTCATGAGACGATCGTGACGGTCCAGCGTCGCGGCGCTACGGCGCAGGCGTTGTTGAGCACGATCATCAAGGAGCCGTCGCAAAATATTCCGCTTGCGGGCGGCGACAGCATATTTCTCGCGCGCGAACCGAAAATATTCATGGCTTTCGGCGCCACGATCGAACGGCCTGGAGTTTCCCTGACCGGCGTGGTCGGCGGAAGCTCGGTCAGTCGACGCTTCTCGTTCGACGCGGATAATTTCTCGCTTGCGGAAGGACTTGCGAAGGCAGGCGGACTGGATTCGCTTCGCGCCGACCCAAAGGGCGTCTTTCTCCTGCGATTTGAGAATAAGCGCACGCTCGCGTCGCTCGGCGTCGATACCTCGACTTACAGGAGCGACGCCGTGCCGACGATCTATGCGGTCGATCTGAGCGTCTCCGAGGGATTTTTTCTGATGAACAGCTTCTACCTACGTCACCAGGACGTGATCGTCGTCACAGATTCTCCGACGGCCGACCTGCAGAAATTGCTGGCTGTTTTCACCAATCTTTCGCAGATCGCGCAAGGCGCCGGATTTCTCGCCAATGCGACGAAATAGGCGAAGGAGGCTGAGCGTGAAACGGCGACCGGCAAAGCGCGTGGCGGCTTACGCCTCGAGCTTTCTTCTGGTTTCAACCGTAAGTGCGGCTGCGGGCTGCGGGCGGACGCTTTCGGCGAGCGCATTGAACGGTTTTCTGGAACGGCCAAACGCCTTGCTGAAAAATGACAGCCGGCGGGCCCTCGTTTACAACGTGCGCGAATTTTCGAAAGAGGCTCAGTCGCATTCGGCGCTTCGGGCGCTTGCGATTGAGGCAAGAGAGTCCGACCGCGAGGAAATCGGCCGTGGGCTCGCAATGGCCTATCATGGCTGTCTCGCTCAGCGATCGGAATTGTCCCGCGCAATCGCCAATCTGATCGGTCGCATGCCGGAGGCCGTCAAGCGAGGCTTCCGGCAGGGGCTTGAAGCAACGCGGCCAGACGCGCCCGGAGCGGAGCTCACCGGCGATCGTCCCAGGCAGGAAGAGCCGCAGCGGGTTTTCAGCATCGGCGTCGTCCATTCGCTCGATCAGCGAAGCCTCAAACTCGCCGACCCTTTCGCTCCGCCATTTCGTTAATCCAGGATTCGCGCCGAGGCGAAAGCTCACAGGTCCTCATATGCTGCAAATAGGTGTGCATGGTCCGCGTCGCGGGCCGTCCGATAGCGAGATCAAACTCGTGCCGCAGCTCGACGCGCTGGGCCTGCTGAGGATTTTTTATCGGCAGTGGCCGATCATCGGCTTTCTGATGGGCGCGGGGTTCGTGCTGGGGGCTGTCTACACGCTTCTTGCGACGCCGCGTTACACGGCGACAGTCCTTCTCTTTGTCGATCCCCACAAGCCGCAATTCAACGCAAAGCAGGAAGTCTCGGTCAACGGGCCGTCCGATCCCGGGCTGATCGAGAGCCAGGTCGAAATCCTGAAATCGGACAGCGTTTTGAAAGCGGCGGCGCATGCGCTGGACCTTGCGCATGATCCGGCCTTTCATCCACCGCCGGGGCTCATGTCGTCCCTCATATCGGTGGTGACGAACTGGCTCCGACAAGCCCCGCCTTTGTCACTGGATGAAATCGAGTCCGAGATCGCGCAACAGATCGGCTCGGGCCTGAAGGTCAAGCGCGTCGGTCTGACCTATGTGATCCAGATCGATTACACGTCGACCGGCCGGGAGCTGTCCGCGCGGATCGCCAATGGCGTCGCTGACGCTTACTCGCTCGCGGAGCTCGATGCGCAATATCGATCAAATCGGCAGGCGAGCAAATGGCTACAGGATCGCATCAAGGAATTGCGCGCTCAGGCGGCCGACGCCGACCGCGCTGTTCAGAAGTTCAAAGCGGAAAACGACCTGGTCGACACGGCGCGCGGATCGTTGAATGAGCAGCAACTGGCGGACGTGAACGCGCAGCTTGTCGCGGCGAAGGCGGCGACGGCGGAGGCGCGCGCACGCTTTGACAGGGTCATGGAGATTTCCAGGGACGGGCTTGCCGACGGCTCGGTCGCCGATGCTTTGCGCAGCGAGGTCATTACCCGTCTTCGCGCTCAATATCTGGATCTGTCGGCGAAGAGGGGAGAACTCTCGCGCCGCTATGGACGGAGCCATGGGGCGGTCGCCAATATCGACTATCAGATGGAGGAGATCAAACGCTCGATCGGGCTCGAACTCAGGCGGATCGCGGAAAGCAATAAGAGCGATTACGAAGTCGCAAGGGAGCGTGAAGAGTCCATCCGCAAAAGTCTCAAGGAGCTGGTGACCCAGGCCGAGGCGAATAATCAGGCGCTCGTCCGATTGCGGGATCTCGAAAGCAGCGCGCAGACCTATCGCAGCCTTTATGATTCCTTCTTCCAGAAATTCGAGGAGGCGACGCAGCAACAGAGCTTCCCGGTTTCGAGCGCCCGGGTGATCACGCCGGCGGCGGAGCCGGACAGGCCGAGTTGGCCGCGCGGGATCATCGTCATGCCAGGCGCGCTTGCCCTCGGCTTGGCGCTTGGAATTGTGGCGTCGTTGTTGAAAGAGTTTCTGGGCAATAATTTTCGGGGCGTCGACGATGTCGTGCATTATGCCGGGGTCGAGTGTCTCGGAATATTGCCGGACCTCTCTTATGAGCGGGCGAAAAAGAAGGCGGCCTTGTCGCGACCGGGACTGCTCGGCGGCGCCTCCGCCTATGTGCGCCACTCGGTCGACGCGCCGTTTTCGCGATTCACCGAGACGATCAGGAACGTGAAAGTGTCGATCGACATCGCCCGCTCGCAGCGGAAATCGGGCGTTGTCGGCGTCGTTTCCTCTGTGCCGGGGGAGGGCAAGACCACCTTTGCCGCCAATCTCGCTTTGCTGATGGCGCAGATGGGACATCGGACGCTTCTGATCGACGGCGACCTCCATAATCCGAGTCTCACGCGCACATTGGCAGGCGGCGTCAATGCAGGCCTCGTTGAGGTGCTGATGGGAAGCGCGCGTCTGGAAGATGTCGTCGTCGCCGACGGCGCCACGGGCCTGATCTTCCTTCCGAGCGTATTGCGAGCTCACGAATCCAATGTCGTCGCACTGATGACGTCGCAGGCGATGAGCGACCTGCTCGAGGCGTCGCGCCGAGACTACGAATACATCATTGTCGACTTGCCGCCGGCGGTTCCGGTCGTCGACGTCAAGGCGTCCGCTCATTTGATCGATAATTTCGTCTTCATCATCCAGTGGGGGGCGACGAGCCGCGACGTCGTAAGGGAGGCATTGGAAAGCGCCGACACGCTCCGTCAGCGCGTCCTGGGGGCCGTCCTCAACAAGGCGGACCCGGCGGAGCTCAAGCGCTTCGAGGCTTATAAGGGCCGATACTATCACGATTATTATGTTGAAGGATGAGGGCGGGGCGTCGGGGCATGGCCGTACAGACGATCTGCGCGCTCCATTCCCTGTCCCATCACGCATTTGCGCGCGGCTGGCGCCGGTCCGCGCGTTTGCTGGATGGAATGATCCGAATCGCATTCGGCGCGGCGATCCCGGCCGAGGCGCGTATTGGCGCAGGGGTCTTCTTCCATCACAGCGGGCTCGGCGTCGTGATCAATCGGCAGGCCGTCATCGGGCCCGGCTGCGAAATTGGCGCTCACGTCGTCCTGGGGGGCAGATCTCTGCTTAAAGGCGCTCCATATCTCGAAAAAAACGTCATCGTCCATTCAGGCGCGAAGATTATCGGTCCGGTTCGGATCGGCGAAAACGCCCTCATCGCCTGCAATTCCGTTGTGCTGACGGACGTGCCGCCCAACGTGCTTGTCGCCGGCGTTCCCGCTATCGTCAAAAAGACCGGCATAAATATTTCCGACTATCGCCACGTCGCCGACGATTAGGAGCTATTTCGCCGCGATGATCCAGACGTGGGGATTGACGAGAACGTATTTCAAAAAGGTGGCGAAGGCGGCGGCGTCCCGCGCTGGACGTCTCCAAGCCCTGTTCAAGTCGCTCGGCGAGACTCGGCCTCCAGCCGCGCATGCGCCATCGCCTCGTCGAATCCGACCGTATCGCCCCAAATCGCTCAATAGCGCGCAGTGATGTCTTTGCGAGACAGGATGTCCAAAAGCTTCGAACGATCGCGGGCGTGCGGCTGCATAATCGATCCTTGCGCAATGGGTGAAGAGATGACGTGATACGCTCGACATGAAATCGCGGCGGAGCTAGGAACGTTCGCTTGATTTCTTTGTATCGTATCATTCGGCGCGCGCCCGAATTCAAGTTGATCGCTGCTCATGCTCAAAACGCAATCGTTTAAAATCGTCCTGGCCATTGTTGCGCTCGCCGCCTTATCGGGTTTCGTCGCGGAGCTGGGGTTCCTCTCGGTCAGCCTCTTTGCAATGGGCGGTTGGCCTTTCATCGACGATTTTAGCGATGGTTTCGCGGCGTGGAACGTCTTCATGCGGCAGACATGCTGCGGGCATTCCGCGACGGTCGTCGATGCGCCGTTGCTTGCGGGAAAGAAGGCGGCGTCGTTCGAATTGCGTTTCGAGGACGAGACGATCAAGGGAAGCAAGCGCTCGGAATTCAGGCTCTCCGCCACGCGCTTTGGCGTGGAGTATGATTACCGCTTCAAAATATTTGTGCCGCAGGACTGGGTCCCGGATGAATCAGCGACGCTGCTGATGCAGATGCACAATGTTCCCGATCTTTGGAAGGGCGAGTCGGGGCTCGCGCCGCCGATCGATCTCGAAATCGTGCAGGATGCGTGGGTGGTGAGGGTGGCGAAAGGAAAAACGCCGAATTGGGTCGACCGCGTCGGAGAAGTCGAGGAGAAGACGATCTGGCGCGCGCCGGTCGATCTCGGCAAATGGACGGAGTGGCGCATACGTCTGCGCTGGTCGACGGACGAAGACGGCTATGTCGAGATCGAAAAAGACGGCGCGAAGATCGTCGATCGCAAAGGCGCGAACAGCTACGACAATCTGCTCGCGCCTTACATGAAGTTCGGCGTCTACGTCCCGGCGTGGAAAAAAATGGCGTCGCCCCCGCGGGCGGCGCGCCGTTCGGCGCTGTTCACCGATATTGCGGCGCGTCGGTCATCCGATGTCGAATAAGAAGGTGCGGCCGTGCGGAGCTTGCTTCTATCGCGCCACGCCATGCAGGACGTCATGCATGCGGACGATCCAGCGGGTCGATGAAACGGGGCCGGGATGATGGACGGCCACATAGGTGAGCGCCGCAAGGAGGCATTCAAGCGCGCAGACGGCAGGCAATAGCGTCTCCGAACCGCGCCCGGCGGAATCGTCGCCGAGCAGCGCGGATAGAGCGGGCGCGATCAAGGTCGCGGCATAAGTCACGCCGCCCGACGCCAGAACCGCCAATAAGCCCAGGGTTGACGCCCAGCTAACAGCGCCGAGCAATAAAAGGAGAAATGCGGGCAAGCTGTTGAGCAGCAGGACCGAGACGAACAACGTCTGAGGATTGTCAACCATAACCACGCCACTCAATGCCGTAACGAATTGTTAAGCATAAATCCGGGCGGCGTCAATTTTGGCGTGGGCGCACCGGCCATGGCGCGGCTGCGAACAAGAGGCGTGGATTTGCTGGAAATGGCTCCCCGAGTAGGACTCGAACCTACGACCTAGCGATTAACAGTCGCGTGCTCTACCAGCTGAGCTATCGGGGAACGTCGTGGTGCAGGGGCGTATACAGGGCGTTGGCGGCTTTGCCAAGCCCTTTTGAGCAGCCTGTGGAAAACCCGCTCAAACAAAGGCTTCCGTGACGGCGCCGGCGCTGAATTCCTCATCTGCCCGGGCGATGTCGGCGCGAGTCGGGAGGCCGGCTTCATTGCCGAGATGCTGGACCTTATGCGCCGAGGCCGCGCGGGCGAATTCGAAATGGGCGCGCCAGGGCGCGTCCGGGCGATCGAGATAGGAGGCGCAATAGGCGCCGTGGAAGACGTCGCCGGCCCCCGAGGTGTCGATGACCCGCTCGGACGGCACATGAAGCGAGGGCAGGTGCTGCGGGGCGCCGTCCTCGCCGTACCAGAACGTCCCTTTCTCGCCGACGGTCACCGCTCCGACGCGGCAGCCCTTCGACTTCAGCCAGGCCAGCATCTCGCCCTCGGTGAAAGACATCTGATTGCAGAGCTGCTTCGAGACGACGGCGACGTCGACGAAATCGAACAACTCCTCGATATGCGGCCGCATCGCGCCGCCGTCGATCGAAACGAGCACCCCGCCTTCGCGCGCCGCCCTGGCGTAATGAATGGCGGCGTCCGCCATATGGCCATCGAGATGCAGGACGCGCGCGGACGAAATGTCGAGGCGCACGAAAGGCTGCATGTAATTGTCGTCGCGGGCGCGCAGAATCGCGCGCTTGCCGTCGTTCGGCAGAACGAAGGAGAGCGACGAGCGGGCGACCTTGCGGGGATGCACGCGCACGCCGTAGCAATCCGCCATCTCGGCGAACATATGCCCCAGCCAGTCGCGGGCCTGCGTGGTGAGGAGATGCACGTCATGGCCGAGCTTGGCGCAGGCGAAGCCCGCCGTCACCGCGTTGCCGCCGAAGCTCACGGCGTAATCGCGCGCGACCATTTTCTCGTCGCCGGCCGGCATCTCGTCGGCGAGCATGGTGACGTCGATATAAGCGTGGCCGATGAAAAGCGCGTCCAAGTCGATCTCCGGCATGAGTTGCGCCCGAACAACGCGTTCGGACCCCCGCCTTCGCGAGGCGCCGCGTGCGGAAAAAATCAGCCTAGCGCCAGTTTACGACATTTGGCGATCGCATCGTAACGACGCGTCCGGGAGGCGGGGCGGCGCGAGGGCGTCAGAGCGAGAAGCTCGCGCCGCAGCCGCAGGAGGCGGTGGCGTTCGGGTTTTCCACGCGGAAGGACTGGCCCATCAGATCGTCGATGAAATCGATTTTCGCGCCGGCCAGGAAGCCGATGGAGGCGGGATCGATGGCGACGCGCGCGCCGTCGCGCTCGACCAGCGCGTCTTCCGCGCTGGCCGAGGAGTCGATGGCGAATTGATACTGGAAGCCGGAGCAGCCGCCGCCGTCGACCGAGACGCGGAAGACCGAACCGGGCGCTTCCGTCGAGAGAAGCGCGGCGATCCGCTTCGCCGCCTGTTCGGTGAGCGCCACTTCGCTGATCGCCGTTTCCGTCATGCTTCGTCCTTCGCCGTTCTTGCTTCCGCCGGGTCTCGCGGTCTATGGCGGCAAGATAAGCCCGCCGGACGGGCCTTTCAATGACGGGAGCCCGACCGTGGCGCTGCGCCAGCCCCTCGCGCCTTACGCCTGCGACGCGACAAATTCGCGTGGACGCCTCTTCGCCGTCTCGCCTTCGCCGACCCGCAGCGAGTTTCAGCGCGATCGCGACAGGATCATCCATTCCACGGCCTTTCGCCGTCTCGCCCACAAGACGCAGGTCTTCGTGCCGCTCGACGGCGATCATTTCCGCACGCGGCTCACACATACGATCGAGGTGGGGCAGATTGCGCGCGCGCTGGCGCGGGCTTTGGCGGCGGACGAGGATCTGGCGGAAGCGGTGGCTCTGGCGCATGATCTCGGCCACACGCCTTTCGGCCATGCCGGCGAAGAGGCGCTGGAGACGTGCATGAAGCCCTATGGCGGCTTCGATCACAACGCCCAGGCGCTGCGCGTCGTCACGCTGCTCGAGCGCCGCTACGCCGATTATGACGGGCTCGACCTTTGCTGGGAGACGCTCGAAGGCATCGTCAAGCATAATGGGCCGCTCGCGGGGCCGAAGGCGCTGCGTCCGCTGCCGCGCTATGTCGCGGATTTCGACAAGGCCTATCCGCTCGAACTCGCCACCTTCGCGAGCGTCGAGGCGCAGGCCGCGGCGCTCGCCGACGACATCGCCTATCTTGGGCACGACATAGATGACGGCCTGCGCGCCGGGCTTTTTTCGCTCGACCAGATCGGCGCCGCCTCGCCCTTCGTCGCAGCGCTGCTGGAGGAGGTCGCCGCGAAGCATCCGGGCCTCGAACGCGGCCGCGTCATCCATGAATTGGTGCGACGGATCATCACCCGTTTCGTCGAGGACGCGATCACCACCGCGAAGGCGCGCCTCGGACGCCATGCGCCGCAAAGCGCCGGGGCGCTGCGCGGGGCCGACGAGGCCATGGTCGCCTTCTCGCCTCGGATGACGGAAGCCGAGCATGAGCTGAAGCGTTTTCTCTTCACGAACATGTATCGCCACGCGCGCGTTCTCGACGTGTGGGAGCGCGCATGGGACGCGATTTCGCGGCTTTTTCCCGCCTTTTTCGACAAACCGGCGCTCATGCCGGAGGAATGGGCGATCCGCGCATCGTCTGGCGAGGGCGAGGGCGAGGGCCGGGCGGTGGCCGTCGCAGATTACATCGCCGGAATGACAGACCGGTACGCCTTGCAGGAAGCGAAGCGGCTATTTGGCGCATGAGCGCAGTATTGAGGCGGTTCAAGAGCTGGGCCTAAACTTTCGTGCGGTCTTTGTTATCCCAGGTTCTCCGCGTGCGTCCGCGCACATTTTCGACGCGTGGATTTATCGATCGTCCGGAGTCGCTTTCTTTCACGGAGGAATTTGCAATGCTGCTCAAATTCGAAAATCATCTGCCGCTCGCGGCGCTTGACGTCGTATCGACGGGGCAGACCAGCGCCTGGGGCTGCGTGACTTTTTCGGCCGAAGCCCGCAGCGTCAAACTCACCGACGCCATCGCCGCCCCCAAGGATCCTAACGCATGGTGTTACATCCGTAGCGGGTCGCCGCAGGAGCGTGCGGACAAGCTTGAAAATTATCTTGGCCCGGTCATCAACGTCACGCGAGGCCGGCCGCTCAAGACGGTTTGGATCAACAGGCTTCCGTCCATGACGCCCGCAAAGGCGGGCGACGCGCGCGCGCTCGCCATGCCGCCGATCAATCCGTTCCCCATGGAATTCGGCGAGAAAGTCGCTCAATTCAAATCGATGAATTATTCGCTCGGAGTCGTCACGCATCTCCATGGCGGAAAAGTACAGGCTACGTCCGACGGTTGGCCTCTGCATCCCGCGAGCTATGACGGCAACCCCTTCTTTTTGCCGTCGTATCGGCAATATCTGTATCCGAACGACCAGCGCGCGGCGATGCTCTGGTTTCATGACCACGGGATGGACAACACAGCCCCGCAAGTGCATGCCGGCCTGGCCGGGCTCTATTTCGTCCGGGATGAATCCGACGCCGAGATTTTCCATTTGATCGGAGGAGAGGCGCAGGAATTGCCGCTCGTGATTCAGGACCGGTGGTTCGCCGAGCCGTCGGCGCAATTTCCCGCCTTCACCGCATTCGATTACAGAAAGGGCGTCCCCCTCGCCGACAATCCTGACGGCGGCCGCCCGGAATTTCTTGGCGGCGTAATTGTCGTCAACGGGCGGCCCTGGCCGCATGCGCATGTCAATCCGAACGTCTACAGGCTCAGGCTGCTCAACGGCTCCAACGCCCGCACTTATGCGCTGACGATCGCGGATCCTTCCGCAAAGTCTGGCGGAAAAGTTTGGCGCGGCGATCTCTTGACTGCGATCGGCAACGATGGCGGCCTTCTCTGCGAGGCTGCGCCGGTTGGGGAAATGCAATATTTGCTGCTCGCTCCGGGCGAGCGACTGGACGTTCTGCTCGACCTAACCTCCGTGCCGCCGGACACCGATCTTCACCTCGTCAATCTCGCTCTCGCCGGATACGATCCGCAGAAGCCGGAGGATGCGGGGATCTTCCAGACAGACGACGAATCCGTCGTCGCGCCGGGGGATGAAGCGGCCAAGCTGATCGCCTATGACGCAAATACTTTCGATGCGGCCGAGCCTTTGGCGCATGTTCTATTGTTCCAGGTCAGGGCTGAGCCGCATGATCACGGCGGGTCGGATCATTCGAAAGCGCCAGCGCCCGAACTGGCCATTGACGCGCTGAACGGGATTTTGCGCCGTTACGCCGCCGACGAGAGCTTCCATGCGCTCCCCGGCGCGCATCCCCAGCTGGCGCCAAATCCCGTCAACGCCCAGGTGGCGCGCAACAGATTTGTATTGCTCATGAACAACACGGCGGGGCTGGGAGGAGCCTCGCCTCATACCCGCGGCCCATGGCGCGACACTCAGATGTGGGAATTGCGGCCCGCAACCAATCCGGCGAGCGATCAATCCGTCTTTTCATTGCCCTTCGACGCCCATCTCGGCGATCCGTCGAGACGCGGAGAGACCGCCGGCCCCGTCGCCTATCAGGTTTCCCGGGCTTTTTTCTTTGAGCCCGAGGACCCGGCTCCGCCGCACGCGCCGAGAAACGAGGATCCGCTTTGGGGGATTGCGACCGAAAACGCCAATCCAGCCGGCTTCCCGCCGGTTTTCCGTTATCCTCACATATACAGGAATCAGCCCGCGTCGGGACGCAAGGTCGCCAAGCCGACGGAGGGAACCTATGAACGGTGGTACGTAGCGAATATCGGCAACGACTTCAGCAATCTCGGCGCGAAAAAGCCGGATATGCATCCCTTCCACATGCATCTCGTGAACTTCGTCGTTCTCAAGCGCTGGAAGGTAAAAGATGGCGGCAATCAATTCGAGGAGACGACCGGCGGCCGTCCCCTCGATTTCGACGGGGTGGCGCGGCACGACACAGTGCGCGCGCAATCCAACGAGCTTCTTGAGCTTCTGGTGCATTTCCCGAGAGGTTATACAGGCCGCTATCCCTATCACTGCCATCTCGTCGAGCATGAGGATATGGGGATGATGCTGCATTTTGAGGTTCAGCCGCGATCGCCCCGCTGAGCCGGCTGCGTCCGGGCGAGGATGCATTCGTGCGCGGGGTCTGCTAGACCCGCGCGCGAAAACCCGTGCAGCCGGACCTCCATGAACATTTTCGACCTCTTCCACGCCCGCATCGCTTCGATCCTCGAATGCCTCCAGTCCGGCGGCCGTCTTCCGCCGCTCGATCTGTCGCGCTTCGTCGTCGAGCCGCCCAAGGATGCGGCTCTGGGCGATCTCGCCTGCAACGCGGCGATGGTCTACGCCAAGGAGGCCAAGGCCGCCTTCGCCAATCCGCGCGAATTCGCGGTCGCGATCTGCTACGCGCTGGCGGAGTCGGAGGGAGTCGCCACGGCCGAGGTCGCCGGTCCCGGCTTCATCAATATTCGCCTGAAGCCGGAAGTCTTCTCGCAGGTGCTGCGCGCCGCGCTGAGCGACCCCGAGAATTTCGGCCGCGTCGAGAAGGGCCGGGCGGGCGCGCTTCAGGGCAAGGTGAATGTCGAATATGTCTCCGCCAATCCCACCGGCCCGATGCATGTCGGCCATGGCCGGGGCGCGGTCTTTGGCGACGCGCTCGCCAATCTGCTGGCCTTTTCCGGCTGCGAGGTGACGCGCGAATATTACATCAACGACGCCGGCGCGCAGGTGGATGTGCTCGCCCGCTCCGCCTTCATGCGCTATCGCGAGGCGCTCGGCGAGACGATCACGATTCCGGAAGGGCTCTATCCCGGCGATTATCTCAAGCCCGTGGGCGCGGCGCTGGCCGAGACCCATGGAAAAGCGCTGCTCGACAAACCGGAAAGCGAATGGCTGCCGATCGTCAAGAACGCGGCCATCGACGCGATGATGGACATGATCCGCGACGACCTCGCCGCGCTCAACATCCGGCACGAGGTGTTTTTCTCCGAGCGGACGCTGCATGATCGCGCCGCCGGGCCGTCGCCGATCGATCGCGCCATCGACTGGCTGCGCGAAAAGGGGCTCGTCTATGAGGGGCGCCTGCCGCCCCCGAAGGGCCAGGCGCCCGACGATTGGGAAGATCGCGAGCAGACGCTGTTCCGCTCGACCGACTTCGGCGACGACGTCGATCGCGCGCTGAAGAAGTCAGATGGTTCGCCGACTTACTTCGCCGCCGACATCGCTTATCACAAGGACAAGATCGACCGCGGCTTCGACACGCTGGTCGATGTCTGGGGCGCGGATCATGGCGGCTATGTGAAGCGCATGGGGGCCGCTGTCGCCGCGCTCTCCGACCGCAAGGCGACGCTCGACGTGAAGCTCTGCCAGCTCGTGAAGCTGATGCGCAATGGCGAGCCGGTGAAGATGTCGAAGCGCGCCGGCGATTTCGTCACGTTGCGCGAAGTGGTCGACGAAGTCGGCGTCGACGCCGTGCGTTTCATGATGCTCTACCGGAAGAATGACGCGCCGCTCGATTTCGACCTCGCGAAGGTCATCGAGCAGTCGAAGGACAACGCCGTCTTTTACGTGCAATACGCCCATGCACGGGCGAAATCCGTGCTGCGGCAGGCCCTCGCGGCTTTCCCGGACCTCGACGTCTCGCTTGCGAGCCTCGCCAAGTCCAAGCTGGAATTACTCACCGACGAAGGAGAATTGCAGCTTTCGCGGACGATCGCCCAATATCCGCGCGCGATCGAGGCGGCGGCTGCGGCGCACGAGCCGCATCGCGTCGCCTTCTATCTGCATGAATTGTCGAGTGTTTTCCATGCGCACTGGAACCGCGGCAAAGATCAGCCACATTTACGCTTTGTTATCTCAACCGAGAGAGATTTAACGAGCGCCCGGGTCGCTCTGGTTTTATGCTTAACCGTCGTCCTGGGGTCGGGCCTTAGACTTCTCGGCGTGAGCGCCCCCGACGAAATGCGTTGACGCGCGTGCCCCGGCTGTCCGCCGCCGCGCGACGCTTTGCGATAGGCTCCGCGAACGGGAAGACGATCGAGGTGGATCATGCGTGAATCGTCCGTCAGAGGCCCTGCCATCGACCTCTCGGAATTCGAGCGGCGCATGCGGGGAGGGGAGGCGCCGAAGGCCGCCCCCAAAGCCGATCCATTGAGCGAACTCGCCCGGCTGATGCAGGGCGAGCAGCCCGAGGCCGATCCGTTCGGCGAATTGCTGCCGGATCCGCGCGCGCAGCGGGCCGTCCCGCCGCCGACGCCGGAATGGGACGCGCATCTTCGCGGCTCATATGACGCCGCGCCCGAGGTTCGCCACCACGACGAACCCCAGCGCGCGCATTACGCGGAGTCGGACGCCGCCTATCAGGATCAGGCCTACGACGACTCACAGCGCTATGCGGATCAGCAATATGACCCTGCCTATCATGGCGGCGCCGAAGGCGGCTGGGGCGACGATTCGCAATATCTCGACTACGGCGCGGAGGAAGAGCCCGAGGCCCAGCGCGGCGGCGTGCGCAAATTCCTTCGGCCGTGGCACGCGGTCGCGGCTGTAGCCGTGGTCGCCGTGGGCAGCATCGCCTGGGGCTTCATGCATCGCAACGGCGGGTCCGGCTCCAAGGAGATCGCGATCATCAACGCGCCGGAAGGCCCCGTGAAGGTCAAGCCGACCGCCGAGGCCGATCAGGAGGCGCCGAACGCCAATGGGGCGGCGGTGCTGGACCGCAAGGACCCGACGCCGGTGAAGCAGATCGTCACGCACCAGGAGCAGGCCGTCGACCCGACGGTGGCGCCGAAGGTGGTGAAGCTCGGCAATGGTCCGGTGGACGCGCCGCACGAACCCGCGCTCGGCGCGCAGCCGAAGAAAGTGAAGACGGTGACGGTTCGGCCGGACGGCAGCCGCGTGGAAGACGCCGCGCCGCCGGCCATGGCGAAAAACGCCGCTCCGGCCGACCCCGCTCTGGCCAAGGGCGCGACGCCCAAGCCCGACGCCAGGACGGCGACGACGCCGGCCGCGAAGCCGAAGCCCGCGCCCAAGGTCGCCGCTGTCGAGCCGCCGCCGCCGGCCGCGGACGCCGCCGCGCCTGCTTCTCCCGCCGGCTCCTCGACCGGCGGATACGCCGTGCAGTTCGGCGCCGCCAATAGCGAGGAGGAAGCGCGCACGCTGCTCAAGACGGTCTCGGCCAAATATGGCGTCAAGGCCACGTTCAAACCCGCCAAGGTCGGCGACAAGACGGTCTATCGCGTGCGCGTCGCCGGCGTGAGCAAGGACTCGGCGAACGCCATCTGCAACAAGGTGAAGGCGGCGGGCGGCAACTGTTTCGTCGCGGGGAACTAAAGTCTTTCCGTCATTGCGAGGAGCGTAGCGACGAAGCAATCCAGAGCGGCCTTGTGGCTCTGGATTGCTTCGCTGCGCTCGCAATGACGGGTGATGTATTTGGGAGTTGTCAATGCGCGCCTTCATCTGCGGCCTCAAAAGCCTTTCACTCGACGCCGAAGAGCGCGCTTTTCTGCGCGACGCCAGCCCCTGGGGCGTCATCCTCTTCCGCCGCAATGTGGAGAGCCGCGAGCAGGTGGCCCGGCTGACCGCCGAGTTGCGCGACGCGCTTGGCCGCCACGCGCCGGTTCTCGTCGATCAGGAAGGCGGCCGCGTGCAGCGGCTCAACGCGCCGAACTGGCGCGCCTATCCGAGCGCCGCGCGTTTCGAAGCGGCGGGGGCCGACGCCGATCAGGCGGCGCGCTTCGCCTGGCTCGGCGCGCGGCTGATGGCGCATGATCTGCGCGAAGTCGGGATCGACGTCGATTGCCTGCCGGTGCTCGACGCGCCTGCGGAAGGCTCCCACGCCATCATCAGCGACCGCGCCTATAGCCGCGATCCGGCCCGCGCCGCGAAGCTCGGCCGCGCCGCCGCCGAAGGGCTCATGGCCGGCGGCGTCGCGCCGGTGATGAAGCACATTCCCGGACATGGCCGCGCCAGGGCCGACAGCCACCTCGAATTGCCCGTGGTCAATGCGAGCCGCGCCGAGCTGGAGGCCGTCGACTTTCCGCCCTTCATCGCCAATGCCGACCTGCCGATGGCGATGAGCGCCCATGTCGTCTACACGGCCATCGACGCTTCTGCGCCGGGGACGCAATCGAAGACGGTCGTGGGCGAAATCATTCGCGGCCTCATCGGCTTCGACGGCCTGCTGATGACCGACGATCTTTCCATGAAGGCGCTGACCGGGAGTTTCCGCGAGCGCGCGGAGCGCGCCATCGCCGCCGGTTGCGACATGGTTCTGCATTGCAACGGCGATCTCGCCGAGGCGGGCCCCGTCGCCGAAGGCGCGCCGCTATTGGCCGGCAAGGCGCTGGAGCGGGCGGAGAAGGCGCTGGCGTGCGTGCGGGACGTGGAGGCGTTCGACGTCGCAGGGGGCGTTGCGGCGTTCGAGACGGCGATGGCGATGGTTGGTTGAGCCTTCGACGCCGCCTTATGGAGCCATTGTCGCTTTGAATTTCCGGAATCTGAAACCGGCTTTCTGGCGAAACGATAAACGCATATGCTCCCATTTCTGTTGGAGCGCTTCATATGTCTCAACCTATTATAGAATTTTGGAACGAAACCCCAAACCCGGTGGTGAATCTGATGCCGCCCTCGACCGGATCGGCGGTCGTTTACGATCCCGGAAAGACGGTTAGGGGGCTGCTGAACACTGCCGAAATATGGGATTCCCCTTATGAACAAGCCATTATGGGCTGCGGGAACGCGGTGACGGGGCCGGGCGGATTTTTCTGGGTCTGGGATAATTTGAACGGCGCAATCCTGTATCAGCCCGCGGGCGTGAGAGAGCCGCAGTTGCTTACGCGATATAATGGGAATTCCGGGATCATAATGATTTATACGGCCCAGGGCCGGCTCAGCGGCCGCCAAGCCTGACGCGCTCTATATTTTGGGGCTGGTTTCGCAAAAGCGCTTCTTTAGCAGATTGGAAACAGATCATGGCGGCCGGTTACAAATGGATTGAAAACTATTCGCTCGCGCGGCTCGTCTTCCTTCGAAAACAGGTTGGAACCCTGCCCGCCAGTTGGGACGTGTCGACAGTCGATCCGGGCCAGCGCGCGAATGGCAGCGATATTTTCGCTACGGAGCCGGGCTTGCAGGCCTTTCTGGGATGCGGCCCCGCCGACAAGGGACCAGGGAGCTTTTATTGGGTGTGGGACGACGGGAATAACAACATCAAGGCTCAGTTATGGGGACATGAGCCCGTTACGCTCGTCACGCTCCGGGGCGGCGGGATCATTCCTGTTATCGTGCTGTACAACCGTGACGGCACGCTGGCGATGCGGCAGGCGTAAGGCTCCATGGCGGCTGATGGCGCGTTTGCCGCGTCCGTCATTGGCGCACGCCGCGCGGGCGCGCTATTATCCTCCCATGTCCGCCGTCGCCCTTCCGAAACAGCGCATGAGCGCAGAAGAGTTCCTCGCCTGGTCGCAGACCCAGGCGGGGCGTTATGAGCTCACGGGCGGGGAGGTGTTCGCGCAGGCGTCGGAACGCGCCGCGCACGCGAAGATAAAATTTCGGATCGCCATGGCTCTGTACGAGGCCGTCCGATCCAAAGGCCTGCCCTGCCATGTCCTTCCCGACGGCATGGCCGTGCGCATCGACGCCGACACGGTCTTCGAGCCGGACGCCCAGCTCTATTGCGGGCCGGAACTGCCGCCCGATACGATATTGGTCGAGAGCCCGGTGATCGTCATCGAGGTTCTCTCCCCCTCGACCGGCAAGAACGACGCGCTCGGCAAGCTCGCCGCCTATTTCCGGCTGCCGAGCGTCGCGCATTACCTGATCGTCTCGCCGGACCAGAAGCTGATCTTTCACCATGCGCGCGGGCAGGGAGTGACAATTCTGACGCGCATCGTCCGCGAGGGCGCCATTGCGCTCGATCCGCCGGGCCTGGAGATCGCGCTCGCCGACATTTATGGAGAGTAGACGCCCGGATAAAACGTCATCTCCACGGTTGAATCGACCGCCCTCGACGCCCTGCGGCCGTCTACGGGGAGTAGCTCGAGGGGTTATCCACCCCTCTATCTTGTGGATGATGCCTCCAAAGGCCCCGCCGCGCTTGCGGGGTCGCCTCAAAGCGCACAATCTCCGGCCGCTCAGGGTAAACAAGTGGTAAACTTTCCCGAGTCGCCGGAGAATCAATGGCCCAGGAACTCTCCTTCGATCTGTCGGACGAACCGCGCGAAGAAAGCGAAGCCTTTCTCGTGGACGTGGATGGTTTCGAGGGGCCGCTCGATTTGCTGCTCGAACTGGCGCGCCGACAGAAAGTCGATCTCTCCCGCATCTCCATCCTCGCTTTGGCCGAACAATATCTGGCCTTTATCGAGGCGGCGCGGCGGGTGCGGCTGGAGCTTGCGGCCGATTATCTCGTCATGGCGGCGTGGCTCGCTTTTCTCAAATCCCGCCTGCTGCTTCCCGAAGCGCCCAAGAACAGCGACGAGCCCTCGGCCGCCGACCTCGCCGCCGCGTTGGCTGAGAGGCTCAGGCGACTGGAGCTGATCCGTCTCGCGGCCGACAGGCTCACCCAGCGCGGGCAGCTCGGCCGCGACATGTTCCTGCGCGGCGGTCCCGAGGGGCTGGAGACGATCTCTCAACCCAACTATCAGGCGAGCTTGTTCGATCTGCTCTCGGCCTATGCCCGCCAGCGTCAGAAGACCGCCGTGACCCGCGTTGTGCTCCGCCAGCGCGCGGTCTGGTCGCTCGCCGAGGCGCGCGAAGCGCTGGAGCGGCTTGCCGGGGTCGCGGCCGAATGGACCGTGCTCGACGATTATCTGCTGCAATATTGCGTGGACATGCAGACGGCCCGCACCGTCCGCGCCTCCTCCTTCTCGGCCTCGCTGGAGATGGTGCGGGAAGGGCATTTCGACATGCGTCAGGACCGGCCCTTTGCGCCGCTCTGGCTGCGTCGCCGCCCGGAGACCCCGGCCCCGGCGCCCGAGACTCTCTTCTAAGGAGGACGCGCATTGGCGCAGCCCGCGGAAAAAATCGAACTTTTCGACGTCAATAGCGACGAGGCGCTGGCCCGCAACGAGGTCGCGCTGCGCGAGGCCGAGCGTATCGTCGAGGCGATGCTCTTCGCCGCCGCCGAGCCGCTGGACGAGACCGAGATGGAGCGGCGCGTCTCGGATGAGGTCGACCTGTCGCAGGCGCTCGAGCGGCTGAAGGCGCATTACGCCAATCGCGGCGTGAACCTCACCCGCGTCGGCAGGAAATGGTTTTTCCGCACCGCCGCCGACCTCAACTGGATTCTGGCCCGCGAGCAAGTGGAGGAGAAGAAGCTCTCCCGCGCCGCGCTGGAGACGCTCGCCATCATCGCCTATCACCAGCCCGCCACCCGCGCCGAGATCGAGGAAATCCGCGGCGTCGCCATTTCCAAGGGCACGCTCGACACGCTGCTGGAGACGGGCTGGATTCGCCTGCGCGGTCGCCGCAAGGCGCCCGGCCGGCCGATCACATACGGCACGACCGACGCGTTCCTGATGCATTTCGGCCTGGAGCAGATCGGCGACCTGCCGGGCCTCGACGAACTCAAGGCGGCCGGCCTTTTCGACGGCCGCCTGCCAAAGGGTTTCGGCGTGCCGCAGCCCTCCGACGATACGGCGCTGCGCGACGACGAGGACCCGCTGGAGGACGACGCCCCGCAGGCGTTGGAAATGGATTTCCCCGAGGAGCCGGAGCCGATCGAGGCGCCGGAGGCGTCGAATGACGATTGATGCGCTTCCTGCCCGCCTCTTGATAGGGGGCGGGGTGAAACGCCAGCGGGGGAGATTGTCCCGACGCTTGTCGTCTGCGGCTCGACCCCTCCCGCCGATTTTTTCCCCCCTCCGGGAAGAGATGAGGATTCCTATCATTCCGGTAGCTTGTCGCCTTGTTTTCGCGGCCCGGGCCGCATAGGTTCCCCGGAAGTTCTCGCATTCGGAGGTTTCCGCCATGGGCGGTTTGTCGATCTGGCACTGGATCATCGTCGGCGGAGTCGTGTTCATCCTGTTCGGCGGCAAGTTCAAGATCTCCGACGTGATGGGCGACGTCGCCAAGGGCATCAAGGCCTTCAAGAAGGGCATGGCCGAGGACGACGAGGCCCCGAAGGCGGTCGAGGAGACCCGCGCCATCGAGGCGGACAAGGCGGCGGATCGCAAGCAGGTTTAGCCTTTCACCCTCCCCTTGAGGGGGAGGGTCGCGCTGAAAGCGCGGGGTAGGGGTGGAGCCTCGACCCGCGCCGTCGTCACCCCATCCCGAAGCGCGTCGCGCTTCGACCCTTCCCCAGAGGGGAGGGTAGGGCTGTGCAGAATGTTCGATCTCGATCCCGGCAAGCTCATCGTCATCGGCATCGTCGCGCTTATCGCGATCCCGTCGAAGGATCTCCCGCGCGTGCTGCGCACCCTCGGACAGGCGACCGGGCGCATGCGACGCATGGCTGCGGAGTTCCAGGGCCAGTTCATGGACGCCATGCGCGAGGCGGAGCTCGCCGATCTCAAGAAGGAGATCGAGGAGACGAACAAGGCCATCATGTCGAGCACGAAGCTCGACGTCGCTTTCGATCCGCTGACCGAAGCGCGCAAGCAGATCGTCAGCGCGGTCGAGGGCGAGCCGAAGGCGCAGACGCCGCCCGAGGCGGTGACGGACGACGATCCGGACGACGTCATGGCCGCCTTCGGCGCGGCGCCTGTTCAGCTTCCCGAACCTCATCCTGAGGAGGCGCGTAGCGCCGTCTCGAAGGATCGTTCGGATGGCGACTCGGCCGCATCCTTCGAGACGGCGGCTTCGCCGCCTCCTCAGGATGAAGGCGTTGGATCGGGCGAATGCGGCGCTTCGGAGAAGCCAAGAGGATGAACGAGGCCGACGAAGCGGAGATCGAGGCCAGCAAGGCGCCGCTGATCGAACATCTGATGGAATTGCGCGAGCGCCTCATCAAGGCGCTTCTTGCGTTCCTCGCAATGTTTATCCTGTCCTTTTTCTTCGCGAAGGACATCTACAACATTCTCGTCATCCCCTATACGCAGGTCGCCGGGCCCGAGGCGAAGCTCATCTACACCGCGCCGCAGGAATATTTCTTCACGCAGATCAAGGTCGCGCTTTTCGCGGCGGCGTTTCTGTCCTGCCCGGTGGTGTTCTCACAGCTCTACGCCTTCGTCGCGCCGGGACTCTATCGCCACGAGCGCGCGGCGTTCCGCCCCTACCTTTATGCGACGCCCATCTTCTTCGCGCTCGGCGCGCTGGTCGTCTATTTCCTTGTCATGCCCAATTTGCTGCGCTTCTTCATCGGCATGCAGCAGGCGAACGAGCCCGGCAAGGCGCAGATCGAGCTTCTCCCGCGCGTTTCGGAATATCTCTCGCTCATCATGACGCTGGTGCTGGCCTTCGGCGTCGTCTTCCAGATGCCGGTGATTCTCACGCTGCTGGGGCAGGTCGGGATCGTCTCGTCGGAGTTTCTGAGAGAAAAACGCCGCTACGCCATCGTCATCGTCTTCGTCGTGGCGGCGATCCTGACGCCGCCAGACGTCTTCTCGCAGCTCGCGCTCGCTTTGCCGGGCATGCTGCTTTACGAGGCGTCGATCTATTCCGTGCGCATGGTCGAGAAGAAGCGGGCGGAGCAGGAGGCTGCGGCACAGGAATAAGCGGCAACGCGCCGCTTGATTCCGCCGCCCGCTCGCGGGAGAAGGGCTGTAGACGCCCCGCCGCATGGCCGGGCTTGTCCCGGCCAGCCACGCCTATGGCCGTCATTGCGAGCGAAGCGAAGCAATCCAGAGCCATAATGACGCTCCTGGATTGCTTCGCTTCGCTCGCAATGACGGAGCAGCCGCGTGGATAGGCCTTTACTTTCATACGCGCGGTAGCCCGACATGTACGACATCAAATGGATTCGCGAGAACGCCGAGGTCTTCGACACGGGCCGCAAGCGGCGCGGGCTGGAGCCCGTATCGGCGCGGCTTCTCGCGCTCGACGACGCGCGCCGCGCGGCCATCGCCGGCTTGCAGCAGGCGCAGGAGCGGCGCAACGCGGCGTCCAAGGAAATCGGCGCCGCGATGAAGGCGGGCGATAGCGCGAAGGCCGAGGCGCTGAAGGCCGAAGTCGCGCAGATCAAGGAAAACTGGCCGTCGCTGGAAGAAGCCGAGCGCTACGCCATCGCCGAACTCGAAAATGCGCTGTCGAGCATCCCGAACACGCCGCTCGACGCTGTGCCGGATGGCAAGGACGAGCACGACAATGTCGAAGCCCTCAAATGGGGCGAGCCGCGCATATTCGACTTCACGCCCAGGGAGCATTTCGAAATCGGCGAAGGTCTCGGCCTCATGGATTTCGAAGTCGCCGCCAAGCTCTCGGGCGCGCGCTTCGTTGTGAATAAAGGCGCGCTCGCGCGGCTCGAACGCGCGCTCGCGCAATTCATGCTCGATCTGCATACGGGCGAACATGGCTACATGGAAGTCGCGCCGCCGCTGCTTGTGCGCGACGACGCCATGTTCGGCACGGCGCAATTGCCAAAGTTTCGCGAGGATCAGTTTTCGGTGACGGCAGGTCGGCAGAGCGGACAGCCCGACCCGACCGCCGAGCCGCTGATGCCCGCAGCCGACTACTGGCTCATTCCCACCGCCGAAGTGCCGCTGACGAATCTCGTCCGCGAATCCATCCTCGACGAGTCGCAACTGCCGCTGCGCATGACCGCCGGCACCTATTGCTTCCGCGCGGAAGCCGGCGCCGCCGGCAAGGATACGCGCGGCATGATCCGTCAGCATCAGTTCTACAAGGTGGAACTCGTCTCCGTCACGACGCCCGAGCAGTCGCTGGAGGAGCATGAGCGCATGACGGGCTGCGCCGAGAAGGTCCTGCGGGCGCTGGCGCTGCCCTATCGCAAGGTCACGCTTTGCACGGGCGATATGGGCTTCGCGTCGCAGAAGACCTACGATCTCGAAGTCTGGCTGCCGGGGCAGGGAAAATATCGCGAGATTTCCTCATGCTCGGTCTGCGGCGACTTCCAGGCGCGGCGCATGAACGCCCGCTCGCGCGGCCCCGACGGCAAGCCGCGCTTCGTGCACACGCTCAACGGCTCCGGCGTCGCGGTCGGCCGCGCCATGGTGGCGGTGCTGGAGAATTATCAGGAGGCCGACGGCTCGGTGAGCGTGCCGGCCGTGCTGAGGCCTTACATGGGCGGGTTGACGCGGATCAGCGGGAAATAAGGGCGCTGACCGTTCAGCGCCGCGGCCCGAACCAGCGGTTCACCTTAGCGCAATAGGCGTCGAAGGCGGCGCCGTGCTTCTTGCGGAGCGCGGCTTCCTCATGCGGGACGATGAGACGGTTCATGCCCCACCAGTGGCCGTAGAGCAGCGCTGGCGCGGCGAGAAAAGCGAGGCAGGCGAAAGGATGGCCGCTCGCGCCGAGCCCGATGAGGCCCAAAGACCAGCACAGGTTCTGCAAGAGCGACATCACATAGACCGGGTTGCGCGAGAGGCCGTAGACGCCGCTCGTGACGAGCGTCTTGGAGCCGACGAATTCCCGCGCGTCGCCGCCGCGCCTTTCCAGATAGATGACGAGCAGGATCTTGAGGACGAAGAAAAGAACCCAGCCCATGGCGGCGAAGATCAGCGCCCTTGCGCCGCCTTCGGTCGGGTCGCCGAGGCTCAGGAGTATGAGCGTCGTCGCGGCGTAGGAGGCCGAGGCGGCGAAATCGACAAGGAAAATGCGGGAAAATTGCAGGTCCTGGCGGATGCGCCGAACGACGAAAGTCAGAATGGCGGAAGATTTGTTGTCGACGGACAAATTCATGAGGCGAAACCCCTGAAATGCGGGACGGCGACGCAAATTAGCGCGCGGGAGTTAATCTTGTGGAAGCGGGATTGCAGCGAATTCAGGTCTTCGCCAGCTCTTTTAGCCCCTGCCGGATCAGCGCGCCGGTCTCCGCGCCGTCGCCGAGCGTTTTCACGCTCGCCGCGACGGCGGCGGCGGCCTGCGGGCGGCCATAGCCGAGATTGACGAGCGCAGAGATGGCGTCGCGCACAGCCGAGGGGGCGTTCGCCTCTTCGTCCTGGCCCGCAAGCTTCGCCACGATCGGATCGACCGAGCCGAAAGCCGGGGCTTTGTCCTTCAGTTCCGCGACGATGCGCGCGGCGAGCTTCGGACCGACGCCGGAGGCGCGGGCGACCATCGCCTTGTCTTGCGTGGCGATGGCGGTTCCGAGTTCCGACGCCGAGAGGATGGAGAGAATGCCGAGCGCCACTTTGGAGCCGACGCCCTGAACCGTCTGCAACAGGCGGAACCAGTCGCGCTCGCTTTCGCTCGAAAAGCCGAAAAGCTTGATCGAATCTTCCCGCACCTGCGTCTCGATCGAGAGCGCCGAGGCCTCGCCGGGGCGCGGCAGCTTTTGCAACGTGCGGCCGGAGCAATGCACGACATAGCCGACGCCGTTCACGTCGAGGATGACGAAGTCCTCGCCATAGCTGTCGATGAGGCCCTTGAGTTTGCCGATCATGAATTCTTGCCGATCATAGCGCCGCCGCCGCCTTCAGCGCCCGGGCGCCGCGATGCTGGGCGTGGCAGATGGCGACGGCGAGCGCGTCCGCGGCGTCGGCGCTGGCGGCCTGACTCGTGGGCAACAGCACCCGGACCATCATCTGGATCTGCGCCTTCTCCGCATGACCCGCGCCGACCACGGTCTTCTTCACGAGATTGGCGGCATATTCGGCGATGACGAGCCCCGCCAGCGCGGGCGCCATCAGCGCGACGCCGCGCGCCTGTCCCAGCTTCAGCGTCGATTGTGGATCGCGATTGACGAAGGTCTCCTCCACCGCCGCCTCGTCGGGCCGGAAGTCGGCGATGACCTGCATCAATCCCTCGTGAAGCTGCCGCAGCCGGTTGCCCATATCCAGCGCGCCGTCGGATTTCACCCGACCGCAGGCGACGAAGGAGAGGCGCGAGCCCCGGGACTCGATCACGCCCCATCCGGTGTTGCGGAGGCCGGGGTCGATGCCGAGAATGCGAATCGGTGGGGTGGACATGCCGCAGATTAAGCGCGGCGGAGACGGAGAGGCTAGGGCTGCCACACGGCTCAGTCCGTGTTAGGTCGGAGCCTGACTTTCACCTCCAGGCGGGCGGCATCTTGTCGGACAAACGCTATCCGGGCCTTGACGGGCTGCGCGGCCTCGCCGCCTTTCTGGTGATCCTGCATCACACGGCGCTGAAGGGCACGGATATTGGCGGGCTTTCGGTCTTCCTCTTCTTCGCTCTCTCGGGCTTTCTCATCACCGGAATACTGGCGCGTCAGAGACGGGAAATCGAAGCGGGCCGCATGACGCGCCGCGAGGCGCTCGGCCAATTCTGGACGCAGCGGGCGCTGCGCATCTTCCCTGCCTATTTCTTCTGGCTCGCGGTCTTCCTGCCTTTCGACAGCCTGCTGTTCCACGGCCAGACGCTCGATCATCTGCTCTGGTATCTGCTTTACGCGCAGAATTTCCTCATCGGCTATGTGACGCAGGCCTGGGGCGACTTCACCCACACATGGAGCCTCGCGGTCGAGCAGCAATATTACGTCTTCTTCGCGCCTTTGCTCCTCGCCATGCCGGGCCGGCGGCACGCCCGCTTCTTCGCCGCGGCTATCGCCGTCTGCTTCGCCGCCGGTCTCGCGCTCGCCGCTTGCGGATTCGACCAGGTGACGCTTTACACCTCGCCCTCCACCGGTTTCGTTTTCATGGCGGCGGGCGGTTTGCTGGCGATCCTGCCGGCGGAACGGGGCTCATTCCTCGCCCGTCCGCAGATCGTCGTCGCGGCTTTGGCGGCGACGGCCTTTCTCGCTGTCTATCCGATGCTTGAGCGCGCCGAGTTCGTCCGTCTGCCTTACCTCCTTCTTATCGCCGCCTCGGCGGTGTCTCTTGCGACGCTGCTGAAAGCGACGCTCGCCGCGCCGCGCTCATTCGCGGTGCGGCTTCTGGAGAGCGCGCCGCTTCTCTTCCTGGGCAAGATTTCCTACGCCCTCTACATCGTGCATCTGCCCTTGTCCTATTGGGCGCATGAGGCGAGCGCGCTCGACTGGGCGGACGGCGTCGCGCGGGACCTTGTCGAATTCGCGTTCGTGACGCCGGCGTCGCTCGCTTTGGCGACGTTCTCCTATCACTTTGTCGAGGCGCCCTTCCTGAAGCTGAAAGCGCGCCTGAAATCGATGGGAACGCTCCGGCCGGGCGCGAAGGTGCGCCCCGCCGATCCTCGGCCTAGCGACCGGGCCATGACATAGGAAAAAGCGTCTCCGATCGCCGTGCAAGCGCGGCTTTCCCGCGAGGGCGGGCGTTTGGTTCCCCCGCATGCCGCGCTTCTCAGTCCGTCGTCTCGACCCTGCCGCCCGCCGCTCAGGCGGGCGTAAACTTTTCGCTGAAGATGCGGTCATGCGCGACGCCGCCGACGGCGCCGGCTTGTTCGGTCGCGGCGATCAGCGCGGGCGGACCGCAGACATAGATATCCGGGCGCTCCTCCGCCGTCGACAGCGCCTGAGCGAGCGCCGCGGCGGACGTGCCGACGAAGCCTCGCCACGCCGTTTCCGGCTTCCAGACACAGACGACGACATCGAGTTGGGGCAATGCCCGCTTCAGCGCGTCGAGCGCGTCTCGAGCGAAAAGCTCTTCGACGCGATTGACCCCGAAGAACAGGCGGCAGGGGCGCGGATCGGCGAATTCGGCCATTTGTCGAAGCATGGACAGCGCAGGCGCGAGTCCAGTTCCGCCCGCAACGAACCAGCGCGGCGCCGCGCTCGCCTCGTCGAGGGTGAACTGGCCCTGCGGCCCCTCAAGGAGCAATGTGTCTCCGATGGCGGCGCGCGTCCGGAGCCAGGTCGAAAAAGCCCCGTTCGGTTGAAGCCGGACGTAAAGCTCCAGCCTTCCATCCCAATTGGGCGCGTTGGCGAGCGAGTAAGAGCGGCCGATCGATCCGTCGGATATCGTCGCCTTGACAAATTGTCCGGCGGTGAATTGCGCCGCGACGCCAAAGGCCGGATCGTCTTCATATTGGAGCGCGAGACGCACGGCGCTCGAGCCGGCAGGCGTCATCTCGACGAGCGTTGCGCGTCGCTCTGGAAGCGCGGAGAAGCTGATCGCCGACTGGTCGAAGGGCGCGTGCAAAGCGAGATCGCTCCGCGCCTGTGACCGGCAAAGCAGAATGTCGCCCGCCGCGCGCTCCGCCTCGCCCAGCGCCGAGCTGCTATGGGACATGAGTTCGACGTCTCCGCTCGTGCGGCCGACGCGGCAGGCGCCGCAACCGCCCTCTCGGCAGGAGGAAGGGAGATAGATGCTGGCGCGTTCGGCGGCGTCGAGCAGCGTCTCGGACGGCTCGGCGTTGAAAGCGACCGTCGCGCCGTCGCGCGTAAGGAGATTGACCTTGAACATGTCTGGTTCCGGTTCGAGGGCCGTTCTACGGTAAGCTGGCCTCCTCCTTCGAGACGCAAGCTTCACTCGCTCCTCAGGATGAGGCCAGTGGACGCGAACTCCTCAGGAGGCAAAGGTTCGACTGGCTGAAGGAGCCCCTCATGCTGAGGAACCCGCAAAGCGGGCGTCTCGAAGCGCGAGGGGCGTCAGCGGGCATTGGGCCAACGCCCGAATCCGGGCGTTGGCCTGGATCGTCACGCCGCGCGGGCCAGTGACGCGGCGATATCCGCTTTGGCGTCGCCGACGGGTTGGATGCCGAACTTCTCGACCAGCACGTCGACCAGCGCCGGCGTGAGGAAAGCTGGAAGCGTCGGTCCCAGCCGCACATTGCGCACGCCGAGCGCGAGCAGCGTGAGGAGAACGGCGGCGGCCTTCTGCTCGAACCATGAGACGATGAGCGACAGCGGCAGTTCGTTGACGCCGACGCCGAAGGCTTCGGCGAGCTTCGTGGCGACGACCAGCGCCGAATAGGCGTCGTTGCACTGGCCCATGTCGAGCAGGCGGGGCAATCCGCCGATCGTGCCGAAGTCGTGCTTGTTGAATCGATATTTGCCGCAGCCGATGGTGAGGATCACCGTGTCGTCTGGCGCTTCGTCCGCGAAATCGGTGTAGTAGTTGCGGCCCGGCGCCGCGCCGTCGCATCCGCCGACGAGGAAGAAATGGCGGATCGCGCCGCTCTTCACCGCGTCGATCACCTTGTCGGCGACGCCGAGCACTGTGTCGCGCCCGAAGCCGATGGTGATCGTCTTCTCCGGCGCGTCCTCGGTAAAGCCCGGCAGCGCCTGCGCGGCCTGCGCAACGACGGAGAAATTCTCGTCGGCGATGTGGCGCACGCCGGCCCAGCCGACAGGCCCCGCGGTGAAAATGCGTCCGCGATAGCGCGGCTGCGGCTCGATGAGGCAGTTGGACGTCATGACGATGGGGCCGGGGAACTCCGCGAATTCCTTCTGCTGATCCTGCCAGGCGCCGCCGTAATTTCCTGCGAGATGCGGATAGGCCTTGAGCTTGGGATAGGAATGCGCCGGCAGCATTTCGCCATGCGTATAGACGTTGATCCCCTTGTCTTTCGTCGCCTCCAGAATGGCGTGCAGATCCTTGAGGTCGTGGCCCGAAACGAGGATCGCCTTGCCCTTGACCGGGGTTACGCGCACGCTGGTTGGCGTCGGCGCGCCGAAGGTTCCCGTGTTGGCGGCGTCGAGCGCCTCCATCGCGACGAAATTGGCGCGGCCAAGCGCGAGCGACTCCTCGAGAAGCGCGCCAATATCCTTTTCTTCGCGCGCGAGCGTGTCGAGCGCGCGTTCGACGGCTTCATAGATCGCCTCGCGCTCCTGCCCGAGGACGCGCGCATGATAGGCATAGGCGCAGACGCCTTTCAGGCCGTAGAGAATGAGCGAACGCAGGCCGACCGCGTCTTCGCCCAGGATCGCCGCGTCCTTGCGGACCGCCGCTTTCTGCGCCTGGGCGAGCAGGTCGGCCATGTCTTTCGCGGGGACGAAAGACGCGGGGCCGGACAGCGTTTCCGGCATGGAGGCGACGGCGCGGGCCGCGTTTTCGTAAAGCGCCCTGGCGCGGTCGCGGACGTCGCGCGCCTGCTGGATCAGCTCGACGAACTTGACCGCGTTGAAGTTGACGTTGGTGAGCGTCGTGAAGAAGGCGAAGAGGATGAAACGGTCGGCTTCGATATCCGTGGCGCCAAAGCGGCGCGCGCGATGCAGATATTGGCCGGCGCCCTCGCAGACATAGAGCAGGACGTCCTGCAGGTCGGCGGTCGCCGCATCCTTGCCGCACATGCCCTTTGCGCCTGCGCAGCCGGCGCCTTCATCCGACCGATAGGTCTGCTCGCATTGATAACAGAACATCCGATTTTCCTCCCGACGACGTCGATGTGGCGTCAAATCAGTATTAAGAATGCGTATTATGGGCGAAAAAAGTCAAGCCACGCGAATGTCGCGCGGCGTCACGCTTTCAGACGGGCAGATCGAGAGGGGGGAAAGCGGATGTTTTTTCGAGGCAATCCGCGAGAGTGAAGCGGTCGAGTTCCCTCAAAAATCCTTGTTCGGCGCGGGCCAGCATGCCTTTCAATCGACAGCGCGGCAAAAGCGCGCAGTTGCTGCCTTGCGCGCTGAAACATTCGACAAGCGGCTGGTCGTCGAGGCGTCGAATAATGTCGCCGATGCGAATGTCTCGCGGATCGCGCGCGAGCCGGACGCCGCCCTGCGCGCCGCGAATGCCTTCGAGATATCCGGCCGAGGTCAGTTCCTGCAGAACTTTCGCCATATGGTGTCGCGACACGCCGAAATGATCGGCGATCGCCGCCGCGCTCATGATTTCGGGGTTATGGTCGGCAAGGAGGATCAGCGCCCGCAAGCCGAAGTCTGTGAAGGTCGTCAGCCGCATGGCGAGAATCTAACACGGTATTCGTAATTCGGAAATATGCGTCAATTGGGAAACCATCCAGTCTACCTCACTCTCCCGCGAGCGCCATATCGTCGCGGTGGATGATCTCGTCCGGCCCCGTATAGCCGAGCAGCCCCTCGATCTCCTTCGTGGAGCGGCCGACGAGCTTCACGGCGTCCAGCACGTCATAGGTCACGAGGCCGCGGCCGATTTCGCCGCCGAGATGGTTGCGGATGACGATGCAGTCGCCGCGCGAGAAGGAGCCCTCGACGCGGGTGACGCCGGCCGGCAGCAGGCTCTTGCCGGCGCGTAGCGCGCGCTCGGCGCCTTCGTCGATATGCACGGCGCCTTTCGGCTCCAATGAGCCGGCGATCCATCTCTTGCGCGCCGTCACCGGATTGGACGGCGTCAAGAACCATGTGCAGCGCTCACCCTTGCGGATGCGCTCGATTGGCGCCTCGGCGCGGCCGTCGGCGATCACCATATGCGCGCCGCCCGTCGTCGCGATCTTCGCCGCCTCGATCTTGGTGCGCATGCCGCCGCGCGAATATTGCGAGGCGGCGCCGCCGGCCATGGCCTCGATCTCCGCCGTGATGCGCGGCACGATGCGCAGATGCCTGGCTCTCGGGTCCGTCGCCGGAGGGGCGGTGTAAAGCCCGTCGACGTCGGAGAGCAGCACGAGCAGATCGGCGCTCGCCATGGTGGCGACGCGCGCGGCGAGACGGTCATTGTCGCCATAGCGGATTTCCGCCGTTGCGACCGTGTCGTTCTCATTGATGACGGGGACCGCGCGCAGCGACAGAAGCCGATTGAGGCATTCGCGCGCATAGAGATAACGGCGGCGCTCTTCTGTGTCGCCGAGCGTGACCAGCACCTGCCCGGCGGTAAGGCCGCGCTCGTGCAGCGCCTCGGCCCAGAGGCGGGCGAGCGCGATCTGGCCCACGGCGGCGGCGGCCTGCGAATCCTCGAGCGGCAGCGCGCCATGCGGAAAGCCCAGAACGCTGCGACCCAGAGCCACCGCGCCGGAGGAGACGACCAGCACGTCGGCGCCGCCGCGATGCAGCGACGCAATGTCGTCGGCGAGCCTGATCAGCCAGTTCTGCTTCGCCGCCGCCGCTTTGGGGTCGACGAGAAGGCTCGACCCGACCTTGACGACGATGCGGCGGAAGGAGGCGATGTCGGGAATATTGGTCATAGCGGGGAGATGGGCGCGCCTTGTCACGAAGGAGGGCGAGAGTTAGCCCATGGGGCGAAGCAGGGCAAATGGATCAGCCGCCGCTTTGCAGTCTCGCAGAAGCTTCGGCGCGTAAATTTGGGAAGCGGAGGATCGGATGAGGAAGGTTGTGCGCGAGGTCTCGCTGTCGCTGCTATTCACGCTTGCCGGCGTGGGCTGCGCGCTTGCGGGCGATCCCACCGGCGTCTGGCTGCGCGAAGGCGGCAAGGCGACCGTGCGCATCTTGCCTTGCGGCGGCGCGCTTTGCGGGACGGTCGCTTCGGTGCGTGACCCCGACAGCCAGGCGAAAGTGGGACAACGCGTCTTTTACGGCATGACGCCTTCGGGCGACGACAAATGGTTTGGCCGCGCCTTCAATCCCGACGACGGCAAAACCTATTCCGGCGCGATGACGCTTTCGGGCGATCATCTCACCACCGCCGGCTGCGTGCTCGGCGGCCTGATCTGCAAGTCCGTCGGCTGGTCGCGCATGCGATGATCCTTCGCACTCGACCGTGTCATCATGGCTGGCGATAATGGCGGGCGACTCGGTTGGAAGGAGAGGCGGCGTGAAACATTTGGCCGGACTAATCGTCATTGCCGCAATTGCCGGCGCGCCGGAGCGGGCGGACGCAAGGCCGATCACGCTCAGCTGCCAGCATTCGGATAATGTCTACGCGGCGCCTTATACCGTGCGCATCGACGCGAACAACGCCATGCTCGTCATCAATGACGACGGGCGTACGGATGTCTACCCGATCGAATCCGTCAAGGATCAGAAGGGCGACCGGCAGGTGACGGCGGCGGGCAAGCTGCTGGATTCGCACGTCACCGTCAGTCTCTCCGGCAAAAAGCAGCTTTGGTACGCCGACGCCTTTACCGATCGCGTCTTCGCAATCGACTATTGCGACTGAGGAGAAAAGATCACTCCGGCTTTTTCGCGGTCGCGTCGGTCACGCATTTCTTGGTGAAGCTCTTCTTGGCCGCGCCTTTCAGTTTCTTTTCCAAGGCCGCCGCGTCGCAGGTCGTCGTGGCCGCGTCGCGCTCGCATTTCTTCATGAAGCTGTTCAGCGCGGCGCCGGCGAGCTTTTTGTCGGCGGCTTTCGCCGCGCAATCCGGCGCCGGAGCCGGCGCGGACGGCGTCTCCTGGGCTTGCGCGAGGGAGAGGAAGGAAAGGCCGAGAGCAAGGCCAAGGAAAATGGCGAGCTTCTTCACGACTGCCTCCGTGTTAAACAGGAACTCCTTGAACGCCGAGCGGCGTTCACGGAGCATAGGGGGCGTCGCAAGGCGCGGCAAGCCGCGTCGCGAGGCCCGCCAAGGGGAGCGAGGGCCATAAATGACGCTGACAGCCGAACTTCTGCCCGGCGTTCCCTTGATCGAAAGTCCGTTTTTTGAGCATGATCTGGCGACGCTTCCCGCCGAAATTCGATCCGTCGCGCGTCAATTGCACGATCGCGGCTATGCGATCATCGATTTTCCGGATGCGGATTTCGATCGCAAGGCCGAGTCGATCAAAGCGCGGCTCGCCGCGAGATTTGACTGGCGCGAGCCGGGAGCCTGCTCGGTCAGCGCCCGCGTTCAGGACGCCTGGCGGTTCGACGAGGATGTGCGCGGCGTCGCCTGCAACGCGTCCATTCTCGAGCTTCTCTCGACGCTCTACGGGCGGCAGGCCTTTCCGTTTCAGACCTTGAACTTCCCCGTCGGCACGCAACAGCCCGTTCACAGCGACCATATTCATTTCTGCTCGATCCCCGAGCGCTTCATGTGCGGCGTATGGGTGGCGTTAGAGGATGTGCATGCGGACGCCGGGCCCTTGTTTTACTTCCCCGGTTCGCATGTCTGGCCGAGCTATGGAAATGAACATGTCGGCGCCTCGCCGGACGCCGGGGCGGTGCTGAAATACATCCGGCTCCACGAAGCCATGCCCGAGAAATTCGGCGTCGCTCGCGAGACCTTCATTGCCCGCAAGGGGCAGGCGCTGATATGGGCGTCAAATCTCCTGCATGGCGGCGCCGCGCAAAACGATCTGACGCGTTCACGCTGGAGCCAGGTGACGCATTATTTTTTCGAAGGCTGCCGTTACACGACTCCTCTGAAAAACGACGTGCTGAAGGGCAGGATCACCAACCGCCGGGCGCTCGACGCGCGTCGCGCCGGCGGCGGCGTCATGACGCGGATCGCCGCAGGGCTCGCGCGATTGCGCATCTAGGGCCGGCGGCGGCGAAGGCGGCTGCCTGTTGCGTTTCTAATATCGTTTTTCTAGCATCGGGAGTTCAAATTTCGATAGTTACGCTGCTCTGCTTCAGACCTCAAAGTTCAGCCCATGCATTTCTCTTCGCGTCTTTTTTGATCTCTTCGCGTCTTTTTTTGATATTGGGTTTCTCCCAAATCAGCTTCGAGCGGGAATTTCTCGAGCCGCACGAAGGCGATCCGGGGGTTTGCGAAAGCCGCCCCGCAGGAGTGAGCGTTATGTTGTCTTCGATAAGCGAGTGGATCTTCGGCGTCTCCGGTCTGGAGCCGCATGGATATTGCCTCCTCTGGGAGCCTTGGCTGATCTGGCTTTACGCCATTTCCGACGGCGCGACCGCGCTGGCGTATTTCTTTATTCCGGTAACGCTCATCGTCGTTGGAAGACGGCGCAGCGACCTCGTTTACCGGCCGATGCTGATGCTCTTCGCCGCCTTCATCCTTCTTTGCGGCACGACGCACTGGCTCGATTTGTTGACGCTCTGGGCGCCGCTTTACGGATTGCAAGGCGTCGTCAAGGCGGCGACCGCGCTTGCGTCCGTCACGACCGCCGCGGCGCTCTGGTGGATGCTTCCCGAATTTCTCGCTCTTCCTTCAGTCGCTCAGTTGAGCGAGGCGAACGCCGCGCTGCTCGAAACCGAGGAGCGGTTGGCGCATGCGCAGAAGATGGAGGCGATCGGCCAGTTGACCGGCGGCATCGCGCATGACTTCAACAACCTTCTCCAGGTCGTCGTCGGCTCTCTCAGCGTCATTGAGCATCAAGTCAAGCTCGGCCGCGGGAACGAGATCATGCCCGCGGTCGCAGCGATAAAGAGAGCGACGAGCAACGCCTCCAGCCTGATCGATCGAATGCTGGCCTTCTCCCGCCGGCAGACCCTGCTTCCGCGCGTGATCGAACCCGACAATCTCATACGCAGCATGGAGGAAATGCTGCGAAGAACGCTGGGGCCGGAGATCGAGCTGGATATGAGGCTGGGCGACGGTCGCAGGGTCGTCAATTGCGATCCTTCGCAACTCGAAAGCGCTGTTCTCAATCTGGCGATCAATGCGCGAGACGCCATGCCGAATGGCGGCGCGCTGACAATCTGCACGGCGGACAGAGAGATCGCCGCCAATCCCCGCGATCCCGATCTTGCGCCCGGCGCTTATGTCGAGATCGCCGTCTCCGACAGCGGCGTCGGCATGAGCCAGGAAGTTTTGGATCGCGTTTTCGAGCCGTTCTTCACGACGAAGTCCACCGGACGGGGAACGGGTCTCGGACTGTCGCAGCTATATGGCTTCGTCAAGCAATCAGGCGGCTTCGTGAAGATTGAAAGCGCGCCGGGCGAGGGCGCGACCGTGCGCATACTCCTGCCGGCGCACGAAGCGCCGCCGATTCGGGAGATGGAGACGGAGACCATCGACATATATGCCGACTCCGACTGTCCGTTGCGCCTGCGCAGGACGCTCGTGGTCGAGGATCAGGTCGAGGTTCGTTCGCAGATCGTCGCCTGTCTCGAGGAAATGGGCGGCTCGGTGAGAGAAGCCGGCGACGGGACCGAAGGATTGAGGGCGCTGCAATCAGGCGAAATCTTCGACCTTCTGATCACGGATGTCGGCTTGCCCGGCTTGAGCGGCGCGCAACTCGCGGAAGCGGCCCGCGCGGCCTATCCCAAACTGCCGATCCTGATCATAACCGGCTATGCCGGGAAGTCGCTGGAGACCGTGAGGATGGACTCGAATATGGAGATCCTGCGCAAGCCGTTCACTTTGGAGGAGCTGGTTGCGCGCGCGCGTGGGCTTCTTCATCAGCCGGCGACGGCGGGGTGAGCGGCCGCCCGCTGAAGGCGTTCGCGACTATCCTGCGGATGGAAGCGAAGCTTTACGTCGCGCGCAACCCGCGTGCGCCGAAGTTTCCAGACCTTGCGGATTTAGAGCCGGTTGGCGAGCGTGACTTACTCAAAAGCCAGCGTTGAAAATCCTAGTTGCGACCTTGCCGGGACAGAAGCTTCGCGTTTCATGGCCAGTGTGAAGCCGGCTCTTCACAAACTAGATAAGATGATGCATAGGCATGCACCGCTCGGCGCGTGAAGAGATCCAGTTGGAGAAATGTTGTTCAGTTATAGACTCTCTCGCGTTGCTCGTTATAGTATGGCTATCCTGGCTGTGAGCTTGGCGGCATTCGCGAGGACCTGGTTTGCAGGGCTCCTTGTTAATCATCCGTTTGTCCCATTCTTTTTTGCAACACTGTTCGTTGTCGTCTTCGGGGGCGCTGGCCCTGGTATTGTGGCGACAATGGGGTCCGCATTATTGGTGACCTATCAATTTCTCGAACCGATCGGCTCCCTAAGGGTTGCTGCGGGAGACGATCGAGTTCGCTTATTAATTTTCATCTCTATCGGGGTTATCATGAGCGTCGTCGCGGCGCGGATTCGTCGCAGCCGAGAGGCTCAAATCGAGGCCGCCACGCTTCGAACTCAACAGGCGTCGATAGAGGCGCTTAAGCGGTCGGAACATGCTCTGAAAGACGCTGACCTCCGAAAGGACCAATTTCTTGCTACGCTCGCCCATGAGCTTCGGAACCCACTGGCGGCCATACGCAGCGCGACATACGCGCTCTCGCAGGAAGGCCCAATGGAGACAAAGGAAAAACGCGAGCGCAAGGCCATCTCAATCGTCGATCGACAAGTCGATTATTTGATACGCCTCGTCGACGACCTTTTGGACGTTTCACGCATTACCACCGGCAATATCAAGCTTAGAATCGAACGCCTCGACTTGGGGGAGGTGTTACGAAGTTCTATCGAGACGGCTAACCCGGAAATTGACCTCGGCGAACACGATGTTGAGGTGGATGTGGCGACAGGACTCGTGGTTAAAGGCGATTTGGTGCGTCTCACCCAAATTTTCGCAAATCTCTTGACCAACGCGGCCAAATATACAGATCGCGGCGGGATAATAAGTGTTGTCGCCGAGCGGGCGGAGGGCCATGCGATAGTCACAGTCCGCGACAATGGCATCGGCATTCCGCAGGAAATGCTGCCGCGCGTCTTTGATCTATTCGCGCGGGTGGACTGTAGCGGAACTCGCGAACAAAGTGGGCTCGGCATTGGGCTCGGATTGGTGAAGAAGCTCGTAGAGCTTCACGGCGGAGTCGTGGAGGCGCATAGCGAAGGAACGGGGCGTGGCAGCGCCTTTATTGTTCGGTTGCCGCTTGCAAAGTGAAAGTCGGCATCGCCAATAGCGATGCGTCGTCGTCTGCTATCTTCCGATATTTGATAAAACGCTCAAGCAAGACCGCCGCATCCGAGGCGGCGCCGGCTGTTTCCAACATGCGGGACGCTGACAAGCGCTATCGAGACGGGAAGCGCTTGGGGCTCGGATGGACGTTCGGCCGTCGTCTTTCGACGGCATGGCAGGCCGCCAAAGTGTGGCGAGACGAGGCGCAGCGCATAAGCGCTGCGCAGAGTCCGCGCCGGCTGCCGCTCCGGCGCGCGTCACAATGCAGAATAATGGCGCGTCTCCGCTCGCTTTGAGACGCACGCCTTCTCACCGCTTGCGAAAATATCCGGCCATTCCGACAAGCGACAGTGGAAAGCCTATCATCAGCCCGATCAGCAAGAGGATAACCACGGCGCCGGGAAACAAATAAAGGGCGATGACCAAAAGTAAGAGCCCGATCCCGATGGCGCGCAACGATCTTTGTTTGCTTAGTTCCACATGCTTCGAGGCGTCGGCCGTTGATTGCACCCACAGATGCACAGGATTATCCTGATCTGACATCAGTACTATTTCAATACGATGATCGGGCGGCATGGCCATAGGATGACCCTCCATTCAGAATCGCCGCAGCATGATTAAGTTACCAAAATTCGCGCCTCTTGATGGCGAAACGAAATTGCGCCGCGTATTGATTGGGGAAGATAGGGCGGGGGCTCGACAATCGGTGCTGTGACCAATCCGGCCACACGTCGCTCGAGCGCGCGCCGCAGACCAGATTGGCTCTGGTCGCAGCGCCTTTCGACGGCGTGGGCGGCAGCAAAGCGCCACAGGGCAGGGAGCAAGGGAATCGTTTGTTACGCGGAGAGTTGCATTGGCTGAGATCGCCAGGAGAATTTTTTATCTAAGTCTTTGATCTTATTGGCAGGAGTGGAGGGGCTCGAACCCCCAACCCCCGGTTTTGGAGACCGGTGCTCTACCAGTTGAGCTACACTCCTGCGGCGCCGAAGCGCGCGCCTTATTGCCGCAACAGCGCCGCCGACGCAAGCGCTGTTTGCCCTCGCGTCAGGAATTTCCGCCCGCCAGCAGAGTGACGGCGCGGCGGTTCTGAGACCAGCAGGAGATGTCGTCGCAAGTGGCGACGGGACGCTCCTTGCCGTAGCTCACCGTGCGGATGCGGGAGGCCGCGACGCCGCGCGAGACGAGGTAGTTCCTGGCGGCTTCGGCGCGCTGGGCGCCGAGCGCGAAGTTATATTCGCGCGTGCCGCGTTCGTCGGCGTGACCCTCGATCGAGAAACTGTAGCGGCCGTAGCGGTTGAGCCATTCGGCCTGCCGGTCCAGCGTCGCCTGGGCCGTGGAAGTCAGCTCCGTCGAATCCGTTTCGAAGAAGACGCGGTCGCCAATATTCTGGGCGAAATCCTGGGCGCTGCCCGGCGTCGCCGGAAGGCCGCTGCGCGAGACGCCTCCACGTCCGCCGGGTCCGCCCGCGCCGCCCCCGGCGAGGTCGCCGGCTTCCTCCGCCGCGTTCTTCGCGCATGCCGCCATGGCCAAAGCCGCCGAAAGGGCGACAGCAAATTTGGCGCAGCGGGCCGCGGCGGAAACCAGCATGGAAAACTCCTGTTACAGGGACCGACTGCGGTCAGTCCTAGTCCCGCAGGGTTAAGCGAAGGTTCCATCAACCTTTATCGAGGATGTGTGGAACCCGTCACATTTGAGCGAATTATTCCTTTCATTAATAAACGGTTAATTGGTTAATAAAGTATGAATGGCCCTGCTCAGGGCTTGTAGACGACGCCATCCGCGCCTTTCCAGCCGCCTTTCAGCTCCGCGAAGCGGAGGTCCTCGTCGAATTTCCGGGCGCCGCCCGGCTCGACGAACTGGCGCTGGTCGGAGATCGGCCAGGCAGGTGGGGCGGATGAGCGAGAAGTAAGCGTCCTCCGTGCAATCGGCGGGCCGCTGCGCCGCCTTCGGCGCGCAATCGAGATTGGCGCCCTGCGGGAAAAGCGCCGTCGCTCTGAAGAAGATCTCATAGCCGCGTATCTCCCCGGCGATCATGTCGAAATCCGCCCTACGCGTCGTCTCGTAGGAGACGAGCGTGAAGGGCGCTTTGATTTTCCGGATCAGATTGTTCACAACCGCCCGGGCGCGTTCGTCCGTCGGTCGGCAGGCGAAAAAGCAGGCGGAGGCGGCGGCGAGGGTGAAAATCGCCGCGAACGCAAGGGCGTTGCTGGCCGCTATTGTCCATCCCCAAGATGAGTTCTGGCGGCGGAGCCGCTGTTTTTTGGCGACAAAGTCGCTGTGGCGTTTGTCAAGAAAAGGTAGTCAAGCTGTCAAAAAGCCGCAACCTTCTTGCCCATCGCGCCGGCGCGACTAACATTAGGATGCGGCGCTCATTGGGGAGGATCAGATGAACGAAGGGATTGCGCCGTTTCTGTCGCCGCTAACGCTGATCGTCGGCGGCGGCCTGCTCGTCATCGGCGTTCTCTCGCTCTTCGACCTTCACTATTTGAAGTCCAAAACGCAGGAGAAGATCGCCCTCATCGCGGGCCTCGCCTTGATCCTCGCGACCGAAGCCATGTTCGTCACGAGCGGGGCCAGCGGCCGCTATTTCGAGGGCCAGAAGATCGACGTCACCGATTGCGAGTTTCAGGTCGAGCGCGACTTCCCAATGGAACGCAAGGCCAATCCGCGGCTGATCGAGCAGAAGATCAAGTCCTGCATGGACAATCTCGGCTATGACTGGAGCGAGGGTCACGAGCACTGCCAGGAGGCGCGCCTCTCGACCAACGCCTTCTGCTATATGCCCCGCGCGCCGATGCAGCGCAGCATCGTCGCCTTCCAGATGCATTTCGAGTAAATCAGAACAGGGAGCCCTGTTCGCCGCCCCCATTTTTCCGAGGCTTGCGCTTCGCGGCCGATGGCGACTCCGGCGCATCCGTCTGCCCGGCGCGCGCGGCGATGCGGCCATCCGCGAATTCGATTGTCAGCGCGGCGCCGGGGAGCGCCTGCGCGACGCTGCGGACGAGGGCGTCATGCTCGTCGCGCACAAGGGCGAAGCCGCGTTCGAGCACTTTTTTGTGACTCAATGAGTCCAGCAGGCGGCCGAGACGTTCGACGCGGTCCTGCTTCTGGAACAATTGGGTTTTCCAACTGAGACGCATGCGCGCGGCGACATTATCGATGCGCTGTCTCGCGCCGGCGTTTTGGTGGCGCGCGAGGGCGACATTCGCGTCGAAGCCGGCTCTCAGCCGCGCGCCGAGACCTTTCAGCCTCTCCCTTTGACCAGCGAGCTCCGCCTGCGGCGAATGCCGCGAGAGGAGGCGGGCCAGCTCCGCGAGCCGGAGACGGCGCGCGTCGCGCCTTGCGCGCAACGTCGCTTTGAGAAGCTGCGTCGAGCGGTCGAGTCTTTGTCGCGGCGTCTGCAGCAACTGCTCGGGGGTCGGCAAAAGCCGACCCAGCGTCGCAAGCTGCGTGCGACGCTGCTCCATCGCCCGCGATTTCGCGCTCGCGAGGCGGCGCGCGCGGGCGGCGAGATGTTCGGCAAGCTCGGCGCGAACCGGCACGACTTTCTCCGCCGCGCCTGTGGGCGTCGGCGCGCGTAAATCGGAGACGAAATCGATCAGCGTGGTGTCCGTCTCGTGGCCGATGGCCGAGATGAGCGGGATCGCGCTCGCCGCCGCCGCCCGCACGACGATCTCTTCGTTGAAGCTCCACAGATCCTCGAGCGAGCCGCCGCCGCGCGCGACGATGAGCACGTCGGGACGGGGGAGCGGGCCGCCCGGCGCGAGCGCATTGAAACCTTCGATCGCCGCCGCGACCTCCGCCGCGGACGTGTCGCCCTGCACGCGCACCGGCCAGACGAGAACGTGGCGGGGGAAGCGGTCGCTCAGGCGATGCAGAATGTCGCGAATGACCGCGCCTGTGGGCGACGTCACGACGCCCACGACCTGCGGCAGGAAAGGCAGGGGCCGCTTGCGCGCTTCGTCGAAGAGCCCTTCGGCCGCGAGCTTCTTGCGCCTTTCGTCGAGCAGCGCCATCAGTGCGCCGACGCCCGCCGGCTCCATCGCCTCGATGACGATCTGATAGGACGACTTGCCCGGGAAGGTCGTGATGCGCCCGGTGGCGACGACCTCCAACCCCTCCTGCGGCCGCGTGCGCATGCGCTGGAAGGTTCCCTTCCAGATGACGGCGTCGAGCCGCGCGCCCTGATCCTTCAGGCAGAAATAGGCGTGGCCGGAGGCGTGCGGCCCACGATAATTGGAAATCTCGCCCCGCACCCTGACGCGCCCGAACCGGTCCTCCACCGTGCGCTTGAGCGCATTGGCGAGTTCCGTGACGCTGATTTCGGGGGCGTTGCTGAGTGCGGCGCCGGATTCCGGCGGGTCGAGGTCGGACATTGGCGGAGTATAGCGAGGCGAAGCGCGCGCCTGAAGTCGCGGCCATTTGGGCGGAAACGCGTTCCACATCTCCATGCCGCGCTCATCAATTCAGATGGCTAAAATTTCTACAACGCTGCCTGAATAGGCATCGCGCAAGCCGCCAGGCTCCTTAGCCCAAACCGACGAAAAGCTTCCTCAAAACGATTAATATCCCAATTATGACAATCACTTGAGTCTGGGCCCGAATGACGTTCGCGGATACGAGGACGTCCCGAATTCTCAGGCACGGTATTTGAATTACACGTCGCAGGTCAACGAAGACCCCGTACCACGGTTGCGCAGCCATTGCAGGCATGGCGCGGGGGTGACGTCTCGTTTCCTATATCAGCGGAAGCAGACACAACGGCTTCGATTTGACCTGCGCTCAAACCTTAGCCGACGAATCGCTCTCGCAGCCGCAACCTTGGCGGGGTTGAGCCGCGAGGATTGTTTATGTCGAACAAGACAAAGCTTGGGCTTCGATTTATACGTCTTTATCTCCCCTCCGCCGATATCCAACGGGTTCGCGCCCAATGACCGGCGCGGCGGCTTCGGTCAAAAGCGTCTGTCCCTATTGCGGTGTCGGCTGCGGCATTGTGATGGATGTGGCCGACGGCAAGATCGTCAAGGTTTCGGGGGACAGACAGCATCCGACCAACTTCGGGCGGCTTTGCACCAAAGGCGGCTCCAGCGCACAGCCGGTCACGGCGCCGGGGAGGCTCGATCGCGCCTATCTGCGCAACGGACGGAAGCACGATCCTGGACCGGTCCCGATGGCGGCCGCGATCAAGGAGACCGCGCGCCGTCTGCGCGAAATCATCGATCGCGACGGTCCCGACGCTGTTTCGCTTTATGTCTCCGGCCAAATGTCGCTAGAGGCGCAATATCTCTCCAACAAACTTACTAAGGGATTCATCGGAACCAACAATATCGAATCCAACTCGCGCCTGTGCATGGCCGGCGCCGGCGCCGGCTACAAGCTGTCGCTCGGCTCCGACGGTCCGCCCGGCTCGTATCAGGATTTCGACAAGGCTGATCTGTTCTTCGTCATCGGCGCCAATATGGCCGACTGCCATCCCATCCTGTTCCTGCGGATGATGGACCGGGTCAAGGCGGGCGCGAAGCTGATCGTCGTCGATCCGCGCCGCAACGCCACTGCGGAAAAGGCGCATCTTTTTATGCAGGTGAAGCCGGGAAGCGATTTGTCGCTGATGAATGGCCTGCTGCATCTGCTCGTGAAAGGCGGCAAGACCGATCCGGCCTTCATCTCCGAATTCACCGAGGGCTGGGACGACATGCCCGCCTTTCTCGACGATTACCCGCCGGAAAAGGTCGCTGACGTCACCGGCCTGCCGGAAGCCGACATCCGCAAGGCGGCGGACTGGATCGGTGAGGCGAAGGAGTGGATGAGCTGCTGGACCATGGGGCTGAACCAGAGCGTCCATGGAACCTGGAACACCAACGCCATCTGCAACCTGCATCTCGCCACCGGGGCGATATGCCGCCCCGGCAGCGGCCCCTTCTCCCTGACCGGCCAGCCCAACGCCATGGGCGGCCGTGAGATGGGCTATATGGGCGGCGGACTGCCTGGGCAACGCTCGATTCTGGCCGAAAAGGACCGCGCCTTCGTCGAAGACTTGTGGGACGTCCCTCGCGGGACCCTCCGCACGCAGCTCGGGGGCGGCGCGATCAACATGTTCGAGCGCATGGCGGCGGGCGAAATCAAGGCCTGCTGGATCATCTGCACCAATCCGGTCGCGACGGTCGCCAACCGCAAGACGGTCATCGCTGGGCTGAAAAAGGCCGAACTTGTGGTGACCCAGGACGTCTTCCTCGACACCGAGACCAACATTTACGCCGACATTCTGCTTCCCGGCGCGCTCTGGGCCGAGGCGGAGGGCGTGATGATCAATTCCGAGCGCAACATGACGCTCATGACCGAAGCCGTCCGGCCTCCGGGCGAAGCCATGGCGGATTGGCGCATCATCGCCGAAGTCGCCCGCGAAATGGGCTATGGCGACGCTTTCGCCTATCAATCGGCGTCGGAGATTTTCGAGGAAATCAAGCGCGCCTGGAATCCGAAGACCGGCTACGACATTCGCGGCGCAAGCTATGAAAGGCTGCGCGAGGGACCGCTGCAATGGCCTTGTCCTCCCGAAAGCGATCGGGACCGCAACCCCATTCGCTATCTTAATGATGGCGTCAGCCAGACGTTGCGCCTGAATGAAAGCGGCGCTACGCCAACGATCTCCTTCGCGACCGAGACGGGAAAAGCCCGTTTTTTCGCCCGGCCCCATTTGCCGCCAGCGGAGATGCCGGACGCCGACTATCCGATGGTGCTGAACACCGGACGGTTGCAGCACCAATGGCACACCATGACCAAGACCGGAAAAGTCGCGACGCTTAACAAGCTCAATCCGGGACCTTTTGTCGAAATCAATCCCGAAGACGCCGTTTGTCTGAACATTCGCGACAAGGATCGCGTCGAAATCCGCTCGCGGCGCGGGCGGGCGATCCTGCCGGCCGTCGTGACCGATCGCGTGCGATCGGGCGATTGCTTCGCGCCTTTCCACTGGAACGACATGTTCGGCGACGATCTGGCGATCAACGCCGTCACCAATGACGCCGTCGATCCGATCTCGCAGCAGCCCGCTTTCAAAATTTCCGCCGTCGCCTTGACGCGACTCGAGCCCGATCCCGTCTCCCTTCCGAAAAATGATGAGATCGCCCCCGCCATCGCTCACCTTGGCGAGGCCGCGCCGATTCATTCCTCCAAAGAACTCGCCTCCAAAGAACTCGCCTCCAAGGAACTCGCCTCCAAGGAACTCGAAATGAAAAACGTCGATGCTCTGGCCGGCATTCTCGGTCTCGACGCCGCGCCGACGATCACTCTGGACGACCGGGAAAAAGCTTATCTTCAGGGCTTTCTGAGCGGTTTACGTCATGACGCGTCGCGCCAGAGCGGCGGCGTGCCATATCTCCCGGCGTCCGCCCCGCTTCAGGCCCCGAAACGGGATTTGATCGACGGCCTCTTGGCCGGTCTTTTCGCGCGAAGCTCATTGCCCAAAGGCGGGCAATTGGCGGCGTTCTGCGCCGCCGAGGCGACGACGGCGCCGCCAAAACCTGAAATTCTTGTCCTTTGGGCCTCACAGACAGGAAATGCAGAAGGTTTCGCCGCCAAATGCCGGGATCGTCTGGTCGCGCTGGGACATGGCGTGAACCTCTCCGGCATGGACGGCGTGGCCGTCGGCGAATTGACCGGCCGTCCGTATCTCCTGCTCCTCGCGAGCACCTTTGGCGACGGCGATTCGCCGGACAATGGCGCGGCGTTCTGGACCGCCTTGCAAGCCCAGGACGCTCCGAAGCTCGGCGCAGTGAAATATGCCGTGCTGGCCTTCGGCGATTCCAGTTACGATCAGTTTTGCGGCTTCGGCCGCAAGCTCGATGCGCGGCTGGAGGCGCTGGGAGCGCAACGCCTGATCGCTCGCGTCGATTGCGAGCCGGATCATGAGCAAGCCGCCAGCGGCTGGCTTGGCGCCGTCGTCGCCGCCTTGGCTGAGGCGCCGGTCGCAGCAGCGCCTGTTCTATCTCCCGCACATGCGCCGGCGCCCGCGGGTGACGTTGCTGAACCGCCGGCGTGCGCCGCGCAGCCGGCCTTCAGCCGCGCCACGCCCTTTCAGGCGCGCATCTCGGTCAACCGGCTGCTGAATGGACCAGGCGCGCAGAAGGAAACCCGGCAGATCGCCTTCGATCTTGAGGAGTCCGGCTTTTCCTATGACGCCGGCGATGCGCTCGGCGTCTGGCCGATCAATTGTCCCGAGCTTGTCGCCGAGTTGACGGCCGTGATGAAGGCGTCGGCGTCAAGCTTTGTCGCCGTTAAGGAGAAAGGCGATATGCCTTTGTCCGAAGCCCTGCTTCGGCATTACGAAATCGCCCGACCGACGCCGGATTTGCTCAAATTCGCAGCGGAGCGGTCGAAATCGGACGATCTGCCCGCATTGTTGAAGGAGGAGAACAAAGAGCGATTGAAGGATTGGCTCTGGGGACGGCAGATCGTGGACATTCTGCGCGATTTCCCGGTCGAAGCCTCTCCGCAGGATTGGCTTGGCGTGTTCAAACGATTGCAGCCGCGCTTTTATTCGATTTCCTCCAGCTCTAAGGCCTGTCCCAGCCAAGTGCATTTGACCGTTTCGACGGTCCGCTATGGCCTTGGCGGAAAGAAACGCGGGGGCGTCTGCTCGACCTTTCTCGCCGATCGCGCCGAAACGACGGGAGCCGGAATATTCCTGCAAAAATCTGTGCATTTCCGTCCACCGAAAGATCCGGCTCTGCCAATGATCATGGTCGGGCCGGGAACCGGCGTCGCGCCCTTCCGAGCTTTTTTGCAGGAGCGCCAGATTACAGGCGCCAAAGGGAGGAACTGGCTGTTCTTCGGCGAACAGCGCGCGGCGACGGATTTTTACTACCGCGACGAACTGGAGGCGGTGCAGGCCGCCGGCTATCTGCACCGCCTCGACACGGCCTTTTCCCGCGATCAGGCTAAAAAAATCTACGTTCAGGACCGCATGATCGAGCAAGGGGCCGAACTATGGGCCTGGCTTGAGGAGGGCGCCCATTTCTATGTCTGCGGCGACGCCAGCCGCATGGCCAAGGACGTCGATCGCGCGCTCCGACAGATCGCGCAAACGCATGGCGGCATGGATGCCGACGCCGCGGTCGCCTATCTGGCCAAAATGAGCCAGGAAAAGCGCTATGCTCGCGATGTTTATTGATGCCGTCCACCAGGAGGCGCCGTCGTTTTTCCGGCAAGAAGCTCGTCCAGAAAACCATTCGGTCGGACGTTACGGTGATTACGGTGACATGACGCCCATTGCTGAAATTATCCGTTCGGCGAAGATCGGCTGGCGCCGATTATCGCGCAAGGTGACGTGATGCGAGCGATGCGCGGTCATGAGGAACTTGCTACATGGAGCAGGAATTCCTGCAATTGGTAATCACTGTAATTTGAGGATTTGGATTCTCGACCGAGATTCGCTGCGACGCTCACAAGCTTCTTGATTTTGCGTAGGCAGCCGCCGCAGCCAATCGCATTTCCTTTTTTAGTCCGACGAACATGCCGTCGATCATCCTGGTCACGTCCTTCGGGGCCGTCTCAGGCTCCCCCGCGTGAAAAGGCGGATCAGGCGCGTATTGCGCGAGAAGCTGGACGCCCTGAGCGTATTTCTCGTCGCGTAATTGGCCGACGAGGGATAGCGCGAAATCGAGCCCGGCCGTGACTCCTTCGGCAGTGATGCGATTGCGGTCTTGGACAAAGCGTCCTTCAGCCGGGATCGCGCCGACGATGGGAAGAAGCGGCTTCGTCGCCCAATGTGAGGTCGCGCGGTAGCCGTCGAGCAGGCCGGCCGCGCCGAGAAGCATCGAGCCCGTGCAGACCGAAGTGACATATCTGGCTTTGCGACCGGCGTCACGAATGAAAGCCACAGTCGCATCGTCGCGCATTGCCGCGAGCGTTCCTTGCGAGCCGCCTGGCGCGCAAATAATGTCGAATGCGGGAGAGGCGTCATCGAAGCGCATGGATGGCGTGAAGACGAGCCCCGTATCGCTACGGACCGGTTCGAGCGACTTGGCGACGATGTCGACCTTCGCGCCCATCAGATTGGCGAGCATGTATTGCGGTCCGACCATGTCGAGCGCCGTAAAGCCGGGATAGATGAGGAAGGCGATTTTCTCCTTCCCCATCCAGTTTGCCGGCATGTCCGACATGTCGTGCTTCGGCGAGGATTCCGCGCGCTTGGCTTCGGCTGCGGCAGCCGCCGCGCCGCTCGCCAGCAAAGCGCCAAAGGCCGCGATCGCTTCTCCGAGTTGGCGCCGATCGAGTTCGGTCATCGTCACTCCTACATTCGCACGGAAAGGTTGGCGAAGAACGTCCTCCCCTCGCCCGGCATGACGCGGCCCGCGAGGTAGGGATATTGCACAAAATATTGCTGATTCCCCAGGTTTTTGCCGTTGATCGCGAAGGTGAAGTTGTCGTGTTTGAAGGTAAGCGCCGCATCGAACGTGACATAGCCGCCCGTCGCCCAGGGGCGGCCGATCTCGATGACCTGTCCAGAGGCGGCGTAGAGCCCCGCGCCGAACGACCACCCCTTGAAGAACCCGTCAAAGGCGTAGTTACCCCAAAGACGCCCTGAGTCAGGCGGCGCGAGATTGAGCGGCGCGTTCTGGAACCGCGGATTTTCGTCCTTCGAGACTTTGGCGTCGATATGCGCGTAGCTCGCAAGGAACGAAAGGTTCGACAATGGCTGCCAGACGAGATCCGCCTCGAAGCCATGCGAACGCCACTCGCCCGATTGCCGCTGCGTCAACGTCCCCGGCGGCGTCAGCGGCACATTTGTCCGCGTCAGATCAAAATAGGCGAGCGTGCCGGAGAGACCCATTGGCCCGTCGAGCTTGACGCCGGCTTCCCATTGCTCCGAACCTTCGGGTTTCGGCGCCACGCCCGCCGCGCCGTTGAAGAAGGTGACCGGGCGCAAGCCCTGTGCGTAGCTTCCATAGACCGACAGCCAGTCGGTGACGTCGAGCAGAGCCCCGACGCGCGGCAGGAACTGCGTCGTGCTGGAATTGAATCTGGTCGGCGGCGTGAGCGCGGCTTCGGTCGAAGAGATATCGATGAAGGCGACGCGTCCGGCGGCAAGAATATGCAGGCGGTCAAAAATGGTCGATTGAAGCTGAGCGGTCACGCCGGCGTTTTGATAGGCGTTATCGACGCGGCTGAAGATCGTGTAAAAATCCTGCCCGGGGAGCGGATAGGCGTAGGGCGGATAGAACGGCGCCCGGAAGTCGATGAGGATCGGATACAGCGGCGCGAAGCCGCCCAGGCCCCACAAGTCCAGAATGCTCTTGATATTGGGATCTGGCGGCGTGGCGTTAGCTCCCGCCATATAGCCCTGATCCCATACGCGATTGAAATCGCCGCCGAGCAGAAGCTTGTTCTGCGTCGGCCCGGCGTCGAACTTCGTCATCACATTGGAGGTGACGGAGACTTCCTTGGTTTGCTGGCTCATGATCGTATTGAGCGCATAGAATTGGCTGGGACTCCCAATGACTCCGGGGCCGCCGAGAAAGGCCAGGGTCGGATCGAGATAGAAGGTCGGCTCATTGCCGAGCGTCGTCTGCGAGGGCTCGTAGATGCTCGACGACGAGAAGCGCGCGCTCGTGAAAGTGGAGAAGGTCTCGTTAAATTTATGGTCGAAGCGCACGGTGACGCCGGACGACTTGGTCGTCGTCGCCGGCAGGCCAGGATTGGCCAGAAAGGCTGTCGGCCGGACGGAATAATAGGTGTGATCGACCGTTCCGATCGCGGGCAGCCCCGGATAATCCGGCTGGTCTCGCCGGGAAATCAACCCTTGCACGATCAGCGACGTCGCGTCCGTCGGCGCGAATTTTATCGTGGGATTGATCGTGTAGCTGCGACGGCGGATCACGTCGATATTCGAGCGCGTCGTTTCATATTGCGCGGTCAGCCGGAACATCACGCTCTTGTTTTCGAAGAGCGGTTGATTGATGTCGATATAGGGACTCGCATAGCTGTAGCCGCCGCCGCGAATCCCCGCCTCCGCGAAGCGTTCCGGCGTCGGCAATTTGGAGACGATATTGACGACGCCGCCGACCGGACTCTGCCCGCCCTGGAAAAGAATGCTCGCGGGACCTTTGATGACCTCGACGCGCTCGACATTGGCGAGGAGATCGCGAACGCCGTAATCATAGTAATTGGGCAGGCCGTCAATATAACGCTCGGCGCGCATGCCTCTCAGGCTCGGACCGACGCCGCCAGGAAAGACAGGCGGCGCCGGCTGAAGGCCCGAAACGTTACGAAAGACCTCGGCTTGCGAAATGGCCTGCTGGTCGTCGATGACCTTGCGCGGAATGACCACGATCGACATTGGCAGTTCTTTGATCGGCGTTTCGAACCGCGTGGCGCGCGACGTCAGCGCCTGGTAGCCGCGCACCGGGCCGGCCGTCGTCTGCTGGATCGGGGAGCCGTTCTCAATGACGGCCGGGACAGCAGGCGCGCCATTGGCGAGTCCGGAAGGACGTGCGTCGGATCGTTGCGACCCACGCCTCACGCTCGCGCCGACGTTGATCGTGGGCAGATTTTGCTGGGCGAAGGCTTCGCCCGCGAGAAAGACGATCAGCGCGCAGGCGCTGACAGTCTTGAGAAGATTGCGATTGAGCAAGGTGGCCTCCTGTACTGCTCGCTCCTCGGCTTTATCAGCCGTCGGAACGCTGTCTAGGAGACGAAACTTTCATGGAGATAACCTGGGCCGACCGCGCGAAGACTTCGCCGCGTTGTTGCAATTTTATCATACTTTGCATTAGGGTTCCGTCGAACCGCTTGCGGCGGAGCGAAACATGTCAAATCCATTCCTCACGCGCGGGCGACCGCGCGAGCCTGTTTCATGCGCGTCCTGCTAATCGAGGACGAGCCGGAGATGGCGCGCGCGCTCGGCGTTCGTCTCGGACGCTCCGGCTTCATCGCGGACTATGTCAGCGGGATCGAAGACGCGCGCGCCGCCCTGCAATGCCACCGTTATGCATTGGCGCTTGTCGACCGCCGCTTGCCGGATGGCGATGGCCTGGAGCTGCTTCCGGAGTTGAAGCATTCTCAGCCCGGCATTCGCGTTCTCGTCTTGACGGCGTTTCACGCGGTGAGCGATCGCATTTCCGGCCTCGACGCCGGCGCCGATGATTATCTCGCCAAGCCTATCGATCTCGACGAGTTGATGGCGCGGATCCGGGCCTGTCTTCGTCGCGGCGATGTGGCGCCTGCGCCGCCGGCGATCCTCGGCGCGCTCTCCTTCGATTTCGTCACGCACCAGGTGTCCGTCAAAGGAGTTCCGCTCGTCTTGCACCGCCGCGAACTCGCCTTGCTCGAAGCGCTGATGCGAAATGCGGGCAGGCTCATTCTGCGAGATCAACTGCTGGAGGAAATCTATGGGTTCGAAGATGACGTGCAAATGAACGCATTGAACATCCTTGTGTCCCGTCTGCGCAAAAAGCTCGACGATCTCGATGCTGGCGTGGAAATTCATGCCGCGCGCGGCATTGGATATATGCTTACAAAAGCGACGCTGGCGTGAGGCGTTCTCTTTCCTTTCAACTCGTCGTCAGTCTCGCCATCGCGCAGTTCATTGCAATCGTCTTTCTCGTTCCCTTTATCGAATTTTTTGTCTCCGTATCGGGCATAACAAAGAGCTCTTCAATCGCGCCGGACGCATGGGGCGCATACCGAATGCGGGCGCTGTTGCAAGAGTCGATAAAGCGGACGCCGGACGGACGCGTCATGATCGAACCGACGGCGGCTCTCCAGCAATATGCCCGCGAAAATGCTCAGGCGCGTTACGCGGTCTTTGATATCGCGACAAAGCAGGCGCTGTCCGGCTCTTCGTCAGAACTTGTGACCGCGCTTGATTGCCTCGATCATATCGACGCGTCTTCGATAAAGTTCCGCCTCGCCGATGATCCGGACAAGCGTTCGCAAGGAAATCTGGCGGTCGTCACAACGCCTCTCGGCGATTACGCCCTCGCCATCTATGGCTACCGCTTTTCCTGGGCGGATCTCTCCGAGGCTGCGAAGGTTTTCTTGTCCCTGCATACCGCGCTCGTCATCACGCCGGGCAGTCTGGGGGCGGCGCTCCTCGCCTGGCTCGTTGTGCGTCACGGACTTTCGCCGTTACGCGTTGCGGCAAATGACGTAGCTTCCATCGACGTCGACTCCCTCCATCGGCGGCTTTCGGTCGAACAAGCGCCGCGGGAAATCGCGCCCTTTATCGAGGCGATGAACCGGGCTCTGGAAACGCTCGACAGAGGCGTCACCGCACAACGACGCTTCGCCGCCAATGTCGCGCATGAATTGCGCACGCCCATCGCCATCATGCGCGCCCATGCGGACAATCCGGACGATCAGGCTTTCCGGCGGGACATGCGGAGAGATATTCGAAGAATGCAAACGATTGTCGAACAATTATTGGCGGCGGCGAGTCCTTCCGTTCGAAGCCGTTCGACAGCGAGCGCGATCGACCTTGGAGCGTCGGTGTTGGCGCTCATCGCCGACTATACGCCGTTGATCGTCGAAAACAGGCGCCGGATCGAATTCTCTGGTCCGTCTACGCCATTTATTGTCAATGCCGATAAATGGGCCCTTGAGTGCGTCGTTTCCAATCTCCTGGATAATGCGCTTCGCGCCGAACCGGATGGAGGCGTCATTGAGGTTCGAGTCTTGGCGGACGCCATCATTGAAGTTATCGACCACGGGGAGGGCGTCGCTCCCCCGGATCGCGAGCGAATCTTTGAACCGTTCTGGCGGCGTGACGCCAAAATCAAAGGCGCCGGGATTGGTCTGGCGATTTCGAAGAGCCTCGTGGAGTGCATGGGAGGCTCGATCTTTGTCGCCGACACTCCCGGCGGCGGCGCGACATTTCGAATTGCGCTCGGCTCGAGTCATTCCTGAGCCAGAGAAATCATCAAAAGGCTGACCTCGACTTAGGGAATTGCGGCGACGTGGCGCCATTTACTGAAATTATCCATTCGACGAAAATCGGTTGGCGCCGGATGACGTGACGGGAACGACGATGTGATGCGAGCAACGCGCGTTGCGGGGCGCTTGTTGGAGGGGGAAGGAGTTTCTGCAATTGGTAACGTCACCGTAATTTGCTCAGGACGGCGACGCGTCGAGGAGAAGAAAACCCACGCAAAGAACCGCCGAGGCAAAGCGCGGCCACATGAAAGCTCTCCACATTTTACCTGAGCCTTTTCCAATTTAGACAAAAAAACGGCGCGGGGATCGCCCGCGCCGTTTTATTTCGATTTCTCAATCGATCAGTATTTCCGCACCAGCGGGCCGGGAGGCGGCGGGGGCGGGGGGACCAGCGTCGGGATGATGTAGCGGAAGCCGAGCCGGATGTCGTTCGAGGCGAGATAGAAGCTCTGAACTTCGCGCGCGCAGACCGGCGTGCCCTGGCAGACGATCTGGTTCGTCGACATCTTGCCCATGTCGAGATAGCGATACGCCACTTCAAGCTTCAGGTTCGGCGTGACATTGTAGGCGAGACCCGCGCCGACCTGCCAGGCGAAGTTCGTCTGGGTCTTGTCGGAAGCGTAGCCGAAGCCGCCGGCCGGCTGGGCCGAGATGTCGTACCAATTGTTCAGGAAGTTCGTGGCGAAGCCGACGCCGCCGCCCACGAAAGGCGTGATGCCGTACCAGGTGCCGAGGTCGAAATAGGCGTTCGCCAGGAAGACCGCGGCGCTGTGCTGGCCGTGATAGAGGTCGTGGCAGCGCGCCGCGATGCCGCAAGGCGAGAAGCCCGGGGCGCTCCAGATGTCCGTATAGCTCTGGATCGCGCTATATTGGGCGGCCGTGCGATATTCGCCGGTGACGTCGAAGCGGAACCAGTTGTTGAACTGGTAGCCGACGCCGGCGCCCGCAAAGGCGGCGTCGCCAATGGAATAGCCGTTGAAGAGCGGCGCGGGCACGACAACCGTCGGATCGGCGAAAGTCGAGCGCAGGCTGCTCAACTCATAGGCGCCGACGCCCACATCGCCGCGCAGATACCAGCCGCCGAATTCAACGGGCGGCGGCGGCTCGATCGGCGGGGGCGGCGGCAAAAGATCGGCCGCCTTTGCGCCGCCGGCTCCGGCGACGATTGCGGCCGCTAAAAGGAGGGCGAGTGAACGGCCCATGATTACTTCCCCTTTTGCGTAAAGAGGGCCGCGAAGCGGACCCGTGGCGCTTTGCCATCGGGAGTAAACATGACCGAGAAGACTTAAAGCGAAGTTAACCTTACCGCTTAACCAGAATTCTCCATAAGTAACTATATTCCTTAAGCCTTGAGGGCGTGAAAAAGGCGCGGCGGCCCGATGATTTCGTGGCCGCCGCGCCTTTTTCCGGTCGCAAGCCTTACGCCGCCTCTGCGGATTCCCGAAGCGCGTTGCAGACTTGCGCGACGAGCGTCTCGACGAGGTCGCGATCGTCGCCTTCCGCCATGACGCGGACGACCGGCTCGGTGCCGGACGGCCGGACGATGATGCGGCCATTGTCGCCAAGTTGCGTGCGCGCGGAATCGATCGCGCCGGCGACCGACGCCTTCTCGAGCAGACGGCCGTGGACGCGCACGCTCTTGAGCACCTGGGGCAGAGGCTCGAAGCAATGGCAGACCTCGCTCAGCCGCCTGTTCTGGCGTTTGGCTTCAGCCAGCACCTGCATGGCCGTGACGAGGCCGTCGCCGGTCGTCGAGTAGTCGGACAGGATGACATGGCCGGATTGCTCCCCGCCGAGATTATAGCCCTCCGCGCGCATGCGTTCGATGACGTAGCGATCGCCGACCGCGGTGCGCTCGAGGGTGAGGCCCAAACCGTTCAGATGGCGCTCAAGGCCAAGATTGGACATAATCGTCGCGACGATGCCCGGCTTGGCGAGAAGTCCCTGTTCGCGCCAGCTCTGAGCGACGACCGCCATCACCTGATCGCCATCCACGACGGCGCCGGTCTCGTCGACGAGAATGACGCGGTCGGCGTCGCCGTCGAGCGCGATGCCGACATCGGCGCGCAGTTCCCGCACCTTGGCGCGCAGCGCCTGCGGCGAGGTGGAGCCGACATCGCGGTTGATGTTGAAGCCGTCGGGTTCGACGCCGATGGCGATGACCTCGGCCCCGAGCTCCCAGAGCGCTTCGGGCGCGACCTTGTAGGCGGCGCCGTTGGCGCAGTCGATCACGACGCGCAACCCCTCGAAGCTCATATTGCGGGGCAGCGTGTGCTTTGCGAATTCAATGTAGCGGGCGCGGACGTCGTCGATGCGGCGGGCGCGGCCGAGATTGTTGGAGGCCGCGAGCCGGCGGGAGAGATCGCTGTCGAGCAGACGCTCGATGTCACGTTCGATGTCGTCGGAGAGCTTGTGGCCGTCCGGGCCGAAGAGCTTGATGCCGTTATCCTCGAAGGAATTATGCGAGGCCGAGATCATCACGCCCACATCCGCGCGCATGGAGCGCGTCAGCATCGCGACGGCCGGCGTCGGCATGGGGCCAAGGAGCAGCGGGTCCATGCCCACCGAGGTGAAGCCGGCGACGAGGGCGTATTCGATCATGTAGCCCGAGAGGCGCGTATCCTTGCCGATGACGACGCGATGCCGTCCCTCGCCACGCTGAAATATAAGTCCGGCAGCTTGTCCCACTTTCAAGGCAAGCTCGGGCGTGATCTTCACATTGGCGAGACCACGGATGCCGTCCGTTCCGAAATAGTTACGCGTCATCTCCATCCCTTTTCGTAAGACAAGCGCAATTTCACGCGGAGTTAGACGTCAGTGTGACGCCGACAAACTGCACCATTCGTCGATCGGCGTATTCCCTAATTTGAATCATAAGTTAATTTGCATGTCGAACTTGGCTTTAAAAGGATCGAAAATGCGAACGATTATTTACCACAACCCGGCCTGCGGCACGTCCCGCAAAGTCCTGGCCGCCTTGCGCGAGGCGGGATACGAGCCGGAGATCGTCGAATATTTGAAGACCCCGCCGGATCGAAAGACGCTGGAGGGCATTTTGAAGCGCATGGGGAAGAATGTGCGCGACATTCTGCGCAAGCGGGGCGCGCCCTATGAGGAGCTGGGCCTCGATAATCCGAATCTGTCCGATGACGAGATTTTTGCCGCGATCGAGAAGCATCCGATTTTGATCGAGCGGCCGATCGTGATCTTTGGCGACAAGGCGGCTTTGTGCCGGCCGGCCGAGACGCTTCAGGAGCTGATTTCATAAGGCTCGGCTTGCTCTGCGAATTTAAGGTTAAGAAAGAGTAACGCTGTCTCCTTCGCGCGCGTCTCGCTAAGTTCTCTTTGGATAAGGAAACGACAAGCGGGGCGGTGCGATGGAAGAACGTCGGCGATCGGTGCGACGACGGACGCTGCTGACGGGAAGAATCGTGTTTCGCGACATGTCGACATTCGAATGCGTCGTGCGCGATCTCTCCGAAGCCGGCGCGCGCCTGCGTTGCGATCAGCAGGTCGTCTTGCCGGAGGCGTTCTGCCTCGCGATCGAGAAGCTCGGCGAAAAACGGCCGGCGCGCGCGATCTGGCGGCGCGACGGCGACATCGGATTGGCCTTCGTTTCTTAGTGACAAGCCGCTTCAAATAAAAAGCCCGGCGCGACGGCCGGGCTTTTTGTTTTCTTAAACCGGGTTCGGCGAGAGCCCGCCGACATCCGGCTCTGGCGATCCGCCGGCGGTTGGGACGGCGGAGCCGCGCGGGGGCTGCGGGGCGGAGGAGCTGGTGTCCTCGCGCACCGGGCGCTTGCCCTGCAACAGACCCTTCATCTCCTCGCCCGTCAGCGTCTCGAACTCCAGGAGCCCGTTGGCGATGGTGTCGAGCTGCGCCCGCTTCTCGGTGAGGATCGCCCGGGCCTTGTCGTAAGCCTCCTGCACCAGACGACGCACCTCCGCGTCAATCGTCTGCTGCGTCTGCTCCGACAAGGTCTGCTGACGCCCCAGCGAATAGCCCAGGAACTGCTCCTGCTGCGGCTCCGCATAGGCCACCGTCCCCAGCTTGTCCGAAAAGCCGAGCTGCGTGATCATCGCCCGCGCCACCCGCGTGCATTGCTGGATGTCCGACGCCGCCCCGGACGTCACCTTGTCATGGCCGAAGATCAGCTCCTCCGCCACCCGGCCGCCCATCGCGATCGCCAGCATCGCCGTCAGCTGCTCATAGGTCTGCGACACCTGATCGCGCTCCGGCAGGCCCTGCACCATGCCCAGCGCCCGGCCGCGCGGGATGATCGTCGCCTTGTGGATCGGCATCGCCCCCGGAACCGTCAGCTGAACCAGCGCATGGCCGCCCTCGTGATAGGCCGTGAGCTTCTTCTCCTCCTCCGTCATGGAGAGGGTCCGGCGCTCCGCGCCCATCATGATCTTGTCGCGCGAATCCTCGAACTCCTGATTCGTGACGATCCGCTTCGAGCGCCGCGCCGCCAGCAGCGCCGCCTCGTTGACGAGGTTCATCAGATCCGCGCCCGAAAAGCCCGGCGTGCCGCGCGCCACCACCTTCAGGTCCACATCCGGCGCCAAAGGCACCTTGCGGGCGTGAACCTTGAGGATCTTCTCGCGGCCGATGAAGTCCGGGTTCGGCACGGTGATCTGACGGTCGAAGCGGCCCGGCCGCATCAAAGCCGGGTCGAGCACGTCGGGACGGTTCGTCGCGGCGATGAGGATGATGCCCTCATTCGCTTCGAAGCCGTCCATCTCGACGAGCAACTGGTTCAGGGTCTGCTCGCGCTCGTCATTGCCGCCGCCGAGCCCAGCGCCGCGATGACGGCCGACCGCGTCGATCTCGTCGACGAAGATGATGCAGGGCGCGTTCTTCTTGGCCTGCTCGAACATGTCGCGCACGCGCGACGCGCCGACGCCGACGAACATCTCGACGAAGTCGGAGCCCGAGATTGAGAAGAACGGCACGCCCGCCTCGCCGGCGATGGCGCGGGCGAGCAGCGTCTTGCCGGTGCCGGGCGGGCCGACCAGCAGCACGCCGCGCGGAATGCGCCCGCCAAGGCGCTGGAACTTGCCCGGATCGCGCAGAAACTCCACGATCTCCTGCAAATCCTCCTTCGCCTCGTCGACGCCGGCGACGTCCTCAAACGTCACCTTCCCCGCCATCTCCGTCAAAAGCTTCGCCTTCGACTTGCCAAACCCCATCGCACGGCCGGCGCCGCCCTGCATCTGGCGGGACAGGAAAATCCAGACGCCGAGAAAGGCGACGAGGGGAAGCGCGTTGAGGAGCAGCGTCATGATCCAGCTCGAGCCGTCGTTCATCGGCTTGGCGCTGATCGAGACGTTATGCTGCTGCAGGCGCGGCACGATGTTCGCGTCATTCGGGATGTAGGTCGAGAAGGGGCGGTTGTCCCCCGTAAAATGTCCGACGACCTCATTGCCCGAAATGGTCACGTCGTGCACGCGTCCCTGATCGACCTGAGTGAGCAGTTCGCTGAACGAAATGTCCCGGATCGGCGTACGCTGTCCCGGTTGCTGGAACAGCATGACAAGCGCCACCACCAGCAGGCCGATAATGGCCCACAAGGCGAGGTTCCTGAAGTTTGCGTTCATTTGATATTCCGATAGGGCGGCGCCAAAGCAGGACGATTCCCGCGAAGCGCTCCGAGTTGGAAATAATCTAGGCGCGGCTCCGTTCCTTGCCAAGACCGGCCGGGCTGAGGTCAGGCGTCGCCGCAGTCGTCGCGGCGGCCCGCGCGTCGGGGCGGCGCCGGGCCAAGCGAGACCGCGCCTCGCCCAAACTCCAACAGGAGCCCGGCAAGAGTGAGGCGCCGAGGCGCGCCCGATTGCAGGGCCCGCGACAGGAGCAGTGCGGCGCGCTCCAGCCGGTCGAGCCGAAGCCGCGCGCGCGGCGCTAGTCGCTCGATTTCGTCCCCAAGAATGCGCAGCAGGATTTCCAAAGGGAGGTCGCGCAGTTTGGACGGATCGAAGCGCGCGAGACCAGCGTCGCTGTCGATGCGCGCGGCCTCTCGCGCCGCCGCCGCGCAGGCGTCGAGCGCCGCGTCGGCCCGGGCGGCGCGCCGCCCGAGCCTCAGCAAGGCCTCGGCGTCCAGACCCTGAGCGGCCAAAAGCGGCGCGAGCTTGCGCATCCGGGCGCGCGCATAGGCTTCGTCGCTATTGGACGGATCGGTGAAGAAGGGGTGATCCGCCTGCTCGCAGAGCGCGACGAGTGCCGATTTGCGCATGTCGAGGAGCGGGCGCAACAGCGCCGCGTCCGCGCATCGCGACGCGGCGGCCATACCGGCGAGACCGGAAATTCCGGAGCCTCTCGTCAGCCGAAAGAGAATCGTCTCCGCCTGATCGTCGGCGTGATGCGCCGTGACGATGGCCGCGCCGCCCATCTCCCTGGCGCAGGCTGCGAGCAAGGCGTAACGCGCTTCCCGGGCGCGCTCCTGAATGCGCGTTACGGGCTTCTCGCCCTCCCAGCGCAGCAAATAATGGCGAAACCCGAGCGCCTTCGCCCATTTTCCGACCTGTTCCGCCTCGGCGCGCGCGGCGGGGCGAAGGCCGTGGTCGACGACGGCGACGGCGATCTCATGCGCCGCCCGTTCGGACCAGCGGGCGCAAAGCAGCATCAGCGCGACCGAGTCCGGCCCGCCCGACACGGCGAGGAGCAGTTTCTCGTGCGGCCTCAGCAGGTTGAGCGCCGACGCCTCGCCCAAGGTCAGAACCCGCTTCGCGTGGTCGGCCAAATCGCGCGTCGCGCGGTCAGCATTGCAGCTTCTTGCTCTCGCGCGCCGCCGCGTCGCGGATGCGCGGCGCCGAGCCCGGATATTTGACGCCGATTTCGTTGTAGGAGGCGCAGGCCTGTTCTCTCGCGCCCATGGCCCCGAGCGACTGGCCGAGCCGCAGAAGCGCGTCGGGGGCCTGCGCGGACTGGCCGAATTTCTGCGAGATTTCGAGATATTTCTCCGCCGCCTCGCGATGGCGGCCGCGCAGGAAGAAGCTCTCGCCGAGATTGAAGGTCGCCGCCGGAGCGTATTTGCTCTTGGGGTTCTTGGAGAGGAAGGCTGCGAGCTCCTTCTCCGCCGCCTCGAATTTGCCGGCCTTCAGCGTGGCCACCGCCTCCTCATATTCCTCCTTCGGGCCGAGGGGGATGGCGGCCGGCGTCGGCGCGATTTCGGGCAAGGCGGCGGGCTGGTCGCCGACGAGGCGGCCATGGGCGATGTCCATGGGCTGTCCGACCTCGCGCGCCGCCGGCGCGGTCGTGACCGAGCCGGCGGCGGTCTTATTGGGAAGCGGAGCGGAAGGGGCGGTCGAGCCGAGCGGCTTCGGCGCGCCGGGAGCGGCGGGGTCCGTCGCCGGATCGAAGGCGTCGCCGCGTTTCAGGCCAGTGGAGGCGGCCGGGACAGGCGCGGCGGCCGGCGCAGGGGCGGAGGCGACAGGCGCGGGCGCCGGACGCGGAGCGGTCGCATCGGCGCCATGGGGTGCGGCGTCCCGCGCGGCGCGGAGCTGTTCCTCCAGCACCTGAACCTTGTGCTGCAATTCTTCGTTCTGGCCGGTGAGGCGGCGAATGTCGCGTTCGAGCCTGTCTATACGCGTCATCATCGCCGCGGCGTCGGGACCGGCGCCGTCGATCTCGCCGGGCGGCGAGCCGTCATATTCCGCAGGCGGGCGATTATAGCCTTGTGCGAGGTCAAGCTCGGAATCGCGTCTGGCCGAGCCATACGGGTCGTAGGCCAGCGCGGCGCCCGCGCTGAGGAAGAGGGCGGCGGAGAGGGCGATGCGTGAGATCATGAGCGTGGATATGGAGATGCGACGGCCGCGCTGAAAGCCTTGCCAATCCGGCAAGCGCCGCATCATAGGCGCGGTTTGGGCGTAATTGCGGCGGGCAATGGCTGCGTTTAAGACTGGCGCGATTTCGGAGCCGGTTTTGAAAAAGCGCATATTCCTGAAAAATGTTCTGGCCGATCTTGGCGAGGCCATGTGGCGCATGGGCCGCCGCGGCTCTCACCTTCCCGTGAGGGATGTGTTTGACGTCGCCGCCGTGGTTTGCGCGCTCTTTTGGGGTTCGACCGTTTACGCCCTGAATCCCGCCCCCGAAACCGGCGTCTGCTCGCTCGAAAGCGCGACCCCCGCCACTGTCGCCGCCATTGACAAGGATTTTGATCTCCTGCTCGACGATGGTCGCCGCGCCGCCATTTCCGGGCTCGAATTTCCGCCACCCGTCGCCCAGGGCGCTCCCGGCCTTCGGGCGCAGGCGCGTAAGCGCCTATCGGATTGGCTCGCCGGCCGCGACGTCTTTCTCGGCGCCTTCGCCGCGTCGCCTGATCGATGGGGGCATGTTCCGGCGCGGGTCTTCGCGCCTCGAGGCGAGACGCCCGACGCGCCGCTCGTCTCGGTCGGGGAGGCGCTGCTGGAGGAGGGGCTGGCGCGCTTCCGGCCGGATCGCGCGGCCGCGCCTTGCGCCGCCGCCTATCTCGCCGCGGAGGCGCCGGCGCGGGAGGAGGGAAGGGGGATTTGGGCCGATCCGGCGGCGCGGGCCGTCAACGCCGGGAGCAAGGAGGCGGCGCGCGCCTTGCTGCAGCGCAAGGGAATAATCGTCGTCGAAGGCCGGATCGCCAGCTTTGGCGAGACGCGCGGCGCGATCTACCTGAATTTTGGCCAAAAGCGCGCGGAAGATTTCGCGATCGTGATTTTGCGCCGCAATTTGGCTATCTTCCAGGCGTCGGGAATCGAGCCGAGAAAACTGATCGGGCGGCGAGCGCGGGTGCGAGGGCTGATTGAGACAGGTTTGGGACCGCGCATGGAAATTTCCGCGCCAGCTGACATCGAAATTCTTGAAGACGCCAAGCCATAAATTCGCCGGGCGGGCGCTGGCCGTCGCCTGCGCCTTTTTTCTTGCCGACTGCGCCGAGCTCGAGCGGCAGGGGCAGATGTTCGAGCCTGCGACGCCGCCGCCCCCGCAAACCGGAAAACCGCCCGCGCCGCCGAAGACGGAAAATCGCGGCTCGATCCAGCACAAGGAGCTGCTCGCCCAGTTCGGCGGCGAATATCAGGCGCTGGCGGCGGAGCGCTATCTCGACAATATTCTCGTCAAGCTGGCGCAAGCGAGCGATACGCCGGGGCAGCTCGTCTACAAGGTCACGATCCTCAATACGCCGGTCGTCAACGCCTTCGCGCTTCCGTCCGGCAATCTCTATGTCACGCGCGGGCTTCTGGCGCTGGCGGGCGACGCCTCGGAGGCGGCGGCGGTGATGGCGCATGAGATCGCCCATGTCACGCTGCGCCACAGCGCCCTGCGCGCCGAGAAGGAGCGCGAGGCGGCCGTGATTTCGCAGGCGGCGACGGTCATTCAGAGCCGCCAGAAGGGCGAGGAGGAACGCTCGAAGCAGCGCCTTTCGGTTGCGAGCTTCTCGCGTCAGCAGGAGCTCGACGCCGATGAAACCGGCGTGAAGGTGATCGCGCGGGCGGGCTTCGATCCGTATGGCGCGGCGCGGTTTCTCACCGCGCTGGGCCGCTCCTCCGAACTGCGCGCCGCGCTCTACGGCAAGCGCAAGGATTCGATGGGCTTCGACATCATGTCGACTCATCCCTCGACGCCCGAGCGCGTCTCCCGGGCTGTCGGGGTCGCCCGGCAGATCAGCGCGCCGGGCATCGGCAATCGCGACCGCGCCGGCTATCTCGCCGCCATTAACGGCGTCGCCTTCGGCGACGATCCGATGGAGGGCTATGTCCGCGACCGGAAATTCACGCATCCGCGTCTGCGCTTCACCTTCACCGCGCCAGAAGGCTTTTTGCTGGAGAATTCCAGCGAAGCCGTATTCGGCGTGCGGCAGTCGGACAATGAGGCGCTGCGGCTCGATACGGTGCGCAACCCGCAATTCGAAAGCCTGGAGGCTTATGTCGGCTCCGGCTGGGTCGACGGACTGCTGCCATCCTCGGTGAAGAAGATCGACGTCAACGGCCTGCCGGCGGTGACGGCGGTGGCGCGCGCGGGCGAATGGAATTTCCGCATCGCCGTCATCCAGTCGGGCGAGTATCTCTATCGACTGATCTACGCCGCGAAGGCGCTGACCGATCAGGCCGAAAAGGAGTTCATGGAGTCGATCATGACTTTCCGGCGTCTCACGCCGGAGGAGGCGCGAGAGGCGCATGGACTTAAAATTTCCGTAATCTCGGCCGGCCTGGGGGACACCGTCGAGAGCCTCGCGGCGCATATGACGACGCCAAATCGGCCTCTCGAATACTTCCGTCTTCTCAATGGCTTGGACGAGAGCGAAGGAATCGTGGCGGGAGAGCGTTACAAAATCGTAACGGAGTAGGGCCGCCGCGCCCGGGAACATGACGCAACCCCGCGGGTTGAACGCTTAGAGTTGTTCAAAACGCGCGGATATCTCGCATCGTCATATCCAAGAGATAGCGCGCTATGGAGATTTGACCATGGCGTATCTTCCGGGACTCGGCAGGGAGCTTATGAAGGCGGCGGCAGACGCCCCTTTTCTCGAGCGCGAAGAGGAAAAAGGGCTGGCCATCGCGTGGCGCGACAATGGCGACCGGGTTGCGCTTCACAAGCTGACATCGGCGCATATGCGGCTCGTCATCGCCATCTCCGCCAAGTTCCGCCATTACGGCCTGCCGATCGCCGATCTGGTGCAGGAAGGGCATGTCGGCCTTCTCGAAGCGGCGGCGCGATTTGCGCCGGAGCGCGACGTTCGTTTCTCGACCTACGCCACCTGGTGGATCCGCGCGTCGATCCAGGATTACGTGCTGCGCAACTGGTCCATCGTGCGCGGCGGCACCAGCTCGACGCAAAAGGCGCTCTTCTTCAATCTGCGCCGCTTGCGCGCCCGGCTGGCGCGGGAGCCGCAGGCTTTCTCCGACGGGGACGCCTATGAGAGCATCGCGCGGACGCTTGGCGTCTCCCGCGCGGATGTGGAGATGATGGACTCCCGCCTCTCGGGCTCCGACGTCTCGCTCAACGCGCAGCTTGTCGACGACGACTCGGCGGGCTCGGCCCAGCGCATGGATTTTCTTGTCGACGGCGCGCCGCTGCCCGACGAGGTCGTGGAGCACAATCTCGACTCGGACCGTCGCGCGCGCTGGCTGAAAGACGCTCTTGCGATCCTTTCCGAACGCGAATTGCGGATCGTTCAGGAGCGGCGCCTCACCGAGAATCTGGTGACGCTGGAGACGCTCGGCGACAAGCTCGGCATCTCGAAGGAGCGCGTTCGTCAAATCGAGAGCCGCGCTTTGACCAAGCTGCGGCGCGCGCTGTCCAAGCTGAAGGATGACGAAGTGACCGACGAAGCCGCGCCGATGGCGTAATGGCGGAAAATAAAAGGCTCTCCGTTCGAAAGAACGGAGAGCCGAATTTTTGTGGGCCGAGAGCGCGCCTATTAAGCGGCGCGATCCACATCCTCCTCGTCAGGCTCGTCCGCCACATCGGCGTCAGCCTTCTGTCCGCGGCGCGGTCCTTTCTGGAGGAAGGATTCGATCAGCTTCAACGCTTCCGAATCGATCAGCTTGCGGACGGCGGCGACTTCACGGGCCATGCGGTCGAGCGCAGCCTCATAGAGCTGACGCTCCGAGTAGGACTGTTCCGGCTGCGTGTCCGAACGGTAGAGGTCGCGAACCACCTCGGCGATCGTGACGAGATCGCCCGAATTGATCTTCGCCTCATATTCCTGCGCGCGGCGCGACCACATGGTGCGCTTGATCCGCGCCCGTCCGGAGAGCGTGCCGAGCGCCTTTTCGACCACGCCCGCCTCAGCGAGCTTGCGCATGCCGACATTGGCGACTTTGCTGGTCGGGACCTTGAGGATCATCTTGTCCTTGATGAAGCTCACCACGAAAAGCTCGAGGCTGAAGCCCGCGACCTCCTGCGTCTCGACGCCGACGATCTGACCGACGCCATGCGCCGGATAGACGATGAATTCATTGAGCTTGAAGCCGTGCTTCGGCGCAGCCGGCTTCGCCTTTGCGGGCGCCGGCGTGGGCTTCGCCACGGCTTTGGTGTCGATCGCAGTCTTTTCGGCGGCGACGGGCGTCGCCGTCGCAACGGGGGGCTCGCTTTTTTTTGCCAATTTTTTGTCTTCGCCGGCTGTCGTGGTTGAGGAGGTCTTACCAGCCGCCAAGGGCGCCGCCGGGGCGACGCTCTGAGCGGGGGAAGGGGGTGCAATGTCGCGCGCCGGTTTGGGCGCGGCCTGAGTGGCTGCGGGCGCAACGGCCTTGGCGGCGCTCGGCGCGGCCGGAGCCGCCGCCTTCGCCGATCCGGCCGGCTTCGCCATTTGCGTCGCCTTGGCCGTCTCGATCGCCTTGGGAGCCTCGACGGCCTTGACCGCCGGAGCAACCTTCGCCGTCACGGGCGTTTTGAGGGCCGCAGTCTTGGCGGTTGGGGTCTTGGCGGTCAGCGCCTGGGCGGTCGCCTCAGCCGCGATGGGGGCCCTGGGCGCCTTCGTCTCGACGGCCTTCGCCTTGGCCGCGACCGGAGCCTTTCCGGAAACAACAGGGTTTTTCACGGCTTTGGCGGCGGCCTTTGCGGGGGTCTTCGACGCATTGGCGACGGCCTTGGACGCGCTCTTCGCAACCGTCGCCTTCGACACGGCGCCGCGAGCGGCCGAGCTTTTGCTCGGCGCGGCGGCGCGCGCGGACGTCGTCGTCTTCGCGGTTGCTTTCGTCGTCGCTTTGGTCACGCTCTTCGCAGCCGTCTTCGCCCCGTTGGTCTTCGCGGCGGTTTTGGTCGAGTTGGAAGCTGTTTTCGTCGCCGCGCTCGCTGCGGACTTCGCGGCGCTCTTCGGGCGAGCCGCCGCGGAAGCCTTGCTTTTCACCGTAGATTTCGCGACCGTCTTGCCGACCGCGCTCTTCTCAGACGCGCTCTTGCCGGCCTTGTTCTTGGCGCTGCTGGCGGGGGCTGTGGCGGACGCGGCCCGGTCCCGCGCGGATTTGGCCGCGCTCTTCGCCGAACCCCGGGAACGCGAGGCCGAGGAAGTGACGCCGGCCCCTTTCTTTTTCTCGTTCTTCGTGGCGGACGGCATACGCGGAACACTCCCTATTCGCCCCGCTGTGGAGACGGGGCGGATTTGCAGACCTCTCGCTTTTCCGGCGCGGATGCCCGCCCGGACGGCAAGTTTATCGATCTGACACCTAAGCTAGAGCCACGGGCGACGCAGTCGGGCTGAGGACACAACGGTCAAGCGCGCGCTTTCTCTTGCTGTGAGGCAAACTTGCGAATACAGCCGGTCGCCTGAAGGAACGGCTATCCTCTACGCATTATATATCATGCTGTGGAGCAAAAATCAAAGACGTCCCTCGGCCGGGGACGGCTGCGAGGGTTGGGAATCGCTTCGCAACGCGTGGAGAACGTTAGCTATTTCTGTTCGTTAAGGATGTGGAAACTATTTGCCGCGCCCGAGCTGGCGCCTAATTGTTAACGTGGTGCGAATCGGCGCCCATAAGACGGGCGCCGTTCCTGATCAGTCGCCCTGTCCGGCTTCAGACGAAAAATGCGCCTCGTATTTGCCGGGTTTGCCGTCCCATTCCTTGGCGTCGGCCGGCGGCTCGCGCTTGATGGTGATGTTCGGCCAGTTCTGCGCCATCTCGGCGTTGAGCTGAAGCCACTTCTCCAGCCCTTCCTCCGTATCCGGCTTGATGGCCTCGGCCGGGCATTCCGGCTCGCAGACGCCGCAATCGATACATTCGTCCGGATGGATGACGAGCATGTTCTCGCCCTCGTAGAAGCAGTCCACCGGACACACTTCCACGCAATCCATATATTTGCACTTGATGCAGTTTTCCGTGACGACGTAAGTCATGAGGGGTACCTTGGAAGCTCCGCGGAAGCTCCGCGCGCATTGTTGCGCTAGCTAGCGTTTTTAATGCCGTCGTGCAAGGCATGCATGAAACCCAATTTGGCGCCGCCGCGACAAGGCCCCGAATGGCGCTTATGACAGGCTGATAATGACGGACATCGGATATAGGGACGCATCGACCGCCACGCAGACGATCACTGCGCGCGCATTGCTGCTCGGCGAGCGCATCGACACGATGGGGCTCGAACGCGCTGACCTCGTGTCGACCGCGCCGCTCGCCTTTCATGCGGGGCAGGCGGGCTTCGCCGTGCTCTATCGCTTCGGCGTCGCGGTGCTCTTCGGCCTGTCGCCGCTCGAGGAGGACGAGATCGTCACCAAGATCGGCGCGCGCGTCGCCGGCGCCTCGCGCGGCGACGACGAGACGCTCGTCATCGAGACCGCGCATGAGGGCGAAGACAAGGCGCTGCCCAATGGCCGCCTTGCGGTGAAGGATCTTTCGGAGGCGCGGCTCCTGGTTATCGCGGACGCGCTTGCGAAGAGCGTTGCGCTGGCGCGCGACGAAAGGCGCGTGAACGCGGTCTTCGACACGGTCGAACCTTTCGCCGCGGAGCTTGCGAGCAAAGGCCGGCCGCCCTGGCGCCGCAAGGCCATGCTCGAACTCATCGGGCAGACCTTGCTCGTGCGCCATCGCGTTTCGGGCCGCGTCGCCGTCGAGGACAAGCCAGACGTCTTGTGGGACAGGCCCGATCTCGAACGTCTCTATGCGCGTCTCGAAGATGAATATGAACTCGAAGCGCGCGGGCGCACGCTCAATGCGAAGATCGACGTGATCGGCGAAACGGCGCGCGCGCTCACCGATCTCATCGACGCCGACCGTTCGGTGCGGCTCGAATGGATCATCATCGTGCTCATCGCGATGGAATTCGGACTTTCGCTGTTCCAGATCTTCGTCGATCAGCGCCCGAAGGCGCAACATGCGGCTTCGGCCTCCGCCCCGATCGCCGCGCCGGAAAGCCATTTGAAGCTCGGCAATTGATGCCGCGCGAAAGTGAATTGGCGCTTCGCGTAGCGTCGCGTGTCGATCTTGCCGCGCATGATCGCTTCATCGAGCGTCGCATGTCCGTCGAGATAAGCGACGAGGCCGGGCACGCCATGCGCCCGCATGGCTGGGAGCGCCGGGTCGAGCCCTCTGTCGCGTAGGCATGCGACTTCCTCGAGCGCGCCCGTCTCCATCATCCTGTCGAACCGCGCGTCGATGCGGGCGTAAAGCGTCTCGCGTTCCGGCGCCAGAAAGAAAGCCGGACATCGCGCGACGTCGAGCAAAGGCGCGCTGCGCGGCCCTTGAAAGGAAGCGAGCGGCTTGCCCGTGGCTGCGAGAACTTCCAGCGCGCGCAAAATTCGCTGCGGATCGGTGGGGCGCAGGCGCGCCGCGGTCTCCGGATCCTTGGCCGCGAGCTCGGCATGCAGCTCTTGCGGGGTCTTTTCCTGCGCGGCGTCCCGAACTTTCGCGCGTACGTCTTCCGGCACGGCCGGAATGTCGGAAAGGCCGTAAAGCGCCGATTTGAAATACATGCCGGTGCCGCCCGTCAGAACCGCCGTTACGCCTTTTGCATCGAGTTCATCGAGAGTCGTTGCAAGATCGGCGAGATAGCGGCCGACGGAATAGTTCACGCCGGCGTCGACATGGCCGAACAGCAGATGCGGCGCTTCCGCTTCCTCCTGCGGCGTCGGCCGCGCCGTGATGATGCGCAGGTCGCGATAGACCTGCATGGAATCGGCGTTGACCACCGCGCCGCCAATGCGCTTCGCCAGCTGCAAAGCGAGGGCGGACTTGCCCGAGGCGGTCGGACCTGCAATGAGAAAGGCGCGTGCGGTCATGACGCTATTGCGGCGCAAATGAGCGAGATGTCAAAGGCCATCCTTTTGGGAGCGACATCGCCTTTTCCGATCCCGAGAAGCGCGCAGTTTGGCGCGCGTCTCGAAGGTCGAGGAAAGGAGCGAGTTGTCGCGACCTCGTCCTTCGAGACGCGAGCTTCGCTCGCTCCTCAGGATGAGGGCGCTCGGCCAAAAGGCGCCACATGAAGCTCGTCGCGACCTTTGTCGCGGGGCGGGGCGCGTCGCTCTGCGAGGCGGCGATCCGTCGCGCGTTACAGGACGGCGGCGCTGCGGCCTTCTCTCTAGATTGGCTCGCCGCCGACATCGCATGCGATGCATTTTTTGAAAGCGACGATCTCGTTTCATCGCGTGCGCGCCTTCAGGCGTCGCTTACCGGACAAACGTTCGACGTCGTCGTCCAGCCCGTCCAGGGGCGCCGCAAGAAGCTGCTCGTCGCCGATATGGACTCGACGATGATCGAGCAGGAATGCATTGACGAGCTTGCGGGGCTGGTCGGCATTCGCGACCGCATCTCCGTCATCACCGAGCGCGCCATGGCAGGCGAGCTGAATTTCGAGACGGCTTTGCGCGAACGCGTCGCGCTTCTCGCGGGCGTGACGCTGGATCAGATCGAGATGCTGGCTGCGCGCATCACGCTCACGCCCGGCGCCCGCGCTCTGGTGCAGGCCATGCGCGCGCATGGCGCGTATGCGGCGCTCGTCACGGGCGGCTTCACGCCTTTCACCGAACCTGTCGCCGCGCGCATCGGTTTCGACGAGACATTCGCGAACCGGCTGGAGATTGTCGATCGCGCGCTGACGGGCGTTGTGAAGGATCCCGTGCAGGGCAGGGAAGGCAAGCGCGCCGCGCTCGCGGGGTTGCGCGAGCGTCTCGGGCTGGCGCACGACGCGACGCTCGCCATCGGCGACGGCGCCAACGATCTCGACATGCTGCGCGAAGCGGGCCTAGGCGTCGCCTATCACGCCAAGCCGAAAGTGGCGGAAGCGGCCCATGCGCGCGTGGACCACGCGGATTTGACGGCGCTGCTTTACGCGCAGGGATATCGGCGCGAGGAATTTGTCGCTTGAGCGGTCAGGCGCCGTCGTAAGCGCGCCGCAGCGCCGCCAGATCGAGCTTTTTCATTTTCAGCATCGCCTCGGCGACGCGCCGGGCCCGCGCGGGGTCGGCGTCCTTCATCATCTCGGCGAGCGCTTTGGGCGCGATCTGCCAGGAAAGCCCGTAGCGGTCCTTCAGCCAGCCGCACTGTTCGAACTCCCCGCCCTCTCCAAGCGCATTCCACAGGCGGTCGATTTCCGTCTGGTCATCGCACTCGACCTGAAAGGAGATCGCGTGATTGAAAGATTCGAATTGTCCCGCGCTGAAGGCCATGAAGGGGCGGCCGAGCAGGGTGAACTCGACGATCTTGACCGAACCCGCCGGGCCGCTGGGGCTGTCGGCGGGGAGGGCCCTGACGCTGTCCACCCGTGAATCGGGGAGGAGCGAGGCGTAGAAGGCGGCGGCTTCCTCCGCCTTCTCCGCATACCAAACGGTGGGAATGATGCGCGGCGCCATCGTTCGTCCTCAGTTCGAGCGCGCGGCGGCGCCGGGCGCTTACTCCACCGGCAGCGCTACGAAATGCGCGTCGCCGGCCCCGTTCGCGACGATAAGCAGGGCGGTCTTCTTGCCTGCCTCCTTCAGCGCCTTGATTTTCTTCACGGCGTCAGCCGGATCGTTCACCGGCTCCTGGTTGACCTCGAGAAGAATCTCGCCCGCCTGCAACCGTTTCTCGGCCGCGTTGGAGGAGGGATCGACAGAGGTGATCAGCACACCGCTCTTCACCGCTTCCTTGATCTGGAAACGCGCGCGCAGATCGTCGGTCAGGCGGGAGAGCTCCATGCCGAGGGCGCTCTGCGACGAGGGGCCCGTCGATTCCGGCTTGTCCTTGTCGCCCGATTCTTTCGACGCGACCTTCTCGCCATCCTCGAGGCGGCCGAGCTTGACCTTCTTGGTCTCCTCCTTGCCGCTGCGCATGACGACGAGCTCCACGTCCTTGCCGACGGGCGTCGCGGCGACGAGCTTCGGCAGGTCGCGCGACTCCTTGATCGGCTTGCCGTCGAATTTCACGATCACGTCGCCGGCCTTGATGCCGGCTGGCTTGGAGGGACCTTTGTCGTCGACGCCGGCGACCAGCGCGCCGCGCACCGCGCCGAGATTGAGCGTCTCCGCGATCGCGTCGTCGACATTCTGGATGCGCACGCCGAGCCAGCCGCGGCGCGTCTCGCCATATTGCTGAAGCTGCTCGATCACCGGCATGACGGTGTTGGCGGGCGTCGCGAAGCCGATGCCGACTGAACCGCCCGAAGGCGAAAGGATCGCCGTGTTGATGCCGATGACTTCGCCGTCCAGGTTGAACAGCGGACCGCCGGAATTGCCTTTGTTGATGGAGGCGTCCGTCTGGATGTAATTGTCGTAGGGGCCGCTGTCGATATTGCGGTTGCGCGCCGAGACGATGCCCGCCGTGACCGAACCGCCGAGGCCGAAGGGATTGCCGACCGCGAGCACCCAATCGCCGACGCGCGCTTTGTCGCTGTCGCCGAACTTCACCGCCTTCAGCGGCTTCTCCGGCTTCACCTTCAGAACGGCGACGTCGACCTTCTGATCCTTGCCGATGATCTCCGCCTTCAGCTTCTGGCCGTCGTTGAAAATCACAGTCACTTCATTCGCGTCGGCGACGACGTGATTGTTGGTGATGACGATGCCGGCCGGGTCGATCACGAAGCCGGAGCCGAGCGACGAGGATTTGCGCTGGCGCGGCATGTCCGGCACGCCCTGGCCCTGACGGCGCTTGAAGAACTCTTCGAAGAGGTCGTCGAAAGGCTGGCCCGGCCCCATCCCCGGCGGCATGCCCGGCATTTCGCCGCCGCCCTTGCCGCGCTTGGCGTCCACGGTCTGGGTCGCGGAAATATTCACGACCGCGTCGGAGACCTGCGCCGAGAGATCGGCGAGCGAATCGGGACCCTTGGCGAAAGCCGGGCCGGCGAGCCACAGAGAGGAGGCCGTCGCGAGCGCCAGAGCGGCGCGACGAAATGCGGACATCATGCGTGCTGTCTCCTGGGACAAAAATTCCGGCGCAATGTCGCAGAAAAACGAGGCCTGCGCCAGTTATCTGATTTTATTACATTTACTCGGGCGGCAGCTGTCCGTCGACCATCGCCGCCGCCTTCCAGCGCCTATCGTTTTTGCGTCGGGGCGGGGGAAAGCTCAGCCGCTTTTGGCGTCGAAACGCCGTCGGGAGCCGAGAAAAAACGGAAAAATTCGGATCGCGGACTGACGAGGAAGCGCGTTTCGCCCGGCTTGAAGGCGGTCTCATAAGCCTGCATCGAGCGATAGAAAGCGAAGAAGTCCGGATCTCTTCCGAAACCTTCGGCGAAGATGCGATTGCGCTCGGCGTCGCCCTCGCCCTTCACCTGATCGGCCTGTTGCTGCGCTTCAGCCTTGAGCACCACCACGTCGCGATCGGCCTTGGCGGTGATTTTCTGCGCCTGTTCGGAGCCCTGGGCGCGATATTCGGCGGCCTCCCGCTGCCGCTCGGTCTGCATGCGCCCGAAGACCTTTTCGGAAATCTGCTGCGGCAGGTCGACCCGGCGGATGCGAGCGTCCACCACTTCGACGCCGAAGCGGCGCCCTTCGGTATCGGCCTGCTGCTTGATCTTCGCCATCAGCGCGGAGCGCTCGTCGCGCACGATCTGCTGCTGATTCGCCTCTGACAGCACGCGGCGCACGGCGGAGTTCAGCACCGAGCCGAGCTGATTGTTGGCGCCCTGCACGCTGTTCACCGACTGATAGAATTTCAGCGAGTCGATGATGCGGTAGCGAATGAAGCTGTCGACTTCGAGTCGCTGATTGTCGGCGGCGAGCACTTCGAGATTCGGGCTTTCGACGTCGAGAATGCGATTGTCGAAAGTGACCACGTTCTCAATGAGCGGCAGCTTGAAATGCAAACCGGGCTCGGTGATGAGCCCGCGTCCCGCGACCGGCTCGCCGAAGCGGAGGACGAGCGCCTGTTCCGTCTGATCGACGGTGAAAAGCGCCCCGCCCAAAGCGGCGAAGGCGATCGCCGCCAGAAGGGCGAAGACGAAAAGAAAGCCGTTCTTCACTTCTGACCTCCCTGAAAGGGCGCGAAGGAGGGCAGGGGAACGAAGGGCGCGACCGAGGCGCCGCCCTTGGCCGGGTCGTCGAGAATCACTTTCTCGGCGCCGCCCAGAACGCGCTCCATCGTCTCGATGTAAAGGCGCTGGCGGGTGAGCGCGGGCGCGTTCTTGTACTGGTCGTAGATCTTTTCGAAACGCGCCGCCTGGCCGCGGGCCTCGGCGACGGTCTGTTCCCGATAGGCTTCCGCTTCCTGCTCGATGCGGGCGGCGGCGCCGCGCGCTTCCGGCACGACCCGGTTCGCATAGGCGTCCGCCTCGTTGCGCATGCGCTGCGCGTCCTGCTGCGCGGCGGTGACGTCCCGGAAGGCGGCGATAACCTGCTGCGGCGGATCGACGGACAGCAGCAACACCTGCAGCACCAGCACGCCGCTGTGATAGTCGTCCAGAATCTTCTGCATCAGCGCCTGACAGGCGGGCTCGATCACCTTGCGGTCGGCGGTGAGGATCTTCTGGATCTGTGACTGGCCGACGATCTCGCGCATTGCGCTTTCCGCGACAGCCTTCACCGTGGTCTGCGGATTGGCGACATTGAAGGCGTAATCCTCCGGCTTCGAGGGATCGATCTGCCAGACGACGCGGAATTTGACGTCGGCGATGTTCTCGTCGCCGGTCAGCATCAGGCTTTCCTCGGGCGCTTCGGGACCAAGCCGAACGGCCTGGCTGTTGCGGCGGCGACCGTCGGCGTGGCCTTCCTCCCGGAAGCCGACATCGGTGACATTGCGGTCCGTGACGGCGAGCTTGATCACCGAGCCGATAGGGGCGGGCAGGTTGTAATTGAGGCCGGCCTGCGTCTTGCCGCGATACTTCCCGAAGATCTGGTTGAGGCCGATCTCGTTCGGGCCGACCGTGTAGAAGCCGGAAAACAGCCAGGCGAGCAAAGTGAGCAGAACGAGGATAGCGAGACCGCCGCCGCCAAAGCCGGTCGGAAGGAACTGCTTGAGACCTTCCTGGCTGCGGCGCAGCAATTCCTCGAGGTCGGGCGGCTGACCGCCGCCGGGTCCCTGGCCCCATGGCCCGCCGGGCTGGCCCCAGGGATTATTGTTCTGATTGCGCGGGCCGCCTTGATCGCTCCAGGGCATTTTTTCTCGCGAATGTTTTGTGGCCTCTGGCGCCGCAGCTTCGCCGCGCCTCCGATGTTATAGGCATTCGACGTCGTGGCTTCAATGACGGTCGGTCTACAGCCTGTCGAGGGAAAGGGGTGCGCCGATGATCCGCGATTTTACGAATTACGCCGCGAATGAGAGGACTTTTCTCGCCTGGGTCCGCACCGGAATCGCGGTGGTCGCGCTCGGTTTCGTGATCGAGCGTTTCAATCTGTTCCTGATTGCGCTGGCGTCCGCTTCGGGCGCAGCGCCGGCGATGCACGGATTTCGCCAGTTTGCGACGCCGAGCGGCCGATATGGCGGAATGGCGCTGGTCGGCGCAGGCGTTCTCATGATCGTCATCGCGACGATTCGTTTTTTACAGACGGCGCGTCTGCTGGAGGACGGGAGCGATCACCCGCCGAGGCGAATCCGTACGACGCTCTTCGCTTTGTCGGCGATCGTGATGGGAGTCGCCTTCTTCAGCGGCTATCTGGCGATCGGCTGATCAGCCGCCGAACCACACATAGGCGAAGGACACGAGCAGCGCCAGGGCGAAGCCGATCAAGGCGTTGATGAGGAAGTTGTTATTGCCCAAATCATCCATGGCCGAACCCTCAGTCGCGGATCTCAGGGGCGCCATTGTCGCAGCCGGGGCCCACTGTCGCGGCCGGTGCGCGGCTGGCGGAGACGGTGGGATTCGAACCCACGATAGGGTTTCCCCTATAACGATTTAGCAAACCGTCGCCTTCAGCCTCTCGGCCACGTCTCCGTTCGTGCGCCATTTCGGCGCACGGCAAGCGACATATGCCAAAGCGTCCGTCTCTTGGCAAGGGAACGCTTCGCCGTCCTTTTCGCGCGCCGAAGTTGCGCGGCGGCCCGAATCAGTGGGCGCCTTGGGGGCGCTCTTCGGAGGGCGGCCGTTTCGGCGCGCCCCTGCGGCGTCCGCCGCCAATCTGCTCAGTTTTTGGACGGCTCGAAGACGAAGGCGTGACATCGGTGCAACAGCTTCAATGAAACCGCAGGCCAAGACCGGATTGCGCCTGAGTTTTGATTGACTGTGCGAAGGGCGAATTCGATTGATGGGTCATGGCTCAAGGCGGGGATTCGTTTTCCGGCCGAGCCTGGCAACAGCGTTGGAGTCGTACGCTTGGGTGCGCTCCGATGAAATTTGTTTAAGAGGCTGGAATGAAGAAAGTCGCTCTTTCGGTCGCCGCTTTGGCGCTGACCGCCGGCTCCGCGCTCGCCGCGGACCTTCCCTCGCGCAAGGGCCCGCCGGTCCTTCCGCCCCCGCCCCCGCCGCCGCTGTGGACGGGCTTTTATGTCGGTCTGAACGCCGGCGGCGGCTGGTCCAGCAGCACCACGACCAATGTCGTGACCAGCCCGCTGGGCAATCCGCTCCTGCCGCTGTCGCCGTTCGGCGTTTCCGAGTGGCTCAACGTCTCGGCCGGCGGCACCGGTTCGCTGTCGAGCGGCAGCAATGGCGGCTTCCTCGGCGGCGGCCAGATCGGCTACAACTATCAGTTCTACAACAGCTTCGTTGTGGGCCTCGAGGCCGATATCCAGGGCGTCGCGACGAGCGGCAGCGGCCAGTCCGCGCTCACCGTGCTCCCGACGACCTTCGCCGGCATCAACTCGGTCACCGGCATTTCGGTCTCCAAGAGCCTCGACTATATCGGCACGGTTCGCGGCCGTCTCGGCTGGCTCGCCCTGCCGACCCTGCTGATCTACGGCACGGGCGGTCTGGCTTATGGCGGCGTCAACTCGACCACGGGCATCTTCCAGCAGGCCGACGTGCCGTTCGTCGACAATTTCGGCACGACCTCGGCCGGCGCTTTCTCGGACACGCGCGTTGGCTGGACGGCCGGCGGCGGCGTCGAATGGATGTTCTGGCCGAACTGGTCGGCGAAGGTCGAGTATCTGTACTACAACCTCGGCACCGTGACCTACAGCGCCGGCTCCCGTCTGGCCCTGCTCGCGCCCGCCACCCCGCTGTGGGCGCACGCCACGCAGACGTCGACCAGCTTCAACGGCAACATCGTCCGCGCCGGCGTCAACTATCACTTCAACTGGGGCGCTCCGGCTCCGGTCGTCGCGAAATACTGAGCGAAATTTACGTTTCGAGCGAGGAGCCCGGCCGCAAGGCCGGGCTTTTTGTGTCTTTGGCGCCACAGTCGGCGAAGAAAGCGACGGCGGCGAGGCGAAATTGGCCGTCTTCGCTTTGACGTCAGGCGTCTCAGGCCTCAAAACAGTCGACGGCTAGGGAGCGCGTTCCGCGCGTGGTCTTACGGGTTCTTTTAGCGAGGGGCGCTGTTCGCCCTCCGAATTAGAGATGAGGCAGGTATGAAAAAGATTGCTCTTTCCCTTGCTGCGCTGGCGGTGACCGCCGGCTCCGCGCTCGCCGCGGACCTTCCCTCGCGCAAGGGCCCGCCGGTCCTTCCGCCGCCGCCGCCCCCGCCGCCGCTGTGGACGGGCTTCTATGTCGGTCTGAACGCCGGCGGCGGCTGGGCCAACTCGACCGCCATCCAGACCGTTGGCGGCCCGCTCGCAGTTGCGAGCCCGCTGGTTAACCCGGCAGGCTTTGTGCCGCTGGCGAACGCTTTCGCCATCGCCGGCAGCTCCTATTCGACGGGCGGCAGCAATGGCGGCTTCATCGGCGGCGGCCAGATCGGCTACAACTTCCAGTTCTACAACAACTTCGTTGTGGGCATCGAAGCCGACATCCAGGGCATCGCCGGTTCGTCGTCAAATTCGGCCCCCAGCTTCTCCGCCGCGCCGGTCATCGGCTTCCCCGGCGAAGTCGTTTCGGGCGCGACGGTTTCCCGTCGCAACCTCGACTATATCGGTACGGTTCGCGGCCGTCTTGGCTGGCTCGCCACGCCGACTTTGCTGCTTTACGGCACGGGCGGTCTGGCCTATGGCGGCGTCAGCATGAACACGGCTTGGGTGGGCGTTGAAGCGCCGACCTTCGGCGCCTTCCCCGGTTTCGGCGCGACGGCGTTCTCCGACACGCGCGTGGGCTGGACGGCCGGCGGCGGCGTCGAGTGGATGTTCTGGCCGAACTGGTCGGCGAAGGTCGAGTATCTTTACTACGATCTGGGCAATGTGACCGCGAACGGCACCGCCACGATCGCCGCCCCCGCGGCGCTGATCGCCGCGACCGCCCTTCAGTCGACGACGCATTTCAACGGCAACATCGTCCGCGCCGGCGTCAACTATCACTTCAACTGGGGCGCTCCGGCTCCGGTCGTCGCGAAATACTGAGCGAACCGGCTTCCAGCCTGCGGTTCGTCAAAGAAGAAAGCCCGGCCGAAAGGCCGGGCTTTTTGTGTCTTTGGCGCCACAGTTGGCGAGAAAGGGGCGGCAGTAAGGCGAAAGCGTCCCCCTTTGCTTTGACTATGCGCGTCTCAAGCCTCAGAACCGGGGCGGATCAAAGGAGCGTTCTTCGCGCCCGGGTCCAAGGGTTCTTCGAGCGAGGCGGACTGATCGTCCTCTGAGTTAAAGATGAGGCAGGTATGAAAAAGTTTGCTCTTTCGTTTGCTGCGCTGGCGTTGACCGCCGGCTCCGCGCTCGCCGCGGACCTTCCCTCGCGCAAGGGCCCGCCGGTCCTTCCGCCGCCGCCCCCGCCGCCGCTGTGGACGGGCTTCTATGTTGGTCTGAACGCCGGCGGCGGCTGGGCCAGCAGCAACTCCGTCACCATCGGCTCCACGCCGATCTTCACGAATCCGGCCGGCCCGGCCGCCGGCATCATCGCCGCTCACGCCGGCCCGGCGGCGCTCAGCGCTTCGGGCATCATCGGCGGCGGCAATAATGGCGGCTTTATCGGTGGCGGCCAGATCGGCTACAACTACCAGTTCTACAACAACTTCCTGGTTGGCATCGAAGCCGACATCCAGGGCGTTGCGGCGAGCGGCGGCAGCCGCACCGGCGCTGGCGCCGCTCTTGTCGGTCCCGGTTCGGGCGCGACGGGCACGCCGATCACCACCTCCTTCTCGGTTTCTCAGAGCCTCGACTATATCGGCACGGTTCGCGGTCGCCTCGGCTGGCTGGCGACCCCGACGCTGCTCGTCTACGGCACGGGCGGTCTGGCCTATGGCGGCGTAAGCTCGTCGGCGGCCTATTTCTCGACGAACCCGGCCTATCCGGCGCTCTCGGGGCTGTCGGCCGCCTGGGGTTCGGCTGGCGCCTTCTCCGACACGCGCGTCGGCTGGACGGCCGGCGGCGGCGTCGAGTGGATGTTCATGCCGAACTGGTCCGCGAAAGTCGAATATCTGTATTTCGATCTCGGCTCGGTGACGTACAATCTCGCGCCGACGGGCTCGATCGCCTTGGCCGGCCCGGTTGGCCAGCCCTGGTGGCTGAACGCCTCGCAGGTGAGCGCGCGCTTCAACGGCAATATCGTCCGCGCGGGCGCGAACTACCACTTCAACTGGGCGGCTGCCCCGGTTGTTGCGAAATACTAAGAGACGTCGCGTCTCGAAAAGAAAAGCCCGGCCGAAAGGCCGGGCTTTTTGGTTTTTCTAAGGAATTGTCTGTAATTGTGATCGCCTAACTTGTGCTTGGCAATTTGAGGAACGGGGATATTTCGTGCATCCCGATGATTTCTTCGATTTGATCGACCGCTTGGCCTCTTCCGATCGCATTGATCTGGCGTCGAAAATCATCGACGACTTTGCAAAGCACTGGGGGCTTTGCAACGTCGCCTATGCGGCCCTCAATATGCCGACTCCCGGCGCGCCGCGGCCGCTTCTATCCGTGACCTACTCGCCGGAATGGCAGAAGCATTATGCTCAGAATGGCTATGTCGATCTCGACCCCATCGTGCGCTCGGGCCTTGGCGGCATACTTCCGATCGACTGGGCCGATATCGACCGCGGCGATCCAATCATCCGGAAGTTTTTCGGCGAAGCGCAGGAGCTCGACGTCGGCTCCAACGGCCTGTCCATTCCGATTCGCGGAAGGCTCGGCGAATTCGCTCTCTTCACCATTACGTCCAACGAATCGCCGGCGGAATGGCGCGCCATGAAACGCGAACTCCTGCGCGATCTCATGGTGGTCGCTTTCAATTTCCACGCCGCCGCTTTGCGGTCCTGCGGCGTCGCTGAAGAGACGGCGGTGCATCTCCCTTTGCGGGAAGCAAGCTGTTTGCGCTGGAAGGCGCTCGGCAAGACCGATGAGGAAATCGGGCGCATTCTGGGCATCACCTCGCACACGGTGCGCTTCCATCTGGAGTCGGCCCGGGCGCGCCTAAATACAGCCAACACAATGCATACTGTCGCCAAGGCGCTGGCGCTCGGCCTCATCAACATGTCTTATGAACCGACCCATCTGATACCGAAGAAGCGCGGCTGACCTCCCATTTTTGGGAGGTGATAACCTACTGACTTTCAATCAAATTCTCCTTGTCAGAAACTGATAAGGGGTTGGGGATGATCAGGATTATTCCGGGGGAATGGCGCGGGCGCTATCCCCGGCTGATTGACGAAATGCACAAATTGCGGCGCAATGTGTTTCACGAGCGCCTCAAATGGCAGGTGACGGTCATCAATCGCTGGGAGATCGACGGTTACGACGCGCTCGATCCGCTTTATGTCCTGGCGCTGGACGAAACCGAGCGGGTCGTCGGCGGTTTGCGATTGCTGCCGACGACCGGCTTCAACATGCTGAACGACACTTTCCCGCAATTGCTGCCGGATGGGGCGCGCATTCACAGCCCGCTGATCTGGGAGTCGAGCCGCTTCACCGTCCGTATGACCGGCGACGGCCGTCTTGACGGGCCGACGATCGGCCGCGCCACGGCGGAGCTGGGAATGGCGCTCAATGAGATCGGCAAGGCGGCGGCGCTTACCCATGTCGTCACGGTCTATGACCGCGCAATGCACCGCATGTTGGCTCGGGTCGGCTGCGCCGGAGAGCCGCTCGGCCCGCCGCAAATGATCGGCGGCGTCGAGACCTACGCGGTCCTTTACGAAGTGGGGGACGAGTGGGACGCGCGCGTGCGTTCGCTTGCAGGGGTGAACCAGATTTCCTTCGAGCCGGCGATCGTCGAGACGATGCGGACGCGGTTCGCAATCTAAAGACGCGACTGTAAGGATGAACTCATGAGCTGGGGCGTTCAATGATTCATGTATTGACTGATCAGAATTTCAGGCTGTTCGACTCGAGGATCGAAGAGACCTACCGGCGACGGCAGACGTCGTGCAGATGTTGCTGTCGAGGGCGGATCGAAGAGGATGCGTTTTACGAAGCGCGCGCCCGGTCCGACAAAAGTCTGGATTGGCTGCGTCGGCTCGTCCGGGACATAGATACGCTGGCGCAGAAAGTAGAAGCCGCCCCCTTGCGGCGGCGGCGCTCACGGATCGCTGCATCCAAGAAGCCGCCAAGCGCTCCGCAGGTGCGGAAGGCCCCGGCGCGATCGGCGCGCCGATAGCGAGATGAGAGACGACGCGCGTCCGCCCCCGCGCCGCGCGTCGACTGGTCGCTCCGACCGTTCGCTCAGTTCACGTAAGCGGTGATCGCGAAGGTGACGGCGGCGGCGGCGGCGAGAATAGAGACGATGGCGGTGAAAGAATTCATGGCGCTTCCCTCTGCCTTGGACGTTGGCCCCGGCGCCCGCTTTCTGGGTTCTAACCGATGGCGCGACGAAATAACGCACCCGGATCGAAAAAGGCGCAAGCGGGAAAAGTTGCTGCGCTGCAAGAACGCATCGCGGCGAGACTCGGCTACGCCACAGCAAGCAGGGGCGTCAAAACCAGCAAAATCCGCAACCCGCGACATCACGCCGCATTGCAATGACGATCACTCTTGGACTTGGCGACGACGCCTGATTAAAATCAAGCGATTGCTTGAAGCTTGGCTTTCAGGTCGCCAATTTCCGTCTCCGCGCGAATCTGGTCGGTGACGTCATATTGCACGCCCAGGAAGTAGATGAGCTTGCCTTGGGCGTCGAAAAGCGGCGTGACGTTCAGCTTGTTGTAGAAGAGGGTTCCGCTCTTCCGGTAATTGCGCAAGATCACGTCGACCGGCTGCCGGTTCCTGATCGCTTCGCGCAACCGCCGAAGTCCTTCCTGGTCGCGGTCCTCCGCCTGCAGGAAGCGGCAATTGCGGCCGATAATCTCTTCGGGGTCGTAGCCGGTAATGAGTTCGAATCGTTTGTTCGCATAGACGATTGGGGCGTCGTCGAGGTCGGGATCGGCCAGGGTCACGCCGTTGACGCAGCTATCGAGAATAGTCGTGAGGATTTCCGGGATGATCTCCGACTCTTTCCGCACCGAAAACATCTGCGCCTTGGGTTGGCTCCTCGCCTTCGCCCAGATCCGGTAAGCTGAGGGAGCCATCCCGGCGTAACGACGGAAGGCGCGGCGAAAGCTCGCCTCGTCGATAAAGCCGGCGCTGGCCGCGAGCTTCTTCACCGGCTTGGCGCTGGTCTCGAGAAGCGTGCGCGCGGTTTCGACGCGAATGCGATCGATGAAAGTCTTGGGCGACTCGCCGCATGCCTGCTTCAATCTGCGATGCAGCGTGCGTTCGGAAGTCGAGAGCGCCTTTGCGAGATCCTGTGCGTTGAACGCGGCGTCGGATTGTCTGACGATCCGCTCGGCGTCGGCGAGAAAAGCGTCCGCGCCGCCGCTGAGCACATTCGGCGTATATGCCGCGCCGCGCGCGGCGCCTCTGGCGGGCGCCGCTTCGCCCAGCGTGAAATCCGCCGCGATGCGTCCCGCTTCCTGGCCGCAGAGCGTGCGGATGACGTGCAATCCGACGTCGATCCAGGAGAGAGGGCCAGCGGCGGTGACGACGCGCCGGTCGTCGATGAGGCGCGCGCCCCATGCTGTGTCGGCGCGTGGATAACGTTTCTTCAGGTCTTCATGGTGCCACCAGCTCGTCGTGCAGCGGCGTCCCTCGAGCAGACCCGCTTCGCCGAGAAGAAAGACGCCCGATCCGCAACCGCCGATCAGCGCGCCGCGCGAGTGATGGCGCCGCAGCCATGCCGCCGCGGCGGCGAATGCGGACATTTCCGGCGCCCTGCCGTCGGCTTCGGGCGCGAAGCTCGGAACGATGACCGCGTCGCAGAGGGCGATCTCGTCGAACGACGCCTTTACGTCGAGAGCGCCGCCGGCTCCGTCGCGGACCGGCCGGCCGCCGGCGCTGGCCGTGACGACCTGAAAATCCGGCGCGCCCACGGTATCGCCCGGCGGAATCGCCGCCAATATTGCGCGGCGCGCGAGCGTGAGAAGATCGGAAAGGCCGAGGAACGCGGACCCCAGACACCCGTCCAATCCGACGATGACGATCTTGATCATCCTCCTCACCGAATTCTTTTTTTTGGCGAATTATGGACTCGATTTGGCTATTTCGCCATCCTGACCTAGGATGACCCCAACCTCATCTTGGGAAAAGGCGAGGGCATCCGTCCTCCGCCCAATGATGTAATCCGAGCGATGACGTTGTCAGAATTTCTGCGAGGTCACGCCCTAGGAGGTGGAAATGAAGGCGAATTGGAAGAAATATTTGCCTTGGGTCGTCTTCGTCGCCGTCGCGGGAATCCTGTTGGCCATGTTCCAACATCAGCAATCCCGCACGCCTGCGCGTGAAATTACCTTCAGTGAACTGCTGGTGCAGATCGACGAAGGCCGCGTGCACGACGTGACGATCGCCGGCAACGAGATCTCGGGACACTTCAACGACAACCGCACATTCACGACCTATTCGCCGAACGATCCGTCGCTTGTGCAGAAGCTGGAGGCGAAGAAGGTTCAGATCAGCGCGAAGCCCGCGGGCGACAATCCCGGCTGGCTGTCGACGCTGCTCGTGAACGGTCTGCCGCTGCTGCTGTTCATCGGCGTGTGGATTTACATGGCGCGCCAGATGCAGGGCGGCGCCGGCGGCCGCGCGATGGGCTTCGGCAAATCCAAGGCCAAGCTGCTGACCGAAATGGCCGGCAAGGTGACGTTTGAGGACGTCGCCGGCGTCGACGAGGCGAAGGAGGATTTGCAGGAGATCGTGGAGTTTTTGCGCGATCCGGGCAAGTTCCAGCGCCTTGGCGGGCGCATTCCGCGCGGCGTGCTGCTGGTCGGCCCGCCCGGCACCGGCAAGACGCTGCTCGCCCGCGCCATCGCCGGCGAGGCGGGGGTGCCGTTCTTCTCGATTTCGGGCTCCGACTTCGTCGAGATGTTCGTCGGCGTCGGCGCGAGCCGCGTGCGCGACATGTTCGAGCAGGCCAAGAAGAACGCGCCCTGCATCATCTTCGTCGACGAGATCGACGCGGTCGGCCGTCATCGCGGCGCCGGCCTCGGCGGCGGCAATGACGAGCGCGAGCAGACGCTGAACCAGTTGCTCGTCGAGATGGACGGCTTCGAGGCGAATGAGGGCATCATCCTCATCGCCGCGACGAACCGTCCGGACGTGCTCGACCCGGCTTTGATGCGGCCGGGCCGCTTCGACCGCCAGATCACCGTGCCGAACCCGGACTTCATCGGCCGCGAGAAGATCCTCAAGGTTCACGCCCGCAAGGTGCCTTTGGCGCCGGATGTGGACCTGAAGGTGGTGGCGCGCGGCACGCCGGGCTTTTCGGGCGCGGATCTGATGAACCTCGTCAACGAGGCGGCGCTGCTGGCGGCGCGGCGCTCGAAGCGGATCGTCACGAATCAGGAGTTCGAGGATTCGCGCGACAAGATCATGATGGGCGCGGAGCGCCGGACCCTCTCCATGACGGAGGAGGAGAAGAAGCTCACGGCCTATCACGAGGGCGGCCATGCGCTGGTTCAGCTGACGGTTCCGGGGGCGATGCCGATCCACAAGGCGACGATCATCCCGCGCGGCCGGGCGCTGGGCATGGTGCAGGGCCTGCCGGAGCGCGATCAGGTGTCGCAGACCTATGAGCAGCTGACGGCGATGCTGGCGATCGCGATGGGCGGCCGGGTGGCGGAGGAGCTGATCTTCGGCCATGACAAGGTGACGTCCGGGGCGGCGTCGGACATCCAGCAATGCACGCGGGTGGCGCGGGCGATGATCACGCAGCTCGGCTTTTCGGACAAGCTGGGGACGGTGGCCTATGCGGAGCCGCAGCAGGAGCAGTTCCTGGGCTATTCGCTGGGGCGTCAGCAGACTTTGTCGGAGCAGACGCAGCAGACGATCGACGCGGAGGTGCGTCGTCTGGTGCAGGAGGCTTACGACAAGGCCCGGGCGATCCTCACCGAGAAGCGGGCGCAGCTCGACACCATCGCCAACGGGCTCCTGGAGTTCGAGACGCTGACGGGCGAGGAGATGAAGGGTCTGTTGCAGGGCAAGCGCCCGGTGCGCGAGGACACCAGCTCCTCCGCCCCGCAGCCCCCGCGCGGCTCCGCCGTCCCAACCGCCGGCGGATCGCCAGAGCCGGATGTCGGCGGCGTCGCTCCGCAGCCGATCTGAGCGGCCAACAAGGAAAGATGAAAGGCCCGGCGCGAGCCGGGCCTTTCTCTTTGGGCGATCAATGGAATGTCGCAGCGCCAAATCAACGGATTGCGCCCATCGGGCGATGGCGGTTTTTGCCGCTATATTGGCGACAAAGTCACTGTTGTCCGGCTGCATAGAAAGCATGATGCGACAGCTTCGGGGAAACCCCTCGAGAGCTCTCAATATGGAGGAGTTGACTAATGAGCTCGACGACTAGCGCAGCTGCTGGCGCAGCTGCTGGCGCAGCTGCTGAGGTAGAGTCCGTAGTCGATCTGCGTGGCATGTGGATTGGCTTGGCTCTGCTGAACACGTTTTATCTGATCGTGCGCATTTACGAGCAGATCTATGGCTGGCGCGCCGGCCTTGATTCGTTCGCGCCGGAGTTCCAGACCTACTGGATGTCGATCCTTTGGACCGAGATCCCGCTTGAGCTGGTTTCGGGCCTTGGCCTCGCCGGCTATCTGTGGAAGACGCGCGACCGCAACGTCGACGCGGTTTCGCCGCGCGAAGAGATGCGCCGCCTGGTCGTTCTGGTGCAGTGGCTCGTCGTTTACGGCATCGCCATTTACTGGGGCGCGTCGTTCTTCACGGAGCAGGACGGCACCTGGCACATGACGGTGATTCGCGACACGGACTTCACGCCGTCGCACATCATCGAGTTCTACATGAGCTACCCGATTTATTCGGTGATCGCGGTTGGCGCGTTCTTCTATGCGAAGACCCGCATTCCGTATTTCGCTCATGGCTACTCGCTGGCGTTCCTGATCGTGGCCATTGGCCCGTTCATGATCATCCCGAACGTTGGCCTGAACGAGTGGGGCCACACCTTCTGGTTCATGGAAGAGCTGTTCGTGGCTCCGCTGCATTGGGGCTTCGTGTTCTTCGGCTGGATGGCGCTGGGCGTGTTCGGCGTGGTTCTGCAGATCCTGATGCGCATCCATGCGCTGGTCGGCAAGGAAGGCGTCGCCCTCCTCACCGAGTAATCGCGGACAAAGCCGCCCGCGCCCTTTGGCGCGGGCGGCCCACTAAAACAACGGAGGCAAAGCCAATGATCGCCAATCTTCTCATAGCGGCGTCGCTGCTTTCGCCCCTGGCCTTCTGGTTCGCCGCGCCGCGCCGGGTTCCGGCGCACGTCAAGAGCCGCTGCAGGGCGAGAAATAGAAGCTTTTGAGATTGGTCCTGTCTCCCAGCTGGACGTCTCTTTACCCGCCGATGCCGCGAGATGAGCGGCGCCGCGCGGGTAAGCTTTTGATAAACGCCTTTTCTCTTTTCTTCCGCAGGTCGCGTTCAAGCCAGCGCTTGCATTGTAAATTCATCCCGCTCGACTAGATCGAGAAGTGCGGCGCGCCATCACGTCGCGGCGACATCGGGAGAGTCCTCATGAATGATTTGCTCGTCATCGCTTTTCCCTCGGAAGCGAAAGCCGAGGCTGTCAGGCAAAAGCTGTTCGACATGCAGAAGGAATATTTGATCGAGATGGGCGACGCCGTCGTCGCCGTCAAAGACGCCGAAGGCCATATCAAGCTCAACCAGCTTTTCAACACAACCGCGATCGGCGGCGTTTCCGGAATGTTTTGGGGCGCGCTGATCGGTCTCATCTTCATGATGCCGCTCGCCGGCGCGGCGCTTGGCGCGGCTTCGGGAGCGGTCTCGGGCGCGCTCACCGATTTCGGCATCGACGACAAATTCATGAAGGAGGCTGCGGAGGTCATCCCGCCCGGCGGCGCGGCGCTTTTCGTGCTGGTGCGCAAGATGACGACCGACAAGGTTCTCGAAGGATTGAAAGGCGCGGGCGGAACCGTGCTGCGGACCTCTTTCGAAAAGTCGAAGGACGAAGCGATCCGCGCGGCGCTTTCCGCGCATGCGAGCTGAGGCAGGCGCAAGCGTCGCGACGGCGCGTGAACAAAAAAAGCGGCGCTTCGGGCGCCGCTTTTTTCTTGAGATCGCTATCGCTTTTACGCGACCTCTTCCCCCTTCTCGCGGCGTTGCGCGTGGAAGGTCATCCACAGGCTGACCGCGACGAAAATCAAGCCGAGAAGCGCGACCATGATGAAAAGCGAGGACCGCTGAACGATCGCCATCGCCGGGACGAAGAGCGCGAGAATCAGGCCGACGACGCAGATCTGCCATGCCTCCGCATGCACGCCCGCGACGAATGTGCCGAGTGCGAGCAAGACCATGAGATTGAGGCCCGTGGCGTTGACGTCGACCAGCGCGCGCATGGTCGGCGTGTATATCAGCCACATCGCGGCGAGGAAGGCCGCCCAGTGCAGCACTTGCGTCCAGACCAGCTTGATCTGCTCCGGCCGCGTCCCGGCGTGACGCCAGCCGACATAGATGCAGAGCGCGCAATAGACGATCGTCAGCAGCTCCCAATAAAAGCCGATCGGTTCGCCGGTGAAGGTGACGAGGCCGATGCCGATCACGGCCATCGACAGCATGATGATGTAGGGAAGGTCGATCTTCAGCACGTCGACGAAGAGCACTTCCGCCGATTGCGTCTTGATCTCCTCTATGCCTTCCTCGATCGCGGCCACCCAAGACCCTTCGGACTCGCTTTCCTGCGGCTTCGCGGCCTCCTTATGCGGTTCGGCGGGCGTCTCTTCCGAGGTGTTGGACATTTGAAGATCCTTTTCGAGAAGCGCTAAACACGAACGCGCCCTGTTTTCGCGCTGAAGGCCGGCGGAAAATGCTTCCGGAGGATAGAGCGGGCCCGAAAGCTCGGCAACCGCCGCAGTCTGTCCGGTTTGCGTGTTGGCCTCGCAGCCGGGTTGGCGTCGCCAGCGCAAAAGTCTCAGTGGCAGGTTCCGATGAAGAAAGTTCTACTCCTCGCCAAGCTCAAACATTGCGACGGGCGCTCGCTCGAGCTTCAGGGACGCTGATCCTCCTCCGTCCGCTTTTTTAGTGGCGGCGCCACATAGTCGAGCGCGGTGACGGAGGCGAAGCCGCCGATCCAGGCGCCCGCGGCGGCGAAGAGGACATAGACCCAGTTGGAGGTGTAGCTGATGACGGCGAAGGCCGAGAGCAGATACCAGGCGCTGCTCCAGCTCGCGGCCGCGACGCGCCGGCGCGTCGACACCGCCGCGTTGAAGAAAACGTAGACGGCGTCCGTCGCCGCGGTCGACGCGAGCACGCCCGCGGCGACCAGCGGATCTATCGTCGGGAATTCCATCGCGTCAGCGATAAAAATGCTCTTCCTGAAGCTTTGTCGTTCGTGTCGGCGCAAATTCAGCGCGACAGGCGGAGCTCAGCCGGGACATGTTCCCTTCGAGGCAGCTCTCGATTTCGGAGACGAAAGGAATATCCGAGCTGCAGAAGCGTACGGCGTCGCCCATGCAGGCGGACCGCTCCTGCGCTGTGCCCTGCGCGAAGGCCGGCGAGGCGGCGGCGACGAAAAGCGGGATCATGAGAATTTTACGCATTGCAACTCCTCCCAAATCTTCTCAACCGCCAGCATATGTGCGCGCGGCCGAACCTTCGCAAGCCGCGTCCGCGAGCGTGGTTACGACCGGGTTAGAGGCGAGGCGGGGTGGGGAAGACGACTCAGCCGACGATGACGACCGCCGCGCCGGCGATCACGGCGAAGAGCAGCGAGAAGAGGACGGCGTTGGCGATTGGCGGTCTGATCATGCCGGTTTAGGGTGGAGAAGGTCCGCAAGCGATTCAATACGCCATTAGCGCGCGCGTCCATGAGTCGCGGGCCTCATGGACGGCTGGAGACCCCGGTGCAGGAAAGCCTGATCATCAAATTGCAAAGCTTCGCGGACGCTCTCGAAGAAGCGATCGATCATATCGAGTCGCTGGAGGCGCTCGTGAGCGCGCTCGAAAAATCTCATCCCGAGGCGGTCGACCGCGCGCGGGCGCTCGTCGCGGCGGGCAAGAAAGATCAACATTTCTGAATCGGCGAAGCTTCGTAGCGGGATGGATTGGTCGAGCGCGGGCGCCGGGCTTCATCTTGCAGCCCGTATTTTCGCTTTAGAGTCGTCCGATCGAATCGTTGCAGCAGAGGCGCGCGGATCATGAAAAGGATTGTCTTCGTCGGGACGTTGCTGTTAGCGGGCGCCGGAGCGGCGCTCGCGAAAGGCGGCATGCAGACCTGGATTTTGGTTTGTTCGAAGAGTCTGGCGCAAGGCGAGTGCAATCTGACGACGGCCGCCCGCTGGTATCATCTGCCGTCCGCGCAGCCTTCCGCGACGAGCCCCGCCGTCAAGGCGGCCAAGGCGCAGATTTCCGGATCGCTCGACTCGGGCTCTTACCTTTCTGTCGAGCAGTTTCCGGCCGGGGTCTCGATGGGGCCGCGAGGCGACGTCTTCAGAGCCTGCAACGCCACCGGCGCCACGCCCGCCGACGCTCAGACGGCGGAATGGGCGCAGCGCGGAGAATGTTTGCGTTAACCCACGCGCGCCGCTTGGCGCCGTTATTTTTTGGGCGCCTGCGGGCGCCCAAGCTTTTTGCGGCTGCACATTTCTCAGGCGCATATTGCGCGGCGACGCCTCGAAAGTATTAATTTTTCACTAAAAATCGTTGGCCCGACGATTGCGTTCCAGTCTCGACCGTCGAGATCGGAGGTTTCGCAGCATGAGGAGATTTCTCACCGTCGCCCTGTTTCTCGCCGCCCTCGCGCCGGCCCGCGCCGAACCCGCGGGGGAAAGCGTCGCGCCGAAATCAACGGAAAATAGCGACACGCAGGAGTTCTTCGACGCAAGAGGCCGGCCGATCGGCAGCGTGACGAAGATCGGCGGCGTGACTTATTTCAATGGTCCCGACGGGAAGCTGGTCGGCGCGGCCGAGATGATCGAAGGACGCCGGGTGTACAAGACTTATTGAGACTTATTGAGGGCCTCGCGCCCGCCCTCCGGCAGGTTCTTGGCGAAGCTAATTCTTTAAATAAACATAGCCCGGGTTCAGACCCCCGGGCACGGGGATGTCGGATGATTTGTAATTGGAGTTGAGGATCAGATTCGACGCCTTGCTCACAAATAGGGAATTGGCGACGACGATCGTGAAGGCCGAGGCCCTGGAGACGTCCTTGCTCGTTTCGACATAGAGCTGGTTCTTCGGCAGATAGATCGTGCCGTGCAAAGTCGGCGCGTTGTCGCTGTAGATGTAATGGGCCTGTCCCGCCGGCGCGTCCCGGTCCTCATAAAAGAGAAGGCCCGCCAGGGGACCGCTGGTCGGCGCGGTGAGATTGATCGTGGTGTCTTGCCCGAACCAGAGCGTCGCGCCGGCGCCGGTCAGGAAAATGCCGGCGCCGTTGGTCGTGAAGCTCGAACCGCCATCGACCTTGAGCGGTCCGCCGCTCATGACGTAGACGCCGGGCGAGAGCGTGACGGACGCTCCCGCCGTCACGTGGAGACCGCCGCAATAGACGCCCGGCATCAGCGTCAGCGTGCCGCCGCTCACAATCTGGTTCGTATGGGCGCAGGCTCCTACGCTCGGCGCGGGCCGAGAGGCGAGGGGATCCTGTACGACAGGACAATCGGTGATCGGCTTCGGCGCGAACTTGCCCTTGACGCCGCCGCTCGAGCAAATGGCGCCGGCCGAGAGCTGCGCCGCGCCATGCGTATAAATGGCGTGCGGATCCTTGGAGTTGGCCTGCACCGCGCAGAACTGCGCGGTCACTTGGGCTTGCGTTTGAGCGTAAACGGTTTTGGCCGCCGCCGGCTCCAGCGCCAGGGCGCAAATCGGGTAGCCGACGGCGGAGGCGCTCGCCTTGGCGCTCAACTGCACTCTCGGAGATTTGAACAGCAACGGCGTGTAGGTCGCGGTGACCGAGACTGTGATGACCGTCTTGCCGTTGGAGAGCGCCGCGTCGACGGCGGCGTTGCTGAGGAGGCCGTCCGCGCCGTTCAGCGACGACAGCGCATAATTCCGGGCAATGGAAAGGACGGAGTCGGCGGACCCCATCTGCGCAAGGCGGAGCTCCCTGCCTGCCTGAAGCGCGCCGGTGTCGGCCGCGGCCTGAAGCTTGCCCCTATAGACGCCCATCATGCCGTAATCGATCGCAATGCCGGAAATGCCCAGCAGCGGCACAAGCGAGAGCGCGAAAATGATCCCGACATTGCCGCGCCGGTCGCCGGAAAATGCGCGAAGGAGCTTTGAGGGAATAAACAAGATGATCTGCGTCCAAACGGAGCAGCGGGACAAGCTGCAATCCATACATAGAGACGAAATCTTGAGCGTTTGTGAGCGTTTCCCGGCGTTAAGGGCGTTCGAGATAGAGATTCCGGTAACCCTGTGATCTTGTAACCCCGTGATCTTGGCCGCGACGCGCCGCCGCGCATTTGCGGCGCTCTTTAATGAAGCGGGTAGGGATAGCTTACGAAAGCTTGGCTATAAACGCTCAGGGCGCAGTCGAAGGATTGGCTCGAGAGGCGCCCCGGCGCATGGCCCCCAAAACATGCGCCGGGGCGCCTTTGGCGTCGAAGGGAACGTCGAATTGATTGGTGCCGGTTGAGGGATTCGAACCCCCGACCTACTGATTACAAATCAGTTGCTCTACCAGCTGAGCTAAACCGGCTATCCCACGATTCAACTAATCATCCAAGGCGCGCGCGAGGTCAATCCTTGGGCGCGCCGAGGCGTATTTGGACGGTGGCGAGCGTCGCCGCGCAGGCGTTGGAGACGTTGAGGCTTTTGATCGGGCCGGGGAGGGCGAGGCGGGCGACGAGGTCGCAGCGCTCGCGCGTCAGGCGGCGCAGGCCTTTGCCTTCCGCGCCGAGCACCAAGGCCAAAGGCTTTGAAAGCGGAATCGTTTCGATGGGCTCCGCGCCCTCGGAATCGAGGCCGACGACGCTGTAGCCGCGCTCGCGCAGCTCGTCCAAAGCGCGGGAGAGATTGACGACCGACACAATCGTCACATGCTCCAGCGCGCCGGACGCGGCCTTGGCGAGGACGCCTGTGAATTCCGGACTGTGGCGCTCGGTCACGATCAGCGCGTCCACGCCGAAGGCGCAGGCCGTGCGCAAAATGGCGCCGACATTATGCGGATCCGTGACCTGATCGAGCGCGAGCACGAGGCCGCTCTTCGACTCGATGTCGGAGACGTCCGCCTCGGGGAGCGGACGCGCCTCCAGCAGAAGCCCCTGATGCACCGCCTCTTCGCCGAGATGGCGCGAGAGGTCGCGCGCGTCCGCCAGTTTCGGTTCGAGCCCGGCGGCCTGCGCCAGATCGGCGATGCGGGGCAGGGCGTTGTCGGTTGCATAGAGCGCCAGCAGCTTGCGGCGCCCGCCCTTCAGCGCCTCCCGCACCGCATGCGCGCCATAAAGCGTCACGACTTCGGGAGAAGGGCCGCGAAACGGGCCTTTCGGCGGCTCGTTCCGGCTGCGCTCGCGCGGCTCCTGCGGGCGCCCTTTGGGGCGTTCGTCGCGCTTGCGCTTGTCGCCCGCTCGATCTTTTGGCGGCGGCCGGCGGCTCATCGCAGCGCCGCCGTCTTCACCCACCATTCGGGGCGCTGGAGACGAATCGCCCGCGCGGCCGTCGCGGCGGCGCGGGGCGTCGAGAAGATTGCGAAGCAGGTCGCGCCCGAGCCCGACATGCGGGCGAGCCGGCAGCCGCGCGCGCCGCGCAGCACCGCCAGGACGTCGACGATGACGGGGGCCTGCAGGCAGGCGGCGTCTTCGAGATCGTTGCGACCCTTGGCGACGTCGGCGAGAAACTCCACGGGCGGCGCGCCGCTTCCAATGTCGGGATGCTGCGGGCTCTCGACATTCTGTCCAGGCTGCAGGCCGAGCTTCTGGAAGATGAGCCGCGTCTCGACCGGGACGCCGGGATTGATCAGCACGGCCGGCAAGACGGGAAGGCGCAGCAGCGGGCCGAGCGATTCGCCGGCGCCGCGCATCATTCGCGCCCGTCCGGCGAGACAGACGGGAACGTCGGCGCCCGTTGCGCGCGCGGCTTCGTAAAGGCGCGCATCCTCCGGCGCCAGCCCATTGGCCTGAGCGAGCAGCCGCAGCGCGGCCGCGGCGTCGGACGATCCGCCGCCAATCCCCGCCGCGACGGGCAGACGCTTCTCCAGACGAAAGGCGCCCAGCGTCAGCCCCTTGATTCGATCGGCGAGATCGCGCGACGCCCGCAGCACGAGATTGTCGTCTCCATCGCCGGCCGCCGGCGCGGTCGGTCCGGAAATGTCGAGGGAAAGGACGGGACCGGGCGCGAGAGAGAGCGTATCGCCAGCGCCGGTGAAAACCACAAGGCTTTCGAGGGCGTGATAGCCGTCGGTCCGGCGACCGGTTATATGGAGCGTGAGATTGATCTTCGCGGGGGCGCGCGTAATCAGCATCGAACCCCGACCTCCGCTTTGGGGTTATCGCGGAGCTTCATTTGGAGCGGGCGAAGGGATTCGAACCCTCGACCCCAACCTTGGCAAGGTTGTGCTCTACCCCTGAGCTACACCCGCATCCGTTATACGCTTCGGCGCTGCGCGTCGCGTCGCCGTCACGAGCGGTCTTATGCAACAATCGATCTGGCTTTGCAACTGGCTATGTCGTGAAATTCACCAGCGTTGTGACTGACGGCGTTCCGGGGGATCGGGTCCCGGAACGCCGCGCGGCGCGCTTACTGAATCATGCGCGCGGTCGTGCCCGTATTGCCGGTGATGTTGGCGCTGTCAGGCGAAATCCATTCGGGAACCCAGGTGAGCGCGACGATCACGAATCCGACAAAGCCGGCGATATAGAGCAGGATTTTCCCGATCTCGCCGCCGCCATGAACGTTAACAGCCATTTTTTCCTCCCATTGCCTTGTTCCGATCCGGTCCCCCGTCGCCGATGAGAGAGCGACGGCCAGGCCGACACGGCCTCGCGACCCGGCCATCGCTCGCCAACAAGGCAACAGGGGGAGCCGTCTCGTTGACGCAACGAAGTTGCGCGAGGATGGGCGCAAGCAAAAGGACCACTGACGCTGCGACAAATGGGCAGATTACTTGGTCCTACAAGATTTATGTTATGTGGACGCAGAAATAAGCGCGCCGGTGGTCGCGTCCTAGCCTCATTGGTCCCGCCGCGCTGGTCCCGTTGCGCCAGTCCCGTTGCGTCAGTCCCGTCGCGTCATGCGTCGCAAGGCGGCGACGGTCACATCCTTTCAGTCACCGCCGTCTCCGCGATCTCCGGAGTCCGCCGCGCGGTCGTCAGGATCATCGGCAGTATGTCCTCGACGCGCTCCGCCACCATGTAACGCACGTCATATCCTTCGCGGATGAAACCCGAATTGTGCATATGGGCGAAGAGCGTCAGCAGCGGGCGCCAGAAGCCGGCGATATCCGCGATGACGAGCGGCTTCGTGTGGCGCCCGAGTTGAACCCAGGTGAGCTGTTCGGTCAGCTCCTCCAACGTGCCGACGCCGCCGGGAAGCGCGACGAAGGCGTCGGACTTTTCGAACATGAGCCGCTTTCGCGTGTGCATGTCCTCGACGAGGATAAGATCCGTGATCCCCTGAAGGGCGATTTCGCGCTCATCGAGAAAGCTGGGAATGATGCCCGTCACGCGTCCGCCCGCATTGAGCGTCGAACGCGCCACGACCCCCATCAATCCGCAGGAGCCGCCGCCGAAGACGAGTCCAATATCCGCTCTGGCGAGCGCTTTTCCAAAACTCTCGGCGGCTGCGGCGTAGCGCGGGTCGTCTCCCTCGGCGGAGCCGCAGTAGACGCAAATGTTCTTGATTTTCTGCATAAGTCTCTTCCGTCAACTGGCGCCCTTGGCTCTCCCGTCAAGCGGGGTGCGCATGAAAGCTAAAGGTCTTATATGACGCCTGAGGCCTCCTCGCCGAGGCGCCCTTTCAGTCATCGCCGGACCCCGAATGCTCAGAATTGGCCAACGCGATCCGGGCTCTTCGCCCGGACCGCAAGACGCTTCCCTTTCCGAAGCCTCCCTCCTCGAGACGATTCGCCGTTTGTGGCCTTATATCTGGCCGCGCGGACGCGCCGATCTCGAGCGGCGGGTCGCCTTCGTCTTCGTGCTGCTGATCGTCAGCAAGCTCTTCAATGCGATGACGCCCTACGCCTTCAAATGGGCGACCGATGCGCTGGCGGAAAGCGGAGCAGGCGTCGCGACGGCCATCGGTTTCGGCGCAGTGGGCTTCACGCTGCTGATGGGCGCTATCCGGATCACCTCCGTCATTCTCATGCAGGCGCGAGACGGCATTTTCGCGGCGGTGGCGATGCACGCCGTGCGGCGGCTCGCAACGGATCTCTTCGTGCATATGCATGAATTGTCGCTGCGCTTCCATATCAGCCGCAAGACCGGCGGGCTCACGCGCGTTCTGGAGCGCGGCCGCAACGCCATCGAGACGCTCGCGCGCCTCGTGATGTCCACCGGCGCGCCGACGGCGTTCGAAATGGCGCTCGTGCTGGGCGTCTTTCTTTATCAATTCGACTGGCGCTACGGCGTCGTCCTCATCCTGACTCTCGGCGCTTATTTCGCCTATACGACGCTCGCCACCAACTGGCGCATCGCGATCCGCCGCAAGATGAATGAAAGCGACACGGACGCGAACCAGAAGGCGATCGACAGTCTGCTCAATTACGAGACGGTGAAATATTTTTCCGCGGAGCGGCGCGAGTCGGAGCGTTACGACAAGTCGATGGCCTTCTACGAAATGGCGTCGACCCATTCCTATGTGTCGCTCGCCATTCTGAACGCCGGCCAGACCGTCATCTACATCATCGGCGTCACGATCATGATGGTGATGTGCGTCTATGGCGTTCGCGAAGGTCGAAATACGATCGGCGATTTCGTGCTCATCAACGCGATGATGATTCAGCTCGCGCAGCCTTTGAATTTCATGGGTACCTTCTATCGCGAGGTGCGGCAGGCGATCATCGACATCGAGACGATGTTCGGCATTCTTTCGCAGCACCCGGAGATTTCCGACAAGCCGGACGCCAAGCCGCTCGTCGTGCGCGAAGGGCGCATCGTCTTCGACGACGTGCGCTTCCATTACGACCCGGACCGCTCGATCCTGAAAGGCGTCAGTTTCCAAGCCGAGCCTGGCCAGACCATCGCCATCGTTGGTCCGTCGGGGGCGGGCAAGTCCACCATTTCGCGACTGATGTTCCGCTTTTACGAGCCGCAGGGCGGGCGCATCACGATCGACGGGCAGAATATTCTCGACGTGACGCAGACGAGCCTGCGCGCCGCGATCGGCATGGTGCCGCAGGATACGGTGCTGTTCAACGATACGATCGGCTACAATATTCGTTATGGCCGCTGGGACGCGACCGATGAAGAGGTGCGCGAGGCCGCGCGCTTAGCGCAGATCGACGGCTTCATCCGAAGCGTGCCGGGTGGCTACGAGGCGCAAGTCGGCGAACGCGGGTTGAAGCTGTCCGGCGGCGAGAAGCAGCGCGTCGCCATTGCGCGCACAATCCTGAAGGGGCCGCCGATCCTGATTCTGGACGAGGCGACATCGGCGCTGGACAGCTTCACGGAGCATGAAATCCAGGAAGCGCTGCGCCGCGTCGCCAAGGGGCGCACCACGCTCGTGATCGCGCATCGCTTGTCGACGGTGGTCGACGCCGACGAAATCCTCTTCCTCGACCATGGCCGAGTCGTCGAGCGCGGCCGCCACGCCGAGCTGCTCGCGCTTAAGGGTCACTATGCGGGCATGTGGAACCGCCAGCGCGAGGCGGCGGAAGCGCGGGCGAAGCTGCTGGAGGCGGAGCGGGAGGAGGCGGAGTAGGGACGTGACGCCTTTCTCCATGGGTCTGTCCGTCATTGCGAGCGAAGCGACGCAATCCAGAGCCTCATCACGGCCCTGGATTGCTTGTCGCTTTCGCTCCTCGCAATGATGGATAGGCGGGCTCGGACTTACCCGCTGGCGTAAACACGTCCGAGCGTATGGCCTTCATACTCGCGCCGCTCATGAAGAAATCGCGCTTCAGCCTTTTGACGAGCGCTTCCCCGCCGCAGAGAAAGAACGCTGAATGCGCCGCCCGCGATTTTTCGGCTTCGAGCGCCAGCGCGGCGATGTCGCCGCCCGAGTCGAGCGTCGCGGGAAGATAGTCGACATTGTCGCGCGTCTTCGCCAGCGCGGCCAATTCATCCATCAGATAGAGCCCCTTGCGCTCGCGCGCGCCGTGATAAAGCCGGATCGGCCCGCGATGCTCTTTTCGCAACGCGTCGCGCAGCACGCCGTAAAGCGGCGCCAGGCCGGTTCCGGCTCCGATCAGGATCAGCGGCTGATCCTTTTCGACTCCTTCATAGAAGCATGTTCCGCGCGGTCCGGCGATTTGGAGTTTATGGCCGGGCGCGAGGATTTCCCGCACATGCCGGCTCATGCGGCCGCCGGCGTGCAGCCTGATATGCAGTTCAAGAAACGGATCTTCCTCGGGATGGCTCGCGAGCGAATAATGGCGCTTGAGATCTTCCGCCGCGATCAGCTCGAGAAACTGCCCCGGCCGATAGGCGAAATCCGAGGTCTCGATTCGCAGCCGAACGATATCGTGGGAGAGCGGCGCGATTTCCCTGACCGTCGCTTCGACCGCGGCGCCAGCGTCGTCCGGAGGCGCGATGGCGAGCGGGGCCTTCGGCGTGCAAATGCAGGGCAAGAAGAAACCGAGCGCCTTTTGCGCCTCAGTCAGGCCCCGTTGCGACTCCGCCGGGGGCGCGCCCTCGACAGCGCGGTGCAGGCAGGTCTGGCAATTGCCGGCGCGACAGGAATAGGGCGCCTCGACGCCCGCGCGCAGCAGGGCGTCGAGAACGGTTTCGCCCGGCGCGATGTCGACCGGGCGATCCTTATAGATGAGCAGGCTCAACGGTTCAGCACGTCGCCGCGGACGGAGTCGGCCAGCGCGAGCACTTCCTTGACCTCCGGTTCGCCGACGCCGAGCTGGTGCAGGGTGCGGCCGAGATTTTCGAGCACCGCATCAACATGCGAGTCGTTGAGCCCCTTCGCGACCAGCTTCTTGTGCGCGTTGCGCATGTCGAGGCCGGAATAATTGTTGGGGCCGCCGAAGGCCATGGTGAGGAAGGATTTCTGCTTGGCGATCTGGTCATCCATGTCCACGCCCTCAAAAAAGCGCGCGATCCGCCCGTCCGAAAGGACGTAACGATAGAACAGGTCAACCGCGGCGTTGACCGCGCCTTCGCCTCCAATACGTTCATACAGGTTCGCCATGGCGTTTTCTCCCTAAAGAAGTATTTCTGATACTTCTTTATACGCCATCCTGAAACTTCGCATAGAGCCACAGATGCGCTTGACGACACATGCCGACCTTTGCTTCAGAACATTGATTTTCTTGGGAGTCGCTAAAAGCGATGGCGCCACGATCCCGCAAATCGCCGCCGCTTTCGGCGCTTCGGAGCACCATTTGCGGAAAGTGGTGCAGGAGATGGGGCGGCTGAATCTGGTGCGGGCCACCAGGGGCCGGAGCGGCGGATTGCGTCTCGCCGTTTCGCCGGCGGAGGTGACCATCGGCGGATTGTTGAGGCTCTTCGAGCCGGAATTCGCCGCGGCGCACTGCCTTGGGGCCGGACAGAACGGCTGTGTGATCTTCGGGGCCTGCGGCCTTCAGAACGTCTTTGACGAATCGCTGCGCGCGCTGTTCGTGGTGCTCGACCGTTACACGCTGGCGGATGTGCTCGACTCTTCCCGTGGCGTCGCGGCCAAACTCGGACTCTCGGCCGCGCCGCCGCCTGTTTGACGGCGCAGAGCGGAAATTACCGGGCGAGGGCGACGCGGTCGATGCGCGTCACATTCATCGCCTCGGCGCCGTAAAGGCAGGTGAAGCGGGACGATTTTCCGTCTGCGTCGTCGACATAGGCGGCGCGGCCGGGCTCGACCGTCATCTGCACGCGGGTCGGGGCGCCGCCTTTGGTCTCCATCTCCTGATCGGCGATCATCATCGTCAGGCGGCAGGCGCCGCCGATCTGCTGGAAGTAGCTCACGACATGGGCGGCGCCCGCGTCCAGACTCGTCGCCGCCAGCGGCTTCATCGTCGTTTCGGACCAGGAGTCTGCGGCCGACACGGGCGTCGCAGCCGCCAGGGCCAGGACGCCGCAAAGCGCCGTCGCGATATACCGTGTTTTCATGGTCTATTCCTTTCTTCTATAAACGAGGCGGGCAGAGCGCCGGTGAAGCCGCTCAGGCAGCCGCCGGCCACCAGGCCGAGAGCCGTTCCCGCTCGCTGAAGCAAAGGTAACATCGCACTGCAGCAAATCAATAGTGCGCTGCAAAACAAAATATGTATTGCTTTGATCTATAACGTTATAATCTGGCGCTGACGGGCTTCAAGGGGTCGGCTTGCCGCGTCTCGGGATTTCATGTTCATGTTTTGATCAGAGAGAAGAAATCCGTGTCAGAACAACAGGCTCCAGGGAAAGATGATAGAAATATTCTATTAATCTGCTGAGAGAATAGGCGGCTCAGAGTCCATCAGACCGAACGCCTTCGGACTGTCGCGCTGTATTGTCGCAGGCCGCGATCCGTCCGCGCGGCCGCCGGCGAGCGGCGGCCGCGGAAGGCTATTTGGGGCTTCGATTGGAGATGTCAGCCCGAGGCGGACGCTTCGGCTGGCGAATTAACGGGCGCGTCGGCGCTCGCCGCGACAGGCGGTTCGGCGCGGATGGGCGCGCTGGCCGCTTGCGACTCGGCGTCATGCCAGTCGAAAGTGACGACCTTGCCGTTCTCTACCGCAAGGGCCAGCCGGCCGCGCTTCAGCTCCAGCGCCTTTTCTCCGAAGATGGCGCGCCGCCAACCCCTGAGGGCCGGCACGTCCGCGCGGTCGTCATTGGCGATGGCCTCGAGATCTTCGACGGTCGCGATCATCTTGGCGGCCACGCCGGACTGCTCCGTCACCTGACGCAGCAGCACTTTGAGCAGTTCGACCGTCGCGCCGTTCGAACCGCGCCGCTCGCGCTCGATTTTCGGAATGCTCTCCGGATCGCGCGCGACTCCGCGCTCGACAGCCGCGATGATGTCGGCGCCGGCGCGCGAACGCTCCATGCCTTTGGGGAAGGACCGCAGATTGCCGAGCGCCTCGGGGCTGCGCGGGGCCGACTGCGCCACCTCGATGAGCACGTCGTCCTTGAGCACGCGCGAACGCGGCACGTCGCGGCTCTGCGCCTCGGCTTCGCGCCAGGCGGCGAGCTCCATCAGCACGGCGAGATCGCGCGGCTTGCGGGCGCGATGGCGGAGCCGCTCCCAGGCGTTTTCCGGGTGCTGCTCATAGGTGGCCGGCGACGTAAGCGTCTCCATCTCGTCCGCGAGCCAGTCGAGACGGTTGGACTTTTCCAGCCGGGCGCGGAGCGTCGCATAGATGTCCCGCAAATGGGTGACGTCCGCGATCGCATAGTCAATCTGCGCAGGAGAGAGGGGCCGGCGGGACCAGTCGGTGAACCGCGACGATTTGTCGAGATTCGCCCGCGTGATCGACTTGACGAGCTCCAGATAGGAGGCCTGCTCGCCGAAGCCGCAGACCATGGCCGCCACCTGAGTGTCGAACAGGGGGGCCGGGATCAGCCGCGCCAAACGCCAGATGATTTCGAGATCCTGCCGCGCGGCATGGAAAACCTTCACGACCTGAGGATCGGCCATCAGCTCGAAAAAAGGCGATAAATCAATATTGTCCGCGAGCGTGTCGATGGCCACCGCCTCCTGCGGCGAGGCGATCTGGATTACGCAGACTTTGGGCCAGAAGGTCGTCTCACGCAAAAATTCCGTATCGACGGTCACAAAGGGGTGACGCGAGAAGCGCTCGCAAACGGCGGCCAGTTCGTCTGTTGTGGTCAAAAGGGTCATCAGCGCCAGTTTAACGAGATTCCCTCGCGCAAAGAAGCCTTTTCGCTTAGTTGCGCTCGACAATCACAGCCGTGCCGTAGGCCAGCACCTCGGTAACGCCGTCCATGATTTCATTGGCGTCGTAGCGCATGCCGACGATGGCGTTCGCCCCGCCCTCGGTCGCGTGCTCGCACATATGGTCGAAAGCTTCCTGGCGCGTGGCTTCGGCAAGATTGACGTAGACCGAGAGCTTGCCTCCGAAAATCGTCTGTATGCCGCCGAAGAAATTTCCGACGACGGAGCGTGAGCGGACGGTGATGCCGCGCACAAGTCCGAGGTGGCGGACAATGCGGTAGCCCGCGATTTCATTGGTGGTTGAAACGATCATGGTCGGCCCTCCAGGCGAATCTCAAGCCCGCATAAGCGTATCCGCCGCGGGGATTTAAGCAAATGCAGCGCGATTGACGTTGCGAAAGTAGACCAAACGAGTAGGGTTGACGCGCCACTCTACCTTCACGGAGCCTCATCAGCACATGTCCTCCCATCTTCTCGGCGTCATCCGCGCGGCGGCGGCAATCGCGGCTTTCTCGATCATTCCGCCGGGCGCTCCGGCCTTTGCGGCCCATGAAGGGGACGTCAGTCCGAGCTGGAAGCTTTGCCGCTCCGCAAGTCCCGACGAACGCATCGCCGGCTGCACGCAGGTGATCGCGGACGGGGCGAAGGAAACGAAGCATAATCTGCTCGCGGCCTATGTGAACCGCGCCGCCGCCTATCAGGCGAAGAGCGATTTTGGCCACGCGATCGAGGATTACGGCAAGGCGCTCGAGGTCGATCCGTCTTCCGCGGTCGTGTTGCTCGCGCGTGGCGCCGCCGAACACGCAAAGGGCGATCTCGACGCGGCGCTGGCCGATTACGGCAAGGTCATCGAGAAGGATAAAGCGAATGTCGCGGCCTTCATGGCCCGCGCCTCGATCTGGCGCGTAAAGGGCGAGGCGGAAAAAGCGCTGGCGGATATCGAATCGGCGGTGAAATACGAGCAGAAATCGCCCGCGCCTCTGGCCGCCCGCGCAAATTACTATCACTCGAAGGGCGACCATGACCGCGCCATCGCGGATTATTCGCTCGCGTTGAAGCGGGACCCGAAGCTCGTTCCGGCGCTGATCGGACGCGGCGGCTGCTATTACGTCAAGGGCGATTTCGACAAGGCGCTCGCCGATTTCGACGCCGCCGCCAAGGCCGATCCGAAGAACGCCACAGCGCTTCTCGATCGCGCCAACGCCTGGCGCGGCAAGAAGGAATACGAAAAATCCAGGTCGGATTACGAGGCCGCGCTGGCTTTGAAGCCGGATCTCGCCGCGGCGAGGAAGGGCGTGGACGACGTCGCCAAGATCATCGCCAAAAAGGCGGCTGGCGGACCGGCCCCGGCGGATTCGGCGCCGGCCGAGGCGGCGCACGAACACAACTGACCGCCTCGCTCAAATGACAAGTTGATATCCGGCTTCGAGCAAAGTTCGGCTCGCTTCGCTCGAAGCCAGATCTTTTTTTCCGCTCGCGAGGAGAGAGGAAGGAGGGTTTCGTCCGATCAGAGCGCCTCCGCCGCCTTCAGCACTTCCTCGGCATGGCCGGGCACTTTCACCTTGCGCCAGACCTTCGCGATCTTGCCGTCGGCGCCGATGAGGAAGGTCGCGCGCTCCACCCCCATATATTTTCTGCCATACATGCTTTTCTCGACCCAGACGCCAAAGGCGGCGAGAGTCTCCTTCGTCTCGTCGGAGGCGAGCGGGAAGGCGAGTTCGTATTTCTCGCGGAACTTGTCGTGACTTTTCACCGAATCCGGCGACATGCCGACAATCGCCGTCTTCGCTTTGGCGAATTTGTCGCGCAAGGCGTTGAACTCGATCGCCTCCTTGGTGCAGCCCGAGGTGTCGTCCTTGGGGTAGAAATAGAGGACCAGCTTCTTGCCCGCGAGCCCTGAGAGAGACAGCGTCGCCCCGCCGGCGCCCGGGAGCGAAAAGGCGGGCGCGGGATCGCCTTCCGCGAGGACGACCGCGGGCGCGGCCGGCGCCGGCGCCTTCGCCGGAGCTGGTTTCTCGGCCTTCGCTTTAGGGGCGGGCTTTTTCTCTGTGGATTTGCTGGCGGAGGGTTTCGTTGTCGCCGCTTTCGTCGCCATTACGCCTTCCTTTCGTCGCAACCGCATTTAGAATCCCGGCAAAGAATGCAGAGTCGGCGCCGAGGGGCAAGTGCGCTGCTCGACAGGATGCGCTAATTTTCGGCGCCTGACGTCTTACGGCCCGAAGCGAGGATTTTTGACCGACCAGAGTGGGCGCGACCTTCGCGACGACCGGCCGGCGGCGTCATTGCGTCCGCCGCGGCGGCGGCGTCGCGCCCGATCCCGGCGGATGATTCGCGTCATGGGCTTTTTCAGCCTCGGCGCGCTGGCGCTCGCCTGCCTTGCGGTCGGCGGGTTCCTGCTGCTTCTCTCGCGGGGGCCGATCGACCTTACCTGGCTTGCGCCGCGGATCGTCTCGGCGCTGGACGAGCGCTTCGCCGGGCGCTTCGATTTCCATCTGGGCGGCGCATCGCTCGCCGACAGCGATCACGGTCCGACGCTCACCGTCGACCGGATCGTCGTCAAATCCGGCGGGCGCGCCGTATTGGCCGCGCCGCGCGCGGAACTTTCCCTCGACTTACCGTCCTTGCTCATCGGGCATGTTCAGCCGCGCCGGCTCGAAGTGCTCGATCTCGATTTGCGTCTCTCCCTGCAGGCCGACGGCTCCGTCGCTTTCTCCGCCGGCGCCGATCCGGTGGCCACCCCGAAAATCGAGCGGCCCACGCCCGATCCCGCGCCGTCGGCGGTCACGCCCGAGCGCGTCGCCTTGATGAAAACCGCCGCCGCCGGGCTGCGCGCCGTGATGGATCTTGCGACAAGCCCCGACAGTCCCGTCGGCGCGCTCGACAAGCTCGGCTTGCAGCATGGGCGTCTGACGATCGACGATCGCACCATCGACAGGACCATCGCCTACAAGGACGTTTCGCTCAGCCTGACGAAAGGCGACGGCGCGATGCGTTTCAGCTTTTCCGCGGCCGGCCCGTCGCGCCGCTGGAAGGCGACGGCGGCCGCGAAGGGCGCGCCCGGCCAGCAAAGGCAATTCGTCGCGCATGTCCGCGATCTCTCGATCGACGAGATATGTCTATTAGGCGGATTCCGGACGACCCAGTTCGACACGGATTCGCCGCTCGGCTTCGATCTGAGCTTCACCCTCGGCCCCGACGACAAAGTGCTTGAGGCCAAAGGCGGATTCGAGATTGGGAAGGGCTTTTTCCGGCTCGAGGATCCGGATCACGAGCCGGTGATGGTCGACCGCATCGCCGCGCAGGCGGCTTGGGACCGGCGCGGCCGCAAGCTCCTCATCGCGCCGGTGCAATTCAAGGCAGGCGGCTTCGACATGGCTCTTGCGGGAGAGGCCGACGCGCCGGCCGAGCTTCCCGCGGGCGCCGACCCCGGCGCCGACGCCTGGAAATTTTCGCTTCGCCTCGTGAAACCAACGGAAGCGGCTCCGGAGCGCGCCGGCGAGAAGATAGTGCGGATCGAGGAGGGCGGGCTGGATGCGCGCCTGATGCACGGTCAGGGACGGGTCCTTTTCGATCGCTTCGTTTTCTCGGGACCCGAGGTGCGCGTCGCGGCGAGCGGCGCGCTGAATTATCGCGGCGGAACCAACGTCTCCTACACGCTCGATGTCGACGACACGCAAATCCGCGCGCTCGGCAGGCTTTGGCCGACCCATGTCGTCGCCCCGGTGCGCGCATGGTTTGTCGACCACGTCCCGGCCGGCGTCTTGAAGCACGCGCATTATTCGGGCTCGTTCGACGAAGCGGCGCTCACGGCGATGCGCTATGGCCGCCCGCCGGCGGACGAGTCGCTGGAAGCTTTCGGCGAGGTCGTCAACGGGACTGTGGTCGGCGTGCTCGACGGCATGGGGCCGCTGACCGGCGTCTCCGGCCGTCTTCACATTACGGGTCGCACCGCCTCTTTCGACACGGCTACCGGCGCGCTGGAGACCGGGCCGGGGCGGCGTCTGACGATTTCGGACGCGCGCTTCGTCGTCGCCGACAATGCGCTGCGGCCGACGCCCGCCGTGCTCGATATGCGCGTGGCCGGCAGCGTGGAGGCGGTCGCGGACCTTCTCTCGCTGCCGAGCGTGTCGTCCCACGCCTCGATACCGGTGGAGCCTGGGACGATCAGGGGACAGATCGACGGCAGGCTGAGAATCGATTTTGAAATCGGCGACAACGCGCGCGACGAGGCGACGACATTCTCCATCGACGCGACGGCGAGCAATCTCGTCATCGAAAAGCTGATCGGCAAGGAGCGGCTCGAGGGCGCGACATTGCGGGTCATCGCAGATCGCAGCGGGCTTCGGGTCTCCGGTTCGGGCCGCATCTACGGCGCGCCGGCGACGCTCGACGTGAAACGCGGCTTTGGCGACAAGGGACCCGCTCAGGCGCAACTGACTTTTACATTCGACGAGGCGGCGCGCCAGCGCGCGGGCTACGCCATTTCGGGGGTCGCCGGGCCTGTGGCGGCGATTATCCGAACCCCTCTGCCGGCCGAGGACATCAACACGCATATCGATCTGGATCTCACGCGCACGGGCTTCGACAATCCGCTTCCCGGCGTGTCCAAGCCGGCCGGCCGGCCGGCGAAAGCCTCCTTCATGCTCAATAAGCGCGGCGAAGGAATTGCGCTCGAGCAGTTCAATTTCGACGCGGGGTCCATGCAGGCGCAAGGAGTCATCGAATTCGGCAAGGACGGGGCCTTCCGCGCCGCGAGGCTCGCGCCAGTCCGACTTTCTCCCGGCGACGATATGCGGCTCGATGTCTCGCGTTCCGGCGAGGCGCTGAAGATTTCGGTGCGCGGGGCCAATTTCGACGCGCGGCCCATGCTCGGCTCGCTTCTCCGCTCGGGCGGGGGCGGCGGCGAGAAAGCCGGGGGCGGAAAAAGCGCCGGCGACGATGTGGACGTTGACTTCAAGGCGCCGATCGTCACCGGACACGGCAAGCAGATCCTGTCGAATGTGGACTTCAAATATGAGAGCCGGGGCGGACGCGCGCGGGCCGTCTCGCTCACCGGCAATTTCGGTCGTGAGCAGCTCGCCGTCGCGATGATGCGCGGGCAAAGCGGGGGGCAGCAGATCGAGATTTCGACTAATGACGCCGGTTCGCTTCTCGGCTTCGTCGACCTCTACCGGAAAATGGAAAATGGCGTGCTGAACGCCAATTTCACCGTCGGGCAGGGCCGCGCCGACGGGGCGCTCAGCATTCGCGATTTCTACGTGAAGGGCGAGCCGACCATGCGCCAGCTCATGGCGCAGGGCGGCTCCTCGCGCGCCGACGACAGAGGCGTCATGCGCTTCGACCCCGACTCGGTGCGGGTCGGCCGGCTGCAATCCAATTTCACCTGGGCGGGCGGGCGGCTATCCGTGCGGGAAGGAGTCATGTCGGGTCCGGAGATCGGCCTGACTTTCGACGGCTATATTGATTTCCCGCGCGACCGGCTCGATCTCTCGGGCTCCTACGTGCCCGCCTATGCGCTGAACAGCCTGCTGTCGAATATTCCGGTCGTGGGACTCGTCATCACGGGCGGCCAGCATGAGGGAATTTTCGCGCTGAATTATCGGGTGACGGGCTCTCTTGCGTCGCCTGTGGTCAACGTCAACCCGCTATCCGCCATCGCCCCGGGCCTGATGCGCAAGATCATGGGCGTGCTGGATGGGACGGCGCGGGCGCCGGATGGGCGGTAGGGCTATTCGGGGACGGAATTCCGACGAAGATAGGCGGTATAAGCGGCCTGATCGCTCAGGCCTGCGGCGAGCGTCAGGACGGCATCGGCGGCTGCTTCTTCCGTTGCGCTGAAAGCATAGCCGTTCAGTTCGAGGAAGAGCACGCCAACGAGGAAGCCCGTGCGTTTATTGCCATCGATAAACGGATGGTTTTGCACAATTCCAGCTGTATAGGCGCCGGCCATATCTGCAATGTCGGCGTTTCCGTCATAAGCGAACATCTGTCTCGCGCGGGCCGTCGCGGATTTGAGCAGCCCTTCATCTCGTACGCCTGCGGCGCCGCCATGCAGGACAAGTAATCGGTCGTGAAGCACAAGAACGTCGCGATCGTCGATCCAGTTCGGCTCGGCGCCATTCATTTGGCCAGCACATGCAGCGTATTGCGATATCGCCGCATGATGTCTTCCGCCCTATCCATTTTCCTGGCGAAAAGCGGGTCGTAAGGCGTCAGGCGATAACTGCCGTCGGGCGCCTCGGTAACGTATAGCAAGTCGCCCTTCTCGACCTTCATCCGCGCAAGCATTTCCTTGGGAATGATAACGCCGGTCGAGTCGCCAATCGAGGTCAGCTTAAGCGTGGTCATAGCGTCTTTCATTAGAATGTTTACTCTAATATCTGCTTTCCGCGACCTCAACCCCGCTCCAACAACACATGCCTCTTTTTCCCGAGCGACAGCTTGGCGACGCCGTCCGTTTCGAAGTCCTTCTCTGAGAGCGTCCCGCGCTCGTCCGTCACCGCCGCGTCATTGACTTTCAGCCCGCCGCCCTTGATCTGACGGCGCGCTTCGCCGGTCGAGGCGACGAGACCGGCCTTCACGAAAGCCGCCAGAACGCCGAGGCCGGCGGCGATTTCGTCCGCTGAAACCGTCACTTTCGGCAGGGACAGCGCCAGTGCGCCTTCCTCGAAGGTGCGGCGGGCGGTCTCGGCGGCCCGCTCGGCGGCCTCGCGGCCATGAATCAGCGCCGTCGCCTCGGTCGCGAGAGTCTTCTTGGCCTCGTTGATCTCAGCGCCCTCGAGCGCGGCAAGGCGAGCGACCTCGTCCATTGACAGGAAGGTGAAGAGCTTGAGGAAGCGCGCCACGTCGGCGTCTTCGGTGTTGCGCCAATATTGCCAGTAGTCATAGGGCGACAGCATGTCGGCGTTGAGCCAGACGGCGCCCGCCGCCGTCTTGCCCATCTTGGCGCCGGAGGCCGTTGTGAGCAGCGGCGAGGTCAGCGCATAGAGCTGCGGCGTCCCCATACGGCGGCCGAGATCGAGGCCGGTGACGATATTGCCCCATTGGTCGGAGCCGCCCATTTGCAGCAGCGCGCCATGGCGGCGGTTGATCTCAACAAAGTCATAGGCCTGCAGGCACATGTAATTGAACTCGATGAAGGAAAGCTCGTGCTCGCGCTCGAGCCGCAGCTTCACCGAGTCCATGGTCAGCATGCGGTTGACCGAGAAATGCCTGCCGACGTCGCGCAGGAAGTCGATGTAGTTCAGTCCCGCGAGCCAGTCGGCGTTGTCGAGCATCAGCGCGTCGGCCGGACCGTCGCCGAAAGTGAGAAAGCGCTCGAAGACGCGCTTGATCGAGGCCTTGTTCGAGTCGATCTGTTCGACGGTGAGCAGCCTGCGGCTCTCGTCCTTGCCGGACGGGTCGCCGACCCGGGTCGTGCCGCCGCCCATGAGCGGCAGAGGCTTGCCGCCCGTGCGCTGGAGCCAGGCGAGCATCATGATCGGCAGGAGCGAGCCGACATGGAGCGAGGGCGCGGTGCAGTCGAAGCCGATATAGGCGGGAAGCCCCCCGGCCAGCGCCTTCTCGTCCAGCCCGGCGAAGTCCGAGCACTGATGCACGAAGCCGCGCGCGATCAGCGTGCGGAGAAACTCGGATTTTGGCGTGAAGTCGCTGGCGGAAGTCATGGGGGAGGGTGATAGGCGCTGCGCGCCAGCGGCGCAAGGCGGCGGCCAGGGCGGCCGTTATGAAAAAGGGAAGTGGCGTCCTGTCGCCATGGCTCCTCAAGGATGAGGAAGGCCTTCACTCGATCGCCCTGCGTATGGCGCATTTGAAGCCAATTTCGGCAAAGTTGGCTCCCTGTGTCCGACGGCGTCTCGGTTAAACCTTGGCGCCCAAGGCTCCTTCTGGACGGAGCCTGTGCGAGTGATTTGCCATGGAAACAAGCGTCAGGAGTAGGCGGCTTAACGGAGACGCCCTTTACGCCGCCGCCGTCTTGATCTGGATCGTCGCGATTTGGATCATCGCATTTTACGTTGCAAGCGCCGCCATAGCCGACGACAGCGCCGGCGTTGGCGGGAGCAGTTTCCTGCTTGGCGGCTCCTTGGCGACGGCCGGAGTCGTCACGATCTTCTCGGTCAGGGAATTTCTCGGGGCCTATAAATCGATGACGGCAAGTCGCTCCGTCGCCGCGCGCGGTTCGGATCAAGTCAGGAGGAAAACGGGAATGACTAAGCTGGGACTGCTTGTCACGCTTGAAGCCAAAGTTGGAAAAGAGCAGGAATTGGCTGGTTTTTTGAAAGACGCGCTGCCGCTCGTGGACGCAGAGCCGAACACGACTGCTTGGTTCGCGATCCAGATGAGCGCGTCGAAGTTTGGCATTTTCGATGCTTTTCCGGATGAGAACGGCCGGGAGGCTCATCTGTCGGGAGAAGTCGCGAAAGCTTTGATGGCGAACGCCGCTGATCTGTTGGTCGGGCCTCCATCAATTGAAAAGATTAGCGTCTTGGCGGACAAGCTTCCCAACCGTCAATGACGGCCCGGTGAACGCTATTCTACGCTGCGCCAGCAAGCCGAGCGGATATTGGCGTTGGCCGCGGCGCATCTCTGATCCAGGCGGGCTCGACTATGGAAATCGTCGTCCTCGGCTTCAACGGCTGTCTCGGCGCCGCATTTGTCGGTTCAGTGGACATGCTGAGGCTCAGCTCGGACATGATCAGCAAAGACGGCAAGCGTCAGCCTTTCCAGGTCTTGACGGCGACTTTTGACGGAAAGCCGTTTGACGATAGCGGCGGACGCCGTCTGAATGTCGACAAGAGCGTCGCGGCGATAGCGGGTTCAAGCGCGATCGTCGTTCCCGGCTATCTTTGCGAAAGCAACGCGGATTTTCTCTCATCGCCGCAGATAGGCGCATTATCGTCATGGCTACGGCGCCAACATGCATGGGGCGCGCTGATATGCGCCTCATGCAGCGGCGTGTTTATTCTCGGCGAAGCCGGGTTGCTCGATGGTCGACGTTGCACGACGACATGGTGGCGGCACGATGAGTTGCGAAGCCGCTATCCGCGAGCGGAGGCGATATGGGGCGCCCCGTTGATCGAGGATCGCCGGATCGTAACGTCGGGCGGGCCTCTATCGTGGATTGACTTGTGTCTTCATGTCGTTCGCTCGCTTTGCGGCGCCGAAGCCGCAAAGATCGCCGCGGATTTCGCGGTCGTCGATACGGCGCCGTCAACCGGCTCGGCTTATGTCCCGCTCAGTCATTTGGCTGTCGCGAACTCCTTTGTGCTGGAAGCGGAGCATGTGGTTCGCGGGGCCGGAGAGGATCCTGTAACGGGACAAGACCTTGCGCGCGCCCTCGGCGTTTCGGACAGAACATTGAGCCGGCGCCTGAAGGAGGCGATCGGCGAGACGCCAAAACAATTCATCGATCGCGTCCGCTTCGAAACGGCGCGAATGCTGCTCGAGACGACGAGCTGCTCGGTAAAGCAGCTGGCGGCTAATTCCGGATATTCGGATGCAGCGAGCTTTCGCCGGGCCTTTTATCGATACTCCGGCATGACGCCCGCCGCCTATCGCAGCCGGACTCGCACTCGGCAGCCTTAACCGATGCCGAGCCATGGCGGCGGGAGAGGCATAGGCGCTCCGGCCGCAACGGGTCGCGGCGCGCCGATCTTTGAGCATGGCGAAAATCCGTTCGCCGCCGTCGCTCCCTCGCTGACCACAGTCCGTCGGCGGCCAATACGCTTCGCAATGACTACGTTCGAGCGCCCGCCAGGTTTCACGGGCGTCCGGAGGATTTCTCCTGAACATATCAAAAGCGTCAAGAGCCGCAGGCCTGACGCTGATCAAATAATCCGCCAGTCTCTTGGTTGGCGGAGTTTGTATCTAGTTCGGCAAATTCGCTGGCAAGGCCGGTATCATTATTGTCAAACAAGAATAGCTGTAAACGACCGTTAGTTGGAGGAAGGTTTCGTTACCGGAGGAACTTGCCAGCCGGATAAAACGGAGGAAGAATAATGAGCATATCTACGCAGACCGCAGTCGGCGTGGCTGATGAAGCCAAGCCGATCGTCGACCTCAGGGGCCTTTGGATCGGGCTCGCGCTTCTCAACAGCTTCTATCTGCTCGTGCGCATTTACGAGCAGATCTATGGCTGGCGCGCGGGTCTCGACTCCTTCGCGCCGGAGTTCCAGACCTACTGGATATCGATTCTCTGGACCGAAATTCCTTTGGAGCTGGTGTCCGGCCTCGCCCTCGCCGGCTATCTGTGGAAGACGCGCATTCGCGACATGTCGACCGTCACGCCGCGCCAGGAAATGCGCGCCATCGTCGACAATGTGAAATGGCTCGTCGTCTATGCGGCGGCGATCTATTGGGGCGCGTCTTTCTTTACCGAGCAGGACGGCACCTGGCATATGACGGTGATCCGCGACACGGACTTCACGCCGTCGCACATCATCGAATTCTATATGAGCTACCCGATCTACTCGATCCTGGCGATCGGCTGCTTCTTCCATGCGAAGACGCGGATTCCCTACTTCTCGAAGGGCTATTCGCTGGCCTATCTGATCGTCTCGATCGGGCCCTTCATGATCATCCCGAATGTCGGCCTCAATGAATGGGGCCACACCTTCTGGTTCATGGAGGAACTCTTCGTCGCGCCGCTGCATTGGGGCTTCGTGTTCTTCGGCTGGATGGCCCTCGGCGTGTTCGGCGTCGTGCTGCAGCTTCTGTTGAACGTGCATCGCCTGCTCGGCAAGGAAGGCGTCGCTCTTCTTACCGGCGAGTAATCGCCTCTCCCCGCGTCGGCAGACGGACCTCCTAACGCATGTCGGCGCGGGAATGAGGTGTGTTGCTTCAGGGATTTATCTACCTCTCTCGACGGCCCCTGCGTCGAGAGAGGACCCAAATTACGGTGACATGAATATCAATTGCAGAAATTTCCTCCGCCGTGCAACAAGCGCCCCATGACGCACATCGCTTGCATCAACGTTCCCGGCGCGCGTCCCGCATCACGCGCGCTGATGCACGAATCCGCGCTCGATGAGCACGCGCGGAAACACGGATTTTGGCGCGAAGGCGTTGGAAGTCGTGGGGCAGGGTGATAGGCGCTGCGCGCCAGCGGCGCAAGGCGGGTCAGGGCGGTCGTTATGAAAAAGGAAATTGGTATTTTTTCATCATAATAACTATAATACATCCGTAATTCGATAAAATCCAGCGTCTGGATTATGCCATGCGAGAGTCGGCTGAGAATGATAGGATATTTAACTTATTCATCGTACTTGAGATAGTTTACATTATATATGTTCTTGTTTTAAGAAATTTTACACATTCATTTCCAGAATTCAAAATTATGTATTTTGTTGCATGTATTTTTATATTTCATTTGCTTACAATCTGTTTTTTCTTAAAATATATAAGTGACAGGCATAGGCAGTTTATGAGCTCTTACCAAATAATGAAACATGAGTTTCTTGGAGATGGTGTTTTATCGATTATTTTTGGCGCATTTGGCGTTCTCGTTACGGCTTCTAGCTATGTATTCCTGATGTTCGTAAACCCCCAGACCGTCCCCAAAGGTTTGGTATCAGGGTCATCTCTAGATGGATTGAAAGATATCGCCTTTTCGTATCTGTCTCTATTACTTTTCATTTTTGCATCTATGAGGCTGATGTTTAAAATAGCGCTATTAAATAAAAAGCCGCCATAGCTCTGGCTTCAACTGTATCGCATCATCGTTCCCGGCCGTCTCTAACGGGCTAGCTTCCAAAATCGACAGCGTTCTCGCCGCGCCCGCGCGGACGCCCACACTTCGCGCTCTCCGTCTTCAGTCATCCCGAGCTTTTGTAGAAGCTTGTGGGAGGCCGCATTCGCTGTCTGCGCGCCAGCTGTCACCACTTCCGCTTTCAATCTGGAAAAGGCAAATCCGATTGCCGCCTCTGCGACCTCGAGAGCGTAACCTTGCCGCTGGTGATCTTCGCCAATCCAGTACCCTAGTTCCGCGCGTCGCGTCACATTTTCCGTCACTTCAATTTTGAGCCATCCGACGAGTTCGCCGTGATGCCGATTCAAGATTACGGCAGGGAAAATGCTTCCTTTGGACGCGCCAGCGAGATTGGAGACGAGGATATTCCGACAAGTATCCAGCGACAATGGCGTTGGCCAGGCGGCGACCCATTTGCTGATTGCCGGCGTCATGAGCGCCTGGAGGGCCGGCGCGTCATTCAGCCTGCAAGAACGGATGGTGAGACGCCTCGTGTCAAAGGCTTCGTTGCTTAGATCCGTCCTCATTTTCTGAACTCATGTCGTTTCCATCGTGCTTAGAATTACGGAATTACGGTGGGAGTTACGATGACATGACGCCAATTGCAGAAATTCCCTCCCTTATGTCCCGCATCACAAGCGCTGATGCACGAATCCGCGCGATGAGCGCGCGCAAAAAGTCGGCTTTGGGGGAGAAACCGCCAGCCATGGGGCAGGGTGATAGGGGCAAGGGGGAAGGGGCGCAAGACAGAGGGCCCGGCGGCAGGTTGGAGCAAGGGTTTCTCTTCGCGCCTCCGCCTGCTAGGAAGCCCTCGGCGGCGGAATGCCTCCAACACCACAAGCTTAAGGGCTGGAATGCTTTTTTACGAGCCGCTGTTCCTGTTTCTGTTCGCGCCGGCGGTCTATCTGCTTTACCTCTTCTTCGGCGCAGACCGTCATCGGCGGGCGATCATTCTGCTCCTCGCAAGCGTCGTGTTCTACGGCTGGAGCGAGCCGGCCTTCATCTTCGTGGTCTTCGCCTCCGTCGCGCTCGATCTTTATGTGGCGCAGCGGATCACCGGGCTGTCGGTTAGGAGCGTCGATCCCGTCACACGCGCAGAGCGGGCCGAAGGCGAGACGCTCGTCCGGGCGGATGTTCAAGGCGAGGCGGGGGGCGTGGAGGCGGAAGCGCGGCGCTGGCTCGCGCTTGGCGTCGCGGCCAATCTCGCCATTCTCGTTTATTACAAATATACGGGCTTTCTCGCGCTTAATTTCGACGCCTTGCTGCGCGCTTTCACGCTGCCGGGCGTTCATATCCCCGAGATTGCGCTGCCCATCGGCGTCAGCTTCGTCGTCTTCGAGAAGATCACCTATCTTGTCGACGTCTATCGCGGCGTGACGGCGCCGGCGCGCGGGCCGTTGCTTTACGCGCTCTACGTCTTCTTCTTCCCTAAGCTCCTCGCCGGGCCCATCATCAAATATCACGACATCGCCGGCCAGTTCGAAACCTGCCCGCATGCGCATGTCGACGACTTCGTCAACGGCTTCAGACGTTTCATGCTCGGCGTGGTGAAGAAGCTGCTCGTCGCCGATGTCATGGCGAGCGGCGCCGACATGATTTTTGCGCGCGATCCGGCGACCCTTGGCTTCGCGGAGGCCTGGGCGGGAACGATCTTCTTCACGCTGCAAATCTATTTCGACTTTTCGGGTTATTCCGACATGGCGATCGGGCTTGCGCGCATGTTCGGCTTCCGCCTGCTCGAAAACTTCAATATGCCCTATATCGCCACCAGCATCACCGAGTTCTGGCGGCGCTGGCACATGTCGTTGACGAGCTGGATCCGCGAATATCTCTATTTTCCGCTCGGCGGAAATCGCGTGGGCGAGGCGCGCACTTATTTCAATCTCTGGATCTGCTTCCTCGCCTCCGGCGTCTGGCACGGCGCCGCCTGGACCTATATTTTCTGGGGCGCCTATAACGGCGTCTTTCTCGTGCTCGACCGGCTGTTCCTTCTCGAGCGGCTGAACCGTCTTCCGGCCTGGGCCGCGAATATTGCGACGATGTTCATCGTCATGATCGGCTGGACCTTGTTCCGCGCGAACTCGCTCGATCAGGCCGGAGCGCTGCTCTTCCGCATGGCGCAGCCTTGGGCGCAGGCGGGCGTCGCGGCCGCGGCGCCGTCGGAATATGTCGTCATGGCTGCGATCGCGGTGGCGATCTGCGTCGCGCAGCGCGTCGGCGCGAGCTGCGCGATCGATTGGACGGCGCTCGCGCGGCGCCATGCCTTCGCCGTCAACGGCGCTTTGTCGATCCTTTTCGTCGCGGCGCTCGCCAAGGGTCTCGCCGACCCGTTCAAGCCTTTCATCTACTTCCGGTTCTGAACATGCGCGCAGCAACAGTCTTCATCGCCGGCGAAACGAAACGCGGAATGCGGCCATGAAGCGCAATCTTGTCATCGTACGCCTGCCGATCTTCGCCTGCGCGGGTCTGATTCTCTCGCTCTTCGTCGTCAATCTATGGAATTTCGCGGTTGGACGCGACTGGCCGAAGCTGCGCATCCGCAGCGCCGAGCCGCTTTTCAACATGCCCGCGCCGAAGCCGGCTCCCTGGTCGCTCGACGCTTTTCTCGACGGCGAAACGCAGAAGGCATTTTCGGCCTCTCTCGGCCAGACGATGCCGGTCTTTCCGCTCGCCGTGCGCGCAAAGAACCAGTTTCTTTATTCGCTCTTCGATGCCTCAGGCGCGTCGAACCTCGTCATCGGCAAGGAAAAGCAGCTCTTCGAGCGTTTCTATGTTCGCGAATTCTGCGATCGAAGCGGCGTCTTCGATCAGAATGTAGTCGAGGCATGGGCGGATCGTATTAACGAGATCCGGAAATCGGTCGAGGCGAAAGGCAAGCGCTTCATTTATCTCATCACGCCGTCCAAGGCGGCGCGCTTCAGCCGCTATCTTCCCGCAAATCTCTATTGCGCGTCACTCGCGAACGGAACGACGGAGAAGCTTGCGCCTTTCCGCGCGGCTCTCGACCTGCGCGGCGTCGCCTATGTCGACGGCGCGTCGCTGATGACGAAGGCCGCAAGCGAATATCCGATCGATCTATTCCCGCGCGGCGGCACGCATTGGAATTATCTTGGCGCGGCGATCGTATCCCGGGAACTGGCGCAGGCGCTCAACAAGGCGGGCGAGGCGTCGCCGTTCCCGATCTACGAATTCGAGTGGAAGCAGCGGGACGAAGCGCTGGGCACGGATCGCGATCTTCTAAATCTGCTCAATCTCATTTGGCCGGACGTCAAATACCCCACGGCGGATGTTGCAGGACAGAGTTCCCGCAACTGCGCACGCACGCCCGAACTCTTCGCCGTAGGCGGGAGCTTCCTGGTCCAGATCGTGACCAATCTTGCCGCGGCGCCTTGCGGGACGTCGATCGACTACTGGCACTATGTGCACTCGGTCAAGGAGCCGTTCGGCCGGTTTCGGGTCGAGAAAATTGCTGGCGTCGCGCAATTTAGCGAAGAGCCGTCCAGAGGGACGGATGACTTTGCGAAGGATTTTGCAAAAGCGGAAATCGTGCTTCTCGAGGAGAACGAATCCGTCATCTCCGAGATGGCGCAAGTCGCCGACCTTCTCGCGGCCGCGTCGAATAATCACGCGCCGCCCGGCGGGTCCCAATAGCCTTCATCGCGCGCGATTCGCGCGTAATGCGCGCGGACCATTCCGGGATCGTAGACGCGCTCCAGCCGGCGTATCGTAAAATGTCCGCGCGCCAGGGTCTGGAAATGTTCCGTGAAAGCGAGATTGATCGCCGCGCCGCTGATCCCGCCAATGATCGGCACGGCCTGCGCGGCGATTTTCTGCGAGACGACGACGCCGAAACGCGTGGAGAACTGGCTGAGAAGGCGAATGATCACCGGCGCGTTTTGTTGCGTCAGACCGCGCGCGGCGACGAAGCGCGCGGCGTCGCTGACCGATTTGGCGAGGAGGCCGCGCATGGCGAGATAGCCTCCCTCCAGCACATTGTCCTCCATATGGCCGCCGAGCGCGAAGACTTCGAGACAGGCGAGCCCCGTCTCCGGCTCGCGTAGATTTTCTCCCTCATTGCGCGCGATGTCGGCGATCGAGCGCAGCATGATGGTGGTCGACAGCGGCAGTTCGAAGGGCAAGCTCGCAAGTCCGACCGCGCCGCCGATCCCGCCGGCCAGAGCCGCAAGACGCTTGTGCTTGCGCGTGGAGTCCCCCTTGGGCGCGCCTTCCAGACTGGTCAAGGCGACGTTGAGCGCCGTTTCGAGGGCCTTTTGGGCGGCCGCCGTCGCCATGTCCTTGACTTGCGGCGGCAAAGGCTTGCTGACAAGCCCCACTTTCCGACCCGCGAGCCGGGCGATGCGCGCGGCGAAGCTCTGACGCTCCAGCGCCGCGACTGCCGCGCGCAGCGCCTCCCAATCGGAGCTGGAGAGCTGAGTCTCGTATAAGACAGGAAGATAGCTGCTCATTTGCTTGCTTCTGCCGCCGCGTCCTGGTGTCGCACAGGTAGCGCCGCATATGGAGCTTGCCTCAACATCGTTCGGGTGCCTGCAATTTGCAAGGCTTGTCTTTCCACGGCTTGCCGAAGCCGGGCGCGGTCGGACGCCACGGCGCTTGCGCTATGTGCGGCCGCGCACGCGGTTGTCGCCGCGCTTCTTATAGACACTGTAGCGATCCCGCTGGATGTCCTATAGTGCGGCTTATGCGTAGCAACTATATTGGGTTTGCAATCGCGGATAAGGGCTTGGAATGCCCGAAGGGAAAGAAGAAGAGGAGGAGTTTCCAAATGTCCATCCGTTTCAAAATGGGACGCATGCTGGCTGGCGCGGCCGTCCTGGCGCTCATGGCCCCGGCTGCGGCCTTCGCCGGCGATCGCGTCGGCACGCTTCAGTGCAGGCTGCTCGGCAATGATCTCAGCGTGATCGTGGAGAATCAGCAGCTTGACTGCGTCTATAATGACGACGCCGAAGGCGCGGGCCCTGTTCACTACACCGGCACGCTGACCAAGGTTGGTCCGAACGTCACGATCAACGGCAAGGGCGAGCTCGCCTGGGGCGTGATCGCGGCGACGGGCAAGGTCGGCCCGGGCGCGCTGGCCGGCAACTATGTCGGTCCGGAAGTCGGCGCCAAGATCGGCGTGGGCGGCGGCGGCGCGATCCTCGTCGGCGGCTCCAACAACACCTTCTCGCTGCAGCCCTTCCAGATCGAGGCGGGCTCGGGCGTGGGTTGGACCGCGGGCGTCGAAAGCCTGACGCTCGCTTACGTTCCCCCGCCGCCGCCCCCTCCGCCGCCGGCGCATAAGAAGCACCGCCATCACCATTGACGAAGGCGGGCGCGGGGGCCGACCCCGCGCCGCTCACGACGGCGCGTGGAAATCCATCAGCCGGTCGGTGGGAAAGTCATAAAGCCTTCCGCTCTCTCGCCACTCCGGCGCGAAGAGCGGGAGGCATTTTTTTGCAAACTCCTCCGGCGTCGGAAGCGTTGTCGGATCTTCGCCGGGCATGGCCTGCGCCCGCATGCGCGTGCGCATGCGGCCGGGATTGGCGAGCATGACCGTCACGCCTTCATTCTTCACCTCGGCGGCGTAGGTGCGGGCCAGCGCTTCGAGCGCGGCCTTGGAGACGGCGTAGGGACCCCAATAGGGCTGGGCTTTATTGGCCGCGCTCGAGGTGATGAAGGCGACTCGCCCGGCACCCGAGGCGCGCAGGAGCGGGTCCAGCGAGCGGATCAGCCGCCAATTGGCCGTGACGTTCACCGCCAAGACGCGCGTCCAATCCTTCGCGTCGACATGGGCGAGCGGCGAGAGCACGCCGAGCGTCCCGGCATTGCCGACGAAGACGTCGAGCTTTCCCCAGCGTTGGAACAGCGCCGCGCCGAGCCGGTCCAGCGCGTCGAAGTCCGCAATATCGCAAGGGACGAGCGTCGCTTCGCCGCCGAGCGCGCGGATCTCGTCGTCCAGTTCCTCAAGCGCGCCTTGCATGCGGGCGAGGGCGACGACATGCGCGCCGTCGCGCGCAAGTTCGAGAGCGATGGCGCGACCAATGCCGCGCGAGGCGCCGGTGACGAGAGCGATGCGGGGGGAGGTCACGTTACAAAGCCACTCAGGGGAAGACCTCAGTTACTTCGATCGCGAGGCCAGGGGGATCGAGTTCGATCCATCCATGACTGTGCTTGGCCCGCTCGGGAGCCATCGAAACGATCTCGCCACGAAACAGTTCGAAGTTCCCCTTGGGCTGGGATTGGACCCAAGCGAGGAATTCTCCCGTGGTCATTCGCTTCGTTGCCGGCTCGGACATGGGACTTTTATAACATGATGTGAAACGCGCAGCCCGCCTTCGCCGTCAACTCGCTTCCGCCAGCAGCGACAATTGCGCCCTGTTCTCCTCCACGAGGTCTGTGAGGGAAGTCGGATAGTCGCCGGTGAAGCAATGGTCGGTGAATTGCGGGCGGTCGTCGTCGCGGCTCGCATAGCCCATGGCGCGATAGATGCCGTCGACCGACAGGAAGGAAAGGGAATCGCAGCCGACATAGGCGCGCATCTCTTCGAGCGTATGCGTCGCAGCCAGAAGCTTCTCCTTTTGCGGCGTGTCGATTCCGTAATAATCGGGATGCGTGATCGGCGGCGAGGAGATGAGGAAATGCACCTCCGTCGCGCCCGCGTCGCGCATCATCTGCACGATTTTCACCGAAGTCGTGCCGCGGACGATCGAGTCGTCGATCAGGATGACGCGCTTTCCCTCGACGACGCAGCGATTGGCGCTGTGCTTCATGCGCACGCCGATCTCGCGCACCGACTGCGTCGGCTGGATGAAGGTGCGGCCGATATAGTGGTTGCGGATGATCCCCAGCTCGAAGGGAATGCCGGATTGCTGCGAATATCCGAGCGCCGCCGGAACGCCCGAATCCGGCACCGGAACCACGACGTCGGCGTCGATGACGCGTTCGCGCGCAAGCTCGCGCCCCATCGCCTTGCGCACCTGGTAGACGGGGCGGCCATGCACGATGGAATCGGGGCGGGCGAAGTAGATATATTCGAAGATGCAGGGGCGGGGAGCCTGCGGGGTGAAGGGCATGATGCTCTCGAGCCCGTCCTTCGAGATGACGACGATCTCGCCATTTTCGACGTCGCGGACGAAGCGGGCTCCGATAATGTCGAGAGCGCAGGTCTCCGAGGCGATGATGTATTTGCCGTCGAGTTCGCCGAGCACCAGCGGGCGGATGCCCAAGGGGTCGCGCGCGCCGATGAGCAATTCGTCGGACAGGACGACGAGCGAATAGGCGCCTTCGAGCCGGCGCAGCGCCTCGATGAAGCGGTCGACCACGCGGACGCGGCGGCTGCGGGCGACGAGATGGAGCAGCACTTCCGTGTCGGAGGTCGACTGGAAGATCGAGCCTTCCATGATCAACTCGCGGCGCAGCGCCTGGGCGTTGGTCAGATTGCCGTTATGCGCGACGGCGAAGCCGCCGGTATTGAGTTCCGCGAAAAGCGGCTGCACGTTGCGCAGCATCGTCTCGCCCGTGGTCGCGTAGCGAACATGGCCGATAGCCGCCGAACCCGGCAGACGCTTGATCGTGCTTTCTTTCGAGAAGTGATCGCCGACGAGCCCGAGACGGCGTTCGCCGTGAAAGCGCCCGGACTCGTAAGAGACGATGCCCGCCGCCTCCTGCCCGCGATGTTGAAGGGCGTGAAGGCCCAACGCGGTGATCGCCGCAGCGTCGGGAAGATCAAAAATGCCGAAAACGCCGCAATATTCGCGCAGCCGGTCGCCATCCAGATCATCGGTCGTCGCGATTGGGCCGGCAATGGATTGGTCGTTGAACGTCGACTCGGTCATTCCACTGTCTCCCGTGCCCGAGGCGCGCCAACCGGACTGCGCGCCGAAACCTTGACTTACCGGTCGGCGGGGGCGCCCGCAAGCACGCCCGCCTCGCGCTGAATATGGGCGTTACTGCTTCTCGGCGCCTTCGGCCGGCGCTTCCGACTTTTCCGGCACCGTCTCTGCGGGCGGGGTCTCTTCCGCCGGCTGAGCGGCTCCCTTCTTGGCTTTGATCTTGGCGACGATGTTGTCGATGTCGTCCGGCAGCAACTCCCGAAGCTTCTCGCCGCCGGCTTGCAAAAGCGGCTTGGCGCGGGCGTTGCGGACCCATTCCGGCTGATTGGGGTCCGGCACGAGCCAGCCGTAGAAAACGAAGGCGACGACGGCGAGCAGCGCGCCGCGCACGGCGCCGAAGACGAAGCCGAGCGAGCGGTCCAAAGCGCCGATCTTGGAGTCGAGAATGACGTCCGAAAGCTTCACGGTGATGAGCGACACCAAAACCAGAGCGATGAAGAACACCGCCGCGACGGCCGCCGCCAGAGCGATTTCATCCTTCGCGATATAGGGTTTCACATAGGGCAGCGCCATCGGATAGAGGTAGTACGCCGCAGCGGCCGCCGCCACCCAGGAGAGGATCGCCAGAACTTCGCGGGTGAAGCCGCGCAGGAGGGCGAGCATGCCGGAGACCAGAACGATCGTAATCACTGCCAGATCAAGATATGACGGCATTGCAGTCCTCTTCGTTTCGACCTGACGCTCGGAAAGCCGGAAGAACGCTTTACAGCCGGCGCCACAAGCACCCTACGGCACGCGCCGGTCGCATTATTCTCATGGGAGCGCGTTGCTCCCCGGCCTGGAATGGCGGCAGGGCCGTCGCCCTGGCGATTTGCGACGGCCTTGCTTCTAGCGCAACTTCGCCGTCTGCGGAAAGCAGAAAGGTTAAATTTAGCCGCCCCCCTTCGCGCGCGGAGCGCTTTGGGCGATCGTCGCGACGAGTTGCGCCACGTCGGCGCAGGGGCGCAGCGCCAGACCCGCGCGTCTTTCGTCTGCGCCGATTTGCTGGCCTTGCGCAAGCACCGCCTGATGGAATCCGAGCTTTTGCGCCTCCCGAAGGCGCATGCCGGCGTGGATGACCGGCCTCACCGCGCCCGATAGTCCGATTTCGCCGAAAAACGCCTGATCCGCCGGCAGGACCGCCCCCGTCAGGGACGAAACGAGCGCGGCGGCGGCGGCGAGGTCGCCCGCCGGTTCGTCGGCGCGCATGCCGCCGGCGACGTTGAGATAGACGTCGTGCATGCCGAGCTTAAGTCCGCCATGGGCCTCGAGCACCGCGAGAATCATCGACAGGCGGTTTTGGTCGAAACCGACGACGGCGCGGCGCGGCGTGCCCAGCGAGGTGGGCGCGACGAGCGCCTGAATTTCGATCAGCATGGGGCGTTGCCCCTCCATGCCGGCGAAAACAGCGGCTCCGGGGGCGGACGCGTCGCGGCCGGCGAGGAAGATCGCCGATGGATTCGCCACCTCGGCGAGGCCGAGGCCGGTCATTTCGAAAACGCCGATTTCGCCGGTTGCGCCAAATCGATTCTTCGAGGCCCGCAACATGCGGAAATGATGCGCCGCATCGCCTTCGAAGGAAAGCACGGCGTCGACCATGTGCTCGACGACGCGGGGGCCCGCGACCTGCCCATCCTTGGTGACATGGCCGACGAGGATGATGGTCGAACCGCTCGTCTTCGCATAGCGCAGAAGCGCTTGTGCGCTCGCCCGCACCTGAGTCACGGTTCCGGGAGCGGCGGGCGCGATCTCCGTATGCATCGTCTGGATTGAGTCGATGACGATCAAGGCGGCGCGTTCGCCGTTTGCGCAGGTCGCGAGAATATCTTCGACCTGAGTCGCGGAAGCGAGTTCGACAGGCGCGTCGGCGAGGCTGAGGCGCGCCGCGCGCAGGCGCACCTGCGCCACCGCCTCTTCGCCCGAAATGTAGATGACGCGCGCGCCGCGACGCGCCAAAGCCGCGCAGGCCTGGATGAGCAGCGTCGATTTTCCGATGCCCGGCTCTCCGCCAAGGAGCAGCACGGAGCCCGCCACGAAGCCGCCGCCCGTCACGCGGTCGAACTCATCGATCCCCGTAACGATGCGCGCGGCGGGCTTGTCCGAGCCCGCGAGGCCTTCGAGTTCGAATGGCCGTCCGCGCGTCGTCCGAATGGCTGTCGGGCCGGGGTCGCTTTCTTCGACGATCGTATTCCAGTCGCCGCAGGATTCGCAGCGGCCCTGCCAGCGTGATGCGACCGCGCCGCAATTCTGGCAGATGAAAACCGGGCGAGATTTTGCCATGAGCGGTTGGCGCATGCGCCGTCGGCTCTTGTCAAGAGCGCGAAATCGATCGGGAGGCGTCTGCGCGCCTCAGCGCGCCTTTCCCTGCTTTCCCGCGCCGGCCCGTTTCGATTTGCCGGCGTCCGTCGGCGACTCCGCCTCGTCTACGCCATTGATCCTGGCGCGCAGCACATTGGACGGTTTGAAAGACACAACGAGACGCGCCGTTATTTTTGCGCCTTCGCCGGTTTTCGGATTGCGTCCCTGCCGCTCTCTTTTCGCGCGGATGAGGAACGCGCCGAAAGACGAGAGTTTAACGTCCTCGCGGGCGGCGATCGTCTCGAAAATTTCGTCGAGAACCATCTCGACATATTTCGCGGATTCCGTCCGGCCCAAGCCGGTTTTATGGTGAACGGCCTCGGCCAGATCCGCACGCGTCGTCGTCTTGGAGTTCGCGTCGTCGGCTATGTCGCGCGCCGGCGACAAGAGATCCTCCTGTGTCATTTGCGACCTTGCTTATGAATTGTCATATCCAACGCAGTCATGTCGATGAGTTTGATCGTGTCGCCCGGTTTGGGGCCATTACGAACGCAATAAACTCAGAGCATCGACTTGCTGCTTAATTGGCTGGCCGACGCCCCGCCGTCGGGAAGTTACGACCTGAGCCATTATCGGAATTTTTCAGAATTACCCCCGAAAATCAAGTCGTAGTTGAAAAAAATGGGATTTTGTCACTTTCACGGTAACGAAATGGAAATAGCTAAATGGTCTGCCAACTTACCAGCGGATCAGCGCAGAGCCCCAGGTAAAACCCCCGCCAACAGCCTCGAGCATTACCAGGTCGCCCTCTTTGATGCGGCCATCCGCCACAGCGACGGACAGCGCCAGCGGGACGCTCGCCGCTGAGGTGTTGCCGTGAAGATGGACCGTCGCAACGACCTTTTCCGGCGCGATGCCGAGCTTCTGCGCCGACATGTCTATGATGCGGCGGTTCGCCTGATGCGGCACGAACCAGTTCAGTTGCTCCGGCGTGATCCCCGTCGCGGCGAAAGCGTCGTCGACGACATCCGTGACTTTCCCCACGGCGAATTTGAAAACCTCTTTCCCCTCCATGCGCAAATGGCCGACCGTCTGGGTCGCGGAGGGGCCGCCATCGACATGGAGTTTGGCGCGGTGACGGCCGTCGGAGCGTAAATGCGTCGTCAGAATGCCGCGCTCATCCATCGATCCGGTCGAAGGCCGGGCTTCGAGGATCATCGCGCCGGCGCCGTCGCCGAAAAGCACGCAGGTGGTGCGGTCTTCCCAGTCGATGATCCGGGAAAATGTCTCCGCGCCGATCACCAATGCGCGCTTATGCGAGCCTGACCGCAGGAATTTCTCGGCGGTGGCCACCGCGTAGACGAAGCCCGAGCACACCGCTTGAAGATCGAAGGCCGCGCCATGGGCGATGTCCAGCGCCGCCTGGATCTGCGTCGCAGTCGAAGGGAAGGTCCAGTCCGGCGTCGAGGTTCCGACGATGATGAGGTCGATGTCGTCGGGAACGAGGCCCGCCGCCGCAAGCGCCGCCCGGGCGGCCTTTTCGCCCAGCATGGACGTCGTCTCGCCCTCGGCGGCGATATGGCGCTGCCTGATCCCCGTACGCTGGAAAATCCAGTCGTCGCTGGTGTCGACGATTCTGGCGAGATCGTCATTGGTGAGCGTTTTGGCGGGCAGATAGGAGCCGACGCCCAGGACGACGGAGCGCAAAGGGGAATTCTGGATCGTCACTGAGCGGCTTCCTGGGGGTTTGTCGGGTCGGCGGAGCCGCTTTCGAATTGGTGGGCGAGGGCGACCGTATCGCGGATGCGGTTGAGGAGATCGCTTTTGGCCATCTCGTAGCCGATCTCCACGGCGCGGGCGAAGCCGACCGAATCCGTGCCGCCATGGCTCTTGATGACGACGCCTTCGAGGCCGAGAAACACGCCGCCATTGATCGAGCGCGTGTCCATCTTGCTCTTGAGATCCTCGAAAGCGCCCCGCGCCAGGAGATAACCGAGCTTCGCAAGCAGCGAGCCGCTCATCGCCGCCTTGAGATAGGCGGCGATCTGCTTGGCGGTGCCTTCTGCGGTCTTCAACACGATGTTGCCGGTGAAGCCTTCCGTGACGACGACGTCCGCGGCGCCCATGCCAATCCCGTCGCCCTCGACGAAGCCCGCATATTCGAAACCCGGCAGATTGGATTCCCGGAGAATGGCCGCGGCGGCTTTCACCTCCTCGACGCCCTTGATCTCCTCCTTGCCGACATTGAGCAGGCCGACAGTCGGACACTCGATGTTCAGAACGATGCGCGCCATAGCCGATCCCATGATGGCGAGATCGACGAGATGGCTGGCGTTCGCGCCGATGGAGGCGCCGACGTCGAGCACGACGGAATGGCCGCGCAGCGTCGGCCAAAGCCCGGCAAGCGCCGGGCGCTCGACGCGGGCCATGGTGCGCAGGCAGATTTTCGCCATGGCCATTAGAGCGCCGGTATTGCCGGCGGAGACCGCGGCGTCCGCCTCGCCCTTTTTGACGGCTTCGATCGCCATCCACATCGAGGAGACGCGGCGCCCGTAGCGAAGCGCTTGGCTCGGCTTGTCGTCCATGCGGATGGCGACATCGGAATGGCGCAGCTCGCTGCGCTCGGCGAGACGGGGAAACTTGTCGAGCTCGGCGCGAATCGCCTTCTCGTCGCCGACGAGGAGAAACCGCATCTCCGGCTGGCGGTCGAGGGCGAGGGCGCAGCCCGGGATCGTCACCGATGGGCCGAAATCGCCGCCCATCGCGTCGATCGCAATCCGAACAATCTGCGCCATTTTCTTTTGCTTCCCCCGAATGCCGGCCGCTTCTGGGTCGACCTTTTTACCGGCAAGCGTATGCGGGATTATGACCCCGGCGATCACGCCGAACCGGCCGCGCCTTCGCCGAGGCGGCGCGTTCTTTGCGGCTGATTGCCATTTGCCGCGCGCCCGCGCAAGTGCGAGTTCGGCCCCGCGCTTTCATCCGGTCCGGCTAAGCTTTGTCGCGCGCGGCGCGCAGCCGGGCGAATGGCGATGCGGGGTCCGTCGGCGCCTCGGGCGAGGGCTCGACGAATTCGGCCCCAGGTTTTCGCGGATAGGGATCGAGCGCAAGGGTGAGAAATTCCGACACGATCTCGCCCAGATCCACCGCGCCGCCGATCAGCGGGTCGGGCGGATCGTCGCTCAAAATCTCGGCCTCGACCGGTTCGGGCTCCGCGTCGCGCCGGCGGGAGCGGGGCCGCGGCGCCTCCTTTGGCGGGGCGAAGCGCAGTTCGATGGGCTCGGCGACGTCGATTTCGAAGTCCTCGAGCGTGAGCACGCAGGTTTGCCGGAGGCGCGCGCGCAACTCGCCCGTCACTTCGAGCCCGTCGCCGCGCCAGCGCTGCGCGCGCAGCGTCGCTGTGAGAGCGAGGAGGGCGGGAAAGTTGTTCAGCTCGGCGATGGCGTCGCGTTCGGCCTCCGTCGCGACGATCTCCACATCGAGTCCCTCCGGCGGAACCTCCGTCGCCATCAGCGGGCGCGACAGCGGCGCGGCTCCGGCAGGTCCCCCGCTTCCGGGCGTTTCATCGTTCATCAGTCTTTCTCTTTCATGCTGGCGACGCCGTTCATCACTAGATACGCGGCCGGCGTCCCCGGCGCCACTCTGGCGGCGCGGGCGCGAGCGGCTTGCTTTCGCTACAATTGAAGGATAGCGAAGCCGCATTGCAGTGCGAATTGTCCGGCGCGGCTCGCCGTGTCCGGCTGATAATCGGGGTTTGGAGATCAAGATGGCGGGGCTGGCCTATCGCGGGGTTCTTAAAGGCTTCTTCGGTGCGACGACGGTAAGGGTCGCCGCGGCGTTCGGGGTCGCTTTATCGCTTTCGGGTTGCCTCGGCTATGACGGCGTCATCAATCGCGGCGCGGTGATCGACTCCCGAAAGGTCGCCCAGGTGAAGCCGGGCATGTTGGCTCCGCAGGTGATGCAGGCGCTCGGCACGCCCTCGACCACTTCCACCATCGGCGGCGACGCCTGGTATTATGTGAGCCAGAGACTCGAGCGCTCGGCTGCCTTTATGCCGGCGAACATCGTCGATCAGCACGTTCTCGCCGTTTATTTCGATAAGTCGCGCAAGGTGACGCGCATCGCCGATTACGGGCTGGAGGACGGCAAGCCGGTCGACTTTCTGTCCCGGACGACTCCTGTCGCCGGTCCCGATTACCACCTGATCCAGTCCCTCCTGTCCAAGGTTTCGCTCTGACCGCGGCGCTCATGGCGTAAATAAGGCCGGGCGCCGGGCGCCCGGCTTAATTTTTCTTCATGATTCTGGTTTTCAAAAGCTTTTATTGCGAATTAGCCGATGCGCGAATGTGGCGCGCCTGTGACGCTTCCTGTCGCTCTTTTGCCCTTGATTGCGGCTAACCTCCTGAATGAGCCGCAATTTGCGGAGCTAGGGAGTTCAACGCGACGCATGAGCGATCTGACGCTGTCCAACACTGAGTCCGCGCATCGATTGAGTTTGGGAGACCGGCTGGCGCTTATCTGCGCGGACCGTTCCTTCTACATCCTGCTCCGGACCTTCTGCGTTGGCGCGGTTCTGTCGGCGCTCGCGGCCCTGAGCTTAGCGGTCAAGCGCGACGAGATCCCCCATGAGCGTCTGAGCAGGATCGCGAAGGTCCGCACGCCCGCCACGCCCTTCATGCAGTTGACGAGCGGCGAGGATGAATCGGCGCTCGACAGCGACTTTTCGCTGGAGCAGGCGGCCTTGACCTGGTCGCACCGCCTCGCCGAAGGCGACGAGGCCCCCGACGCGTCCGGCGTGATGCGTTTTGGCCCGGTGAAAGTGCAGCAGTCGATTGTCGAGCGCGTCGTCCAGGCCGCCAATAAGACCGAGATGGACCCGGCGCTGCTCATGGCGATCGCCGACAAGGAATCCAACTTCTCGACGACGGCCAAGGCGCGCACCTCCTCGGCGAGCGGGCTCTTCCAGTTCGTCGAGAAGACCTGGTTGCAGGCGGTCAAGAGCTTCGGCCACCTCTATGGCCGGGGGGATGAGGCGAACGCCATCGCCGACGCCTCGGAAGCGATCGGCGCCGTCGCTCCGCAAAAAAAGGCGAAGATCCTCAGCCTGCGCAATGATCCCTATCTTTCCGCGGCGCTCGCGGCGGAGATGCTGAAAAAAGACGGGACGAAGATTTCCGAGAAGATCGGCCGTCCGTTGACGGCCGGCGAGACCTACCTCATCCACTTCCTCGGGCCGGACGACACGGAACGCTTCATGACCGCGCTCGTCGCGACGCCGAACATGTCGGCGGCGGCGCTGCTGCCCAAGCCCGCCCGCGCCAACCGCCCGATCTTCTATGAGCCGGCGGGCCGCAAGATGCGCGAGAAGACGCTGGCCGAGGTCCACGAGGCCTTCGAGGCCATGATGGAAAAGCGCACGACGCGTTACGAGGACGTGGCGCAGAAACTGCCGGCGGGCGCGATGGCTTACACGGAATAGGCTGCGGCGGCGCCCGATTTTCGCTCAGCTCCCTCCGCCGCGGCGTGACGGCCGGGGCGGCGGGGGCGCCTCGTCGCATCGAAACGCCGTCGCTCACGCGCCCGTCATCAAATCCAGATTCTGCACGGCCGCCCCCGACGCGCCCTTGCCGAGATTGTCGAGCCGCGCGACCAGCACCGTGTGACGCTGCGCTTCATTGGCGAAGACGAAGATCTCCATATCGTCCGTGCCGTTCAGCGCGAGCGCGTCGAGGCGTCCGGTTTCGGGCGCCTCTACGACGCGCACATGCGGCGCGCCCGCGTAATGGCGGCGATAGGCGGCCTCGATGTCGGCGGCCTTCGGCTTGCCGGGCAGGGCGTCGAGCGCGAGCGGGATCGACACCAGCATGCCCTGCCGGAAATTGCCTACCGACGGGACAAAGAGCGGCCGCGCCGTCAATTTCGAATAGGCCATGATTTCGGGAATGTGCTTGTGTTCGAGTCCGAGCGCGTAGAGTTCGAAAGCGGGCGCTTCCCCCTTTTCGTACGCTTCGATCATCTGGCGCCCGCCGCCCGAATAGCCGGAGACGGCGTTGATCGTCAGCGGCTGGTCGGGCTGGATCAGGCCGGCGTCGACGAGCGGACGCAGCAGCGCAATCGAGCCCGTGGCGTAGCAGCCGACATTGGCGACGCGCTTCGCCGCGGCGACCGCCTCCGCCTGTCCGGCGCAAAGCTCGGGAAATCCATAGACCCAGCCAGGCGCGACGCGATGCGCGGTCGAGGCGTCGAGCAGCCGCGGGGCCGCGTCGCCAAGCGCGGCGCAGAGCGCGACCGTCTCCTTGGCGGCGGCGTCGGGCAGGCAGAGAATGGCGACGTCGACGGAGGCGAGGATTGCGCGCTTGGCCTCGACATCCTTGCGCTTCTCGAAGGGGATGGCGACGATCTCGATATCCGCGCGGGCCGCAAGACGCTCCCGGATTTCGAGCCCGGTCGTGCCGGCGTCGCCGTCGATGAAAACCTTGGTGGCCATGGAGTGAACCTCGCGAGGGACGCGCTCTTTTGGGCGGCTTGGATGATGGCTGCGTGACAACTTGTCAACACGTTCCATCACATGAGCGAGCGCGCCAGTGCGACGATTGACTCGACGGGCGCCTCGAATTCGAAATGATCGCCATGATAGGCGCGGCCCGGCGTCGCCGAAGCGTCGATCATCACCCTGTGCAGGCGATGTCCCGTAAGATGCGAGATATAGAGATATTCATTCGAGACATAGTTGCTCGTCGCGATTTCGACGACATTCGCGCCTTCCGGCATGAAGGGCGTGTTCCACAGCGCGGCGCCGAATTGTCCGATCGCGACTTTGGCGTTCGACATGAGCGCGATCTGCTCGCCGAGCGGCATTTCGTGCGGCCTAGCGACGTGAAATCCGGCGCGGCGCAAGGCTTCGGCGAGAGCCGTCTCATTCGTCATCCGACGCGCGGAGGGAAACCCCTGGCGGCTGAGAAACACATATTCCGGCCCCCCCGAAATCATGCGGGGCGCAAAGCGCCGTTTGACGAAGTCGAGAAACTCGGCGGCGCGCGCCGGCGGCTTGGTGTTGGCGAAGGTGCAGAGAGGCGACGGATATAGCAGGCGCTTGCCGCGCACATATCGCGCTTTCGTTTCGACGATCGCCTCGGGCGGCGCGCCCAGAGTGGCGAGGTCGCGCTTTTGGCGATCATCGAGCGGCGGGCAAAGCAGCTTCAGCCGGCCGTCGCGAACGGAGTCGAGCACGAGATAGACTGAAAATAGCGAGTTCATCAGCCAGTGGCCGTAATTGGCGCGGCTCGCCCAGCTCGTGCAAAGCATCAGCGCCGCGCCTGGCGGCGCCTCTTCCAGCAAGCTGGAGTCGCGCCGCCAGGCGTAGCGGTCTCCGAGCCGGAAGATATCCGGCGCGCGGCCTTCCGCTCCGGGCGAGAGGATTGTCGCGAAGGCGGAGTCGCCCCAGACCTTGCCGCCATCGAACGTCACGAGCCCGTTGACGACGTCGACGCAGGCGTCCTCGAAGGCGGCGATATAGAGCGGCGGCGCGGCCCAGGCGCATTGACCGAGCAGGCGAGAGAAATCCGGGCTGTCGCGCCCAAGCGAGGTCTCCAGCGAAAAGCTCGGCGTCGCATCGTGTTCTTCCGCTTGAGAGAGCGGCAGCAGGACGTAGGGAGCTTTTTGCGGCGTCGCAATTCGCTCGGCGGGTTCGAGTTCGCCGACAGGGGCATTCGAATTCGGGTCGCGCACGAAGCGCAGCGGGTAAACCAGCGACGCGGCGTTGCGCTTCCCGTAGCGGCGCTGTAGGCGGCCTTCCGCCTGCCCATGCGCGCGCCAATGCTTGCGTCCGGACGCCGCTCCGCCTTGCGCGACGGCGGCGGCGACGTCGGGATTGGCCGCGAGATAGCCGGCTTCGTCGAATGTCTCGTCCGTCGGCGTTTCGATCGCGCCGAGCGCCTGATCGAGCGCGCCCTCAATCTCGCGAAAGAGGAAATTCGCATTGAGAGCCTCGTCGACGCGCCGCTTCAGGTCGGGCGACCCGGATTGCGCGATGGCCTGCGACTTCTCGCGCAATCCCTTGTCGAAGGCCGCGGCGACGCGCCAATAATCCTCCGTGCTGAAGGCGCGGCGAAGAAAGCCGTTCAGCACGGGAACCGCGGCGATGTCGCGCGCTGCGCGCAGGCGCAACAGATTGAGAGCGAGAGCGGCGCGAGACAGGGATGCGAGCGACGAGGCGCCGAGCGCGTTTTCTTCCGGAGAGAAAGAAGGCGGCGGCGCCGAAATGCGCAGCATAATGCGACTGACCAATTCGTCGGGCGCGAGAACGGCCGGAAGCGTTTGCGGCTTTTTTCGAAATATGTCCGTCAAAGTGGGTCTGCGCATGCTGTCTCCCGGCCGCCGCAGGCTGGCGGACGCAGCATAGGTTAGGTTGCCGCTGATCAGAAAGCCCCAGTTTTCGACATTTGATCCAGGGCGCTGGCGCGGTTTTTGTTGCGCCATAAATCTTCGAGAAAGCGCGGTTTCCCGCGCATCTGCTCCCTGCGCATAGGAGGGCGTCATGGCCGTATTGGAAGCAGTGAGATATTACGGAGAAAAGCTCACGGATTCGCTTTATCAGCTCTCCGTCGCATCAGTCCTCGCCTTCAGCGGGGCGCTGCTCATGCTCGCCGTCGTCGCGGTCGCCGTGACGACGGGGGCGGTCGACGTGCCGGAGTTTCATCCCAAGTGACGCTTAAGCGCCTTCTCATCATATCGCATGCGCCGTCCGAAAATACGCGGCGCATGCGGGACGCGATGATCGAGGGGGCGCAGGCGCCGGAAATTGAGGGCGTGACCGTTTGCGCGCGCGCCGCTTTCGACGCGCAGTCCTCCGACGTGCTCGACGCCGCAGGCGTCCTTCTGCTGACGCCCGAAAATCTCGGCTATATGAGCGGCGCGCTGAAGGATTTCTTCGACCGCTGCTACTATCCTTGCCTCGACCGCACGGAGGGCCTGCCTTACGCCCTTTGCATCCGCGCGGGCAGCGACGGAACCGGGACGCGGCGCGGCGTCGAAACGATCGTCGCCGGCCTGCGCTGGCGCGCCATACAGGAGCCGCTGATCTGCCGTGGCGACTGGCGGGAAAACTTCCTCGCCTCCAGCCGCGAACTTGGAATGCTGATGGCTGCGGGACTCGATGCGGGCGTATTCTGACGCCGCCGCCCCAAGGGGAGAAAATTTCAGAAGAAATCCCTCATGCTCAGCGACGGCCAGGAAGCCGTCGCCAAGCAGAAGGGCGTTTCGATGACTGACTCGGTCATTGAGCCGGGCCGCGATCTGGCTTGAACGTCAATACTTCGCCAGCACCGGCGCTCCGCCGCTGAACAGGTTGAAGTGATAGTTCACGCCCGCGCGGACCGTGTGGAAGCGGGTGTGATTGTTGACGTTGTTGAGGCCGAAGCCGGGGTTGAACGCCCAGTTCTGGTTGTTGCCGGAAACGTCCGTGTAGAGATATTCGACCTTGGCGGACCAGTTCTGCATGAACAGCCATTCCGCGCCGCCGCCGACGGTCCAGCCCGTCTGAACGGCGCTGTTCTGGTTCCACCAGAAGTTACGCTGCACGTCGGCATAGGCGAAGCCGCCCGTGCCATAAAGCAGGATGCTCGAAAAGGACGGGAAGGTCAGGCCGAGACGGCCGCGAACCGTGCCGAACCAGTTGATGCGCGCAAGATTGCCGCCCCAGCCGCCGCCATTGTTGGAGCCAATGCTGGTTCCCTGGAAATCGGTCTCAACGCCGACGAGAAGCCATTGGCCGAATTGATAATTATAGCCGAGCTGGCCGCCGCCGACGACGCCGGCGGAGCCGCCGCCATTGGCGCCCCAGCCCCAACCCACGCCGGGGAAACCGCCCGGAACGGCGATGGCGCCCTGATTCAGCAGCGCCCAATTGTTCCAGACATTGGACGACGAGGCGTCCTGCCAGCCGCCGCCGATGTTCAAACCGCCATAGAAGCCGGTCCAGATCGGCGGCGGCGGGGGCGGCGGGGGAAGGACTGGCGCTTCCTTGCGAGAGGGGAGGTCGGCGGCGACCGCCGATCCGGCCGCGAGAAGCGACGCGGCGACGAGGAGAGAAAATTTCTTCATGTCATCTGCCCTTTTATTGAGAGCCCGCTGAAGTGCTTGGGACCAAGCTCTCGGGTGCAAATTTTTATTACCCTGATTTGCGCCGAAATAGCGCCGATAAGTGGAGTATCGGAAAAGTAACGTGCAGTGTGTTGTACGATTGCGACAAAAATACTATAGCTATGCCATTAAAATGGCGCGTATCTAGGTATAACTGCTTATTCTAAGATTTATAACTTCAGTGATAAGCTTGCGCTGGCTCGGGCAATGCCAAGCTTCATGCAGGCGAATCATTCCCCGAAACTGGCTTCAGCCTTGCCGCTATCCACAAAGGCTTCTACCTTCTTGACCGAGCGCCGCGAACCGGAAATCTCAGACGCATGATCAAGCCAGTCGGCTTTCTCGGCCATCCGCGCGGGCTCGCTTTCCTCTTCGGCTCGGAACTGTGGGAGCGATTTTCCTATTACGGCATGCGCGCGCTGCTCGTGCTCTATATGGTCGAGCATCTGCTGACGCCGGAGCGTTTGACCGGCGCGCTCGGCCTCGCGGAGCTGAAAAGGGCGCTGGAGGCTCTCTCCGGCCCGTTGCCGCCGCAACCTTTCGCGTCGCAGATCTACGGGCTCTATACCGGCCTCGTCTATCTTACGCCCGTTCTCGGCGGGGTCGTCGCCGATCGCCTGCTTGGCCGAACGCGCACCATCGCCATCGGGGCGGCGATGATGGTCGCCGGGCACTTCATGATGGCGGACGAACGCTTGTTTCTGGTCGCTCTGCTCCTCATCGCCTTCGGGTGCGGAGCTTTCAAGCCGAACGTCTCCACCCAAGTGGGCGAACTTTACGCGTCTGGCGACGGACGGCGCGACCGCGCCTATTCCATCTTTTATGTCGGCATCAATATCGGAGCCTTCCTCGCGCCGCTCGTTTGCGGCACGCTCGGCGAGAAATATGGCTGGCACTACGGTTTCGTCGCCGCCGGAATCGGCATGGGCGTCGGCCTCGCCACCTATCTTTCCGGGCGCGCTTTTCTGCCGCCCGACGCTCTCCCGCGAGGAGCCGCGGCGGCGGCGGCCGACCCGCGATTGAAGCGCGCGCTCTTTTGCATCGCTTTGCTCTTTCTCCCGTCGACGCTGTTCTGGGCCGCCTTTGAGCAGCAGGGCAATACGATCGCCCTTTGGGCGGCGACCTCGACGGATCGCGGCGTCGGGATTTCGGGATGGCGGGCCGAAATTCCAGTGACCTGGTTTCAGGCCTTCAATCCGCTGATGATCTTTCTCCTGACGCCGCCGCTCGTCGCCCTCTGGGCGCGGCTTGCAGCGCAGGGGCGCGAGCCCTCGACGCTGCGCAAGCTTTCGATCGGCTGCATCGGCGTCGCCATGAGCTACGGCGTGATGGCGCTCGCCGCCTATTGGAGCGCGGGCGCCAGGGCGAGCTGGCTATGGCTGCTCGCCTATTTCGTCGTCATCACGCTTGCGGAACTGCATTTCTCGCCGATCGCCCTTTCGCTCGTCTCCCGCCTCGCTCCGGAGGGCGCCCGCGCGGCGTTGATGGGCGCATGGTTCGGGTCGATGTTTCTCGGCAATCTCGCCGCCGGATGGCTCGGCGGCTTCTGGTCGAGCATGCCGACCCAGCAGTTTTTTCTGCTGATGGCGGCGCTCGGAATTGTCGGCGCTGCAATCCTTGAAGCGGCGAGACGTCCGCTCGCCTTTCTCACTTAGTCTCGAAAACGAAAAACGCCCCGGCGGCGATCAGGCTGAAGCCAAGCATCGTCCGCCAGGTCGGCGCTTCGCCGAGGACAAGAAATGAGAAGACGGTGAATATCACCAGGGTGACGACTTCCTGAATCGTCTTCAGTTGCGCGGCGGAATAGACGCCGTAGCCGATGCGGTTCGCGGGGACGGCCAGGCAATATTCGAAGAGCGCGATGATCCAGCCCATCATGATCGCTTGCGGCAGCGAGAGGCGCGGGAACTTCAGATGCCCGTACCAGGCGGCGGTCATGAAGAAGTTGGACACGCAGAGCAGAATGATCGGCGCGACCGCGGGCGAACGTAGGAAGGCGAGCATCGGCTCCACTCTTTGGCCGTTTCTACTTTTTCGGCAGCAGGATCACATGCTCCTGCTCGTCGCCGTCATTGCGGGCGACAATGGCGATCGCCGGCTCCGTCTTGCTGAGATTGGTCGGCTGATGCGGCACGTCGGCGGGGATATAAATGAAATCGCCGGCGACGTTGACGACGCTCTTTTCGAGATGCTCGCCATATTTTGTCTCGACCGAGCCTTGCAGCAAATAGATCGCCGACTCGTAGCCTTTATGGACATGCGCCTGCGCCGAAGCGCCGGGCGGGATGACGACCTTCAGCAGGGAGAGGTTCTTGGCTCCGGCGTTCTTGTTCGAAACGCCGGGGAAGAAGGGCAGCGACTGCTTTGAGGTCGAGGCGTCCGGCACGCGCACGGTGACGACGTCCTTGCCATTCTTCTCGCCGATAATCTGGGGGTCGCCGGCAAGAGCCGGCGTCGCGGCCGCGAGGATGGCGAGGACGTTGACGACGTAGGCGCGCATGCCGGGCTCCTTCTTGAAACCAACCTGGGACGATCGGGAATCTAGCGCATGCAACAGGCGTAACCAGAGCCGTCATCAAACGGTCGTGAAATCGCCAATACACAAGCCCCGGGTCAGCGCGGCGCTCATCGCCGCCGGGGGAGGGAATTTGATGAAATACGCTATGACGATGTTTTGCGCCATCCTGTTCAGCGGCGCGATGGCCTGCGTCCCGGCGAAGGCCCACCATACCGGAGAAACGGGCGACGTCGTCCGCGAAGGCGGTCATCACCGCAACCCGCAACATCGCCAGATGAAGAGCCATATCGTGCGCGAAGGCGGATATGGTCACCATTACCATCACCCCAAGCCGTATCACGGCCCGCATTGGGGTAAGCATCACCATCACGGCGTGCATCTCGAAGGCGGCCACTAAAAAGTCCCGCGAGCTTGAGCTTGCGGTAGAGATTGCCTCGACCAGCTCGGGCGACCGATTGCGGTCGCCCGAGCTGGCGTGCGGCGGAATTCAATTTTGAATATCCTGATGCGTGAGCATATGGCGCAGCAGATAGCCGACGGAATAGGAAAAAGCCGCGCCAAACAGGCCGAGGAAGGTCGAGCTGACATATTTGGCCTCCATCCCCTCCGTGAACATCCGCATGATCGACGCGCCGATGAGCAGGATGAAGGGCAGGGCGATGAGGACTCCGATCCAATAGAGAATCGTCGCGACCTTCTTCGACATTTCCGGGCTCATATTCCCCCTCCTTTGAATTGCTTTTTCGAAATTTCGAAATGGATGCGCATGCGGGGAATTGCCAGATCGAGCGGGCGGTCCGGCCGGATATCCTTGGCGATTGGCGAAATCCGGCGGCGTCCATGAAAGAAAAAGCCGGGCGCAGGGCCCGGCTTTCGACGTGAAAATTCCGCGAAGACGCCGATCAGCGCTTCGAGAACTGGAAGCTGCGGCGAGCTTTGCGCTTGCCATATTTCTTGCGCTCGACCACGCGGCTGTCGCGGGTGAGGAAGCCTTCCTTCTTGAGCGGGGAGCGCAGCTCCGGCTCGTAATGGGTCAGGGCCTTGGCGAGGCCGTGGCGCACGGCGCCGGCCTGACCGGAGAGGCCGCCGCCGGCGACCGACACCATGACGTCGTACTGGCCGACGCGCTTGGTGACGCCCAGCGGCTGCTGAAGGATCATGCGCAGCACGGGGCGCGCGAAATAAACCTCGATGTCGCGGCCGTTGACGGTGATCTTGCCGGAGCCCGGCTTGATCCACACGCGGGCGACGGCGTTCTTGCGCTTGCCGGTGGCGTAGGCGCGGCCATACTTATCGAGCTTCTGCTCATATTTCGGCGCGTCGATCGCGGCGGCGACAGCGGCCTGATTGAGGTCGGCGAGCGAGGAAAGGGTAGTCTCGGCCATGATCAGGCGCTCCGGACGTTCTTGGCGTTCATGGCGGCGACGTTGAGAGTCACCGGGCTCTGCGCTTCGTGCGGATGCTCCGCGCCCTTATAGACGCGCAGATTGCCGAACTGCTGGCGGCCGAGCGGACCGCGCGGCAGCATGCGCTGCACGGCCTTTTCGAGGACGCGCTCCGGGAAGCGGCCGTCGAGGATGAACTTGGCCGAACGCTCCTTGATGCCGCCCGGGAAGCCGGTGTGATAGTGATAGACCTTCTGGTCGCGCTTGCGGCCGGTCAGCACCACCTTGTCGGCGTTGATGACGATGATGTTGTCGCCATCGTCCATATGAGGCGTGAAGGTCGCCTTGTGCTTGCCGCGCAGGCGCAGCGCGATGATCGTGGCGAGGCGGCCGACGACGAGCCCGGAGGCGTCGATCAGCACCCATTTCTTTTCGATATCGGCGGGCTTCGCCGAATAGGTTTTGCCGTACATGTCGGGAATTTCCGTTTGCGGGATGGGCGGTGGATAGGGTGAAAGCCGCCCTGTGTCAACGATAAATTTGAGTGTGACGCATATCCATCTGTTTATAAATGATTTTCATTAAATGGTGCGATAATACCGCATGGATTCCCGTCTGGCCGACGGTCGTTACAAACGTGTCGCACGGCGAAGCTACGGTCATCCGGTCATTTAAGGAGCTAACCATATGAGCGGCGCGGAGCATCGCAGCGATTCCCAAGGGCAGGAGCACGACCACGAGATCGAGGCTCATGCGGACCACGGCGACGAAGAGTTTACTCTGGACGACGAGGACAAGACCCTCCTCGGCACCGTCGCGACCGTTGGCGCCGTCGGCGTCGGCGTGGCTCTGTTCGAAGCGGCCTTGCTTCCTGGCGTCGTCCTCGGCGTTGCGGCCATGGCCGCGCCGAAAGTGCTCCCGCGCTTTGGCGCCGCTCTAACGCCGCTGTTCAAAACCACGGTGCGCGGCGTCTACAAGCTTGGCCAGAAGACCAAGGAAGTCGTCGCGGAGACCCAGGAGCAGTTCCAGGACATTGTCGCCGAGGTCGATTCCGAAGGGAAGGGGAAGGCGGCGCAGCAGCCGACGCCTAAAGCCTGATGTCGGCGCTCAATGGGTCTGAGACGGGCAAGGCGTCCCTCGCGGCTGCCCGCCCGGGAGCGGCGGAAGCGGGGGCCCCGCAAGGCGCAGAAGCGCAAACAGGCCCGCATGTGGTTGCGAATGACGCGGCGGACGCCGGAGAAGCGACTGGCCACAAGCACAAAAGCAAGAAGAAAAGACATAAGCATAAGCTCCACGTCGCCCATCACACGCCGGGACGCGTGCGCATGAAGATTCCGTCCGCCAAGGGCGATCTTGAGGCATTGCGTCAGATGGGAGAGGCCTTCGGCGTCCTGCCGGGGGTTGAGCGCGTCACCATCAACGCGGACACTGGCAGCATCGTTCTCCACTATGACCATGAAGACGACCGATTCCACGACCATCTTCATCGCAGCGTTCACGGCGTAAACGGGTCCCGCCCGCCAGAGACCGAACTGGATCAACTCGTCCATAAAATAGAGGATGAAGCGAAGTTCCTCGCGGAGCATTCGCATACGGCGCGGTTGATCGTGGGACTGTTTTCGGATCTCGACCGCGAGATAAGGAAATCGACGAACAACAACGCGGATTTGAAGCTCGCGCTCGCCGCCAGCGTCGTCGGCGTCACCGTTCTCGAGATTGGCATGACGGCGGCGACGCCGGTTTGGCTCACGCTGAGCGTATTCACCTTGAATCATTTCGTCGAGCTGCACCAGCCGCGCCGCCAGCCGGCTTCGGCGCGCGCGCCGATGGCGTTCAAAAAGGCCCGCTGACTCCCCAGCGCGGGCGCGCCTCGAATCTTCAGGTGCCAGTAATGCAAATCGAGATCCGCCATCACATGCCCGGCCGCGTGCGTGTGCGCATCCCCTCATTGCGTCGCGATCGCGCGCTTTCCGAGGGGGTTCTCGCTTGGGTGCGGGGCAAGAAAGGCGTTCGCAGCGCGCGGATCAATTATGACTGCGCAAGTCTTGTCGTCGAATATGAGCGCGCGCAGGAGCCGGTCTTCCGTCTGGCGCTCGGTCAACTGCGGCTCATGACGCTCGAAGGCCTGCGCGCATTGACGGCGGGCGACGGCGCTGGCGACATCGGCCGTCATGAGGCGAAAGAGCTTCTCGCCAGGCAGCAGGTCGAGTCGAGACGCTTCCCATTGCTGGCGCCGACGATCTCGCTCGCGCTGGCTTTCGCGCCCCATCCCGCGGTCCGGCTCGTCAACGGGCCGCTGATGTTGTGGAACGCCTATCCGATTGCGCTGCGCGCCTATAAGGTCTGGCGCAACGAGGGTCGCCTCAACGTCGATTTCCTCGATGCTCTCGCGATCGGCGCTTCGCTCATTCAGGGCAATTATGTCGCGGGCGCGCTCATAACCTGGCTAATCAAGCTTGGCGACTGGATTCGCGATCTCACTGCGGCGGGCTCAAAGCGCGCGATCGGCGATCTCCTCGATTTCCGTGGGAAAACCGCATGGATCCTGCGGGACGGCTCCGTCGTTTCGGTTTCGTCCGAGGACATTTGCGTCGGAGACGAAGTGGTCGTTTACCCCGGCGAAATGATCCCGGTCGACGGAGAGATCATCGACGGCGCCGCCCTGATCGATCAGAAGACAATCACGGGCGAAGGATTGCCGGTGACGCGCGGAATCGGAGAGGCGGCCTTCGCCGCGACCGTCATCCGCGAAGGACAGATCACTATCAGGGCCCAGAGCGTCGGCGGGGACACCACGGCGGGGCAGATTGTGCGGCTGATCGACAGCGCGCCAGTGGGCGACACCCGCATGCAAAATCACGCCGAGCGTCTGGCCGACCGTCTTGTCGTCCCGACGCTCGGCGTCGCCATGGGGGCTTCGGCGCTCTCCGGCGACTTCTCTCGCTTCCTGTCGCTGGTCATCGTCGATTACGGCACGGGCATCCGCGTCGCCGCGCCGACCGCCGTGCTGTCGTCGATGACGCGCGCGGCGCGCGAGGGAATCATCATCAAGAGCGGGCGCCATATGGAGAAGCTCGCTGAAGTCGACACGGTCGTTTTCGACAAGACTGGAACGCTGACGCGCGGCAATCCCGAAGTGATCGACATTATCGGATACCAGCGGCACATTCCCGGCGATCGCCTCCTGGGTCTCGCCGCGGCGGCGGAAAGCCGGTTGCAACATCCGGTGGCGGAAGCGCTGCGCCGAAAGGCCGCCGCCCTCGACGTGACGATCCCGCCATGCGACGAAATGAAATTCTCGGTTGGCCTCGGCGTCGAGGGGCAGATTGAAGGGCATTATCTGCATGTCGGCAATGAACGATTCATGCGCGAGAGCGGAATACGCACTGACGCGGCGGCGGGCGACCGCGCCGGCATCGATGAGCAGGGATATTCCTGCCTGTATGTCGCAATGGACGGTCAGCTCGCCGGCCTCGCGCCTTACGCTGATGAGATTCGCAAGGAAAGCAGCGAAGTTATTTCGCGCTTGCATTCCATGGGCGTCAAAAACACGGTGTTGCTCACCGGGGACAACGCCGTTGTCGCCAAGGCCGTGGGACGCCGCCTGGGGCTGACGCGCCAATACGCCAATATGCTGCCGACCGACAAGGCGGACGTGATTCAGGAGCTGCAACGCGACGGCCGCATCGTGGCGATGGTCGGCGACGGCATCAACGATTCGCCTGCTCTGAGCTTCGCCGACGTCGGCGTCGCGATGAAGCACGGCGCCGAAGTGACCCATGAGTCCGCCGACGTCGTCCTCATGGAGGATTCGCTCTACAAGCTCGTCGAAGCTTTTGAGATATCGCGGGGCGCCGTAAGCCTTATCAAGCAGAATTACGGAATCGTCGTCGTCATGAACACTTTGGCTCTCGGCCTCGCCTTGCCGGGCGGGCTGATCAGCCCTTCCGTGACCGCGGTGCTCAGCAACGGCTCGGCGATCCTTGCGAGCCTCAACGCGGTGCGCCCGATCCTGCGCTATCGATGAGCCTGATCGACCCGCGCTCGACGCCGCTCACGGCGGAGCATCGTAAGATGCTGGCGCGCGCGGTCGCGATGCTGGAACGCGAGTCGCTGGCGCAACAGCTTTCCGATTATGCGAGCCAGCCGATCACCCAGGCGTTGCAGAAGATGCCCAAGCCGTTCAGCGCCAGCGTCAATCGCGCAGCGCAAAAGGCTGTTTTGCGCTGCTTGACCATCGCCCTGAACTCGCTCGAGCCGAAAGCCATCGGCCCGCCCCGCGCCAGGAGCGCCGTCATGCTGGCGGCCGCCAGCGGCGGCGTCGGCGGTTTGTTCGGCGCTGCGAGCCTCGCAATAGAGCTTCCGGTCACGACGATCCTGATGCTGCGCTCGATCGCCGAGATCGCGCGCCATTCGGGAGAGGATCTGACGACGCTCGAGGCGCGCCTCGCCTGCGTCGAGGTCTTCGCGCTCAGCGCGCAGCCGGGCAAAAACCGGACCGACTTGAGCTATTACGCGTCGCGCGCAGTGCTGAACCGCCTCTCGCGCGACATGGCGGGTTTCGTCGTGGAGAGCGGCGTCGCGGGGGCCGCGACATCCGCCGGCGGCCGCTTTGTAACGGAAATCGCCGCGCGGCTCGGCGTGGCGATTTCGGAGCGCGCGGCGGCGAGCGCCGTGCCGATCCTCGGCGCGCTGGGCGGCGCGACGGTGAATGTGATTTTCATGAATCATTATCAAAAAATAGCGCGCAGTCATTTTCTGGTGCGACGCCTGGAGCGACTTTACGGCGCTGACGTCGTGCGCCGCGAATATATGATTCTGTCAAAAGCGCTCGAGGCGTCTCGAACGGCGGAGCAAGGCGCGCGCATTCGTCCTTCGCGCGCGGAGAACTAAAAGACTCTCCCTCCGGTCTTCCGGAAAGGGGGGCCCGCCGCCGGCGAGGAGCCGCCTATTGGTGCAGCGCCTCGCCATGCAGCGCGATGTCCAGACCCTCGCGCTCGTCGTCGCCGGCGACGCGCAGGCTCGTGAACGCGGACACGATCTTCAGCGAGATCAGCGTCCCGACCGCGCACCAGACGATCGTCACGCCGACGCCGATCGCCTGCACGACGAACTGATGCATGTCGCCCTCCAGCAGGCCCGCGACGCCGGGGTCGCCCCCGGAGGCGGTGATTGTCCGCGTTGCGAAGACGCCCGCGAGCAGCGTGCCCATGATGCCGCCGACGCCATGGACGCCGAAGACGTCGAGCGTGTCGTCATAATGGAGCTTGTGCTTTGCGACCGTGCACATCCAATAGCAGACCACGCCCGCGATCAGGCCGATGACGACGCCATGCCAGGGCAGGATGTAGCCGGAGGCCGGCGTGATGGTTCCGAGGCCCGCGACCGCGCCGGAGATGACGCCGAGCACGGAGGGCTTGCCGCGTTCGAGCCATTCCAGTCCGCTCCACACGATCGCGCCCGAGCAGGCGGCGAGATGCGTCGCCACAATGGCGAAGACCGCGCGCGAATTGGCGCCGAGCGCCGAGCCGCCATTGAAGCCGAACCAGCCGACCCAGAGGAGTCCCGTGCCGACGACGGCGAGCGAGAGGTCGAAGGGCGAAAGATTCTCGCGGCCGAAGCCGACGCGATTGCCCATGACCAGGGCGCAAACCAGCCCCGCAACGCCCGCGTTGATATGCACCACCGTGCCGCCGGCGAAGTCGAGCAGGCCCATTTTTTGGAGGAAGCCGCCGCCCCACACCCAATGAGCCGAAGGCGCATAGACGATGAAGAGCCAGACGACGCAGAAGAGGATGAAGGCGGAGAATTTCATGCGCTCGGCGACCGAACCGCCGATCAGCGCGCAGGTGATGATCGAGAAGGTCATCTGATAGGCCATGAAGAGGATTTCGGGAATGGTCTTGGCGAGCGGGCTCACCGTGTCGATCCCGACGCCCGTGAGCATCATGCGCGCCGCGTCTCCGATAAAGGCGCCGTCGCCCGAAAATGTCAGGCTGTAGACGATCGCGATCCAGAGCAGCGACACGACCGCCGTCGCGATGAGGCTCTGCGCCATCGTGGCGAGCACGTTCTTCTTGCGCACCATGCCGCTGTAGAAAAGCGCGAGGCCGGGCAGCGTCATCATCAGCACCAGCGCCGTCGCGACGATCACGAAGGCGGTGTCCGCGCCGTCGATCCTGGGCGCATCCTGCGCGAGCGCAGGGGTGGCGAGAAGGGCGCAGGCGAGCGCCGCGAACATCTTTCGCATGAGAGGCCGTTCCGGTTTTATGTGGATTGTCTTGTGGCGGCGTCGCGGGGCGCATCGACCTCGTCGCGAGGAGCGAAGCAATCCGGCAAAGCGTCGAGGCTCTGGGGTCGCTTCGCTTCAATGATGGGGCGTTACAACGCCTCGTTGTCCGTCTCGCCGGTGCGGATACGGACCGCGCGGTCGAGCGGCGTCACGAAGATCTTGCCGTCGCCAATATGGCCGGTATGGGCCGCCCTGCGGATCAATTCCACGGCGCGTTCGACGAATTCGTCGGAGACCGCGATCTCGATCTTCACCTTGGGCAAAAAGGCGACGACATATTCGGCGCCTCGATAGATTTCCGTATGGCCCTTCTGGCGACCGTAACCCCTGACTTCCGTAGCGGTCATTCCATGGACCTCGAGCGTCATGAGCGCATCGCGCACTTCGTCGAGCTTGAACGGTTTGATGATGGCGGTGATGATCTTCATTTAGGCAGCTATGCTTTGTGCTAGGGCAGTGTGGGGGTTTCGTTTGCAACGCCCATGCCAAGCTGCGCAATATCTATACGAAACGACCTTTATAAGGGCGCCAGCTGTCTTATTGGTCGCCAATCGGGCGCCTGACGCCTAAAAAACTTACAAACTGTCCAAAGAAAGGGCGAGACGTCTTCGTTGTCGCGCCATGCGCCGCCGCGCAAGGGGCCCTCGGCCGCCGAGCGGCGCCTCGCTTCGGTTGTCGGAGAGTCGGCCTATGGTGCGGAAAGCTTAGCGAGAAGCGCTGCGCTTCGCCGGCGTCGTTTGAATGTCGCGCCAGGTGTCCGACTGCGAGATCATCTGGCGGATGGAGGCGACGTTCTGCGCGGCGTCGATCGGCGCGAGATCGCGGCGGGACCATTCCTCCGCCTCGGGGAATTTGCCCTGCAAGGCGAGCACGAGCGCCAAATTCTGGCGCACGCGCATATCGGCGGTCGGCTGGTTCGCAGCGAGGCGAAGCGTCTCTTCCGCGCGCGGCAGGTTCTTGGCGAGCGCGTATGAGAGGCCGAGATTCGAGAGCACCGTGGGCTCGTTGGGGCGGATTTTGAGCGCCTGCTCATAATAGCCGCGTGCGGCGTCGTGGTCGCCGAGGCGGTCGGCGAGCGAGCCCTGCGTCGAGAGAATCGACCAATCCGGGCGCTCGGGCGTATGCGCCTTGCGCAGCACCTCCGCGGCCTGCATCACGTTGCCGCCATCGGCCAGCGCCTTGCCATAGGCGCCGAGGACCTTCATATCCTCGGGATAACTGATCGCGAGTCCCTGCAGCACGGCGACCGCCTGCTGATTCTGGTCGAGCGCTTGCAAAGCTTTGGCGTAGGTCAGAGCGGTGGCCTTGTCCTTCGGGTTGCGGTCATAGCGCTGGCCCCAATCCTCGGCGAAGCGGCGCAACTGGCCTTCATCCGTCGGCAAGGCCGTCGAAGAACCGCCGAACGAAGCGGTAAAATCGGTTATTGCGGGTTTGCTGTTGCAGCCCGAAAGGCCCGTCAGCACGGTCAACGCAATCGCGAGGAGGGGCTGTTTGGGGAGGGAAGGGAGCGCCCTGGTCACAGCGAATCTGTTCCGATCTGGGTGAAATGACTTCAGAGCCGAGCAATAAAGCGTTAACCCTAATGGATGCTTAACAAAGGCTAAAAGCGCCGATGACGATGAAGCTCGAGGATTGGTCCGCGGAGGCGACTGCGATTGATTTCGTGGATAAGGGCCGTTGGCCGCAGGTGAAGGAAAGTCTGCCCGCGGTCGCGGCCGCTCTCGCCGAGGCCACTGGCTTCGAGGGCAAGCCGGGCAGCCAGCTTATCGTCCCGGCGCTCGACGGCGCCCCGCCGCGCGTCTTTTTCGGCGTCGAAGAGCCCGACGCCAAGAAACGCGACCGTTTTCTCGCCGGGAAACTGGCGTCCTTGCCGCCGGGGCTCTATCGCTTCGGCGACGGCGTCGCGGATCCCACGACGTCGGCGCTCGCTTTCCTGCTCGCGAGCTACTCCTTCTCCCGCTACGCCGCGCCAAAGAGTGAGAAGCCCCGTCTTTGCGCGCCGCAGGAAATAGATCGCGCCCGCGTCGAGCGCATCGCCGCCGCCGTCGCCCTGGGGCGCGATCTCGTCAACACGCCGGCGAATGATATGGGGCCGGAGGCTTTGGCCGAAGCGGCTCTGGCGCTCGCCGCGAAACATGGCGCGCAGTCGCGCGTGATTGTCGGCGACGCCCTGCTCGCCGAGAATTTCCCGCTGATTCACGCCGTTGGCCGCGCCTCCGCGCAGGCGCCCCGGCTCGTGGAGTTCACGCACGGCCCCGAGGACGGGCTGAAGGTGACGTTGGTCGGCAAGGGCGTCTGCTACGACACGGGCGGTCTCGATATCAAACCGTCCTCCGCCATGGCGCTCATGAAGAAGGATATGGGCGGCGCGGCGACGACTCTCGCGCTCGCCGCCATGCTGATGGATGGCCGCGTTCCCGTGCGGCTGCGCGTATTGCTGCCGATCGTCGAAAATTCGATTTCGTCGAACGCGTTCCGCACCGGCGACATTTATCGCAGCCGTAAGGGGTTGACGGTCGAGATCGGCAATACCGATGCGGAAGGGCGCCTGATCCTCGCCGACGCGCTTGCCTATGCGAGCGAGGATCAGCCCGATCTCCTGTTCAACTTCGCGACGCTGACCGGCGCCGCGCGCGTGGCGCTCGGGCCGGAGTTGCCGCCCTTTTTTACGGGCGATGACGCGCTCGCCGAGGAGATCGCCGCGCATGGCCGCGCCGTGAACGATCCCGTCTGGCGCCTGCCGCTCTGGGACAATTACGACAACGGGCTCGACGGCAAGATTTCCGATCTCGTCAGCGTCACGAGCGGCGGTTTTTCGGGCTCCATCGTCGCCGCGCTCTTTCTGCGCCGGTTCGTGAGCGATCCGACGCGCTGGGCGCATTTCGACGTCTATTGCTGGAACCCCTCGACCAGGCCTGGGCGGCCCGAGGGCGGCGAGGTGCAGAGCGCGCGTCTGCTTTATCAACTCATCGAAGATCGCGCGCTGCGCGGGAAGGCTTAAAAGATTGAGCGAGACATTCGACCGGCGGCTCACGCCCGCGCGGCCCGACCTTGCGGCCGCTTATCTGAAAGGCCGCGTCGCGGCCGATCAATATGTCGAAGGCGCGGTGATGGAGGTGAAAGACGGCGTGATCGACATGCGTCGCGAACCCCGTCCCGATTGCCCGATCGACACGCAGGCTCTCTATGGCGAGCGCGTGACGGTCTATGACGAGATCGAAGGCTGGGCCTGGTCGCAACTCGGCCGCGACGGCTATGTCGGCTGGATTGCGGCCAACGCCCTGTGGAGCGAATTGCGTTCGCCGACGCATCGCGTCTGCGTGCCGCGCACTTTCGTCTATCCCGCGGCGAGCATCAAACAGCCGCCCCTGCTTGCGCTGCCGCTCAGCGCGGAAGTGGAGATCGTCGAGGAGCGCGACAACTTCTTCGTCATGCGCGATCTCGGTTTTGTCTGGCGCCCCCATCTCGCGCCGCTCGACAAGCCGGCGAGCGACTTCGTCGCCGTCGCCGAGACGCTGATCGGCGCGCCTTATTTATGGGGCGGCAAATCCTGGATCGGCGTCGATTGTTCCGGGCTGGTGCAGATTTCGCTGGCTTCGACTGGCGCCGAGGCGCCGCGCGACAGCGACATGCAGGAGGCGCAACTCGGCCGGCGCGTCGAGCTGAGCGCCCCGCTTCAGCGAGGCGATCTGATCTTCTGGAAAGGTCATGTGGGAATCATGCGCGACGCAACCACGCTGCTGCACGCAAACGGCGCGCATATGCTCGTCTCCAGCGAGCCGCTGGAGCTCGTTCGGGCGCGCAATTTGTCGGCGGGCGCGGGCGACATCACCTCGGTGAAGCGCTTGGAAGGCTGAACGGCGCGATGTCGAGGACCGTCTATTTCGAAGACCTTCACACAGGCCTGCGTTTCAAGTCGGAGCCATTCGACATGACCGAAGAGGGCCTGATCCGCTTTTCGCGCGACAACGACCCTCAGTTTTTTCACGTCGACCCGGAGGCCGCGAAAGAAAGCATTTTCGGCGGCCTGATCGCGAGCGGATGGCAAACTGGCGCCCTGACGCTGCGCGCCTTGTTGGAAGGCTGCGGCATGACATTCGCTGGCGGCGTCGTCGGCATGGACGCGCATCTTTCCTGGAAGCGTCCGGTGCGGCCGGGAGATCGCCTGCACATCGAGGGCGAGATCACGAAACTGCGCGCTTCGCGCTCACAACCGGATCGCGGCTTCGTCACTTTCAAAGCGGCGACGTTGAACGGCGCAGGCGAAATCGTGCAGACGATCGAGGCGACGATGCTCGCCTTCCGCGATCCGGCGCGCGAGGCGAACCGCGAGCGTTGATCGGACTCAGCGTATTTTGACGAAGGACCGCAGAAGCCGTTTCGTGGCGACGATGCCCGCGACGGCGGAGCCGCGCGTCAAATCGGCGCTCGGATTGCCGTTTGAAAAGCCGGCGCCGAAATCGGTGACGACGGCGATGCCCGAGAAAAGCAGGCCGTAACGACGCGCAAGGATGGCTTCGGGGATGATCGTCCAGCCGAGAATGTCGGCGCCAAGTTGCCGCGCAACCTTTGCTTCTGCCGGCGTCTCGAAGCTCGGGCCGGAGAACCACATCATCACGCCTTCGTGAACCGCGACGCCAGCCGTCGCAGCGGCGGTTTTGATGCGTCGCAGAAGCCGTTTGTCATAGGCCTCGTTCATGTTGATCATCGCCTTGCCGCCGGCCGGCGCGCCGATGAGGGGGTTGAGGCCCGTAAAATTGATGTGATCCGTCACGAGGACGATGCTGCTCGGCACGAGATCCGCTTGCACGGAGAGAACGAGGCCGGTGCACAGGACATAGCGAACGCCGAGCAGGGTGAGAGTCTCGAGCGCCGAGGCCATCAGGCTCGGGTCGCCCGTTTCATGGAACGTCGAACTTCCCTTGAGGATGACCGTGGGCAAACCGTCGATCATCGAAACGATGAGCTCGCCGTCCTCCACGCCCGATCCGACCGGGAAACCCGGCAATTCGGCATATGGGATCGTCGCGACGCGTTCACCGAGATCGGCGACGCCGAAAAACACTCTGCCGAGAATGAATGCCGTATCGATCGCGCCGATCTCGCAACGCGACTGGATGATAGCGGCTGCTTCCTCGGCGGGCGTTGTCATTTCATCCTCTGAAGATCGGGCGAATCATGCTGGGAAATTTCCCAAACCTTGCAGCCACTATAGCTGCGATCAAGCGTGCATAATGTCTAAACCATTTTGCCGACACGCGAATTTTCTTCAGTCAATTCTGATTGATTCCGAAAAGCGGCGGCAAAAAGCGCTTTCGTATAGTCATTTTCAGGCTGAGAGAAAACTTTTGCCGCAGGGCCAGTCTCTACTACTTTTCCGTGCCGCATGACAATAAGCTCGCCCGCCAAGGCTTTGACCACGCGTAAGTCGTGGCTAATGAAGAGATAAGCCAAAGCGCGCCGCCGCTGGAGGTCGCGCAGCAGGTCGATGATCTGCGCCTGCACCGACATGTCGAGCGCCGATGTCGGCTCGTCCAGCACGACGAATTTCGGTTCGAGCACCATTGCGCGGGCGATGGCGATGCGCTGACGCTGGCCGCCCGAGAATTCATGCGGATAGCGATCCATCGTCGCCGGATCGAGCCCCGTCTCCTTCAATGCGCGCGCGACGATCTCGCGCTGCTCGTCGAGACCGAGTTCCGGACGCTGTACGGTGAGGCCTTCGGCGACGATCTCGGCCACGGACATTCGCGGCGAAAGCGAACCATAGGGGTCCTGAAACACAATTTGCATGTCGCGCCGAAGCGGACGCATCTGAGCGACGCTCTTGCCGTCGATGCGCGAACCGAGAAAGACGATGGGGCCGTCCGAACGGATCATGCGCAACATGGCGAGGGCGAGCGTCGTCTTGCCCGAGCCGGATTCCCCGACGACGCCGACCGTCCCGCCGGCGCGGACGGTGACGCTGACGCCATCGACGGCTTTGATATAGTCGACGGTGCGTCGCATGAAGCCGCGCTTGATGGGGAACCACACGCGAAGATCGTCCGCCGAAATGACGACAGGCGCATCCGCCTCCTCGACGACGGGCGCGCCCTTGGGCTCAGCGGTGAGAAGCGCCTTCGTATAGGGGTGGCTCGGCGCGGTGAAGACGGTCTGCACTTCTCCGCTCTCCACCACGCGTCCCTTCTGCATCACGCAGACAGTGTCGGCGAAACGGCGCACGAGATTGAGGTCATGCGTGATGAACAGGATTGCCATGCCGTAGGTCTGCTGGAGCCGCTCCAGCAGCGCGATAATTTGCGCCTGCACGGTGACGTCGAGCGCCGTAGTCGGCTCGTCGGCGATCAGCAAATCGGGCTTGTTGGCGAGCGACATGGCGATCATGACGCGCTGACGCTGGCCGCCGGAGAGCTGGTGCGGATAGGCGCCGAGACGCGCCTCCGGGTTCGGTATGCCGACTTCGGTGAGGAGTTCGACAACGCGCTTGCGCGTCGCCTCCTGGCCGCGCATGCCGTGAAGCTCGAGGATCTCCGCGATCTGCCGCTCGATCGTGTGCAACGGATTGAGGGAGGTCATGGGCTCCTGAAAGACCATGGTGATGCGCGCGCCGCGAATGGCGCGCAGCTCGCTCTCGCTCACCTTCAACATGTCCTGGCCGCCAAAGAGCGCCTGGCCAGTCGCTATGGCGCCCGGCGGCAGCAGGCGGACGATCGAGAGCGCGCTGATCGATTTGCCGGAGCCGGATTCGCCGACGAGGGCGAGCGTCTTGCCGCGCTCGACGGAGAAGGAAACGCGATCGACGGCGACGGTCTCCCGCCCGCCCTGCAGGAAGGAGACGGAAAGGTCGCGGACGTCGAGGAGGGGGGAGGAGGTCATTATCCCTCTCGATCATTCGATTTCGTGGCCGGGACGGAGCCCGGCCTTTCCGGCGCCGTCGCGGAAGCGCCTTCCTTCCGTTCGATCGTGATCATGACCAATGAATTCAAGGGGATGCCTTCGCGCAGATCTTCCGGCGGCCTCGCCGCCGGATAGTGCTTGTAAACGATGCGCCTGGTTCGTGCGTTCGTCACCGGAAATTCTTTCTCGGATCGAAGGCGTCGCGCACGGCCTCGCCGATGAAGACGAGCAGCGACAGCATGAGCGCGATGATGGCGAAGCCGGCGAGGCCCAGCCAGGGAGCCTGGAGATTGGATTTGCCCTGAAGAAGCAGTTCGCCGAGCGAGGGCGAGCCGGGCGGCAGGCCGAAGCCCAGAAAGTCCAGGGCGGTCAGGGTCGTGATCGACGAGTTCAGGATAAAGGGCAGGAAAGTCAGGGTCGCCACCGTCGCATTGGGCAGCAAATGCTTCCAGATGATGCGGAAATTGGTGAGGCCCAGGGCGCGGGCCGCGTTGACGTATTCGAAGTTGCGCGCGCGCAGGAACTCCGCGCGCACGACGTGAACGAGCGACACCCAGGAGAAGAGCAGCAGGATGCCGAGTAGCACGAAGAAGCCGGGCGTCAGGAATGACGAGATGATGATGAGCAGGTAAAGCTGCGGGAGAGACGACCAGACTTCGATGAAGCGCTGAAAGACAAGGTCGACCCGCCCGCCGAAATAGCCCTGTATCGCGCCTGCGGCGACGCCGACGATGGAGGAGACGGTCGCGAGGATGAGGCCGAACAGCACCGATATGCGAAATCCATAGAGCAGGCGCGCGACGACGTCGCGGCCCTGATCGTCCGTGCCGAGCCAGTTATACTCCAGCGCCGCGCAGCCGCGATTGGACTCGCCGGGACGCAGCCCCTTGGCGGCGGCGATCGCGCATTGCTTCTGCGTCAGCATCCAGGTGGGCGGCGAGGGCGCGGGTGTCGGCAGTTCGAGATTATGAGTATCGTAGGAATAGCGGATAGGCGGCCAGAGCATCCAGCCATGCGCCGCGATCTCGTTCGCGATCACCGGATCGCGATAGTCGGTGCGGGCGAGGAAGCCGCCGAATTTCTCTTCCGGATATGTCACGAAGACCGGAAAGAGAAGCTGGCCCTTGTACCAGGCGAGGATCGGCTTGTCGTTCGCCAGTATGTTGGACAGGAGCGACATGACGAAGAGGGTCATGAAGATCCAGAAGGACCAGTAGCCGCGTTTGTTCGCTTTGAAATTGGCGAGGCGTCGCTGGTCGAGGGGCGAAAGGCGCAGCAGTCCGTCGCGGATAACGGGCGGCGCCAGACGCGTCTCGCTGTCGGTCGTTGCGCTCATGTCAGACCTCGCGCGTCTCGAAATCGATCCGCGGATCGATCCATGTGTATGTGAGGTCGGAGATCAAATTCACCACCAGGCCCAAAAGCGCGAAAATATAGAGATTCGCGAAGACCACCGGATAATCGCGATTGACGATGCTCTCGAAAGAGAGATAGCCGAGGCCGTCCAGCGAGAAAATGGTCTCGATCAGCACCGATCCGGTCAGGAAGGCGTGGACGAAGGCGCCTGGAAAGCCGGCGATGACGATGAGCATCGCATTTCGGAAGACATGGCCGTAGAGAACGCGGTTCTCGGTAAGCCCCTTCATCCGCGCCGTCTGCACATATTGCTTGCGGATTTCGTCCAGGAAGGAATTCTTTGTCAGGAAGGTCTGTGTTGCGAAGGCGCCGAGCGTCATGGCGCTCACCGGCAGCACGATGTGCCAAAGATAGTCCTTCATTTTGCCGAACAGCGTGAGTCGGTCGAAATCGTCCGAGGTCAGGCCGCGAAGCGGGAAGATCTGCCAGAAGGAGCCGCCGGCGAAGAGCACGATCAGCAGCATCGCGAAGAGGAAGCTTGGAATCGCATAGCCGACGATGATGAGATTAGACGTCCATGTGTCGAATCTCGTTCCGTCGCGCACGGCCTTTGCGATGCCGAGGGGGATGGAAATCGAATAGGAGAGCAGCGTCATCCATAGGCCGAGCGACATGGAGACGGGAAGTTTTTCGCCGATGAGCTTGATGACGCTTTCGTCGCGGAAATAGCTGCGGCCAAAATCGAACATCGCGTAATTCTTCACCATCAGAAGAAAACGCTCCCACGCCGGCTTGTCGAAACCGAACTGCTTTTCGAGCTCCGCAATGAATTTCGGATCGAGGCCCTGGGCGCCGCGATATTTGGAGGCGCTCTCCGCCGCCATCGGACCCGCCTGCGAGGCGCCGCCCTGGCCGACATCGCCGCCGCCGCCCGAAAAACGTCCGGTCGCGCCGACGTCGAAGCCCTGAAGCTGAGCGATGATGCGTTCGACAGGGCCGCCCGGCGCGAACTGCACGATGACGAAGGAGATGAGCATGATGCCGAGGATCGTCGGAATCATCAGCAGCACGCGGCGTGCGATATAGGCGCCCATTCACTCCTCTCCAGACATCATTCCTGGCGGTCCGAAGGTCGGACCGGGAATCCAGGGGCGGCGACCGCGGCCTTTGCGATGGCGCTGGATTTCCGCTTTTGCGGGAATGACAGCCGTCGGGACGCGCCGAAAGACCATGTCAGCGTCCCGTGAAGTTGATTTTCTTCGCCTTCTCTTCGTTCCACCACCAGGTCGAAAGCACGCCGGGGTCGAATTTCGGCGCGCGTTCCGGCTTGTCGAAGAGATCCCAATAGGCGAGGCGGTGCACCGGATTGTACCAATGTGGAATCCAGTAGCGCTGCGAGCGCAGGGCGCGGTCGAGCGCGCGGCAGCAGGCGACCAGCTCCTCGCGGGTCTCCGCCTGTTGCGCCTTGTCGACGAGCGCGTCGACAGCCGGATTCGATACGCCGGCGAGATTGCGCGCGCCGTTCACATTGGCGGTTTTGGAGCTGAAATAAGCGCGCAGCTCTTCGCCGGGATTCCACGACATCAGCATGACGTCGTGAACGATGTCGAAGTCGAAATCCTCGAGCCGCTTCTTGTATTGCGCAGCGTCGACGATGCGGATCTTCGCGGTGACGCCGAGCAGTTTCAGGTTCTTGATGAAGGGCTGCGTGTGGCGTTCGAAGACGTTGGAGTTGTCGAGGAATTCGAATTCCAGCGGCGTTCCGTCCGGCGACAGCAGCACGCCGTCCTTGCGCGTGCAGCCGGCGGCGGCGAAGAGTTCGGCCGCCTTTTTGAGCAAAGCGCGATCCTGTCCCGAGCCGTCGGAAACCGGCGACATGAAGGGCTCGCCAAAGACTTCCGCCGGCAACTTGTCGCGGAAGGGCTCGAGCAGCGCCTTCTCGGCGTCGCTTGGCAGGCCCGTCGCCGCGAGCTCGGAATTTTCGAAATAGGACGAGATCCGCTTATAGGCGTCATACATCAGATTACGGCTCGTCCACTCGTAATCGAAGGCGTAGCCGATCGCCTCGCGCATGCGGGGGTCGGCGAATTTCTTGCGGCGCGTATTGAACATCCAGCCTTGAATGTTCGGGATGCTGTTATTGGGAACCGTCGTGCGCTTCACACGCCCGTCTTTGAAGGCGGGGAAGTCGTAGCCGGTCGACCAGACGCGCGCGATGTTTTCCTCGCGCTCCGTGAAAGCGCCCGCTTTGAAAGCCTCGAACGCCACCTGGCTGTCGCCGAAATATTCGAAGCGCACGACGTCGAAATTGTTCTGGCCTTTCGCGACGGGCAGGTCCTTCGCCCAATAGTCCGGCACGCGGTTGAAGGCGGTGAAGCGGCCCTGTTCGAATTGGCCGACCTTGTAGGCGCCCGAGCCCAGCGGCGGCTCCAGCGTCGTCGCTTCGAAATCGCGGTCCTTGTAATAGGCCCTGGAGAAGATCGGCTGGTTCGCGACATTGAGCGGCAGATCGCGCGTGCGGCCGGCGGCGAATTTCACGACGAGAACGTCGTCGCCTTCGGCCGTCGCGCTCACCACGTCGCGCAGCATCTGGCTGATGACGGGATGGCCCTTGTCTTTGAGAATATTCAGCGAAAAGGCCGCGTCCTGCGCCGTGAGCGGCGTCCCGTCGTGGAAGCGCGCTTCCTTTCTCAGCAGGAACGCGTAGGTCAGCTTGTCGGGCGAAATGCGCACCTTCCTGGCCACAAGCCCATAATAGGCGTCGCGCTCGTCCAGGCTCTGCGTCATCAGCGAGTCGAAGACCAGGGACATGCCGGTCGCCGGATTTCCACGCAGCACATAGGCGTTGAAAGTGTCGTAGGTCGGGCTGGCGGGCGACAGCGCCAGCGTTCCGCCCTTCGGCGCGTTCGGGTTCACATAGCCGAAATATTTGAAGTCTGCGGACTCCGCGAGATCGCCGAAGGTCGAAAGTCCGTGGCTCTCAATCTCGCCGGGAGCGGGCGCGGCTTCGGCGGCGGAGGTCTTCGGGTTTCCTTTGGCGAAGGCGCGCGGCGGGAAAGCCGCGGCCGCGCCGAGCGCGCCGGCGCGGAGCAATTTGCGGCGGGACAGCGGGTAGGCGAATGGAAAATCAGCCAAATCGACCTCGGGCAGGGGAGGGAGACGGCGCGTCGCGCGGCCTTTGATTCTACCTGAATTATGTCGGATTTTGGCGAGGCCGCCAGTGGGTTGTGCGCGAGTCCTTCCGGCCGCCCCCTTTGCGCGAAGCCCCGGCTTCCGCCCGGTCCGGCCGCGCTCAGGCGGCGATCGACAGGGCGGTCATCTGTTCGGATTGCTCGGGGTCGTAAAGGCGCAGCTTTGCGGCGTCGGCCTTGTTGTACAAAATGGCGGCGTCGTTCAGATCGAGGCGGTCCAGCGCGGCGTTCGCGTCATCGGCGCTCGTCTTGTCCCATTCCACGAGAAACACCGTATGGTCCGCCTGCGCCGCGAGGAAGCGCGCCTGGGGCGCGTGAAGGGCGGGCGGGCCGTCAATGACGATGACGTCGAACCATTTGCGCGCCAGCTTCAGCGTGGCGCGAAGCGTCATGCCGCTCATGAGGCCGCCAATTGAGCTGTGGCGCGTGAGAGTCTGACCGCCATAGGGCAGCAGCGTATAGCCGTCCGCCGCCTGCTCGATGAGAGCGCTTGTGAGATCTTCGCCGCTTTCGAGCACGTCGAGCAGTCCGAAGGGCGCCGTCTTCACATGCGCCGCCCGGTCGGCTTCCACGAGAAGAACGCGGTCCCCGCCCTCGGCGAGATAGGCGGCGAGATTGACCGAGAGCGTCGAGCGGCCTTCGCCGCGATGCGTGGACGAAACGAGGATGACAATGCCTTCGTCGCTTGCGCCGGCCGGCGCGATTTCGGCGCAAAGCTCGGTGAGCCACGGCGTGAGGTCCGGCACCAGCCCGGGATCGTCGGCCGACTCGGCCTGCGTGACGATAGGAAGAAAGCCGTAAAGTTCGACGTCTCCCAGACGCTCGGCCTGGGAAGCCGTGCGCAGGGTTTTCTGGCGCCATTCGCGGACGATGGCGTAGCCCAATCCCGCAAGGAGGCCGAGCGCCGCGCTGCCGACCGCGAGAATGCTGCGCGGCGGCGACGGCTTCGACGGCGGGGTGGCGACCGAGACGATTCGGATGTCGCTCGGCTCGAGGTCCTTGACCTGACTGAGTTCGCGCTGGCGGTTCAGCAATTCTTCGTAGACGTCGCGCTCCGCCTTGGCCTCGCGCTCGAGCTCCGTGAGCTTCACGAGTTGCGGGCCGAGTTCGCCGCTCTCCGTCTGCGTCGCCCTGAGCTCACGGCCCAGTTCCTCCTCGCGCTGTTGCGCCTCCAGAAATTCCGTGCGCGCCGTCGACATCATGCGCGCCATCTCCGCCTTGATCTGGCGGCGGATGTCGGCGATCTGCGCGTTGAGGCTGACGACTTCCGGGTGGCGCGGGCCGAGCACCGTGGCCTGATCCGCTGATTGTCGCGAGAGGCGGGCGTAATCCGAGCGCAGGGCGCTGAAGACGGGAGACTGAGCGGAAGGCGGCAGGCTGTCGCCAGCGCTGGCCCCGGCTTTGCGCAGTTGCTCATAGCGCGCCCGCGTTTCAGCCGTGTGGGCGCTGGCGGTGACGAACTGCGCATTGAGTTCCTGCACACGGCGTTCGAGCAGCGTCGTGCCTTCGCCCGCAGCCGTCACTTTCAACCGCGCCTTCAATTCCGCGGCGGCTTCCTCGGCGCGATTGACGCGACCGCGTAGTTCCGCAAGCCGGCTTTCGATTTCCTGCGCGGTCTTGGCGCTCGTTCCGCTGCGAAGCGACGTCTGTTCGGCGAGGATTTTCTTGGCCGCCGCGTTGGCGATGCGCGCGCTCTCCTCGGGGCTGGAGGTCGTCGCCGTCACGTCGATGACATAGGTTGTGCCGCGCCGCGCGATGTTGAGTTTGGAGGCGAGCTTCTCGATGGTCGACAGACGAAGCTTCTCATCCGTATCGCCCTTGCCGGCGAAATAGGGGTCCTTGGTCAGAGCGAGGTCGTCGACCATGGCGCCGAGGAAACCGTCGGTGCGCGTGGCCTGCACGAGGCTCTCGATCGCGATGGCGTCGGAACCGATATTCGAAATGACGCCGCCCGCCCGCGTGACTTTCGCGGTGCGCGGATCGACCAGCACGACCGCGGTGGCGGTGTATTTCTTGAAGAGAAAGAGCGAAGCCCCGAAGAGAACCGCCGAGACGCCGAGCCAGGTCGCAAGGATCGGCAGCCAGTTGCGGCGGAAAAACAGCTCAATTCCGCCAAGGCTGAAATTCACCGGCGCATCGCGCCACAGATCAATCGCGCCGAACTCGTTCGAGCGGCGCGTCTCCATATAGCTCGTATAGGCGTTGTAGCCTTGCTTTTTCATGACGCTTTCGAGTGCCGAAGACGCACGGACCTTGGATTCCCGTCGCGAGGACGGCTACAATAAAGCATGCAAAGCATTAACCTTAAGTAACTCCAATGGCGGCGACGTTTACCAGACGTGAAGCATTGCTGGGTCTGTCCGCCGCGAGCCTGGCGCCCGCATGGGCTGGGGACGCCTTGCGCAAGGGCGCGATCCCCCACGCTTTGCGCAGCGGATTCAATCTGCCGGATCAGGTTCCGCTCCGCGCCGATCAGCTCCCGGACGCGTCGACTCTAAAGACTTTGCGCCAGATGGGCTTGACCCATATCCGCCTTCCCGTCGTAACGGAGTATCTTCTGCCTTCCTTCTCGGGGCCGGCGACCATTTCCAGCGCTATGGACGACCTGTCGCGGGCGCTTGAGATGCTCCTGTCCATGGACTACTCCGTCAGCGTCGACATGCACCCCGATAGCGATTTCCAGAATCTCTACCGCCGGGACGCCAAGGCGGCGCATGGCGCTTTGCTCGCGAATTGGCCAGTTCTCGCCAGGCATTTGTCGCGCTGGCCCGACGACCGCATTTGGGTGGAGCTTTTGAACGAACCGCCGACCACGGACGACGACTGGCGTCCTTTTTCGGAGAAGCTCGCCAACGTCGTGCGTAGCCAATTGCCAAAAAACGGGATCATCGTCGGTCCGGCTCCCTATCAGCGGCACGAAAACCTGGCTTCATGGATTCCGTTCGCCGACCGGAACATCGTTTACGCCTTCCACTACTACGACCCCATGGCCTTCACTCATCAGAACGCCGTTTGGGACAAAGGCAGCGCCTGGGCGCGTATGTCCGACATTCCCTTTCCAACCGAAGCGGGCGACGCGACGCTGCTCCGACTCGCGACGGAGGCGGGCCGAAGAGGCGATCAGGAAGTCGAACGCATCCTCAAGGAGACCGCCGCCGTCGCCTGGACGGCTGCATCGATCGAGGCGCAACTGGCGGGCCTCGCCGCATGGAGCGAGACACATGGCGCGCCCGTCATCGTTAACGAATTTGGCGTGCTGCGCTGGAAGGCCAAACGCGCTGACCGGCGGGCCTGGATCGCCGCGGTGCGCGCCGCCGCCGAGCGACATGGCTTCGGCTGGGCGCATTGGGATTATTCGACGAGCTTTGGCCTTCTCAACGACGACCGCACGATCGACCGCGGCGTCGTCCAGGCGTTGCTCGGCGGCTGAGCGGCGGGGCTCATCTCCGAGCGCGCGAACCGTATCAGCACCGCGCGGTCCGTCGCGCCAAGGATCAAGCCGCAATAGCCCATGACGAAAGCAAGAGAAAAGGGCACGAAATAGGCTTCCTCCTGGAAGAGGCCGTTCGTCACAGACGCCAAAATGCCGCTCGTGACGAAGGAGAGGGCAGGCGCGCGCGTTTGCTTGTAGAGACGCCACGCGACCGCCGCGACCCAGAAATAGAAAGCGAACCAGGCGGCGGCCGCAACGCCGAGCTGATAAAGCAGAACGCCGAACGCGCTTTCGACCGCGACATTAGCTGCGCCGGCCGCCTGGAACTCCTCCCATTTGAGCGAACCAAAATCCACGATCGAAAGATTGCCGCCATCGCCCAGCGTATGCCCGATCGGCATTTTGAGAAAACCGTTCAACCCGCCAAGCAGCCCAAGAACGTGGAAGTCGCCCGTGCCCGAGCCGATCTTGATCACCAGGATGGCGTAGGCGATCAGGAAGAGCGCAAGACCTTTGACGGGAAGGTTCGTCGAGCTTCTTCTCGCGACGTAATAGAAGCCGACGCACAGAACGGTGAAGATGAGCGGACCCTTTGCGCTTGTCGCGAGGAGGAGCGGCATGGCGAGCAGCGCCAGAAGGCCGCGCCTATGGATCGCCAGCAGCGCGATGAGACTCGAAAGCATGTAGGCGAAGCTGATCGTGTTAAAGCCCGGTCCCTGCAGACGCTGCACATGCAATCCAAGCGAACTTGTCAGCGGGGTGTTGAACAGATCCGATTTCGAGTAATCGAGGACGCTTGTAATCACCATACCGCCTTCGGCGGCCTTGCGGATGTCGTCGACATTGACGAGGCGCTTGGCCGTGAAGAGCGTCAGATAGCGCCAGCCATTGGTGACAGTGAGCCAGCCGTCGAGCGAGAAAAGCTCAAAATAGCCGCAAAATCCGACCGCCAGCAAAATAACCAGCAAGATTTTTGGCAAATCGATCTGCTGCTTCGCCCCGAGCAGCAGGAACATTTGAAACAGGAAGATCGGCAGACCGATATTTCTCAGATAGACCGTAGCGTTGCGCGGATTGACCGCAAGGCCGAGGACGAAATAGACGCCGACGATCGCGAGAAGTCCGACAGACGCGTAGATCAACTTCCTGACGAAGGGCGAGTAGGCCGATGGCTTGTGCGCGAAGCTGATCGCCATATAAAGCCAGCAGACGGCTGTTGTTAGAAAGCTGTAGCTCTTGAGCACCTCAATGTCGGCATATTCCTCGACACTATAGGAGAAAAGCGCTGCGACGGTGTTCTGAAATATATTGGAGATGAGGACGACGACCGGCACGTCGCGCGGCATGAAGCGCGAAACGAACAAAGCGCCGAACGCGCAAAAGACGATCGCGATCGGCTGCGAGACAAAATGCAGCGCGATCGGCGCGACCGTAACGATTATCGCTGTCGCGAACGCCTGAAGGAGTTGCGGCCATACTTCCAGACCGCCGAGACCTCTCGGCGCTTCCGCCCAAGCGGATCGAACCACTTTTTCGGCCCTATAATGGATGCGCCTTTCATCTTCGCCGATCGTGACTAACAATGCGTTAAGAGCGACCGGCGTCGGCGCGTCACTGACATTGGCGTTTTAATGGCCGCGCCTTAACCGCCTCTCCAGACATTTGCCTCAGCATTGAGTCGTTCGGTAACCACTTGATCGCGTCTTTGTGGCGGAGCCGTGAGAGCTGAGCTAACTGAAAATTGGATTCAAATGCCGTCTAGCGCAAAGTCTGGAGCGTGGCGTGTCGTCGGTCGTCGTCAGCGTTATCATACCGGCGTATAATGCGGCGGCTTTCCTGGGCGCGGCGATTGCGTCGTTACAGGCTCAGACTCTTTCTCAATGGGAGGCGATCATCGTCGACGACGCCTCGACCGATGGGACGCTTGAACTCGCCCGGCGGATTGCGGCGTCTGATTTTCGCGTTCGAGTGCTCGCTCTCGACGTCAACAGCGGGCCAAGCGCGGCCCGCAACGCCGGCTTCGCTGTCGCGACGGGCGAATGGATCGCGCTGCTCGACGCCGACGACGTCTATTTGCCCGCGCGCTTGAGCGAGATGATCGCTGCGGCGGAGCGACTCGAGGCCGATATATTGGCCGACAATCAATGGCTGAGAGATCCGTCCCTGGGCGCGATCGTGCGTTCGGGATTGCCGCGAAGCGGAAGAGCGAAACGGATCAGTCTGACGGAATTCTACCTAAAGAGCCTATCCGCTAGCGGCTTCGACCTTGGAACGCTCAAACCGATCTTCCGCGCGTCGCTTGTGGCGCAGTCCGGCGTGCAATACCGGCCGCTCCGCTATGGCGAAGACTTCGTCTTTTTCGCGGAGCTTCTGGCGCTGGGCGCGCGCGCCTGGCGCATACCTCAGCCCTATTATGTCTATACGCTCACGACGAGCGAAGTCGACGGGAACAGATCCGAGTCGTCGCGGACCCTGACGAATTATGACCTCCTCCTCATCGGCAGCAACTCGATCATGGACCGTTACGCCGCGCGGCTCTCGACGACCGAGAAGGTCGCGATCCGAATTCGCGCCTATTTCATCGAAGAGTATAAATCCGCGGTAATTTTCAAGGATCAGCGCAGAAACAAACAGTATCGCTCGATGTTGGCGACATTACTCCGACACCCGTTGATCTTCATCATGATCCTTCGCGGCATTCGCTGGCGCCTGCGCGCCATGCTTCCTGATCAGAGGTATGTCCCAACGTGAGCGTCGCGCGCCTTACCGCCAAGAGCAGTTTGTGGAATTTGTTCTCCAATCTGGGGCAGCAGATCCTGAACTTTATCTTTTTCGTCTATACGGCGCGGCTTCTCGAGCCCTCGGCGTTCGGGCTTATGGCGCTCGCCATGGTCTTCGTCGACGCTTTCGCGGTGCTCGGGCGCGGCGGTCTGGTCGAGGCCAGCGTGCAGAGAGAGAGCGTTTCGGACGAACTTCAAAATCATATTTTCTGGTTCCTGCAAGTCGTTGGCCTCGCAGCGACTCTGGCGCTCTATTTCGGCGCCGATACGCTCGCAGGCGCGTTCGGCCATCCCGAGCTGGCGCATGCATTGCGCTGGCTCTCGCCCGTGTGTCTTCTTTTGAACGGGGCGGCCGTTCCGGAAGCGCGGCTGCAACGGGAATTTGGCCATGACGCCATAGCGCGCAGCACGCTTGCGGGCGTTTCCGCTGGCGGAGTGGTCGGCGTCATCGCCGCTCTTTTGGGCTATGGCGTCCTCGCGCTCGTGTTTCAGAAGCTCGCTTCCGTCATCATTCAAAGCGTCCTGCTCTGGCGAAAGGAGCGGTGGCGGCCGCGGGCGCCGGCCTTCGCCTCAGGCGGCGAGCTCCGCGGCCTTTTGCGCATAGGCATGGAAGTGACCAGCGCCAATCTCGTTTTGATGTTGAATTCAAAGCTCATGGATGTGCTGGTCGGCCTGTTCCTCGGTCCGACCATGCTCGGATATCTACGAACGGCGTGGAGATGCTTCGAACTCGTGCTGCATGTCTGCGTGAGCCCGTTATCGAACGTCTCACTCGTCACCTTCAGCCGCGTTCGGGACGATTCCGGTCGTCTTGTCGCAGCCTATTCGCGCATGGTGGAAATCGCGGCGCTTACAATCTTCCCGATCTTCTTCGGCCTTGCGGCGATTGCGCCGCTCGCGATGCCGCTTGTTTTTGGCGAGCAATGGGCGCCTTCGGCCCCGCTCGTTCAGGCGCTGAGTCTGATCGCGATCGCCGGCACGCCCAATCCTTTTTTCGTCCCCATGATGACCGCAACCAACAATACGCGCCGTCTCACGACGCAGAGCCTGATCCATGTCGTCCTCAGCATTTTGCTTACGGCGACGATGAGCCCGCTCGGCGTCATGGCGGTCGCCTGGGCGCAGGTCGTCCGCGCTTCCGCTATGACAGGCGTCAGCCTGTGGATGATGCGCGACAGCGTCGACGTGTCGTTCTCGACGACATGGGTCGCCATGCGGCCCGCGCTCCTTGCGGCGGGCGGGATGGGCCTCGCGGTCGCCTGGTTGCTGCAGTCGAATGCGCTCGCGCCGCTGACCGGCTGGCCTCTCTTGCTCGCATTGATCGCGCTCGGGGGCGCGATCTATGCTGCGACGCTGCTTTTGGGCTTCCCGCGCGAAGTGTCTCAACGCTGGACGGAGGCGCGGGATCTGCTGCGCGGCCGCGTCGCCTGACGGGCTTGGCTCAATTCGCCAGTAGAGGCGCGCCGGGATCTTCGAGGCGTTGGTCGATCCGTTCGTGAAGAGCGCGGCGGATCGACATCGGTCTTGGCGTGAACACTGCTCCGTCGATACATTCGAGATCGCCAAAACGATTGATCGTATGCAGCCGGTCGCCCGGCCAGCGGCCTCCGGGCGAAAGATAGCTCACCTGAGACTGGCGGAACGTCTCCGGGTCCAGCGCGTCTATGCGCATGATGGCGAGATTTTTTCCATAACCGCGGCTGCAATCCTGCACCGGCCGCAGCAACGCGCCATTGTGCGAAACGACGGCTCCGGCGGGACGCGCATAACGCGGATCGATAAGAACGGGCGAGTTCCCGTGCCTCTCCCATGGGCCGAAGAGGCTTGGCGCATGATGGATAGCCAATACGTCGGAATAGCCGCCGTAACCGTCGCGGATGACCGACGTCATCCAATAGCGGCCGTTGTGGCGAAAAATCGTCGCGTCGGCGGCTTCGATGTTCTCCACCAGATTCGCCACCGGCTCCCATGTCGCCGGAAATTCCATGCAGCGATAAAGCGTGATCGCCCCGGAGGTCGAGGCTTCCGGAACCATATAGAGTTCGCCCCCTTCCTCAATGAGAAAGGGGTAGGAGAGGTGCCAGCGTTCCTGAATCGAGCGGACTGGAGCGCCAACCGGGCCCGAATCGTCGAAAGGCTGGAAGAAAATCTCGCCAAGGTCCCGGCGATAGTCGAGAAGCTCGAAGAAAACGCCTTTCTTGCCGCGCCATTCGATCGGAAAGGGGTCGGCCGAGAAGGCGACTTCCTGGTCCGGCATCACGCGCCAGGCCGGCCCGGTTAGCGATCCGGTTTCGATGACGCCGGGCCCCTGGACATGCCGCCATCCGACGCGCCAATGGGGCGAGCGCGTGCAAAGCCGATAAATTTCGCGCAGACCGCGGAATGCGATATTGCGCAGGAAAAAGGCGGCGGGCCGGGCCTTTGTCCTGTCGCATTTCTTCGCGTGGTCGGCTGCTTGCGCGTCAGGATCGGCGAGGGCCTTTTCGATCAGAAAGCAGATGCGGGAATAGACCGCCTCGAGGCCGCCCGTGAGCCCATCGGCCGCCTCGAAAGACGGGACGCCTTCAACTATTACGGCGCCAGTAGCGCCGTCTTCGACAGCGAGCGTGGGCGCGGCGCCGGACAGGATCGCGTCGACGGCGGCCTGATCTGACGTATGGCCATCATATAGCGGGCGCAAGACGCGCGCGGCCGTCGTTGCGGAGATGTCGCCAACGAGATCGATGACGACGTCGGCGTTCGTTTCCAGCGTGGCTGTCGACGCCGATTTGTCGATACGGTCGCAAAGCGTGGGCTTGCTGCGTCTCAGCAGCATACGCTCCAAGGTCAAAAGCTGCGTGACTGTTTCGCTCTGCGCATCGTCGCCGGGTTCGAAACGGAATATGACTTCCGTCTCGGGCCACTGTTTCGTCAGCGACAGGCGGAGCCGTTCCTGCCAGCGCATGAAACGCGCGGACAATACCGCAATGACGATGCGTCGATAGGTCATGCAGGGGGTTTCTCCGTAAGACGGATATAGTCTTCGATCATGGCGTCGAGCGGATAGCGCTCGGCCAGGCGTCGTCCGGCGTTCGTCAGTCGCTCTTGCAGGGAAGCGTCCTGCAAAATGCGTCGAACGGAACCGGCGAAAGCCGGCGTGTCGCGCGCATCGGCGAAGAGAGCGCTTGGCTCCCCGCCCACGGCGAGAACCTCGCGCAAAACCTCAATATCGTTGACGACGACGGGTAGACCCGCCTGCGCAGCCTCGACGGGAGCGAGGCCAAATGTCTCCATTGCGCTCGGAAATACGAAGCAATCGAGCGCCGAGAGAAAGACGCCCATTCCGGTCGTGTCCAACTCTCCCAGGAAGTGCACGCGATCAGCGACGCCCAGGGACGCGACGAGAGCGTCGAGCGCGGCGCGCTCCTTGCCTTGTCCAGCGAGAGCGAGATGCTGATCTTTGTTCTCGGAGAGAATGCGGATCGCGAGATCAATTTGCTTCGTGGGGTGAAGCCGCGCGGCGCAGCCCAGCAAGACGACATCCTGCGGAAGCCCGAGTTTGGCGCGAGCCTCGCCCTTGCCGATCGGAGCCGATTTGTCGAAGAAACCGTGATCTATGCGTTTGACGCGCCTGGCGTACCGGTTGGGGTAGCCGCGATAATCCGACTCCGTCTGCGCCGAATTAACGACGATATGGTCGTAAACTCCGATACTGCCCAAGATTTTGTCGGCGAAGGCGACGGGCCGCGGTATCAAATCCGAGGGCGTCAGCTGATTGGCGATGAGAACGGGCTTGCCGGCCAGTCTCGCGACCGGCGCCGCGATGACATTGCCGTAATGCTGTAGCGTCACCACGACGTCCGGCTTCTCCCGGCTGAATTCCTTGTATAGCTCGCCAAGCATCTTGAGCACGCCGATCGGGCTGGACGGTCGCTCCTTCGCGCAGAAGAATACGTTCGGATCGTGGTCGAAACTCTCGGTTCGCCGGAAATAGAAAATCTGCCGCGTGCGCCAGCCATGCTTTTCAAAGCCTTGTGCGAGCTGTCGCGCGATTTCCTGCGCGCCCGCATTTTCGGCCTGCGTCTGCACGATGGCGACCGTCTTCTGTCCGTTCGGCGTCAAGGATCAATTACCAGTAGAAGTTGGAATTAACGGCGCTGTTTAAGGCAACTTGATTAACGCATTCGCCGCTAATGCGTGCAAGCGTGAGCGTTTTACCCGGTTGGTTTACGACAATTTGTTTTTCGGTTGAAAAAGCGGCGCTACTTCATTGGCACGGTCTATAAGTCTGGCGCGGCCGCAATGTTGCGCAGCCTGGCGCGCTTTTTCAGCGGGAGCATCGCATTCGAGCCGCAGAGCGCATCGCGCAAGGGGTTAATCGACCATGAATATCAACGACCTCTCTCTCGTCGAGCGCGCGCTCATTGGCGGCGCTTGGGTTGCGGCCGATAGCGGCGCGACTTTTCCTGTCGTCGATCCTGCGACCGGCGACGCGCTCGGGACCGTCCCCGATATGGGCGCCGTCGAGACGCGGCGGGCGATCGAGGCGGCGGAAAAGGCCTTGCCCGCCTGGCGCGACCGGCCGGCGAAGGAGCGCGCGCAGATCATGCGCCGCTGGTTCGAGTCGATCATGGCCGAGCAGGAGCGTCTCGCGCGGATCATCACCGCGGAGCAGGGCAAGCCGCTTTTTGAGGCGCGCGCCGAGATCGCCTATGGCGCTTCTTACATCGACTGGTTCGCGGATGAGGGCCGCCGCGTCTATGGCGACATCGTCCCGGGGCCCGCAATGGACCGGCGAATCCTCGTGCTCAAACAGGCGATCGGCGTCGCCGCGGCGATCACGCCGTGGAATTTTCCCTCGGCGATGCTGGCGCGCAAGGTGGCCGCGGCGCTCGGCGCGGGTTGCACAATGGTGGTGAAGCCCGCCGAATTGACGCCCTTCTCGGCTCTGGCGCTTGCCGAGCTGGCCGAGCGCGCCGGCGTTCCCGCCGGGGTTCTCAATGTCGTCACCGCCCTCGACCCCGCGCCCGTCGGTCAGGAGCTCACGCATCATCCGGCCGTGCGCAAGCTGACCTTCACGGGCTCGACCGAGGTGGGGAAAATCCTGCTGCGCCAGGCTGCGGACAATGTGCAGAAATGCTCCATGGAGCTTGGCGGAAACGCGCCGCTCATCGTCTTTGAAGACGCCGACCTCGAGCGCGCGGTGAAGGGCGCCGTTGCGACGAAATATCGAAACTGCGGCCAGACCTGCATCTCCGCCAACCGATTCCTCGTGCAAAGGAGCGTCGTGGACGCTTTCTCGCGCAAGCTCGCCGAAGCGGCGAGCGCGCTGAAAGTCGGCGTCGGCTTTGACGAGAGCGTCGCCGTTGGGCCGATGATCGAGGCGGCGGCGGTCGAGAAGGTCGAGCGTCACATCTCCGACGCCGTCGCGCATGGGGCCAAGGTGCTCACGGGCGGCGCGCGCCATGCTTTGGGCGGCCTGTTTTTCGAGCCGACCGTTCTCGCCGACGTTCCGGCGGACGCGCTCATCTTCCGCGAGGAGACTTTCGGCCCTGTCGCGCCGGTCATCTCCTTCGAGACGGAGGCGGAGGCGATCCGGCTCGCCAACGCCACGCCCTACGGGCTCGCCGCTTATTTCTACGCCAGCGACGTAGCGCGCATATTCCGCGTCGCGGAGAGGCTCGAATTCGGCATGGTCGGCGTGAATGAAAGCATCATCACGTCAGAGGCCGCGCCCTTTGGCGGCGTGAAACAGTCCGGCCTCGGGCGCGAGGGCTCGCGATATGGGATCGATGACTATCTTGAACTGAAATATGTCTGTCTGGGAGGAATGTGAGGGCGTCGCGCCCTCACAGAGCCTTGCGGCAGACCGTGCGGGTCACCGAGCCGCGCACGCCGTAGCCTTCGTCGGTCTGGGTCACGATTTCGCGGCAGCCCTGGAGAGCGGCGACTTCGATCCTCTGCGCGACGGCTTCCGGAGCGGCTTCGGCCTTGTCCATGACCGGGAGAATGAAGGGCTTCACCGTCGAGACGCTGGCGGCGACCGCCGGGACATTGGCGTCCGTCTTGTGGAAGACGGCCTTGGCCGCGGCGAAGCTCACATTGGCGGCCATGATCGCAAAGGCGATTTTCACGGCGACGGCGGCGCGCAGCGGGCGCGAAGCGAATTTGCGGCGGTTGGCGTCGTTACGGTTCATGGTCCAGGTCCCTTCGTCGTTGGTTCGTCTTGCGAACGAAACGAGGTGTAGGACTGGACGCGCCGTAAGTTTGTGCGTTGGCGCACTTCTCTATAATGGCGAAACCCGCCGGTTTCCCGGCGGGCTCGTTTTCGCATCAGCGGACGTTAAACGTCGAAGCCGCCGTCGCCGCCATCGTCAAAGCCGCCCCCGTCGTCGAAGCCGGGGTCGTTGCTGTAGTCGGCGTCCTGCGCGCCCGCCGCATCGTCATAGCCCTGGTCGTAACCGGCGTCCTGACCGCCCCACTGACCGCCGCCCGGCTCATCGCCGTAATAGTTGTTGATGACGGTCGTTTCGCTTGTCGGCGTGAAGCCGGAGCCGATGCCCAGATTAGCCATCCCGCCATAGCCGGGGCCGTGGGAGAAAAGGCTGCGAATGCCGTCGGCGAGCAGCACGCCGCCCGCGACGCCCGCGGCCGCGCCAAGCGCGCCCTTCAGGAATCCGCCGCTATCCGGCGCCTGCTGCTGACCCCAGCCCTGCGGCGCGTATCCGCCGGCGGCCGGATTCTGGCCGCCCCACGGTCCGCCCTGGGGGACGGCGCCCGGCATGGGACGACGCGGCGGAGGCGGGGCCTGGCGCTGGCCGCCGCCGAACAGGCCCCCGAGAAAACCGCCCGCGGGCTTCGACTGCAGATCCTTCACCTGCGCTTCCAGCTCCTGAATTCGGGTGTTGGCGCCCTGCAAGGCCTGCTCCTGCACAATGACCGTCTGCGCCAGAAGATAAGGCGCGGCCGGCTGCTGCTTGACCTGTTCGGCGATGAAAGTTTCCGCCTCCTGGTCGCGCGGACCGGCGGCGGCGCTCTTCGTGCGCTCGAACAGCCCGACGAGCAGTTGACGTTCTTCCGGTGACATCAGTCTCTCCCCATAGGAACCGGCCCAAAAGGCGCGGCGCTTGGAAATATGGGGAAGACCGTGAAAGGCGCCAAGGGCGGGCGGAGGCTCGGGGGCGTTAAACTTTGGAGAAGTTGCGGTAAGGTTTAGGCGTTGGCGGCGATGGGCAGTCGCATCGCGACGGCGGCGCCCCGCCCCGCGCCTGCGGCGTGACCTTTCCGGGGGAGGGTGGGGGCGGTTCTCGCTGAAAGCCAGCCTTACTTGCACTCCTGCGCGACTCGGGCGAGCGCGTCCGACAAGCCCTTCAGCGTATATGAATCCGTCGTAGAGGTGCCCTTGGCCGAAGCGGCTTTCACTACGAGCTTCGAGCCGCCGCGCAGGGCGCCGACGAATTCGCGCTCTTTGGTCTGATCCTTGACCCAGGCGTTCTGGCCCTTGGTGATGAGGTCCCAATCGTCGCCGTCGATCTGCGCCGTGGCGGCGGAGCCGTCCTTGGTGCCGTAGCCGAGATTGATCGCGACCTCATTGCGCACATTGTCGCCCGGACGCGAGGAGATAAAGACATAGGCCGACGTGTCTTTCAGCTTGGCTTTGGGCTCGCGGCTCTTCGGCTGGCCGAGCGCGTAGCAGGTCTTGTCCTTGCCGGACTGCGCGAGATAGGCGCCCCAATCGCCGAAGGTCGCAAGCTGCTCCGGCTTGCCGGAACCGCCCTTGCTGTCGCTTTTATCCGCCTTGTCGCCTTTGCCGTTCTTCTTGCCCTTCTTGTCGCCGGCTTCGTCCGGCGCGGCGGCTTCGTCAGCCGGGGGCTTTGAACTGTCCTTGGCGGTCGACGCCTTGTCCTTGGCGAAGACAGAGGCCGGCGCGCCGGCGAGCGCGAGGGAAAGGACGCAGGCGAGCGGCAGGCCGACAAAGGCGGCGGCGCGCCGGGCGAAGCGGGACGGGAGCAGCGATTCGGTCATCATCGCCAAAAGTGTAATGACCGGTTTTGACGTGAACAAGAGCTTGTCGTTTTCGCCGGACGGCGATTTTTCACCGCTTGGGCCGGCGCGCCCGTGGGACCGACGCGCCCCGATCAGCGGTCCTTCCTGGCGGCCATGAGGTAATTCACGTCCGTATCGTGGCTCTTGCGCCAGCTCCGGGTCAGGGGCTGAAAGCTCATGCCGGCGCGGTCGATCTCGCGCATGCCGGCCTTGCGCACCCAGCCGGAAAGCTCGTCGGGTCGAATGAATTTGTCGTGATCATGCGTGCCCTTGGGCACCCAGCCCAGGACATATTCGGCCCCGAGGATGGCGAAGACGTAACTCTTCATCGTGCGGTCGATCGTGGCCAGGAAAAGCAGCCCGCCTGGCCGAACGAGCCGCGAGAGCATGGCGACGAAATCGCTCGGGCCCTCGACATGTTCGATCACTTCGAGCGCGGCGACCGCGTCGAACTGCTCGCCGGTCTCGGCGAGCGCCTCCGCTGTGACGTTCCGGTAGTCGATGGCGAGCCCCATCTTCTCGGCATGGCGGCTCGCCACGGCGATATTGTTCGGCGCCGGGTCTACGCCCGTCACCTGCGCGCCGAGTTCGGCGAGGGATTCGCTCAAAATGCCGCCGCCGCAGCCAATATCGGCGATGCGCACGCCTTCGAGCGGGCGTTCGGGCGATTCGTTGAGGGCGGTCATGTCGCCCCTCAGAAAGCGGCGGACATGGTCGCGAATATAAGTGACGCGGATCGGGTTGATGTCGTGAAGAATGCCCATCTTCCCCGTCTTGTCCCACCACAGGTCGCCGAGACGGTTGAAGCGCGCGACGTCCTCGGGATTGACGCTGGCGGAATGGGGGGCGGCGTGTTCGGACAAGGGGGCCTCACAAAACGTCTCAAGGGCGGTCTCGCCGGCGCGACGCGGCGCAAGACCTCTTCCGCGCCCCTGATTTGGGGCGGGCCGCCCGCCGTTGACAGGGGGGCGAAGGCCGTCACATATACGCGCGCTTTTGGCGGGACGCGAGTGGGCGGCCCGCCGACCGCAGACTGCCTACTGCCCCAACACCGGTCCTTATGTCACGCCTGGTCATGAAATTCGGCGGCACGTCCGTCGCCAATGTCGAGCGCATCCGCAATGTGGCGCGCCACGTCAAGCGCGAGGTCGACGCCGGCCGCGACGTCGCGGTGGTCGTATCCGCCATGGCCGGCAAGACGAACGAACTCGTCGCCTGGTGCAAGGAAGCCGCGCCGCTTTATGACCAAAGCGAATATGACGCCGTCGTCGCCTCGGGAGAGCAGGTGACGGCGGGACTTCTCGCCATGGCCTTGCAGCAGATGGGCGTGCCGGCGCGCTCCTGGCTCGGCTGGCAGATCCAGATCCGCACCAACGACGCGCATGGCTCCGCGCGCATCGAGTCGATCGAGGGCGCGGGCGTCATCGACGGATTCGGGCGCGGCGAAGTCGCGGTGGTCGCTGGCTTTCAGGGCGTGCATGCCGAAACGAACCGCATCACCACGCTCGGGCGCGGCGGCTCGGACACGAGCGCCGTGGCGCTCGCGGCCGCGATCAAGGCCGACCGCTGCGACATCTATACGGATGTGGACGGCGTCTATTCGACCGATCCACGCATATTGAGCGAGGGCAAGGCGCGGCGCATGGAGCGCATCGCCTTCGAGGAAATGCTGGAGATGGCGTCGCTCGGCGCCAAGGTTTTGCAGGTCCGCTCCGTCGAAGTGGCCATGGTGCACGGCGTGCCGACCTATGTGCGCTCCTCTTTCGACGATCCCGCCAATCCGGGCGAGGGGACGCTCATCTGCAACGAGGAGGACATTGTGGAAGCCCAGGTCGTCACAGGCATCGCCTTCTCGCGCGACGAGGCGCAGATCACGCTGCGCCATGTCGCGGACAAGCCCGGCGTCGCCGCCGCCGTCTTCATGCCGCTCGCGGAAGCGGGCATCAATGTCGACATGATCGTGCAGGTGGTCTCCCAGGAAGGCATGACCGACATGACCTTCACCGTGGTTAAGGCGGACTATGACCGCGCCACGGCGATCATCGAGAAGGTGAAGGACGATATCGGTTTCGCCAGCATGGAAGGCGCGAAGGACGTCGCCAAGGTCTCGGCCATCGGCATCGGCATGCGCAGCCATGCGGGCGTCGCGGCGCGCGGCTTCCGGGCGCTGTCGGAAAAGGGCGTGAACATCCGCGCCATCACGACGTCCGAGATCAAGTTTTCCGTGCTGATCGACGAGGCCTATACGGAGCTGGCCGTGCGCACGCTGCACTCGCTTTACGGGCTGGACGCTGCTTAGCAGTTTCTATTCCCGCGCGCCTGCTCACGACAGCAATCTTAGGCGCGAGCCCGATACCTCCCTTTACGGGGAGGTCGGCGGCCGCAGGCCGATGGGTGGGGTTCGCGCGGCAATGACAATGGTTGGGGCCTTGCCCACCCAACCCTGCCGTGCAGGGCCGCCCTCCGCGTAAAAGGAGCGGGATTTGCCCGCGATCGGCGCTCGGCTTTATTTCCCTTAAATTCGCTTAGCTTGGCTTGACTGCCGGTTCCGCCGCGACATTTCGCCTTCAGGTTGACCCTGTAAGGAGGGGTGTCATGGAAGAGCTGTCGAGACGCGTGGTCGAAGCGACGTCGCTCGAACCTTCGATCGCCAAGGCCGCGATTGGGCATGTGCTGCGGTTTCTGCGGGACGAGGTTCCCGACGGGCATGTCGGCGAATTCATCGACAAGATGCCGGGCGCGCGTCAGGCGGTCGCGGCCGCGCAGGCGTCGAGCGATGGGGGCGTGACTCAGGCCATCGAAGGCATGACGAGCTTCATGGGCCATGGCCGCGCGGATTTGAACATCCTCGTCGGCAAGCTCGCCAATCTCGGCCTCACCCAGGCGCAGAGCGAAAGACTGATCGAGGAGACCTTGCTGCGCGCCGAGTCGCTCATCGGCGCGGAAGGCGTCGCGCGGATCAAGTCGCTGCTGCCGGCGCTGGCGCAGCGCAGCGGCGTGACGGCGACCAATACGGAAAAACCGGACGAGATGCGGCCGGGCCTGTAGTCGAGCAGGCAGGAGTGACGCGGCCGCGCGTCACTCCTTCGCTCAATCGACGAACATGATGTCGGAATTTTTGCGCGTAGCGCGTCGGATTGCGTAACTGATATTTTCTTGGCGTCGTCGGCGCGGAAGCTGACCCAATCCCCGCAGCTTGTCCATTGAACTCACGTCGGAATGCTCCGGCGGCGTGAGGCGCGTCCCTCTTAACGCGCGGCGCCTTATTGGCTTGCGCTCGTCAATCTGACGGTCGCGCGCCGCCCCTTGCAATTGTCACGATCCGCGGCGACAGTTCCCGCGCCCTCAAAGGCCAAAGGGAGGAATTAGATGGATGAATTGATTGAGCGCGTTTCCGCTGCGATCGGCGTCGACGCCGGCGTCGCAAAGACCGCGATCGGCCATGTGCTCGCCTTCCTGCAAAAGGAGCTTCCCGAAGGCCCGGTGGCGGAGTTCTTCGACAAGGCGCCCGGCGCGCGCGAGGCGGCCGACGAGGCCTCGGCCGGCGCGGATGGCGGCGCGGGCAGTCTGCTCGGCGGCCTGCTGAATTCCGGCCTGATGGGCGTCGCGACGAAGCTCAACGCGCTCGGCCTCGACATGGGCCAGATCCAGAAGCTCGGTCACGAGATTTTCGGCTATGCGAAAACCGTCATCGGCGAGGAGAAGGTGAAGGAAATCGCCAATTCGATCCCGGGCCTGTCGCAGTTTATGTGAGACGTCCAACCGTTATTGCGAGCGAAACAAAGCAACCCAGAGTTGCGGCTGTTGCCCTGGATTGCTTCGCTTCGCTCGCAATGACGGCTAAGCTGACGAAATGAGAAACCCGGCCGTTTACATTGTCGCCAGCAAACGCAATGGCACGCTCTACACGGGCGTGACATCGAATTTGCCGAGACGCATCTGGGAGCACCGAGATGAGCTTCGGGACGGCTTCACCAAGCGCTATGGGTGCAAATTACTTGTCTGGTATGAGTTTTACGAAACAATGCCCGAGGCCATTACGCGTGAAAAGCAGCTTAAAGGCGGATCGCGCGCGAAAAAACTTGCTCTGATTGAATCTATGAACCCAACATGGCGAGATCTTCACGAAGAGCTTCACTAGCATCCATTCCCGTCATTGCGAGCGAAGCGAAGCAATCCAGAGTCTCATCCCTGCACTGGATTGCTTCGCCTTCGGTTCGCAATGATAGGAGGGCAATCACCGCCTCCCTCTCCGCAAACTCCCGACCCGCACGCCCGCAAGATGCAGCGCGCCAATGAGCGTCGCTGCGTAAACGACCGCCCCCGCAGCGCCCAGCGCAATCAGGGCGACCAGATTCGCCTGCGCGCCGAAATGCAGCCCGAGCGCCAGGGCCGGCGCGCGGCCGAATATGGCGACGAGCGTCAGCAACATGCAGGCGAGGAAGGTCGCGCCGACGGACTTTGCAAACACGCCGTCGAAATCGATCAGCTCGCGATGGATCGCCAGCGCGACGAGGGCGCCGAGATTGATCCAGAGGCCGACCGAGGTCGCCGTGGCGAGGCCGACGGCTCCCAGCGGGCGGAAGAGGGCGACTTTGAGCGCCACATTCACGGCGAGCGCCGAGAGCGCGATCTTCATCGGGGTCGAGGTGTCGCCGCGCGACTGGAAGCTCGCGCGCGCCGAGGCGATCAGCACCAGCGCCATCAGACCCGCGCCATAGGCCGCCAGCACGTCGCCCGCGGCGACCGCGTCATGCGCGGTGAATTTGCCGCGCATGAAGAGGCCCGCGACGATCAGCTCGGGGATCGTGTCGAAGGCGACGAAGAAGGGCGCGGCGAGCGCGATGGTGAGCGCCATCGTATTGCTCTGCGCCTTATGCGCGCCGTCGACGTCGCCGGAAGCGATGCGGCGGCTCATCTCGGGGAGCAGCACCGTGCCGGCCGCAATGCCGATCACGCCGACGGGAAGCTGATAGAGCCGTTCGGCGTAGGAGATCGCGGAGACGCCGCCATCGGCGAGCATGGAGGAGAGGATCGTGTCGGCGAAGACGGCGATCTGCGGACTCGCCGAGCCGATCACCGCCGGGCCGAGCATGAGAAAAAATTCGCGCACGCGCGCCCAATGCGGCTTGCGCAATCCGCGCAGCACGCCGATCTGGCGCGCGCCCCACATCAGCAGCCCCAGCTCCAGCGCGCCGGAGATGGTGACGCCCCAACTCGCCGCATAGCCGGCGTTGGGAAAGAGAAAGGCCACGGCCAGCGCCGCCATGACGGTGAGGTTCATGAGATTCGGCGCGAAGGCCGGCAGCGCGAAGCGGCCATGCGCGTTGAGCGCGCCCATATGGAGCGCGAAGAGCGTCATGAACAGAAGATAGGGGAAGGTGATGCGCGTCAGGCTGACCGCCAGCGCGAATTTCTCCGGCCGGTCGCCGAGGCCCGGCGCGAGCAGCGAGACGAATTGCGGCGTGAGCAGCCAGACCAGCAGCAGCAGCACGATCTGCGAGGCGAGGAGCAGGGCGTAGACCTCGCCCGCAAATTCCTCCGCCGGCTCGTCGCCTTCCTGCTCGAGCGACTTCGCGTAACAGGGAATGAAGGCCGCGTTGAAGGCGCCTTCGCCGAAGATGGAGCGAAAGCTGTTGGGCAGGCGCTGGGCGATGAAGAAGGCGTCGGAGACGGCGCCGGCGCCCATAATGGCAGATTGCATCGCAAGCGACAGGAATCCTGTCACGCGCGAGAGCAAAGTGAAGCCGCCGACCGAGAGTAGACTGCGAATCATTTCATGGCTTCTACAGCAATATTGCCAAAATCCGCCTATCCCGCCTCCACTGGCGCCGTCGCCGGACTTGGCCTAGCTTGGAAGCGGCGCGTAGGAACGGGCGTTTGCGGGCAGGGATCATGAAGGCAAGTCTATTGCTCGCGCCCGTCTTTCTTATCTCCATGGGGCTGCCCGCACGGGCCCTGCGCTGCGGGACGCAGCTCGTCGAGGAGGGCCAGACGCAGGGACAGGTCCTCCAGCTTTGCGGCCGGCCGTCCTCGACCGATAGCCATGTGGAATATCGGCCGGACGTCTACGCCGCGCCGCCGCAGCCCCTCATTCCCGGCCAGCCTTACTCTTATTCGGGACCCTCGATCATCGAGGTCCGGGTCGATCAATGGATCTATAATTTCGGGTCGACGCAATTGATGCAGTCGCTGATCTTCGAAAACGGGCGCCTCGTCCGGATCGACGACCTCGGCTATGGGCGTTGACGGCGCGCCGGGCACTTATTCGCTCAGAGATGCGGACGCGCACAGCGGCCGCTCAGTCTGTGCGGCTTGATAGATTTGCGCTCGGCGAGGCGCGTGAACGACCAATTGGACGCACAAGGATGAAAAGCTTTCTCCCCGCTCTGGCCGCCCTGGCCATTATCTCCTTTTTCCAGACGGCGCTCGCGGCGCCGGCCCTTGAAGCGACCTCGCTCTACAAGACCATGACCCATGGGCGCCGAACTCTGGAACAGAGCCAGTGGCCGGAAGCTGTGAAACGCGTTTTCAGAAAAGCGGACGCCGAGCTGAAAAAGATCGAGCTTTGCAACGAGGGGGCCTATTCGATTTTCACCGTCGTGTTCAAATACGATCCTAATGGCCCCAATGACCATTACTACAACAGGATCTTCGTCGACCTTGCGGCCGCCAACAACTACCGCTCATACGCCGTCGTCGATCCGTCATGGGGGCAAGTGGTGGAGGCGTCGGTCAAGGGGAAGAACAAGATTTCCATTGAGCGCGAGGAATTCGACGCGCCGGCTGGGCAATAGGCCGGGAGCCGAAGCGGGGCGATGTTGGTCCCCTTCATCGCGCCTTTTTCGCTTTTTCGCCTCCAACCCGTTCCGCCACGAGATAGAGCGGCCGTCCCTTCACCTCGTTGAAGATGCGGGCGATATATTCGCCGAGAACGCCCAGCGAGATGAGCTGCACGCCGGAAAAGAAGGCGATCGATACGACGAGGGTCGGAAAGCCCGGCGTATCCACGCCGAACAGCATTGTGCGCGCCCAGTAATAGCCCGCCATGCCCAGCGCGAATATCGAGATGGCGAGGCCCACATAGGTCCAGACTTTCAGCGGGATCGACGAAAAGGACATCAGCCCGTCGAGGGCGAAGCGCACGAGCCGCGTGAAGTTGAATTTGGATTCGCCGCTCGCCCGCGCATCGACTTCGAAGGGCACGCCGATCGATTTAAAGCCGATCCAGGCATAGAGGCCTTTGTTGAATCGCGCCCGTTCGCGCATGGAGAGCAGGGCGTCGACCGCCTGCCGGTCCAGCAGCCGGAAATCGCCGGCGCCGGGCGGCAGCGGCACGTCGCCGAACTTCTCCAGCAGGCTGTAGAAGAGCTCCGTGAAAAAGGTTCGCATCTTCGGGTCGGTCGCGCGGTCGGTGCGCTGGCCGTAAATATTCTTGTAGCCCTCGCGCCATTTCTCGACGAATTGCGCGACGACCTCCGGCGGGTGCTGGAGATCGGCGTCCATGATGACGACGGCGCGGCCGCGCGCTTCGTCGAGCCCGGCGGCGATCGCGACTTCCTTGCCGAAATTGCGGGAGAAGGACAGAGCGCGGAAGCGCGGCTCTTCGGCGCAAACGGCGCGCAGCTCGTCGAGACTGTCGTCATGCGAACCGTCGTCGATAAAGATCGCCTCGAAGGTCACGCCCGCGCCTTCGAGCGCCGGGACGAGCCGCTGGCCGAGGGGGCGCAGATTGGCGCGCTCGTTGAATACCGGGATGACGACCGATATATCGGGGGTCTCGATGCTGTCGTTCATGGCTGGGTTCAATCAGAAAATCCGGGCGCGGCATAGATGGGCGAGGGCAGGGCGGCAATGGCGAAGGATCGCATCATCGCGCTTTGCGCCGACGATTACGGCCTCTCATATGGCGTAAGCGTCGGCATTTTGAAGGCGCTCGACGCTGGACGGCTGACGGCGGTCTCGGCGCTGGTCACCGGGCCGCGCTGGCCCGCCATGGGCCGCGATCTGCTCCGACGCAGCGAGAACGCCGATGTCGGGCTGCATTTCAACCTCACTCTGGGCCGGCCGCTCGGACCGATGCCGGCTTTCGCGCCGGCCGGGACCTTCCCGCCTGTCTCCAAGGTCATCCGGGCGGCGATGCGCGGCAAGCTCCCAATGGAGGAGATCAGGGCGGAAATCGACCGGCAGCTCGATCGATTCGAAGCGGTGATGGAGCGCCGGCCCGATTTCGTCGACGGTCACCAGCATGTGCACGGCTTGCCGGGCGTTCGCGAGGCGCTGCTCGACGCCATGCTGGCGCGCAAGCTCAGTGGGCGCGCCTGGGTGCGCAACGCCGCGGACAGCGTGCATCGCATCGCGGCGCGGCGCGCTCACTCACGCAAGGCGCTCGCCGTAAGGGCGCTCTCCTCGGGCTTTCACCGGGCCGCAAATTGGCGCGGTTTCGCGACGAATGACGGGTTTTCCGGCTTCTCGGATTTCGATGCGGGGAAGGATTACGCCAAATCCTTCGAATCCTATCTGCGCGCGCCGGGCCGGGCGCATCTTGTCATGTGCCATCCGGGCCATATCGATGACGAATTGAAGGCGCAGGATCCGGTGACGATCACGCGCGAGCAGGAACTCGCCTTTCTCCTCTCGCCGCGCCTGCCCGAAATGCTGGAAAAGCGCGGGCTGAGGCTGGCGCGGCTCAGCGCGGCATTGTGCAAGTGACCAGCGGGAGCCATGCGCAGGAGCCTCTCGGCGCGCTGAAAAGGCGAGGCGCCTGCCGGGTGAACGAAAAGGCGCGGCTGCGCGCGACGCGGCAAGCGGCGGCGATTTCGCCTTTCGCTATCAGAGATGAGCGCGGATGGCGGCCTTCACATTTGCGCGGTGAAGGCCGGCGACCGCGCTTCTGATCGGCGCGTCGCCGAATTCGCAAAGAACGAGCAGCGCGCCGAGCAGCATCGGAATCGTTCCGCCGGTCCCCGCAGCGTAAGCGTGAAGCGCTCCATAGAGCAGGGCGAAGCCGCCGATAATACCGAGCATGTCAAGCCTCCTTCATTGTGAGGAAGGTTGACGTGAAAAGTTCAGAAAATTGCGATCCGGTTCGTCGAAAGCGCGTTAACGGACGGCAAGACTTCAGCGCGTCGTGAGCGAAGCGAAGCAATCTCGCGCGACGCGACTTTGTCGCCGGCGCTCGTCGCGACGACGTCAGGCGATCGCTATATCGAGACCCAAATCCAGCACGCGCGCGGAATGCGTCAGCGCGCCGACGGAGATGAGGTCGACGCCGGTCTCGGCGACGGCGGCGATCGTTTCGAGAGTCACGCCCCCGGACGCCTCGCAGATCATCCGGCCGGCGACCATCTCGGTCGCCTTACGCAAGTCGTCGGGCGGCATATTGTCGAGCAGCACGGCGTCGACGCCCTCGGTGAGGACGTCCTGCAACTGGTCGAGCCTGTCGACCTCGATCTCGATCTTGACGAGGTGGCCGACGAAAGCCTTGGCGGCGCGCAGGGCGGGGACGACGCCGCCGGCGACGGCGATGTGGTTGTCCTTGATAAGCACGGCGTCGTCGAGACCGAAGCGGTGATTGGCGCCGCCGCCGCAGCGCACGGCGTATTTCTCGAAGGCGCGCATAAGGGGCGTCGTCTTGCGCGTATCGCAGACCTTCGCCTTCGTATGCGCAATGCGCGCCGCATAAGTCGCTGTCAGCGACGCGATCCCGCAAAGTCGGCCCATAAAGTTCAGCGCGACGCGTTCTGCGGAGAGAATAGCCCGGGCGGGCCCTTCGATGCGCGCGACGATTTCGCCCGTCTCGACTCTGGCTCCGTCCTCGCCCCAGGCTTCGAAGGCGACGTTCGAATCCATCTGCGCAAAGGCCGCGCGCGCCAACGCCAGTCCCGCGACGACGCCCGCTTCCCGCGCTGCGATGACCGCTCGGGCGTTGGCGCTCGCCGGGATCGTCGCTTGCGTCGTGACGTCGCCCGCGCGGCCGAGGTCCTCGGCCAGCGCAGCGCGTACGGCGTCGTCGATGAGGATGGGAGAGAGGTCGAAGATCATGGGCGTTGCTCGTAGCGCGGCGATACTGGGCGCGCTCTTCCCTCCCCCTTGCGGGGAGGGGCAGGGGTGGGGGTCAACGATCTTGGGCGTATGTCTCGGCTGGCCCCACCCGACCCCGCTTCGCGGGGCCACCCTCCCCGCAAGGGGGAGGGATGAGATCGTGGCGCATTCGGGCAATGGGACATCAGAGCCCCACCTCGTCCGCGATACGTAAGGCGTCCGCCAGCGTCATTTGCGAGCGGCGGGCGAAGGCGGGGTCTTCCTTCGGGAAATCCGAGCGGAACTGCGCGCCCCGGCTTTCCCGCCGCGCCAGCGCCGAAGCGGCGATGAGCAGCGACGTCGTCAGCATGTTGGAGACTTCGATGTCGTTCGTGCGCGCGGCGAGGCGGCGGATGGCCTTCAGGGCGCCGGTCAATCCAGCGGCGTCGCGGATGACGCCGACATTCGCCGACATGAGGTCGCGCAACTCTTCGACGACGGCGAAATCACGTTCATGCGCTGGCGGCTCCATACGCTCCGACGCAATGCGTAAATCGATTTCGGAAAGTTCCGCCCCTGCGATGTCGGCGGCCGCGCGCGCGCCGAAGACGACGGCCTCCAGGAGGGAATTGGAGGCGAGGCGGTTCGCGCCATGCACGCCGGTCGAGGCGACCTCGCCGATCGCCCAGAGACCGGAAAGGCTCGTGCGCCCGCGCGCATCGGTCCAGACGCCGCCCATATGGTAATGCGCCGCCGGGGCGATGGGGATGAGCTGCGTCACCGGGTCGACGCCGGCGGATTTACAACTTGCGTAAACAGTCGGGAAGCGGTGTGGGAATTCTTCGCCCACGGCGGCGCGGGCGTCGAGAAAAGCCCCGCGCCCCGCCTTGATGCTCGCAAAGACGCCGCGGGCGACGACGTCGCGGGGTCCGAGTTCCCCGGCGGGATTTACGTCCAGCAGAAACCGCTTGCCCGCGCGGTCCACGATGATCGCGCCCTCGCCGCGCAGCGCCTCTGTCGCGAGCGGCGCCGGATCGGCGTTGATGTCGATCGCGGTCGGATGAAACTGCACGAATTCGGCGTCGGCGATAATCGCGCCCGCCCGCGCCGCCATGGCGACGCCGACGCCGCGCGCCTCCACAGGATTGGTCGTCACGCGATAGAGATGGCCGACGCCCCCCGTCGCGAGAATGAGCGCGGCGCAGGGAATGTCGCAGATGCGCCCCGAGGCGTGGCGCGCGCGCACGCCGACGACCCGCCGGCCGCGCGTGAGGATCTGCTGCGCGGAGTAGCCGTCGACGACTGTGATGGAGGGCGTGTCCTTCACGCGCTTCTCGAGCGTCTCCATGATGGCGCGGCCCGCCGTGTCGCCCATCACGCGGACGATGCGGCGATGGGAATGGGCCGCCTCCTGCGAGGGCGCGAAATGGCCGTTGGTCTTGCGGTCGAAGGGCGCGCCCCAGGCGGCGAGGTCTTCGACGCGGTCGCGCGCTTCGCTTGCCATGCCGAGCGCGATCTCGCGATCGACGATGCCGCCGCCGGCGGCGACCGTGTCGTCCGCATGGCGTTCGGCGGCGTCGCCTTCCTCGACGGCGGCGGCGATGCCGCCCTGCGCCCAATAGGAAGAACCGCTGGCCCCGACGGGCGTCGGGGCGAGAATGGCGACAGGGCGGGGCGCGAGCTTGAGCGCGCAGAAGACCCCCGCGAGGCCGCCGCCGACGATCAGGATGGGTGGGAGCTTGTCGGGCATAAGTTAATCGAGCGAGACGGCGGCGAGCTTTGCGAGCGCGGCGGCCTCTTTTTCCACGGCGGCGGCGATAAGGGCGCGGGCGCGGTCGGGCAGGGGAAGCGCGAGCGCCGCCGCATGGCCCCTGGGCGACATTTTGCAGAGCGTCTTGCCCAGAATGTCGACGATCTTCGCGTCGTCATAGCCGGCGTATTTTTCGAGAAACTCGTCGAAATAATGCGCCAGGAAGACAACGGCCGCGACATTCTCCAGCGCCTGCGATTCGGGGTCCTTTTTGATCTGTTCCTTGCGGATCAGCGCGCCGACATGGGCGATCGACGCCGCGTCATAACCGTTGGCCCGCATGATCTCGTCCGCGAGTGCGGCGTGATGGATGCGGCAGGCGCGTCGCCAGTCATTGTAGCCCTTGCGGCCTTCCGGATAGTCGGCGCGCGGGATCTCCCAGCGCTTGAGATGCTGGGCGCGAGCGGCGATTTTGAGGAGATCCGAGGCGTCAGGGTAGATGGCGGCGAGACGCGCGCTCATGCGCTCGGCGTACAGGATCTCGAAGGCGCGGCCGTCGACCCTGCGCGGATCTTCGGCGTTGGCCGCGTCGATGGCGGCGAGGACGGCGTCGAGCGCGGACATGCGGATCTCCATAAGGGTCTCGCTCGTCCCGGCGAGGAGGACCGAGTCCTCCTCAGCCGAGATCGATCATCCGCTGCACGCTCTGACGCGCGCGGGCGGCGACGGCCGGGTCGACGACCACTTCATCGCGAAGATAAAGCAGGCTGTCGAGGATCTTGGGCAGCGTGATGCGCTTCATATGCGGACAGAAATTGCACGGGCGCACGAATTCCGTGCCGGTCGTCTCGGCCGCGATATTGTCGGCCATGGAGCACTCCGTCACGAGCAGCACGCGCGCCGGCTTCTTGTTGCGCACATAATCGATCATCGCCGCCGTCGAGCCGGAGAAGTCTGAGACCTCGACGACTTCGCGCGGGCATTCGGGATGGGCGATCACCTTGAGTCCCGGATGATCGGCCTTGAAGCCCTCGATCTCCTCGGCCGTGAACAGTTCGTGCACCTCGCAGGCGCCTTCCCAGGCGATGATCTTGACCTTGGTCTGCGCGGCGACGTTCTGCGCGAGGAAACGGTCGGGAACCATGATGACGGTGTCGACGCCCAGGCTCTCCACGACTTTCACGGCGTTGGAGGAGGTGCAGCATATGTCGACTTCGGCTTTTACGTCGGCGGAAGTGTTCACATAGGCGACGACCGGGACGCCCGGATATTTGCGGCGCAGAGCGCGGATATCGGCGCCGGTGATCGAGGCGGCGAGCGAGCAGCCGGCTTCGGCGTCAGGGATCAGAACCGTCTTTTCCGGGTTCAGGATTTTCGACGTCTCGGCCATGAAATACACGCCGCCCTGAACGATCACGTCGGCGTCCGATTTGCTCGCCAGCTTGGCGAGCTGCAGGCTGTCGCCAATGTAATCCGAGACGCAGTGATAGATTTCAGGCGTCTGATAGTTATGCGCCAAAATCACCGCGTTGCGAGTCTTCTTGATGTCATTGATCGCTTTTACGTAGGGCGCGTGAAACGGCCACTCGACCGGCGGAATCACCCTGGAGACGCGCTCATAAAGATGCGCGGTCGCAGCTTCGACCTCGGGCGTCCATTCGAGATTGGGGCGCGGCAGCACGGGGAAGCGCGCTTTCGGCCTGGCCGTGCGCGGCGTTTCGGGCGAAAGCCCGCGAATGAGTTCGACGGTCTGAGACGTCATGGATGCCTAACCCCTACGTTGACGCCTGCGGCTCTTATGCTCGAATTGAGTATAAGGCGCCCCTACAAAAACCCCGCGGCGAACCCCGCCCGGAGCGCTCATTCATTAGAGTTTAATGACGCAATAGCGCGCCCGCAACCCCAACTGCGGAGTAGATATGCTCCCCTTGAGTATAAAGCAAGGCCCGAGGGGTGCGACAGGGTGCGACGAAATGTTAAGTCTAGCTGCGATTCAGCCGGCAAACTTTAAAAAGTAGCAAGGACTGCCGTGGAATGTGGCTGGATCGGATTCCTGTCGGCTCGCTTTGGCGCGGCCGGGAGGAAATAGGATGCAGCCCGGTCATGTTTATTTTTTCAGCAATTTCCGAGGCCTTCTCTCAGCCGGGAAGCGGCGGCGTTTCCAAGGAGAGCCGCCTTGCGCGATTGCGCCATTTTTTCGAAGGCGATCCCCTCGCTTTTGACGACGCCCCGCTATCGCCCGCCGTACGTGGACGGTTTCGCGCCGAGCAGCTGGGCGATCTGGAGCGTTGCACGCCGGTCCTGATGCTGGCGTCCTGCTTCAGCGCGCTCGCCTTTTGCATTTCCGTTTGGGAAACGTCTTTCGCCGATCCGGCGAAGATATGGGCGACTCTGATTTTCGCGCTCGCCGGCGTCATATATGCGCGACGGATCACCGCGCCCCCGCGTCAGCCGCGCGCCGCTTCCGCGCGCGGCGTCTGGCGCGCCACAGCCAATGCGCTCCTGCATGGCTCGCTATGGGGGGCGATGCCGCTTTTCTTCTTCAACGACGCGTCGATGCGGCATCAATTGATGATGACTGGCTTCGTCTTCGCGACCCTGTTCGGCGGCAGCTACGCGCTCAGCATGATCCCCGGCGCGCTGCTCGCGCACGCCATCCCGATCTGGGCGGGATTCACCATCGCGATCCTGTCCCAGCGCGACTCCGTCTTCGAGATCGTCGCGGCGACCGCCGGCATCTATACTTTTGTCGTCTTGACCGGCGCCATGAAGCGGGCCGGCGCGGCCGCGCGGCGTTGTGCGGCGGAGGCCGCCGCGCAGGAAGGCGCGTTGCGGGATGAACTCACCCTCATGCCGAACCGGGTCGCCTTCCGGGAAGAGCTGACGCGCTCCTTCGCGCGTCTCGCGCGGCGCAACGAGCGCTTCGCGCTGATGTGTTTCGATCTCGACGGCTTCAAGAGCGTCAACGACTCGATGGGCCACGAGGTCGGCGACTCCGTGCTCGTCGAAGCGGCGCGCCGGCTGAAAGCGTCGACGCGCGAAAATGACCTCGTCGCGCGCCTTGGCGGCGACGAATTCGCTCTGATCGCCGTCGACATCCGCGGCGTCGAGGATGCGGTGACGATCGCCCAGCGCATTCTGGCCAATTTCCGGTCGTCCTTCGAGATCGACGGCCGTTCCGTTCCCATGTCCGTTTCGATCGGCGTCGCCATCGCGCCCTCCGACGGCGTCGACCCTGAAAGCCTGATGCGCAACGCCGACAGCGCCATGTATGCGACGAAACAGTCGGGACGCTGCGGCTATACGCTGTTTCGCGACCGCTTCGGTTTCGTCGCCGAGCGCAACACGCTCGACGCCGAGCTCGATCGCGCCTTCGCGCAGCGCGAGCTTTTCATGGTCTATCAGCCCTTCGTCGACACGCAGACGCAGGAGACGACAGGCTTCGAGGCGTTGCTGCGCTGGCGCCATCCGGTGCGCGGCGTCCTGAGCGCCGGCGAGATCGTCCCGCTTTTCGAGCGCGTCGGTCAGATCGACCGGGTCGGCGCCTGGGCGTTGCGGGAGGCCATGACGGCGGCGAAACATTGGCCGCCCCATCTCAGAGTGGCGGTGAACGTCTCCGCGCTGCAACTTCGCAAACCCAATTTCGAACAGATGGTGCTCGACGCCCTCGACGCGAGCGGGCTCGACCCGCACCGGCTGGAGCTGGAGCTGACCGAGACGGCGATGATCCTCGACGGCGAGAAGGCGTTCGAGATGCTGGCCAATCTGCGCCGCCTCGGCATAAAGACCGCGCTGGACGATCTCGGTACGGGCTATTCGTCTCTCGCCAATCTCGTCGGGCTGCCGCTCGACCGGCTCAAGATCGACCGCTCCTTCGTCGCCAATATCGAGACCAACCCGATGTGCAGCTCGGTCGTAAAGCTGACGATCGAGCTGGCGCGGTCGCTGTCGTTGCTGATCACCGCCGAGGGCGTCGAGACGGAATGCCAGTTCAAGATTCTCAGCGATCTCGGCTGCCGCGAGGTTCAGGGCTATCTGTTCAGCTATCCGCGGCCGGCGAACCAGGTGGCGAGCCTGTTCGGCGTCTGCCCGATGGTCGAATCCGGCGCGCCACGACCGGCGGAAAGCGATGCCCCGCCCATCACCGCCGTCGGCTGAACGGACGAATTCGAGGGTCGCGGCGGACGGCAAAGCTGCTATAGACGGTCGCCATGCAGGCAGACGTCATTTTCCCGTACCGCCACCTTCTCGGCATCGAAGGCCTGAAGCGTCCGCACATCGAAGCCCTGCTCGACATGGCCGAGCAGGCGGTCGAAGTGTCCCGCCAGGTCGAGAAGAAGCGCTCCAACCTGCGCGGGCGCACGCAAATCAATCTGTTCTACGAACCGTCGACGCGGACGCAGGCCTCATTCGAGATCGCCGGCAAGCGCCTCGGCGCCGACGTCATGAATATGTCCGTGGCGCGTTCGTCCGAGTCCAAGGGCGAGACGCTGCTCGATACGGCGATGACGCTCAACGCGATGCGGCCCGACATCATCGTCGTTCGTCATGCGCAGGCGGGCGCGGCGCATCTTCTCGCGCGCAAGGTGGATTGTTCGGTCGTCAACGCCGGCGACGGCGCGCATGAGCATCCGACGCAGGCGCTGCTCGACGCTCTCACCATCCGGCGCAACAAGGGCCGCATCGAGGGGCTGAACGTCGCCATTTGCGGCGACATTCTTCATTCGCGCGTCGCACGCTCCAACATCATCCTGCTGTCGGCGCTCGGCGCGCGGGTTCGGGTCGTCGGCCCCTCGACGCTCGCGCCCGACAGCCTCTCGCGCCTTGGCGTCGAGGTGCATCACGACATGAAGCGCGGCCTCGCCGGCGCCGACATCATCATGATGCTGCGCCTTCAGAAGGAGCGCATGGCCGGCGCGCTGGCGCCGAGCGCGCGCGAATATTTCCACTTCTTCGGCCTGGACGAAGAGAAGCTCGCCTATGCGGCGCCCGAGGCGCTGGTGATGCATCCGGGGCCAATGAACCGCGGCGTCGAGATCGATTCTGGCGTCGCCGACAGCGCGCGGTCGCTGATCCGCGAGCAGGTCGAGATGGGCGTCGCCGTCCGCATGGCCGTCCTGGAGGCCCTCGCGCAGCACTTGCCGAATGTGTAAGATCGCCAGCAAATGGGTCTAGCGGCTTGCTTCAAATTAAGTTGCGAGGTTTGGGACCCCCACCCCAATCCTCCCCCTTCCAGGGGGAGGGAGCGGAGACGCCGCTTGCGTTCTTCCCTCCCCCTGACAGGGGGAGGGTCAGGGAGGGGGGCTCCCAGCTCTTACGGGATGCGCCCGAGACCTGAAAGAGGTGAGAAATGCTCAAGTTGGTCCGCTTCCTCGGATTGGTGTCGCAATCGATCTTCATCCAGTTCGTGCATGTTTTCGGCCTTGTGGCCTTCGTCGCCTCGGCGGCGCTCGGCTGGTTCCGGCTGCCGTCATGGCTCGTTCCGGTCGTCGCCGTCATCTCGGGGGTGGTCGCCGATAAGTATATCGACGAGAGCTCCGTGACGGGAATTCTCGAAAAGGCCTCGCTCGCCAATCAGCGCGGCGGCTTTCTGCTCGTCGTCTATTTCGTGATCTGCGCGGTGGGCTATGTGACCGGCGCCTATGGACGCAACTATATGCGCCGGGGGCTGCCCGCCATCGGCGCCAAGAAATAGACGGTCGCCGTTCGCAAAGAGGGCCGGGGGGCGGCGTCGCCCATCCGGCCCTTTTTCTGTTTTAGAGCCCCTCGAACAGCGCCGTGGAGAGATAGCGCTCGGCGAAGGAGGGGATGATCAGCACGATATTCTTGCCTTCGGCCTCGGGACGATTGGCGACTTCAAGCGCCGCCGCAACGGCCGCGCCGGAGGAGATGCCGACCGGAATTCCTTCGATGCGCGCCAAAAGCCGAGCGTTGTCGAAGGCGGTCTGATTGCCGATAGTGACGATCTCGTCGATGACGGCGCGATCGAGGATCGGCGGCACGAAGCCCGCGCCGATGCCCTGGATCTTGTGCGGTCCCGGCGGCCGGCCGGAAAGCACCGCCGAATCCTCCGGCTCCACGGCGACCACGCGCAGCGCCGGATTGCGGCTCTTGAGCACCTGGCCGACGCCCGTAATCGTGCCGCCCGTGCCGACGCCGGAGATGAAATAGTCCACCTTGCCGTCCGTGTCGTTCCAGATCTCCTCCGCCGTCGTGACGCGGTGGATTTCGGGATTGGCGGGGTTCTCGAACTGCTGCGGGATGACGGCGCCGGGAGTCTCCGCCGCGAGCTCGCCCGCTTTGGCGAGCGCGCCCTTCATGCCTTGCGAAGCGGGAGTGAGCACGAGCTCGGCGCCGAGCAGGGCCAGCATCTTGCGGCGTTCGATCGACATGGATTCCGGCATGACGAGGATCAGCCGATAGCCGCGCGCCGCGGCGACGAAGGCGAGGGCGATGCCCGTATTGCCGGAGGTCGGCTCGATAAGCACGGTCTGGCCGGGGGAAATCTTGCCGCTCTTCTCGAGCGCCTCGATCATGGCGACGCCGATGCGGTCCTTGACGCTCGCGATCGGATTGAAGAATTCCAGCTTGGCGAGAAGATTGGCTTTGACGCCCTTGTCCTTCGCCAGCCTGTCGAGGCGTACGATCGGCGTGTCGCCGATCGTCTGCGTGATCGAATCGTAGATGCGGCCCCGGCCCGGCTTGGCGGACGGCGTGAAGCTCGTATCCGACATTTTGTTCCTCCCCTTGTTCTCAAATCGACAGCTTGACGCCTACCGCCGCCATCATTGTCGCAAGCGCCGGCCTCAAATAGTGGTCGGGAACGCGGGCGGCGAGGTGACTGCCAATGGCGATGCCCGGCAGAGAGCCGATCAGGAGAGAGAATAGCAAGAGCCAATCCACGCCGCCCATCAGCCAATGTCCGACGCCGGCGACGAGCGTCAGCGGCACCGCATGCGCGATATCGGAGCCGACCAGACGCACGGTCGGCGTGCGAGGATAAAGCGCGAGCAGGATCGTCATGCCGACCGCCCCCGCGCCGACGGAGGAAACCGACACGAGAACCCCGAGGAAGGCGCCGAGCGTCATGGTGAGGGCGCAGACCCGGCGGTCGCTCATATCGTCGAGATGATGCGCGATGTAATCGAGGATCCAGCGACGGAAGAGGATGGCGGCGGCGGTGAGCAGAAGCGCGAAACCGAGCGCAGAAGTGATGAGGCCGTTGGCCGCATGGCCGGCGGTCTTGCCGAGCCAGGACAAGGTGACCAGCGCGGCGATGGTCGCCGGGACGGAGCCGCTGGCCAGCCGTCGCGTAATGCGCCAATCGACCGTGCCGTTGAGGGCGTGGACCAGCGTCCCGTTGCTTTTCGTGATCGCCGCATAAAGCAGGTCCGTGCCGACGGCCGTCGTTGGCGCTATTCCGAAAAGGAGCACCAGGATGGGGGTCATGAGCGAACCGCCGCCGACGCCGGTGAAGCCGACCAGCCCGCCCACAACGAATCCCGATAAGGAATACAGCGGATTAAAGGCATGGAGCGCATCGGCGAGCATGGACATGGCGGCGACCCTTGACTATTCCACTGTATTCTCATGTTAATTGACGCAACGCACGGGCTTTAGGCGTCAAATGCCTGACTCATAAACCCATGCCCGTCAATTGTCTATTAGTCCACTAAACTAGTTGGCCTCAATTGCCCAGCTCGGAGGGGCTAATATGAAAAAACTCAAATATGTGATTTAGTCACGAGATCAGCCCGACACGCTGGAATATTCTCGTCCGAGTCGCTCCGCTCGCGCGAAGCTGTGGTAAAAAATCCCGATGCTGACAAAAAAAGCCAAATACGGCCTCAAGGCGATGGCCTATCTCGCCGGGGTCGAGCCTGGGCAGACCGCTCTCGTGGCGGACATCGCCGCCGCCAATCAAATCCCCAAGAAATTTCTCGACGCCATTCTCAGCGAACTGCGCAACGCCGGCTATGTCCACTCCAAGAAGGGGAAGGGCGGCGGCTATATGCTCGCGCGCCCCCCGGGCGAGATCAGCGTCGGCAATCTCGTCCGCACCCTGGACGGCCCCCTGGCTCCGATTCAATGCGCCAGCCGCCGCCTTTACCGCAGGTGCGAAGATTGCCTCGACGAGACCCATTGCGCCGTCCGGCTCGTGATGATCGAGGCCCGGGACGCCATTGCGCGGGTGCTGGACAATACGTCCCTCGACCAGATGCGCGCCCTCGGCGAGGCGGGCATGACGCTTCTGGACGGAGCGGCCGCCAAGGCTTCCGGCTCCGCAGCCATGGACATGGCGTGAGCCGGAACCTATAAAGCCCGCGTCGGCGATACCGGCGAATTCAGCAAAAATAGAGGCCGGCGGCGCGCCGGGATGCCAATGTCGGAAGCAGCGGTGGCGACGGTTCGTCGCGATACGGAGCAGGGACAAGCGGTCGCCGAGTTGCGGCGCACCATGGTCGACCGTCAGCTTCGTCCTTTCGACGTGACGGACGTTCCGCTCCTTGAGCGCTTTCTCGATGTCCCGCGCGAACTCTTCCTGCCGGCCAGTCAGGGGCCGCTCGCCTATTCGGACCTCGCGATCACGGTCAAAGGCGCCGGAGGCCATAAGCGCACGCTCCTGCCCCCGCTGGTTCTCGCCCGCCTGCTGCAGGGGGGCGCGCCGCGCCCCGGCGAGAAGGCGCTCGACATTGGCGGCGCAGGCTATTCGGCCGCGCTTCTGTCCAGCCTCGTCGGCGACGTCGTCGCCCTCGAAAGCGATCCCGAGCTCGCGGCCCGCGCCAAGGAAGGCCTCGCGGCCATCGGCGCCAAAGACGTGCGGGTCGAAACCGGACCGCTCGAGAAGGGCTTCGCGGCTGCGGCCCCTTATGACGTGATCTACGTGCAGGGAGCGGTGGAGGCCGGTCTGGACGCTCTATTCGCCCAGCTTGCGCCCAATGGCCGCCTTCTCACGATCGTGACCCCGGAGACAGGCGCGGGTCAGCATGTCGTGCGATATGAGCGGCAGGGCGGACAGGCGGCCGGACGGGTTTCTTTACTCAGCGCAAATGCAACAGTGCTCGAAGGATTTGCGAAACCGCAGGCTTTCTCCTTCTGACGCCACTTTTCTGCCTCATTTGCGTTCCTAGCGTTCTCGTGTCCGAGTGTTGATTTTACCGGAAGTCGCGCAAATTGCTGAGCTTACGGTTAAGTTTGGAATATCGAGAGGAATGCTGGATGGGTGTGGCGGCGCGGTGGCGGTCGTATGCTGTCAAGTTTAAGGCGGCCGCGATTATCGCGGTCATGACGTCGGTCGCTCCCCTTGCCGCCGGGGGGGCGCGCGCTGAGTCGCTCTATTCCGCGCTGGCTCGCGCCTATTCGGGAAACCCGGACCTCAACCAGAGCCGCGCAAACGTCCGCGCTCGGGATGAGGACACGCCGAGGGCCGAAGCCGGTATGCGCCCCAAAGCCAATATTCAGGCGACCTGGGGACCGCAGTGGAGCAACGTGAAGCTTCCGGCCGGTCGCAACCAGCTCGATAACGGCCGGTCTTATTCATACGATCAGTATCTCGGATATCCGCGCGGTTCGACGCTCAACGTGTCTCAAAGCGTCTTCGACGGCGGCGCGACGGAGAATTCCGTCAAGCGCGCCGAGTCGGGCGTCTTCGCCGCGCGCGCGACGATGCGGCTGACCGAGCAGGCGACGCTGCAGAACGGCGCCACCGCTTATATGAACGTGCTGCGCGACACGGCGGTGATGAATCTTCGCAAGAACAACATCGCCGTTCTCGAGCAGCAACTGAAGCAGACCCGCGACCGCTTTCAAGTCGGCGAAGTGACCCGCACGGACGTCGCCCAGGCCGAAGCCTCGGTGGCGCAGGCGCGCTCGGAGCTGTACGCCGCGCAGGCGCAGCTCAAGACGAGCGTCGCCGGTTACCGACAGATCATCGGCGTCGAACCCAACCGTCTGGAGCCGGGGCGTTCGCTCGAGCCGTTGCTGCCCAAATCGCTCAACGAAGCGATCGGCATTGCGATCATCGAACATCCCGGCGTCGTGTCCGCGCTTCATCAGGTCGACGCGGCGGAGCTTGCCGTGAAAGTGGCCGAGTCGGCGCTGTCGCCGACATTGTCGGTCAACGCCCAGGTTTCGAACCAGTACGACAGCTTTCTCGGCTCGCCCGGTTCGCGCTACCTCTCCCTCGGCGCGACCGGACAGCTCAACATTCCACTCTACCAGGGCGGCGCGGAATACGCCTCGATCCGGCAGGCGAAAGAACAATTGGGACAGGCGCGCCTGAACGCCGACGTGCAGCGCGACAGCGTGCGCGCCAGCGTCGTGTCGAGCTACGGCCTTCTCGAAACGGCGAAGGCGTCGATCGTTTCGGGACAAGCCGCGGTGAAGGCGGCGGAGACCGCGCTCGCGGGCGTGCGCGAAGAAGCGAAGGTCGGCCAGCGCACGACGCTCGACGTGCTGAACGCGCAGCAGTCGCTGCTCAACGCGCGCGTAAATCTCGTGCTTTCGCAGCGCGACCGCGTCGTCGCCTCTTATGCCGCGCTCGGCTCGATCGGCCGACTGTCCGCGGGAGAATTGAACCTCGCCGTGTCGCTTTACGATCCGGCGATCCATTATGATCAGGTGCGTTCGAAATGGTTCGGCGTCGATACGCCCGACGGGAGATGAGTTTCACGAAGCGGATGACAGGGCGCTTCGAAAGGTGTGGAATTCGCTATGGTCGTGTTGATTCGCGCGCTGCCGACGGTCACAGATAATTGATCAGACGCGAGCAACACGTCGTCAACCATTGCAAGAAAGCACTCCATGAGCGCAGCCAACGCGTCCGCCCCGTCCCCATCTCTCCAGGATGAGATGCGCGCGCATGAGCCGTCGATGGAGGAAATTCTCGCCTCGATCCGACGCATCATCGCCGACGACGATTCACTGCCCGGCGCGCGCCGCGAGGGGCGGCGCCAGCAGGAGCCGGGTCTAGAGCCCGCTTCCGCCGCCCAGAACGCTTATCCCGCCCCGGCGCTGGAGCCGCCGGCGCCGCCGCAATTGGAGCCTGTGGAGGAGCGTCCGCAGCTCGCGCCTGTCGCCGAGATCCGTCAGCTCCGCCTCAATCGCGCTGCGCCCGAGCCGGTCGCGGAAGAACCAGCCGCGCATGATGAAACCTACGCGGACGACCCCGAACCCATGGAAGCGCTGGTCGCCGCGGAGGAAGAGGCGCCGCTCGAAAATTACGAGCCCTATGACGGCGCGCCGCTCGTCTCGCAGGAAGCCGCTTCCTCGATCGCCTCGCATTTCCAGGCGCTCGCGACGAGCATGTTCATCAATGACAGCGGCTTGATGCAGAAATACGCGCAGGAGATGATGCGTCCGATGCTCAAGCAGTGGCTGGACGACAACCTCCCCGTCATTGTCGAGCGGCTTGTCCGCGCGGAAATTGAGCGCGTCGCCAGGGGCGGACGCCGCTGACGGGTTTTATTGGCCCGTTAACGCTACCTACAGAAGTCGGCCCTATTCTGTGGATCATGCACAGACTGGGCGTATTCCTTCGTTCGCTGATTCTCCCCGTGACGCTCTTCTGCGTCGCGGGCGCCGTCGCTTCCTATTTCGTCTGGCACGGCGTCAACGGCCAGCGCGGGCTCAAGACCGGCGAGGAATATGAGCAAAAGCTCGCGCAGTTGCGTTTACAGCGAGACATGCTGAAGCTTCAGCGCATGCAGTGGGAAAGCCGCATCGCCCTGATCAAGGGCGAGAAGGTCGACGCGGACATTCTCGAAGAGCAGACGCGCAAAAGTCTCGGCCGCGTGCGCAGGAACGAAGTCGTGATTCTGCTGCCGCAGGGCGACTTGCGGTAAGGGGCCGGCGAAGACCGCTCAAGCTCGCTTCAGCGCATATGTCCCCGTCAGGCTCAGCGGCCCGTCGCTGACGACAAGGTCGCGCGCGACCAGATCTTCGAGATGCGCAAGCACGGTCATCGCCGCCGCGCCGTGCAGGCGTTTGTCGACACTCTCATAAATCCGCGCCACCATGGCGGAGATCGTCGCGTCGCCGGCTTCGAGCCGCTGCAGGATCGCCGCTTCGCGGGCGCGGCGGTGATGCTGGAGGGCGCGCAGATAGCGCGCAGGGTCGCGCACCGGCTCGCCATGGGCCGGCCAGTAGACGCTGTCGTCGCGAGCCCGGAGGCGCTCGATCGAGGCCATATAGTCGGTCATCGAGCCGTCCGGCGGCGCGACGACTGTCGTCGACCAGCCCATCACATGATCGCCCGTGAAAAGCGCCTTCTCTTCGAGAAGCGCGAAACAGAGATGGTTCTGCGTGTGCCCCGGGGTCTGCAGCGCCTCGATCGTCGCGCCGCCAAGGGCGATCCTGCCGCCATCCTCGAGGATCTGATCCGGCGCGTAGGCGGCGTCATGCGACGCGTCGAGGCCCGGGCCCTTCACGCGGAGGCCGGCGCGGGGCGCATAGGGCGCGCATCCTTTGATCGGCGCGCCGGTCGCCTCCTTCAGCGCGCGGGCGGCGGGCGAATGATCGCGATGCGTATGCGTAACGAGAATGCAAGCCAGACGCTCGCCGGCGACGGCCGACAGCAAAGCCTCTATGTGCCGCTGCTCGGCAGGGCCGGGATCGATAATCGCGACCTCGCCGGCGCCGACGACATAGCTGCATGTGCCGCGATAGGTGAAAGGTCCGGGATTGGGCGCGACAAGGCGTCGAATGAGCGGAGAGACGCGCTCAATGCTTCCTTTGACCGCCGCGTCCATTCTCGCCGCCTCCGCTTCTCGCTAAAAGATAGGCGTTTTGGGGCGGGGGTTCAAAAAGCGCGGCGGGGAGCCGCAAACGCCGTCGCGTCTGCCGCCAATGCCGGCCTTTCCCGCGCTCGCAGGGGACGCCGCGTTCTTCTTGCCGCGCCCCGACATTTTCGCGCATGAAACCGCGTTGCTCAACGCGATCTTCGCGGCGATCCAGTGTGTCAGTGGAAGTTGCGCGCCTTTGGCATGGCCTCGCCTTTGGCGATGCGCATCGTCTCCAGAAGCCGCAAATCGCTGGATAAATCGTCGACGCGGTCGGCGATGACATGGATGACGCCCGCCTCCTTCTGAAGGCGGCCGGCGACGGCGACATATCGCGCGCCAATGATCTCCGCGCGCTGGCGCTCCAGCAGTTTCGGCCAGACAATGATATTGGCTTGGCCGGTCTCGTCCTCGATCGTCATGAAGACGACGCCCTTGGCCGTGCCCGGCCGCTGGCGCAGCAGCACGATGCCCCCGACGGTCACGCGCCGCCCGGAGCCGTCGGGAAAGTGCGAGAGCGCTTCGCAGGGCAAAACCCGCCGCGCCGCCAATCTGTCGCGCAGGAAGGCAACGGGATGGCCTTTCAGCGAGAGGGAGAGGAAGCGGTAGTCCTCGACGATTTCCTCGCCCGGCGGCATGGGCGGCAGATTGGCGTCGGGCTCCAGCGGCGTGAAGGACAGTTCGCGCAGGAGGGGCAGGTCGTCCTTGTCGCCGGCGCGATTGAGCCCCGCCGCCGCCCAGAGCGCGTCGCGGCGCGACAGGCCGAGCGAAGCGAAGGCGTCGGCCTCGGCGAGGCGCGTGAGCGTCGCCGGCGAAAGCTCGGCCCGCAGCCAGACGTCGCGCACCGAGTCGTAGCCCTTGCCCCGCCGCACGACCAGCCGGCGCATATCCTCCTCCGCCACGCCCCTGATCTGGCGGAAACCAAGGCGGACGGCGTGGTTTCCGAGGATGTCATGGGCCATGTCGGCGTGGCGGGGGTGGATGGAGGCGAGGCTCTCGCCCTGCATTCGGGGCTGCCCCCCACCCGTCGCGCTTCGCGCGCCACCCTCCCCGCGAGGGGGAGGGATTGGAGCGGCGAGATTGTGGATCGCCTTCAAACGCTCATGCTCTTCTAAATCGTGATCCCCTGCGGCAATGCAGCCCCATCCCTCCCCTTTACGGGGAGGGTGGCGCGCGAAGCGCGACGGGTGGGGTTCGCCGGCCTCCAGCGTGCAGTCCCAATCCGAGGCGTTGATGTCCGGCTCCCGCACCTCCACCCCATGCTCATTCGCGTCGCGCACGATCTGCGCGGGGGCGTAGAAGCCCATGGGCTGCGCGTTCAGCAAAGCGCAGGCGAAGACGTCCGGATAGCGGCATTTGAGCCAGGCGGAGGCGTAGACGAGCAGCGCGAAGGAGGCGGCGTGGCTTTCGGGGAATCCATAGGCGCCGAAGCCCTCGATCTGGCTGAAGCAGCGCTCGGCGAAGTCGCGCGCATAGCCCTTGCGCGTCATGCCCGTGATCATCTTGTCGCGAAAGCCGCCGATGAGGCCCGCGCGCTTGAAGGTCGCCATGGCGCGGCGGAGCTGATCGGCCTCCGAGGGCGTGAAGCCGGCCGCCACAATGGCGATGCGCATGGCCTGCTCCTGGAAGAGCGGCACCCCATGGGTCTTGGCGAGCACTTCCTCCAGCTCCTTCGACGGATAGGAGACGGGGTCCTTTCCCATGCGGCGGCGCAAATAGGGATGCACCATGTCGCCTTGTATGGGTCCGGGCCGCACGATCGCGACTTCGATGACGAGGTCATAGAAGCATTGGGGCCTCAGCCGCGGCAGCATGGACATTTGCGCGCGGCTCTCGATCTGGAAGACGCCGATCGTGTCGGCGCGCGAGATCATGGCGTAGACGCGCTTGTCTTCTTCTTCGTCGGAAAGGGTCGAGAGGCTGTGAACGATCCTGTAATGCCGCGCCAGAAGATCGAGGCCCCTGCGCAGGCAGGTGAGCATGCCGAGCGCGAGCACGTCGACCTTCAGCAGTCCAAGCGCATCGAGATCGTCCTTGTCCCACTCGATGGCGGTGCGGCCCTCCATCGCCGTGGGAAGAATGGGCACGACCTCGTCGAGACGGTCGCGCGAAATGACGAAGCCGCCGGAATGCTGCGTGAGATGGCGCGGAAAGCCTTCAATCTCCTCGGCGAGCGCCAGCGCCTTGGCGAAACGCGGTTCCGAGACGTCGAGGCCGAGCCTCGCAATGTCCTGCATGCGCGTCTCGCGCTCGCTGCCGCGCCCGAAGGCGGCCGACGACAGACGGCCGACGAGGTCGCCGGAGAGGCCGAAAACCTTGCCGATCTCGCGAATGGCGCTCTTGCCGCGATAGGTGATGACGGCCGCCGCGATGCCGGCGCGCTCGCGCTTGAAGCGCCGATAGATATATTGGATCACCTCCTCGCGCCGCTCATGCTCGAAATCGACGTCGATGTCGGGCGGCTCGTTGCGGTCGGTGGAGACGAAGCGCTCGAAGAGAAAGTTGTGCTTCGTCGGATCGACTTTCGTAATGTCGAGACAATAGCAGATGAGGGAATTCGCCGCCGAACCGCGCCCTTGCGCCAGAATTCCTTCGCTGCGCGCGAAGCGCATGATGTCGTGCACGGTGAGAAAATAGGCCGCGTATTTCAGCTTCGCGACAAGCGCCAGCTCGCGTTCGAGCAATGCCGTCACATGCTCGGGAACGTCTTCGCTGTAGCGCGCCTTCGCGCCTTCGCGCGCATAGAAAGCCAGCGCCTCCTGTTCGCTCGCAAAGTCTTCGCGCAATTCGCTCGGATATTCGTAAGCCACGTCGGTGAGGCGGAAGTCGAGCGCCTCGATAAAGCGCGCGCTTTCCTCCACTGCATGCGGCGCATCGCGAAACAGCCGCGCCATTTCCTCCGCACTTTTCAGATGCCGCTCGGCGTTGGCGGCGAGGAGAAAACCGGCGGCGTCGAGCGTCGTCTTTTCGCGAATGCAGGTCAGCGCGTCGGCGAGCGGACGGCGCCCGGGGACATGCATATGCGCGTCGTTCACCGCGACGAGCGGCAAAGCGAGTTCGTCAGCAAGCTCGATGCGGCCGAAGAGGCGCGCGCGGGGTCGCGGGCCGTAAAGCGCCGTCGCGGCGAGCCAGATCCGATCGCGCGCGGCCTCCATAAGGGCAGGGGGCGGCGCGCCGTTCTCCATCAGGATGAGATGCTGGCCTTCGGCGAAGTCGAGGAGATCGGCGAGGAAAAGCGCACAGTCGCCTTTCTGCGTCCGCATGTTGCCGCATGTCAGCAGTCGGCACAGACGCCCATAGGCGGCGCGGTCCTTCGGATAGCAGAGAATGTCCGGCGTCTCGTCGCGAAAGACGAGGCGCGCGCCCACGGCCAGGCGGAAATCGCCGACGCTCTTCTCATGCGCGCGCAGATAGGAGAAAGCGCGCACCACGCCTGCGAGCGAATTGCGGTCGGCGATTCCGACGCCGCAATGGCCGAGCGCCACCGCCGTTGCGGCCATCTCCTCGGGATGCGACGCGCCGCGCAGGAAGGAGAAATTGGTCGTCGCCGCAAGCTCGGCGTAGCGGGGCGCGGACATGGGGAGAACGGGTTATATGTTCTCCTATTGTTCTCTATTTTCCTTCGGCGTCAAGCGGAGCGGCCGGAGACGAAAAAAGGCCCCGCCAGGCGGGGCCTCGAGTGTGACGCGCAAAACCGGGCGCGCCGGCCCTGAGTTTTTCTTCGAGCAATAACGCGCTCAAATACCCACGCTGAAAACTCCGACTGTCCTCAGTCGAAGACCGAGCCCAGACCCACGCCGAGCACGCCGACCATGACGGCGATCGGGAAGATCGCATAGTCGCCGAGCAGGATGGCGCCGATGACGCCGCCAATCACGCCGCCCACTACGCCGCCGGCGATTTTGCCGGTATGGCGTTCCTTCTTTTCCGCCGCATCCGCGCCGGCGTTCTGCACCGTCTCATTCGACATGACATTTCCCCGGACATTTGGACCATCGCCGCATCGCTCAACCGTTAGAGGCGTCATGTGAGCGTGCGATGAGCGTTTCATGAAAAGGGCGTCACCGCGCGGTCGCCAAATCTTCGCAGGGCGGCGCAAGGCGCGTGGAGTCAATCGAAAAGAAATGGCCGGCGCTGCTGTCGCGCCGGCCAAAAAAATTCTTGCAGTCTCTTTACTGCGCCGCGGGCTCTTCGGCCGGGGCTTCGGCGGGAGCGGCCGCCTTCGGCTTCGGCTTGGGTTTCGGCTTGGGTTTCGGCTTCGGCTTCGGCTTGGCGGGCGCCGGGGCGGCCTCAGGGGCCGCGGCGGCCGGTTCAGCGGCGGGCGGCGCGCCCGGAAGCGGAGAGGCGGGCTCAGCGGCCGGCGGCGGCGCAGCGGGAGCTTCGGCGGCGGCGGGCGCCGGTTCAGCCGGCGGCGCAGCAGGCGTCTCGGCGGCGGCCGGCGTCTCGGCGGGGGTCGCCTCGGCCGATGGCGCAGCGGCGGCGTCAGGCTCCTTCGGGGCCTCCGTCTCGGCGGCCGGGGCCTGCTCCGCGGGCGGGGTCTCCTCAGCCGGCGGGGCTTCCTTTCGCGCCGTCAATTTCTCGATCGCCGCCCGCAGGGAGGCGACGCCTTCGCTCGGCGCCGCATAGACGCCGAGGCCGAAGCCGATCGCGCCCGCGACGAGAGCCGTCACAATGGTCGATAAAACACGCGCCATTCGATGCGTTCCTCCAAATATCGTCTTGTCGTTGCCATGGCGTGTCAGGCCTGCATCCAATACGGGTATTGTTCAATAGTAGCAATTCTGAGACTTTATCGCAGGCGTAGCCGCCAGGAATTTATCGCGCCGCGCAACATGCCCGCAAGCGCGCTTCTTCCAACGAAATCCATGCTGTTTATAAAGACTCGCCCGGACGCGCCCCGGCGGCGCTTTCGCTCTCCGCGCGCCGCCATGGCCAGCGCCCTTCTATTTCCACCTCGAGCGAGAAGCTCAGGAAGGTGCGAATCAGAACGATCAGGCCAAGAACGACGAGGCCCTCCAGCGTCGGCGTGATCGCGACCGTGCCGATGATGTCGGCGGCGACGAGCAGTTCGAGGCCGAGGAGAATCCCGCGGCCGAGATTGGCGCGGTAACGGCGCAGGGCGGACGTCCAGTCTCCGGACGCAAGGCCGCCATGGAGAAAGGCGAGGGTCGCCACGACCGCGGCGGCGACGATGACCATGACGCCGGCCGCTTCGATCGCCATCGAAACCTGATGAAGCCGGATATTGAGGTCGGCGCGGTCGGGGAGGTGAAAGGCAAACGCATCCATCGCATCATCATGCGCGGTCGCCAGACTTTACGCAAAGCCCTGTTTGGGCAAGACTGCGCGCGCAAAAAGCAAGGGGCGTGCTGGCCTTGCAGGACATGGCGCGCGCTCGAAAGGAATGAGGGGATGATGAAACGTTGCATTGGCGCCGCCGTCGTCATGGCCGCGATTTTCGCTGTCGCGGAGGCGCAAGCGCAGTCTGCGGCTCAGATCGCCGCCATGGAGAGCAAGTTCGCTGCGGCCGACAAGGATGGCGACGGCAAATTGACGCCCGAGGAAGCGAAAGCCGGCATGCCCCGCGTCTCCGCGAATTTTGCGAAGATCGACAAGGGCGATAAGGGCTTCGTCACCCTCGAGGACATCAAGGACGCAATGACCGCGATGGCGGGGAAATAAGCCGAGTCCGACCCATTGTCTTTACGGGCCCGCGGGATGCGCCATCCCGCGGGCTCTCGCGCCTTGCGACCCCGCCTTTCTGTCGCAATAGCTTCACGTCCCCGCTCCATATGCCGAAGCAGCGTGCGGTTAACGTCTGTGTGAGATGATAGACGCCCGACGCTTCAGGACGGCATATGAAGAGCAGCAGCATCAGGTCGCGCGCGGCCATCGGTATTTTTGGCGCGCTCTTTGGCGCGCTTGTTCTGCTCGTCGCGAATATTGGCGCCTCCAACGCAGCGGAAATCTCGCTTCACGGCGCCGGAGCCACTTTCCCCGCGCCCCTTTACAGCGCCTGGATCGAACGTTTCCAGAAGGGTCGTCACGCGGCCATAAGCTATGAGGCGGTCGGGTCCGGCGAAGGTCTCGCGCGTTTCGGCGAGGGAGAACTCGACTTCGCCGGCAGCGACGTTCCCGCGCCGACCACCGGAGACGACAGATCGGGAGGCGTCGGCCCGCAGTTCCCCATCACCGCCGGCATGGTGACGATCGCCTATAATCTCCCGGGCGTCGGCCAGCGGCTCAAGCTGCCGCGCGCCGTTTATGCGGATATTTTCCTTGGCCGCATACGCCGTTGGGACGATCCCCGCATCGCCGCCGCCAATCCCGGCGTCCGCCTGCCGGCGCGCGACATCCTTGTCACGGCGCGTCTCGACGCGAGCGGAACGACCTTCGCCTTTACGAGCCACCTCTGGGCGATCAGCCCCGCATGGACGGAGGGCGGCGTCGGCGTGGGCAAAAAGCCGAACTGGCCAGCTTTTGTTACGCTCGCAAAGGGGAATGAAGGCGTCGCAGCGCAGATCAAGAGTCGCGAAGGCGCGATCGGCTATGTCGAATTCGGTTATGCGCGGCGATCGGGCCTCGCCGTTGCGACGCTCGAGAACAAGGACGGAAAATTCGTCTCGCCGTCGCCGGAAGCAGGCGCGGCGGCGATCAATCAATCCTCCTATCTCGGCATCGAAAATCTGAAGGCGTCGATCCTCGACCCGTCGGGCGCCGGCGCCTATCCGATCGTCTCCTATAGCTGGCTGATCCTGCGCTGGGACTATCCGGCGGAAAAGCTTCGGCTCGTGAACGCCTTTGTGGACTACATTCTCGGCGACGGCCAAAAAGTCGCGCTCGACCTGGGATACGTTCCCCTGCCGGCGCCCATCGCCTATCGCGGCCGCGCGATGATCTCGCGGATTTTTCCCAGCGAAGGCGCGGAGGGCGCCTTGGCGACGACGGCCGGGCCGAAGACGCCGGACGCCTCGAAAGCGGGAAGCATGGACGCTCCTGCGAAGCCCAAGGGCGCGGCGAAGCCCTAAACCCGCGGCCCGGCAAGCACAGCGGCGGAAGCGCTCGGCGCTTTCGCCGTTTTTACGTACTGCGCCCCTATATGAGGCAAAGTATCGCCAAGTTGTAGCTGCGACTTGTCAAGTTCTCTTTGTAGCGGAATGCTGCCTTTTTTGGGGCGCTGTCGTATTAGAATCATTGATTGTGCGCTGCATATAACCAAAGTTAGATAGAGCTTTCCTCAAATATATTTAGCCTAAAGCCACTCGATCCTTATGCGTGTTAGTAGCGCAGAAAGAGTGGGGGCCATGGCTAAAGCTCAGTATCTCGATATTGACGTCATCAATGCTATTGATGACAGAAAGATAATCGAATTACCGCGCGTTTCCGCCGTAATTCCTACGTTAAACGAAGAAAACAACCTTCCTATAATATTGCCGCGCTTGCCTCCGTGGATAAATGAAGTCGTGATCGTCGACGGATGTTCGACGGATCACACCGTCGAGGTGGCGCAGCGCTTGCGGCCGGACGCGACGATCGTGCTCGAGACGAAGCGCGGCAAGGGCGCTGCGCTGCGCGCGGGCTTCCAGGCCGTTACCGGCGACATCACGATGATCCTGGACGCGGACGGCTCCATGGATCCGGGCGAGTCGATCATGCTGGTCGGCGCGCTGATGGCGGGCGCGGATTTCGCCAAGGGATCGCGCTTCATCCAGGGCGGCGGCACCGACGACATGACCTGGTTCCGCATGACCGGAAACTGGGGTCTGACCCAGGCGGTGCGCCTCCTCTTCGGCGGGACCTATAGCGACCTCTGCTACGGCTATCTCGCCTTCTGGACGCGGCACCGCGATATTCTGGAGCCGACCTGCGATGGATTTGAAGTCGAGACCTTCCTCAACATCAAGGCGCTCAAGAGCGGCCTTAAAATCGTGGAAGTGCCGAGCTTCGAGGCGCCGCGCGTTTTCGGCGAGAGCAATCTCAAGCCGATCAAGGACGGCTGGCGCGTCCTCAAGACGATCCTGCGCGAGCGGCTGCCGCAAGGCCAGAGCGCGCTGTGATGAGCCTCGCCTGCGAAGCGCCTGCCGAGGCAGGTTTGGCGCGCGGGCCGCGCGTCCTGATCGTGACCGCCCGTTTCCTTCCGGAGATGGGCGGCATCGAGACCCATGTGCGCGAGGTCGTCGGTCGTCTCGTCGCACGCGGCGTCAATGTGCAAATCCTGACGACGGATCGCAGCGGCCTTCTGCCCAAAACGGATATGGCGGCGGGCGCGCCCGTCCGCCGCGTCAAGGCCTGGCCGGCGAGGCGCGACTACTACTTTGCGCCGGGCGTTTTTTGGGAGATTCTGAAAAGCGACTGCGACGTCATTCACATTCAGGGCTGCCACACCCTTGCGCCGCCTCTTGCGATGCTGGCGGCCTTGCTCAAGGGCGTCCCATATATCGTCACCTTCCATAGCGGCGGGCATTCTTCCAGCTTGCGGAACCAGATTCGCGGCGCCCAATGGACTCTCCTGGCGCCGCTCTTTCGCCGCGCCGCCGGATGGATCGGCGTGTCCCGCTACGAAGCGGATTTCTTCGCGCGGAAGATGAGACTGCCGCGCGATCGGATAGAGGTGGTCCCAAATGGCGCCGCCATGCCGCGCGTTCTCGAAGCGGCGGCGCCGGAGGAGCTTCTTATCGCCTCGATCGGCAGGCTGGAAAAATACAAAGGCCATCACCGGGCCATCGGCGCTTTTGCGGAAGTGTTGAAGCGCCATCCGGAAGCCAGGCTGCAAATTGTCGGAGAGGGGCCGTATCTGCCGGAATTGGAGGCGCTCGTGGAGCGGCTCGGTCTGCATCGGAGCGTGCGGATCGGCGGCGTTCCCCCGCAGGATCGCGAGGGCATGTCCCGCATATTGTCGCGCGCGCGGCTCGTGGTGCTGCTCAGCGCATATGAGGCGCATCCCGTCGCCGTGATGGAGGCCCTCGCAATGGGGCGTCCCGTGCTTGCGACGAATTGCTCGGGTTTCATCGAGCTTGCGGAACAGTCCATGATCCATGTCGTCGAGCCCGAGGCGACGGATGGCGACATTGCGGACGCTATGGAGCGCATCCTCCAATCGCCTGCGTCAAAGACGAATGTCGAATTACCGAGCTGGGACGCCTGCGTCGATCGCGTCGCCGCGCTTCTCGATCGCGTGGCGCTCGGGAGCGTCGCATGACTCTTCCAGTTGGACTTGGCGACGGACAGGGCGCCATGCGGCCGTTTCCCTCCTGGCTGCGTCGTCCGATCAAATGGATCGTCTCGCTGATCGGTCCGGACGCGCGGATTCTGGAGAATGATCGCGAGCCGTCTTCGATCGATTGGGACATTGTCGCGGGGATTGCGCTCGCAATGGCGGCCGGACTCATCCTCGTCGCTTTCGGCCACGGGGCCGGGCGGCGCGGCGACGGGGCGCTGACGTTCCTTTATTGGATCGGCTTGATCGTGATGACAGCGCCAGCCGCGCTCCGGCTGGCGTCGCCCGATGTCCGGCGCGACGAGCGGCTCATGCTGTCGATAGCGCTCGGCCTCGCATTGCTGCTTTTCAAAATGCTCTATGCGCCGACGGCCTTTGCACATTTCGACGAGTTCCTGCACTGGTCCACCGCCCTCGACTTGATGGCCTCGCATCGTCTCTTCACGCCGAACCCCTTGCTGCCCGTCAGCCCCTTCTATCCGGCGCTGGAAATCTTCACGACCAGCATAGCGAGCCTGACGCATCTCTCGATCTTCGCTTCAGCGACAATCGTTCTCATCGTCGCGCGCTGTCTGCTCGTCGCCGGTCTTTTTCTCCTGTTCGAAAAATGCCTGGCGTCGGCGCGCATGGGCGGGATTGCATGCCTCCTCTTCATGACGAATTCGAACTTCATCTTCTTCGAAGGGCAATTTGCCTATGAGACGCTCGCCATTGGCTGGCTGGCGTCGATTCTCTACGTGGAGTGGGCGCGGCCTCAATCGGACGATCCGTGGCGCGACAGGCTCTATCTGACCTTTCCATTGCTCGCGGCGCTGACGGTCACGCATCATCTTACGGCCTATATCCTCGCGGGGCTGCTTTTGGCCTTTGCAATTCTTGAAATGCTGAAGCGCGAGCCGAGCGGCGACCGAAACTTGCGCGTCGTCGTCGCGGGAATGGCCATCGTTTTGCCCGCCCTCTGGTCGTGGCGCGTCGGCTCAGTCTCGCAAGGGGGATCGCTTGCGCATTATCTCGGTCCGGTCCTGGAATCGGGCGTGCGCGAATTCTGGTCGTTCTTGCAGGGCGGTCTGCGCGGGCGAAAGCTCTTTGTCGCCGCGGACGGCATAGAGACGCCGATATGGATGCGCATTGCCTCGCTGGCGGCGGCGCTGCTCGCCGCTCTCGGCATCGCAGGCGGTTTTTTCAGCGTGATCGCCGCTTCCGCAAAGGGCGCCGACTGGCGCGCGGTCGTCCGCGTTATTCATGGACTGTGGACGGACAGCCGGAAGCTCTTACTTGCGCTTCTCGGGATAACGTTTCCCGTTTCGCTGCTTTTGAGGTTCACCTCAAGCGGCTGGGAGATCGGCAACCGCATGACGCCCTTCGTCTATATCGGCGTTGCGGTTCTGAGCTGCGTGACCTTGATGCGCATTCTGGCGCGGCGTGACAGAGCGCGCGTGCGGAAGATCGCGGCGGGTCTCGTTGTGCTCTCCCTCCTGGGGGGCGGTCTCGTCTCGGGATGGGGCATCGCCTGCATACGGCGCGCTTACGCCGTGTCGGCGGACGCGCTGTCGATCGAGCCGATGGCGATCGCCGCCGCGCGCTGGATGAGCGACTGGTTGGGCGCCGGCAACAGAGTCGCCGCCGACCGCGTCAATACTCTTCTCGTCACGGTCTATGGGAGCCAGACCCCGATAACGCAGCTGCGCGATAAAGTAAATACGTCCAGCATCTTCATGGACAAGACTTTCTCTGATTTCGACGACTGGGCGCTGCATCACGGCAGGGTGGATTACCTTTTTGTCGATCTGAGATTGACGACGGGGCTTCCGCGGCTCGGCGTCTATTTCGACAAAGGGGAATACAGGCCCTCGCAAAGCAGTCCGCCTGCTGCATCGTCCTTTCTCAAATTCAACGCCATGAAGGGCGTCAGCCGCATCTTCGACAATGGGTCGATCGTCATCTACGACGTGAGAGGAGTCCATGATGCGCTTTGGAGCCAATGAGCGCGGCGTCGCGGCTTGGCTGGTCTTCGCGACCGTGGCGGCGGTGGGAAATGTCGCGCCTCTGCTCATCGTGGCTTGGCTGCCTCTGATCCTGTATCTGCCGGGTCGACTCTTTCTCGCCGCAGCGCGTATCGAGACGACAGGCTGGGCGGAATTAGCGCTTCTATCCGTCTGCCTCAGCGTCGTGAATGTTTTGATCGGCGGTTTCCTCCTCGGCGTGCTCCACGTGCTCACGCCATCGGGCTGGGCGCTATGGCTTGTCTCGAGCTCCGCCTTTCTCCTGTCGCGTGCAGCGGGCCGACTCGTTACGGGCCCCGCGGACGTGGCGGACGGCTCGTCCGGCTTTGCGCGACGTCATCTCGCCCTATTCAGCCTTGCCGCATTCGGCGTCGCTTCCGCATTCGCTGTCGCCGTGAGCGACGAGGCGGCCGACAAGGCGTTCCGCTACACCGAGTTCTGGATGGCTCCCCGCTCCGGAACGCCGCAAATGCTCACCGTTGGCGTCCGGAATGCGGAGGAGAAGGCGGCCGCTTATGAGATCGAGCTGCTTCTGGACTCGGCGGCTTTCCGAACCTGGCCGGCATTCGACTTGACGCCGGGAGCCGTGAAGACGCGCGAGGTCATTGTCCCGCCGCTACGAAAAGGACGGCACCGGCTCGAGGCCCGCCTTTTCAAAGACGGCGATCGTAGCAGGCTCTACCGCCGGGTCTTCATCGAGCTTAACCCCATGGGAGGCGCCTGATGCGCATTCTACTCCTAAGCCAGTTCTATCCGCCGATCATTGGGGGGGAGGAACGACATGTGCGATCCCTGGCGCATGGGCTCGTCGCACGCGGCCACGACGTTTGCGTCGCGACGCTTTGGCGGCCGGACGCGCCAGAGTGCGACGGCGCCGTGCGGCTGCGCTACGTCAAGGGAGTCGCGCAACGGCTTTCCGGCCTTTTTACCGATCCGCAACGGCGTCATGCGCCGCCCTTTCCGGATCCTGAACTGTCGCTGGCGCTTAAGCGCGTCGTCGACGAGGAGCAGCCTGACGTCGCGCATGCGCACAATTGGATCGTGCACTCCTTCCTGCCGGTGAAATTGCTCACAGGGCTGCCGTTGGTGCTGACGATGCACGATTGCGGTTACGCTTGTCCGAAAAAAAACGCCATGCGTAACGATTTGTCCTGCGACGGGCCCAGGCTCGCAACATGCGTGGGTTGCGCGGCGGATCATTATGGCTATCCGAAGGGTCTCGCAGTCACGCTCGGCGTATATGCGGGCGCGCGGCTGCAGCGTCGCGCCGTCGACGCATTCATTGCGGTCAGCGCGGCGGTGCGGAACTTCAACGGCTTTTCAGAGAGCGATCCGGCCTGCGTGGTCATCCCAAATTTCATTCCGGACGATCTGGAGCGGATCGACCCTTGCGCCACGCCGTCCGACCTGCTGCCGAAAGGCGATTATATTCTTTTTGTGGGCGATCTGAATCGTCAAAAGGGCGTGCATGTTCTGGTCGACGCCTATTCCTGGCTGGAAGACGCGCCACCCCTCGTTCTCGTTGGTCGCCGCTGCGCGGAAACGCCGAAGCCGCTTCCGCGCAACACGATTGTTATCGAATCCCTGCCGCACGAACAGGTGAAGCAGGCCTGGAGCCGCTGCCTGTTCGGGGTCGTGCCGTCGACCTGTCGAGACGCTTGTCCCACCGTCGCGATGGAGGCGATGGCCTTCGGCAAAGCCTTGATCGGATCGGACATCGGCGGCATTCCCTCCATCATCGCGCATGGCGACACCGGACTCCTCGTTCCGCCGGGGCATCGCGAGGAACTCGCCAGCGCCATGTCGATGTTGATCGAGAATTCCGCCTTACGGCGACGCATGGGCGCCGCTGGCGTTGACGCCGTGCGCGGTCTGAAGACGTCGGCGGTCATCGAGCGCATCGAGGGCGTTTACCGACATGTGATTGCGAAAGCGGGCGCGGTTCCCGCGATGGCGCGCGCGACGCTTCCGCAGGAGCGGGGCCGATGAGCGTTTCGATCCATTCGCATTGGAGCGTCCCGGCGGGAGCGCGGAGCGGAAACACATCCACCCGGAGGGCCTCATGGAACAGTATGGCGCTCATATCTCGGTGATCATCTGCGTCTACACGATGCAGCGCTGGGTCGACATTTGCGAGGCCGTCGACTCCGTGCGCCGGCAAACCCTGTGGGCCGACGAGTTGATTATCGTCGTCGACCATAATCCCGAACTTCTCGAGACATGCAGGGCCGCTTTCGCGGATGCGATCGTCGTCGCCAATGATCGCACGCGCGGCCTTTCCGGCGCCCGGAACACGGGAATTTCCCGTTCCACCGGCGAAATCGTCGCTTTTCTCGACGACGACGCCGTCGCCGACAGGGACTGGCTGGCGATCCTCTCTCAGCATTTCAAACGGCCGGAAGTGCTCGGCGTCACCTCCACGATTCTGCCGGACTGGAAAAGCCGGCGGCCGGGTTGGTTCCCCGAGGAGTTCTTATGGACCGTGGGCTGCACCTATAAAGGCGGGCCGAGCCGGCTGCAGGAAATAAGGAACGTGCAGGGCGCATCCGCTTTGCTGAGGCGCTCGATCTTCGCGAAGGCCGGCGGCTTTTCCGCCGGACTCGGGCGGGCGGGCGCCAAGCTTCCATTGAGCTGCGAAGAGACCGAGCTCTGCATAAGAGCCAAAGCCGCGCATCCTGACGGATGCTTTCTCTTCGAGCCGGCGACGGCGGTCTTTCACAAAGTGACGGCGGCGAGAACGACCTGGTCGTATTTCGTCCTGCGTTGTTACGCGGAGGGGCTTTCCAAGGCTTTCCTCACCGACCTCTCCGGAACGAGCAGCGTATTGAAAGTCGAACGCGACTATGTGGTTCGCGCGCTCGCGCAGGCGGTGCTGCGCGATGTCTCGCTCGCATTCTCGCGTTTCGATCTTTCGGGCTTCAAGCGGGCAGGGGCGATCTTCGTCGGCCTCGCCAGCACGAGCGCCGGATTTCTCGTCGGCAAGCTTTCCGCGACGGATAAACGTCGCGCCGCTCCCGTCAGAGCGTGATCATATGCAAGCGAAGGAATTGTCGATGCAGCAGGAAGCGACCTCCGCAGTCGAGCGCTTATTGGCGGGATTGGCCGCCAACGCAGTCTGGCTCAAAAATTCGGCGATGGTTTCCGCCGGCAGCGTCGCCGCGTCGGCTCTGGGATTTGTCTATTGGTGGCTTGCGGCCCGCTATTTCGCGCCGGACGCGGTCGGGAGCGCCTCCGCCCTCATCTCTTTCCTTGGCCTTGTCGCGGTGATCGGCGAGATCGGCCTCGGCACGTTTCTCGTGGGAGAAGCGCAAGCGCATCACGGGCGGCGGTCCGAGCGGATGGCCATAGCGGCGCTTGTTACGAGCGTTGCGGCTTCCCTTCTCTGTGGCGGGGCCATCCTCGCGGTCGCTCATCAGTTCAATCAATCCAAATTCCTGCCGTCGGAACCGCTCTTCATCGCTCTGCTGCTGATCGGCTGCGGCTCAACGGCCGCCGCTTTGGTCCTCGATCAGATTTGCGTCGGCTTTCTGAGCGGCCATCTCAACTTTCTGCGCAATGTCTTCTTCTCCGCATCGAAGCTCGTTCTGCTCGGCCTTTTCGCCCTGCGGCCGGATGCGCTCTCGTCGGACATGGCGATCGTTGCGACCTGGGTTCTGGCCGCGCTGCTTTCGCTCTCGCTTCCATTGGCGTTCGGGTTCGCGCGGACGGCCTTCTCGCAGCGCCCCGATTTCGAGCAGCTCTTCCGGTCGCGGTCGAGGATTTTCGGCCATTATGTGCTCAACCTCGTGACGTTCGGTCCCGGTTTCGCGCTTCCCATCATTCTGGTCGCGATCCTCGGTCCCGCTGTCAATGCGGCCTTCTACCCGCTGTGGACGATACTGAGCGTCACGCTCGTCCTGCCCGCGTCGCTGACGATCGTGCTTTACACGGTTGTCTCGGGCCAGCGCGAGAGCCTCCTGCCGCGCCTGTCGATGTCTCTGCGACTTTGCTTCTCAACCGGGCTGGTCGTCGCCTTGATCTTCTGGCTCATGTCCGAGCGAATGCTCTCGGCGTTCAACCCCTCTTATCTTTCCATCGCCGGCGGCGATTTACGCCTGTTGGGGCTGGGCTTCCTTCCGATCATGCTGAAGGATCACTATATCGCGCTCAGCCGCCTCGAAAACAAAATGATGAGAGCGTCCGGCTTTCTCGCTTTCGGCGGCATTGTGGAGATCGCCTTCGCCGCGATTGGCGCCCATGCGCACGGATTGTTCGGCTTCGTCTCGGGCTGGCTGCTCGCCGGCGCCTTGCAGAGCGTCTTTCTGTCAATGCCGCTCTTCAAGGTCTTTTGCGGCGTCGCCGCCCGTCGGCCCGTCGCTTGCGGGAGCGAAACATGATCGGGCGTCCCCTTCGCCGCGCGGCGCTGTCCTCGCTGGCGATTTGCGCCGCGGCGCTGCATGGCTCCGCCTGCCGCGCCGAGCCGGCCTTCGTCAAAGCCCATGGCTATGAATTCCAGTTGGAGGGGAGGCCCTTCCACGTCGCCGGCGTCAACAATCACTATCTGACCTTCGGATCGCAGAACGAGGTGACGCGCGTCCTTGACGACGCAGCGGCGATGGGCGCGAATGTGGTGCGCACCTTTCTCCAGCCGGTGATCGGCTCGAAGGACGGGCTTGTCCGGACCATCTGGGATTTCAAGAGCCGCGCGGAAACGAGCAATCTCGGCGTCAACGGGAACTACCTGCTCTATTGGGACAGTCAAAACAGGCGAATGGCGGTAAACGAGGAGGCGAACGGCGTCGCGAAGTTCGACTTCCTTGTCGCGGAGGCGTCGAAGCGCGGTCTCCGGCTTATCGTGTGCTTCCTCGATTTCTGGGACTATACCGGCGGCGTCCAGCAGATTCGCGCCTGGTACGGCAGCGACGACAAGAAGGCCTTCTTCTTCGAGGACTCCCGGACCAAGGCGGATTATCGCAAATGGGTCCGCTACGTCATCGAGCGGACCAATCCGCTCACGGGCCGCCGTTACAGGGACGATCCGACGATCTTCGGATGGGAGCTGGCGAACGAGCCCGACGATCCTCCGAAAGACCTGCGCGCAAGCTGGATCGCGGAAATGTCGAGCTACGTGAAATCGCTCGATCCAAATCATCTGGTCGCGTCGGGCCTGTCGAATGTGACCGACAAACTTTCCGACATATCGATCCCGACGATCGATTACTCGGCGTGGCATGGCTATCCGCTTTTCTACGACCTTTCGGTCGATGAATTCGACGATCAGATCAGGGAGTTTTGCGCCATCGCCAGAAAGGCGGGCAAGCCGGCGCTGCTGGAGGAATTCGGCTATGCGCGCTCAAATCCGAACTACGTCGAAGCCTATCAAAAATGGCTGAAGACGATTCAGGACGACCCCGATTGCGCTGGATGGCTCGTCTGGCGCCTCGTCTCTCGCCAGGACAGCGGCGCCTTTCCGGTCGACGAGCACGATCAATTCGACGTCCATAATGACGGCGGCGCATTGTGGCGCACGCTCAGGGCCGCGGCGGAGAAATTTCGCGCGACGCCCTGACAGGAAGCCGCGCGTAAGCCGCTTTGCGGGGCTTCAGCGCCCCGCGACATTCAAATCGATCCGCACGAGGTCGCCTGGCTGCAACTGGAAATATTCGTCCGCCGACAGGACCTCCGGCCCTCCTTCCTTCGGCCGGACCACCGTATAGGCGAGCGTCGACCTTTCAAGCCTTTGCAGCGCGTTCGTCGATTTGAGCGCGCTGAGCACGCCGGCGCTGGCGTTCAATCCCAGGCTCGCCTCGGAAGCCTCGCGATCGAGCCGCGTGATTTGCTGCTCGAGATCGGCCGCGAGGTCCGTCTCCAGCCGTTTCAGCTCGCTTCTCAGCAAAGTCAGTCTTTGTTCGGCTTCGACGATGACGTTCTGGGTCGACAGCTTCTTGTCTTCGATCTCCGACGCCTCGGCTTGCGCCTGAATGAAGATCGGCCGCGTCACCGTGCCGTGGTCCAGGAGCTTTTTGAGAGACGCCATCCGCTCCCTTTTCAAGGCGAGCGTCTGCTCGAGCGGGGAGATGCGCGCCCGCGCGAGTTCAATGGTCTTGAGCGCGCCGTCGATCGACGCATTGAGCGCGTTGCGGCGTTCGTCGTCCGCGCGTGTCTTGGTCCTGCGGCGTTCCGCGGCCGCGGCGATGAGCTTTTGCGCTTCCTCCGCGCCGACCATCGCAACGAGCTTTTCGGAGGCTGGCCGCGTGTGGTCGCGCTCCGCGTGCAGGACGCTCGCTTCGGCCAGCACCTTCTTCAAATTCTCGTTCGAGATTTCGGCCTTGCCTCTCTCGCGCGACACCTCGATGCGGCTCCAGCTGTCTTTCGGTCCCTCTTCAAAGCCTCCCGCCCGGGCGATGGCGTGCAGCACGGTCATGCCCTGGGCGAAGGCGTAGACGCCGGGTTGCCGCACCGGTCCGACGACCGAGATCGGCATGCGTTCGACGAGCGCGATGTTGACGACGGCCGGTCGGCCCAGCGACTTTTGAAACGCCGCGGCGCAATCCGCGGAAAGATCCGAGGCGCCGCGAGAGACGAAGACGAAGGGACCGAGCATGGGGATGGTGACGGAGCCGTCGGCCTGCACGACGTAATCGCCGGACATTTCCGTGCGCAGGGCGAAGTTCTTCAACGGCGCCTTGTTCTTCGTTCCCCACTTGTCCTCTTCGTTTTCGATTTGCTCATAGATCGCGATTTTCAGTTTGTCGCCGGGCCTGAAGCGCGTCTCGGCCAATCCCTGCGCGGGCGCTTGCCTTGCGCCCTGTACCGCCGGATCAATCGCCGAAAGTAGCTGATCGGCGGCGACGAACTTGCCGGAAAGAAGAAGGCCGGCCGCGATCGCGAGAGTGAGCGAGGCGCTGTTCTTTTTGTGGGGGCGGCCGCCAAAGCCGCGAGGGTCGATTGCATTGCGGTTCCACATGGCTACCTCACATGATGCAGGGAAATGGCGAGTTCGGTGCGATTCCTGAGACGCGTCTTTCGGAAGATGCGGTTGAGATGGATCTTCACAGTGCCCTCCGAGACATCCATCTCTTGCGCGATCGCCTTGTTCGGAAGGCCGCGCGAGGCGAGGCGCGCCACCTCATATTCCTTTGCGGTCAGCGCATCCGCTTCAAGGTCGGCCTCGAAATCGTTCGAAGGCGGCTGCGGCCGGCTTGGCGGCCGCAGCCGGGCAGGCGACCAATGTTCGCTTGCGGCGACCGCATCGACCGTCGCGCGAAGGTCCTCCGGCGAGCCGTCCTTCAGAAGCAGCGCCCAACAGCCATATTTCATCGCATCGGAAAAAAGAGCGCCGGTGATCGAACCCGTCAGCAGAATGACGCGCGTATGCAGGCGCTTTCTTGCGACGGTCTTGAGAACGTCGAGGCCGGAGAAGCCCGGCATGTTGACGTCGAGAAGCGAGACGCGCGGGACCATATCTTCGATCAGCGGCATCGCCGCGGCGCCGGAGCGGCATGTCGCGAGGATTGCGTAGGCGGGCGCGGCGAAGAGGCGCTCCAACGCGTCGAGCATGAGCGGATGATCGTCCGCGAGGATGAGAGTCGTGCGCATGTCAGCCCCCGTCATGGGTTGGAATGGCGAAGGCGAGGGTGATTTCCTGCGCGGACGAGACGATCGACATGGAGCCGTTGAGCGCCGCCACCCGCGCCGTCAGCGATCTCGGCGTGAAGTCGACGATCTCGCTCGGCGCCGCCCTTCGTTCCGTCATTTCGATGCGGATAAGTCCCGGATGGCGGGCGACCTCGATCGCAAGCGCTTTTGCGCCAGCGTGGCGAACCGCATTGGAAATGGCTTCCCGCATGAGAAAGCCGATCTGTTCGACGCAGCGGCTGGATACGGAGAGATGAGCGGAATTGCAGCTCGTTTCGATCGCGCAGCCCCAAGCCTCGGCGATGCGACGGGCGTCCTCGATAATGGCGGAGGGCGGGAGCGCCGCGCTTTCGCGCTTTTCCTGCGCTCCTTGCGCCGCCGCCTCGATGAACGCCCGCAGCGCGCGCTGTTCCCGGGCGATAATGTCGACGGCGCAATCTATCGCCGCGGTTCGCGGCTCGCCTTGCTCGGTCTGCGCTTCGTGAAGCCGGTATCGGGCGGCGGCCAGACTTTGCAGCACCCCGTCATGGAGATCCATCGCGAGCCGGCCCCGTTCGGCGGCGACCGCCTCGGCCACGCTGGGCCCGGGCGATGTCGGATCAGACTCTCGACGCCCGACAGGGATATCACTCACGACACGAACCTAGGTTCTCGCCAAATATGGTTATTTATCGAGTCGAAGCGTAATATCTGTAAATTAGGGTTAGTACTTAAGCAATTCGGCCAGCATTGTTTTGTCATCTTGTAGTAATATTGGCGACAAGTTCTAGGCTAAGGAGGCGCGACTGCGAGAACGGAGCCGTTCGTTACTTAGGCTTATATGGCGTCAAATCGATGTCGCCGACGAATCCGCCAGGCGAGATGACGTTCCGCAGGATCGACCGCGGCCAAGGCCGTTGCAGGCGATAAGGAGAAAACCGAGCGCAACAGGAGCGTCCCGACGAAGATCAGCGGGCGGCGGATGACGGCTCGGGCGAAATCTCTGCTGGTTTGGTGGAGCTGGGGGGATTCGAACCCCCGACCTCTGCAGTGCGATTGCAGCGCTCTCCCATCTGAGCTACAGCCCCGTTCCGAGGCGGGTGGATATAGGGCGTCGGTCGCCGTGTCAATCCGGATCGATCGCATTAACCCGTTATTTCAGCAACCGCTTGAGTTTGCGCAAAACCGAGAGATAATCCTCTCCGGGATTGGAGTTAGTGTCCCGTTAGGGGGCGCCGCGGCCATGAGCGCGGCGTCGATCTCCGATCTCTTGAAATTTGTTTTTCGCCCGTTTCCGGGCGGTCATTTCATTGCGGAGCGCGCCAATGGCGGACGAGAACAAAACTCCGGGGATTGGCTCCAACAGCGCGATCATCGTCGCTCTGCTCGCGACCGGCGCCATCTGGTTCTCCCGTCCCGCGCCGCTGGAAACCGCGCGGCCCGCGCCCATCGACAAGCATGTCGAGGTTCGTTTCGAGGATCAGGACGTCGAGGCGCGGCTTTGGCAGGACCCGCTGGAGGCGATCGCCCGGGAGTCCGAAAAAGCCGACGCCGGTCAGCGGAAGGAATGCGAGGGCAAGGCCGAAGAGGCGATGAGGAAGTCTCATTGCCGCTCGCCGCTCTTCGACGCCAGGGGCGAACGCGTCAAGGGCTCGGAGAAGACGCTGGCGCTCGGCGTCGTCGCGCCGGGCGCGCCATATTTCGAGGACAGCGAGACGCGCCGCCGCCTGCGCTACGCGGCGCTTTCGGGGCTCCTCTCCGAGCGGTTCACGCCGAACGATGACCAGCATATCGGCTATTTCCGCCCGGCGGATTACAAGCAAAAAGGTCTGCCCGCGGCGATACCTTATGAGACTTTTCAAAAGGAGGGCGGCGACGAGTCGATCCTCCTTTTGTGGATCGACGAGGACATTTTCAAAGGCGCAGGCGCCAAGGGGGGCGGCGCGATAAGGCGGCTCGTGGCGCTCAAAGACGCGTTATGTCCGCCCGACAGATGCGCGGCTCCGCTCAAATTCAGCATTTTGGGGCCCTACACGTCGGACGCCCGGAAAAATCTTGCGGATGGCAGCCATTTCATCTGCCGGGAGACCGAAAAGAAGAAGCGCCTGCCGATGCAGCCGGTCGCGTTCGACTTCTATTCCTTCGCCGTCACGGGCGCGCCAATGCAGGTCCGCGATACGCCGGCTTGCGAGGGCAGGCTGCAAAGTCAGGAGGTGCGGATTGCGTCCTTCAGCACGATCGCGGACGACAAAACCGTCGCCGAGAGGCTCGTGGAGGAGCTCAAGCGCCGCGGCCTTGGAGCCAAGAGCGACGAACGGCTGGCCGGACAGATCCTTCCGCATGTGGCGCTGGTATCCGACGCCGACACCGAATATGGCCGCAACGTCGCCATGGATTTCGAAAAGGCTTTGAATTCGCTTTCATGCGCGAAGAATGACAGTGGAAGCGGCGAGATCTGCGCGCAGATCGGGAGCCGCCGTCACAGCCTGACCTATCTTCGCGGCCTCGATGGAATGCAGCCGGCCAAAGACGACAAGGATAAGAAAGATAAGGACCAGAAAGGTGCGCCTGCGCCGGCGACGCCGATGGAGAACGCCTTTGGGCCGGGTCAGTTCGATTATCTGCGCCGGCTCGCCGACGGGCTCAAGGCGGAGGACGACCGCCTCTGGCGGGAAAGCCATACGCGGATCGGGGCGATCGGCATTCTCGGCAATGACGTCTTCGACAAGCTGCTGGCGCTACGCGCTCTCCGGCCGCTCTTTCCGCAGGCCGCCTTCTTCACCAGCGATTTCGATCAGGCGCTCGCTAGTCCGAACGAACTCGACTGGAGCCGCAATCTGCTGATCGCTTCCGGTTACGGGCCAAGTCTATCCCGCATCTGGCAGGGGCGCGTTCCGCCTTTCCGCGGCGCATATCAAACCTCGGCCTTCCTCGCGACGCGATTGGCGGCCGACGAATTCGTGCGCGGAAAAGCGGATAATCGGGGTCCGATCGAGGAGGCGGCCAAAGAAGTCCAGCTTTTCGAGATCGATCGCAATGGGGGCTTTCTCGCTTTGCCCCAGCCGGACTCGCCCGATGCGAAAACCGACGCGAGGATACGGGTTCAGCCCAGTCCAGGTCCGATTTTTTCGGAGCTCGCGGATTCCGCCGCCAATGGCTGGTTTTTTCTGTTTTTGCTCGCCGGCCTGTCGACTGTCTATCTCGCCTATAAGAACCTGCTGTGGCCTTATCTGAAGACGACCTGGATGGGGCTCGCGCTCTGCTTATTCGCAGCGGCGGGCGTCGCGTTGCGGTGGCAGGATTTGGCGATGTGGGCGACGGATGGCGGCTTGGGCGAACCGCTCGCCGCGATGCAGGGGATCAGCGCCTGGCCGACGGTCGCGATCCGAACGGTGGGAGTGGTCATTGCTCTCTGCCTGACCATCGACGCCTGGTTCTGCCTGCGCCGCAATCTCGACCGGACCGTCAAGAAAGAGACCCTCTACCTTCCCGATTATTCTCGCCCGGGCGGGCCCATCCCCGCGCCTTTTTACGACGTCACGCCTGAATGGGAGAAATATGTCCGCCGATCGTCCTTCGGCTCGGTCGCGCGGCGCGTCGCGGTCGGCGTTCTTCTGGCCTTCGCCGTCTTCGCCTGCCTCAGTCAGATTTTCGGATGGCCGGGGGCCCCTTGGCGCGGCGCGCATCTCGAGGTCTATCGACGGGTGACGGTCGGTCTTGTGTTTTTAATGCTCGTCCTGACATTCCTCGTGGTGGATGCGACGATGCTTTGCCTGCGCTTCGTCGTCTTTCTACGGGATCACCGGACCCGCTGGATGCCGGCGACGCGGAGCGAATATTCCCGCATTCTGGGCATAGGCCTGAACGACCCGTTGCTCGACGACTGGATCGATTTGTCCTTCATCGCGGCGCGGACGAGTTGCATCGGCAATCTGATCTACATGCCTTTCGGCTTGTCGGTCCTGTTGATCGTGTCCCGCAGCACGATTTTCACGAATTTTGCGCCGAGCGTGGCGATCCTGCTCACGCAGGGCCTTTGCATCGCCGTCCTTTTTGCATGCGCCATGGCGCTGTGCTTCAGCGCCGAACAGGCGCGCGAGCTCGCGAAAAGACGGCTCTCGCAGGAAATCCTGACTCGCAAGGCTCCGGGGGCCCCTGCGGGAGGGGCCGACCCGTTGGAGGAGATCAAGAAGCGGGTCGAAGGCCTCCGTGAGGGCTCTTTCGTGCCGCTCTCCCAGCAGCCGCCGATCCGGGCGCTTCTGCTCCCTCTTGGCGGCCTGGGCTGGACGGCGCTGCTCGACTACCGCCTGTTCCCCGGCCTGTGATCGTCTCCCGCCTGCGGCTTCGCGAGAGGTTGCCGGGCGGGAGCGGGGAGGCTACAGAGGCCGCAGCGCAAAAATTGCGGGACGAAGACATGTCTTATGCGGTTGCGAATCTGCTTCTCACGGTTATCGACCTTTATTGGTGGGTGGTGATCGTGTCCGTTATCCTGTCCTGGCTCGTCGCCTTCGACGTGCTGAATACGCGTTCTCAAGCGGCGCAGACCATCTGGCGCGCGGTGGACACGCTGACCGAGCCGCTTTTGCGTCCCATCCGCTCGGTGCTGCCGGCCGTGGGCGGGCTGGACATCTCGCCGCTGATTCTGCTTCTGGGCCTGCAATTCCTGCGGGACGTGGTGGCGCGCACCCTGGTCTATGGCTGACGCGCCCTGGTCTGCGGAGGCGGATGGCGTCACGCTCTGGCTTCGGCTCACGCCCAAGGGCGGACGCGACGCCGTTGAGGGCGTGGAGACCATGGCCGACGGCAAGACGGTCCTGAAGGCGCGGGTGCGCGCCGCGCCGGAAGACGGCAAGGCCAACGCCGCGCTGATCGAACTGATCGCCAAGACTGTATCGGCGCCGAAAAGGGCGGTGGCCATCCGCTCCGGCGAGACCAGCCGCGTCAAAAAGCTTTTCATCGCGGGAGACCCCGCGCCCTATATCGACGCGCTGGCCCGGCTGGCGCAAAGGAACGGTTGAGACGAGATGAGCAAGTCGAAAATCAACGTCGGCAATTTCTTCGAGGACTTCAGGATCGGCCAGATCCTGCGCCACGCCGCGCCGCGCACGGTCACGGTCGGCGAGGTCGCGCTTTACACCGCGCTCTATCTGCCGCGCTTCGCCGTACAATCCTCCAAGGCTTTCGCCCAGGCTATCGGCTATCAGGAAGCGCCGATCGACGACATGCTCGTTTTCCATCTGGTGCTCGGCAAGACGGTGCCGGACGTCTCGCTCAATGCGCTCGCCAATCTTGGCTACGCCGATTTCAAATTCCTCATTCCCGTCTATCCGGGCGACACGCTCGACGCCGTGTCAGAGGTCATCGGCCTCAAGGAAAACTCCAACAGGGAAACGGGCGTCGTCTATGTGCGCACGACGGGCAAGAACCAGCGCGGCGAGACCGTGCTCTCCTACGCCCGCTGGGTGATGGTGAAGAAGCGCGACAAGGACGCCCCTGTCGGCCCCGCCATCGTGCCGGACCTGCCCAAGGCCGTGCCGCCGTCGGAGCTGGGCCAGGCCGTGCCGAAGCTCAATGTCGCCGCCTATGACAAGGCGCTCGCCGGCTCGCCCTTCTTCTGGGGCGATTACGAGGTGGGCGAGAAGATCGACCATATAGACGGCATGACGGTGGAGGAGGCCGAGCATATGCTCGCGACGCGCCTCTACCAGAACAATTCGAAGGTGCACTTCAACCAGTATTACGAGTCGCAGGGCCGCTTCGGCAAACGCATCATCTATGGCGGCCACGTGATCTCCATGGCGCGCGCCTTGTCCTTCAACGGCCTCGAGAACGTCTTCCACATCTCCGCGGTGAATGGCGGCAAGCACGTCAACCCGCTTTTCGCCGGCGGCACCATCTTCGCGTGGACCGAGGTGCTGGACAAGGCGGAGATCCCCGGCCGCACGGACATCGGCGCGCTGCGCCTGCGCCTCGTCGCGACGAAGGATAAGCCCTGCGCGGAGTTCCCGCTGACCGGCCCCGGTGGCAAGCCGGATTCGGCCGTGCTGCTCGATCTCGATTACTGGGCGGTGCTGCCGCGCTGATTGGGCGCCCGTTTCGCAATGACGGTCTGGCGCGCGCTTTCACCCTTGCGCGTCTTCCTCGATCTTCTTCCGCCGCCACACCTTTTTGGGATCGCGACGCGGCCCTTCCACGAGTCGCACCACCATGCCCCAGAGCGTGCGCACATCCTGTTGCGTGAGGCTCATGCGGTGGAACATGTTGCGCAGATTGCGCGACATCACGGGCTTCTTGTCGAGCGGGCGGAAGAAGCCGCGCTTGTCGAGCTCCTCCTCGAGAAAATCGAAAAAGGCCATGGTCATCTCGCGCGTCGCGGGCGGGGAGCGCTCCTCCAGCCCATAGGGCATGGCGTCGCCATGGGCGGCGCGGAACCATTCATAGCCGACGAGCAGCACCGACTGCGCGAGATTGAGCGAGGCGTAGGCGGGATTGACCGGGAAGGTCAAAATCGCGTCGGCGAGCGCGACGTCGTCATTGTCGAGGCCGGTGCGTTCGGGCCCGAAGAGGAAGCCGCGCTTCTCCCCCGCCGCGACGCTTGCCGCCGTGTCCGCGAGCGCCTTTGCGGGCGGAAAGACGGACTTCATCTGGCCGCGCCCGCGCGCCGTGGCGGCGTAGACGAAATTCAGATCGGCGATCGCCTCGCGCACGCTGTCGTAAAGCTTCGCCTGCTCCAGCAGATGCGTCGCCCCGGCGGCGGCGGCGTAAGCGCCCTTGCGATAAGCGCCGGTGCGCGGCCAACCCTCGCGCGGGGAGACGAGGCGAAGGTCCGAGAGGCCGAAATTAGCCATGGCGCGGGCGCACATGCCGATATTCACGGCGAGTTGGGGGCGCACGAGGATAATGGCCGGCCCGCCCGAGAGCGCCTGCTTCGTATGATCCGTCCCCGCTCCGACCAATTGCGCGTCCTCTCGCCAAGAACCCGCTAATTAGGCGGTCGCCCGCACGCGGGCAAATCCTTTGTATCGGCGTAAAGACGCTGGAATCGCCCGGCGGGGCGCGGCGACCTGTCCGAAAGGATTAAGCATTCACCCCAGCTAGCGAAGCCGCGCCACTTCGGGCTCAATGTCGCCAGGGATGGCGGACAGGGCGCTGGGCTATGATGAGCAAATCGAATTCCGATCGCGAAAGCCATGCGAAAGCGCCCCCCGCGCGCGAAGCGAATGCGTTCGTCTATCTTGGTTTGGGAGAAAGGCGGAAACTCTCGTCCACGGAGCCCGCGCTCTCTTCCCAAGGGCGTCGCCCGCCCGCGGGCGACGCGGACCACAGTGAAGCTCATCCCAAGGCGAGGGGCGCAATGTGATCGAGCATCTTATCGGGCTCGTGGGTCTGATCCTCGGGACCTGCCTGATCCTGGGGATCATGCTGAACGTCGGACCCTGAGCGGCTCCCCCCAAAAAAATCAAGCGTTACGTCCGCAAAAGCGAGGGACCGGCGAGACGTTCCGCGCGCGCCGATCACTTCGCGTAAACGGTCCGGCCGGCTGTTACGCCGGCCGATCGCGCGCGTTTTGGCCCGTCAGAACGCCCATTTGAAGCCGGTGAAGATGGCGCGGCCATTGCCCGGATAGAAGGCGCGGGGATTGCCGACCGGCCATCCTCCCGACGCCGGGGGATTGTAGGCGTTCGCCACGGTGGTGACGTCGCTGATGTAATGCCGGTCGGTCAGGTTGCGCGCGTCGAGATAGAAGCTCAACCCGTAAGGCGTCTTCATGCCGGCTTGCAGTCCGATCAGGACATAGCCGGGACTTTGCAGCGTATGCGCATAGTCGACATAGGTTCCTTCCGGAACCCAATCCATCGACGGCGCGAAATAGATTCCGTCCGGCCGGCTGTAACCGAGGGTCGTGCGCAGGACGTGGCGCGGAATGCCCGGCAGGGGATTGTTCCCATAAAGCGTGTCCCCGTCGAAACGGAAGTCGTTCCAGTTCCAGATTTGCGTCAGTTTCAGAACGTCGCCCGCGCCAGGACCCGTCAGGTCGCGCAGCAGGTCGACGCCGGCGCCGAATTCCACGCCTTGATGGATCGTGTGCCTGGCGTTGAAGGTCGTGGACGGAATGCCCGTCCCCGGCGCCGGATTGAATTTCAGCAGTTCGTCGGAAAGCGAGGAAAAGTAATAGGTGACGTCCCAGGAATAGCGGTCCCACTTGCCGCGCGCGCCGATTTCGCCCGTCCAGGCCTTCTGAGCCGCGAGCGGGATGAATTGCGTTCCGATCGTTCCGTTGGAATTGATCCCGCCAAAGGGCGGCGGGAACGCGCCTTGCGTGAGGTCGGCGAAATCCGGCGCGTCGCGGCTTCCGGTCATATCCGCGAAGAACTGCATGTCCGGCGACGGCTCGAACATGACGCCGACCTTGGGGTTGATCCCGTGATACGTCTTCGAGTCATAGCCGGGGATCGGCTCGTAGGGGATGCCGCCGAGGATCGAATAATTGCGTTGGTCGCTGAAATATTTTGCGCCGAACATGAAGGCGAGGCTCGGGACGACGTAGAAGCGGTTCTCGAAATAGGCCTCGAGATTGAGCGCGTTCATCCGGTTGTTGCGGATGTTGGGGTCCGCGCCGACAGGGATGTAGAGACCGCCAGGATTGAGGAAGAAAGCGTAGAGCGGACCAAATTGCGAGATGAAGCTCAACGGGCTCAAGCCGAAGGGATTGAGTTTCATTCCGTTATAGTTGGTGAACCACTTGTCGCTGCCGTCGCCGCCCCAAACGCGGCCGCCGGCGATCAGGTCGTTGCGGTGGCCGGCGACGTCGAAAGTCGAGGTAAAGCGCGGCGCGAAACCCCAATTGTCCTGGGCCTGCTCGATCACCACGAAGATCGGATGGTAAAGATAATTGTGAATGTACCAGGCGTTCAGGTCGAGCTTGCCGAAGCCCGCGTCGATCGTGGTCTTGTTCGAGATTCGGAAGTTCTGGACGTTGCGCGCCTGATTGGCCCCAAAGCCGTCAATGCCGAACTGCGCCGGATAGGGCGCCATGGCGATCGTCGGATATTGGCGCGCGACGCTCAGCTCCAGCGTTCCCGGCAATTGTTGCCAGGTGTCGTAAATTCCGAAATAGAAGCGCGTCTCCAGATCTTTCGAGAAGCGGTATCCGATATTGCCGTTGATCTGCGTGTAGTCCGTCGTCGAATGGCCGCGATAGCCGTCCGAATGCGTGAAGGTCCCGTTGATGAGCGCGTCGAAATCCCCGAAGACGCGCGAGGCCTGCGCCTGGCCGCGGATCGTTCCGAAGGCGCCGACGTCGAGCGCGAAGAGATTGGGGCTGAGCGCGGTGTAGGCTGTCGGCGAAATGAAATTGACGGCGCCGCCAAGCGTCGAAGAGCCGTAGGCGAGGCCGTTGCCGCCCTTGAAAACCTCGATTGCGCGGAAGTAGCTCGGGTCGATCTGATACATGTCGCCGCCGCCATCGGCGAAATTCATCGGGATGCCGTCCTGAAGCAGCTCCAGTCCGCGCAGATGATAGTCGCGGGTGAGATTCGAGCCGCGGATGGAGAGACGCAGCTCCTGCCCGTAGCGCGTCTCGACATAAACGCCCGGCACGTCTTTCAGCGCGTCGCGCAGGTCGTGCACGTAGCGCGTCTTGATCTCGGGCGTGTTGGCGTCGACAAACGCGACGGAGCCGACATTCTGGTTCAGTTCGCGGCGCAGTTGCGCGACCGAGGGGACGGTGAGGGAGCCGCTCTGACCGGGCGCGACGATCGCGGGCGTCTGCGCCGCCGCGGGCATATTCCGCGTCGCGGGGCCGCGTCCGCCGCCATTGCCGCGCGGACCGCCTTGCTGCGGGCGATTGGCCTGACCAACGTCGATCGTGGGAAGATTTTGCTGCGCGATCGCGTCGGAAGCGGCGATCGCGAGAACGAGCGCGAGCGCGCTCGCGCCCTTGCGAAGGGAAAGACGGAACATGACGAGCTCCTAAAGGCGACGCGATGCGCCAGCCATGCGAGGAGGAAAGTTGAGGTAGATTGTCGGGCGCGAGCCGCCGAAAGCGTCAGGCGTTCGCGGGCGGCGATCTTGGCGAGCCGACGTTGAGGAAGCTTCTCGCGCCAGCCGGCGCGTGGGTCCGGCGCGCGGGCGGCGGCGCGCCGCTGTCAGGAAGCGGCAGAACGAGGTCGGTCAGGACGGCGACGATCGCCCGGTCGAGCCGCTCGTCATTCGAGCCGCCGATGACGCAGCACTGAAGATGCCGGCAGTGCGAAGGCTGGGGCGCGCCGTCCTTGTGCGACGGGCCGCAATTTTCGAAATGCTGGCTTCGAGCCGACCCTCCGAGATCGCCGCCGCTCTCGGCCGCCGCCATCGCGCTCCATTGCAGCAGCGCGATGACGACGAGCGCGGCCAGCCGCTTGAACGCGGCGGGCGGGCGGACTGGAGTGACGTCGCCGAAACGCATCTCTTGTCTTTCTTCGCGTCTCTCATTCAAAGAGCGGCGCGCAAGCGCCGAATCTGCACCGTTCGATTGATTGGTAACCGACCAAAACTTCGGCCGCAAGGCGCGCGGCGCGCGGAAAAAGCCGGCGGCGACGTTTTCGCGAGGCTGTTGTTATTGGGACACAGCCGCGCGAAGGCGCTCTTTGCGTCGGGCGATCACTGAATGGGGCGGTGATGCGGATCGGTCGAGACGTGGCCGCCATTTTCATCGACGGCGAACATGCCGTCGAAACGCGAGAATTTTTGAAGGACCGCGGGGTCGAGCTTTTTCTCGGCGGCCCCGATCGCGGCGGCGAGCGAGTCCGCGCGGGCCTTTTGCAGGCCGAGTTTTTCGAGGGATTTGCTTTCCTTCAGCGCGTCGCCCGCGCAAAGGTCGATCGTCCAGGCCTCTCCCTTGCGCCGCAGCAGCGCACGGCCGCCAAGCTCGCCCTGCACCCAGCCGGCGACCGCCACGTCGCCGTCGATGACGACGGGATCGACCGTCAATCGCATTTCGGGTTTGTCGAATGTCTTCAACAAAACGTCGCGCACGACGTCCTGATCGCTGATAGCGACTGCGGGCGACCAAATGGCGACGGATAATGCGGCGGTCAGAATGTTGCGGATCGGCGTTCTCATGCGTCCTCGACTGTCTTTCGAAATATCGCGTATTGGTAGTCTACCAAGACGTCCTCCGCAAGGCCTGCGCGCGCGGCGGCATTGGCCTCCCCAAGCGATTTTGCTACGAGACCGCGTGGGGCGTGAGAGGGCCGGGCGTTGAGTTCCGCGACGGTAAGAGACCGGATTCTGGAGGCGGCGCTTCAGATTGTCGAAGAGCAGGGGATCAAGGCGCTGACCCAGCCGCGCGCGGCCGCCGCGGCGGGCGTCCGTCAGTCGCATCTGACCTATTATTTCCCGCGCAAGGCCGACCTCTTCGTGGCGCTCCTGCACGCGTCTCACGATCGGGCGAAGAAAAAGCCTCGCAAGGGCGGCGCGGAGACGTTCGATGACGTCATGCGCGCGCTTGAATCGCTGATGTTCGACCGCCAGCGCATGCGCTTTTTCCTGGGCATCGTTCTCGAAGCGAGCGAGGAAGACGATTTGCGCCCGATCCTCGCCGAGCATGCGCGGGCGCTCGCGGATCGCGTCGCGGCTCAGTTCGGGCGAGGCGGCGACGATCCGGACGTCGTCGCCTTCATAGATGCGGTGCGCGGAATGGGGATGCGCCAGCTTCTGGAAAGCGGCGGCGGCCCGCCCAACGAGCTGAACGCCGAGAAGATCGCCGGCGCCTTCGGCTTGCGGCGCCCGACAGGCGCGTAATGTTTCGACGGCTTCGGTTCGGACTTATTGAGTAAGCCGAAGGGCCGTCGCCGCCATCGCCTTGTTGAAGAGCTGCTGCATGCCCTTTTGAATGTCGCCCGGCTGCGAGGCGACGTAGAAATAGCCATTCGTCGCGCAGGATTGGAGGTTGGGCTCGATATTGGACGCGAAGGGGCCGATCAGCTTGTCATATTGTTCCGTTCCGACGAAGGGCACATAGGTCGTGTAGACGACGGCGACGATCACGTCCTTCTGCTTCAACGCGTCGCATGACCCCACAGGAAAGGCCCCGGTGTTCGCCTTGGTCAGGGAGGGACTCCACCAGGACAAGGGCAATCCCGTCGGCGCGCTCATCCCGTTCCAACCTGTGTAAATCCCGTCCTCCACCCCGTCCGTGACGAGGAAAGCCACTTCCTGCGGACGGTCCGGCGCGAGGCCGTCGCCGCTGTTCGGCGTTTGCGATGCGAGCCAGGCGATGGCGTCGGCGGCCTGCGTGCCGTCGTCCGCGGTCGGCAGATCCAGCGCCTGCACCGCCGAGCCGACCGCGGTGAGGTCGCTGGTCAGGGCGACGAGCGGGTCCGTTGTGTGATCGAACGAATACGCCGCCATCTTGATGTGGTTGCGCGCATTCGAGGCCGTCACGGTCTTTGCGGTGGCGACGAGCGCCGTCGTCGCGTCGCGCAGATCGTCGATGCGGAAGCGGATGCCTTGCGCTTTGGGGGCTTTATAATAGGTTGTCGCATAAGAGGTCGTGTGACAGCCGAAGGCGCAGCCGGTCAGCGCCTGCATGCGCGTAATGTCGTCGGAGGTCGCGCCGATCCCCATCGACATCGAATTGTCCAGCAGCATGCGGACATTCAGATAAAGCTGGCTGCCCATCGAAATGTTCGACGTCACCGATCCTTTCACCGGGATCGAGTTGAAGCCCATCAGTTTGGTCATGGCGGCGGGCATTTCGGCGGTATAGTTCACGGTCGCCGACCAAGACGTGTCGTTCTTTGCGAGAGTCAGGGTTTTAGCCGTGCCGTAATTCTGGAAGGCCATGTCGGCGAGGATGTATTGCGCGCCGGCGGCTTCGCCGAGCGTCTGAATTTGAGACAGCGAGCAATCCCCCGTGCTCGATTTGGCGAGGACGCAGTCCGCCTCCTTCTGCGCCGCCGCCTTCACAGCCGCGAGCGCGGCGCGATCGGAAAGGCGGTTGAGGCGCGTGCGCATGGTCGCGGCGCGGGTGTAGTCCAGCGCCGATCCCATCATCACAAAGATCGGGATCATCGCCAGGCCGAAAATGACCGCGACAGACCCACTTTCATTCGATGAAAAGCCGGCTCGCGTCGAAGCGGTTGCGCCCATTGCCTATTGTGTCCCCAGCCAAAACCGACGAAACGCCTGAAACTAGGCCAGAGGAGTTTCTGATTTCTTGATCGGACTTCGGGATTGGCGCCTAAGATGCTTGGGTCGGTCGGCGCGCGACGGCGACTCTCGCGGCGATTCAAGAAGTTGAAGAAAAGCAGGCAATTGCCTCCCGGCATTCAGGCTTAGTTTCCGCTTCGTTGCTCAGCTTTCGTCGCCCGGCGCCGCTTTCCCTAGCGCCGGGGCAGGTCTATAAGGCGCGCGCAGCTTGAGGATCGTCGACACATGCAGAAGATCAAGGTGGCCAATCCTGTCGTCGAGCTCGACGGCGACGAAATGACCCGCATCATCTGGGCCTTCATCAAGGACAAGCTGATCCGGCCCTATCTCGACATTGATCTCCTCTATTACGACCTCTCCATCCAGAATCGCGACGCCACCAACGACCAGGTGACGATCGACGCCGCGAACGCCATCAAGCAGCATGGCGTCGGCGTGAAATGCGCCACCATCACGCCCGACGAAGCGCGCGTGAAGGAGTTCAACCTCAAGGAAATGTGGAAGTCGCCGAACGGCACGATCCGCAACATCCTTGGCGGCGTCATCTTCCGCGAGCCGATCATCTGCACCAACGTGCCGCGTCTCGTGCCGCATTGGACGCAGCCCATCGTCGTCGGCCGTCACGCTTTCGGCGATCAATACAAGGCCACCGATTTCAAGGTTCCCGGCAAGGGTCGCCTGACGATCAAATTCGAGGGCGAAGACGGCGAAGCGATCGAGAAGGAAGTCTTCAAATTCCCCGGCGCCGGCGTCGCCATGGCGATGTACAATCTCGACGATTCGATCGTCGAATTCGCGCGCGCCACGTTCAATTACGGGCTGCAGCGCAAATTTCCCGTCTATCTTTCGACCAAGAACACGATCCTCAAAGCCTATGACGGCCGCTTCAAGGATATTTTCCTCGAAATCTACGAGAAGGAGTTCAAACCGCAATTCGAGGCGCTCGGTCTTTGGTACGAGCATCGCCTCATCGACGACATGGTGGCGTCGTCGCTGAAATGGGCCGGTGGCTATATCTGGGCCTGCAAGAACTATGATGGCGACGTGCAGTCGGACATTGTCGCGCAGGGCTTCGGCTCTCTCGGCCTCATGACCAGCGTATTGATGACGCCGGACGGCAAGACGGTGGAGGCCGAAGCGGCGCATGGCACGGTGACGCGCCATTATCGCGAGCATCAGAAGGGTCACGAGACGTCGACCAACTCCATCGCGTCGATCTTCGCCTGGACGCGCGGACTTGCGCATCGCGCCAAGCTCGACGGTAATGAGGATCTCGCGCGTTTCTCGAAGACGCTCGAGGAAGTCTGCGTGAAGACGGTCGAAGCCGGCTTCATGACGAAGGACCTCGCTTTGCTCGTCGGCCATCATCAAAAGTGGCTGTCGACGACGGGATTCCTCGACAAGGTCGACGAAAACCTGCGTAAGGCGATGGAGTAGCGGTCCAAAGAGACTGTTTCCGGCGTCCCGAATGCGTTGGCGGCCATTGGCCGCCGGCGCCGCGACGCATATAGAAATGCTGCTCCAAATCGGTTGTTTCCGCGCGCTTGGCGGCGCGGCCGCGCGGCCGCGTCTCCTTTAGAGCTGTGATTGCGGCGACTCCCAAAAGATTCGCGCGTGCATGCGGCGAAGAGATTGTGTCGGCTTCCGCGCCCGTCTATATAGGCGCCGCCTATGGTCCAACACGGGATTCGCGGCAATGACGGTGGATCTGGACGAAGCCTATAAGCCGTCGGAAGACGAGCCTTTCATGTGCGACCGGCAGCGCGAATATTTTCGCCGGAAGCTTTTGGCCTGGAAAGAAGACATTCTTCACGAAAGCCGCGAGACGCTCGCGGCGCTTCAGAACGAAAACGAGAACCATCCCGATCTCGCGGATCGCGCGTCATCCGAGACCGACAGAGCGATCGAGCTTCGCGCCCGCGACCGCCAGAGGAAGCTCATCGCCAAGATCGACGCCGCCCTGGGCCGGCTGGATGACGGCACTTACGGTTATTGCGAGGAGACGGGTGAGCCGATTTCGCTGAAGCGTCTCGACGCGCGGCCGATCGCGACCCTTTCGATCGAGGCGCAGGAAAGACACGAGCGGCGCGAAAAGGTCTATCGCGACGACTGACGCAGAAGAAATCTCTGGAAAAGAAAGGGCGTCGCCAATCTGGCGACGCCCTTTGCGTCTGTCGTGGACCTCCGGGCGGAAGCTTGCTGGAGCGCCAGATCGCGCTTTCGGTTCGGACTGACGTATTGCGCCGCGTCTCGTTGCGCGAAAGCGGGAATCGAGAGCGAGCCGCACGCCCGGAATGTCTTCAAAAGCGAGAGGGCGTCGCCGATATTCAGCGACGCCCTTTCTTTTTATTCCTTCTCGGGCCGGCCGAGCAGACGGGCCATTTCCGCCTCAAGCGACTCCAGCGGATCCACTTCCGGCGCGGCCGGCGGAGGCGCCGGCGGCGGGGCGGGGGGAGCCGGCGGGGGGGCTGGCGGCGGGGCCGGGGGCCGCACCTGAGCCGGCGGCGGCGGCGGCGCGGCTGGAGCCGGCGGAGGAGTCGGAGGCGCGGCCGGCGCGGGAGCCGAGGCAGGGGGCGGCGGAGGGGCCGGAGGAGCGACCGCGGCAGGCGGCGGCGGTGGTGGCGGCGGCGCGGCAGGCTTGGGCGGCGCGGGCGGCGGCGGCGCGGCGGGGCCGGCCTCGCCCTTCGGCTGGATCAGGCGCTGCGTGCGCGCAAGAAACGGCGGCGTCGCGGGACGCGGAGCCGCAGGCCGCGGCGGCGGGGGAGCGGGACGCGCAGGCGGCGGCGCGGGCGGCGCGGCGGCGGGGCCGGGCGCAGGAGCCGGCGCGGCGGCGGGCTCGACGGGCGGCTTGCTCGGCGCGGGCGCGAAAAGATCCGGCGGCAGATTCAGCGGCCCCGGCGCGGGCTGCTTGGGAGCGGGGCCGGGCGCGGGCGGCGGGGCGGGCGCTTCGGCCGGACCTGGCGGCCATGCGCCCGCCGGCGCGGCGCGCCCTTCCGTCGCCGGCCGCGCGGCGCCCTCGGGCCGGGCGATCGAGCCTTCCACAAGAAGATCGTTGGGGCCGCCGATCAGCAGCAGATGTTCCGTATTGTCGCGACGGACGATGACGAGCTGACGCTCGCGGTCGAGGTCGAATACGTCGACGACGTCAAGTCGACGCCCGCCCTTCTTCGCTGCATTGGCGCGTATTCTCCGCCCAAAGAGAAGTCGGAAAATGTAAAGGACGAGAAGCGCGGCGATGAGGAACGCCACGATTGCTCCGAGAACCGGGAGCAGTTGTGAGAATTTTTCTTGCATGAACCGCAGGTCTCTCTTCGAACGCGCCTGAACCTTGCCAAATTAACAGCTTTCAGGGCAAGAGGCTCGAAAAGGTTAATCAATGGTTAATGGAAAGTTCGCGCGCGCGAAACTGCAATGAGGCCGTTGCCTTCGGTCCCGGGGACAGCCATTCTTTCTGGCGATTCTGGCGAACTTCGCGGTTTGACGAATCGAGCGGCGGCGCGCCGGTTCGACGCGCGCCTCCGTTAACCATATTCTGGCATGCAGAGCGAATCGTCTGGCGCGCGCGACGTCCCAGGCGCCAGAGCAGGGCGTTCAGGATGACCGACAGGGCGGCCCCGACCGCATTTGACCGAAGCGAGCGGCCCGGAAGCGCAGGGCTCGTGCTGGCTCTCGTCTTCGCCGTCGTCGTGGTGCTGGGCGTCTTCTTCCTGGCGCCGGCGGCGCTGGCGCCGCGTTTCGTGATGCTGGCGCTGGCGCTCTTCGGCGTTGCTGGCGTCTTCTTCCTTTTCGCCTACGCCGTCGGGCTCATTCAATTCTCGGCCCGCGCCGCGCGCAACGACCTCACCAAGCTCATCGCCGACTCGACGACCGAGGGCCTGCTGGTCACCAAGGGCGATACGCAGATCGCTTACGCCAACGACGCCTATATGGCGCTGTGCGGCGCGCGCGACGGTTCCGGCCTGCAGGTGGTGGAGCGGCTGTTTTCGGGACCGCCGGAGGTCTCCGAAGCCATCTACCGGCTGGCCCAGGCCGCGCGGTCGGGAACGGCCCATGTCGAGGATTTGCGTCTCTCGCCCCCGCTTACGGGCGTCGGCGCGGTGGGCTGGTACCGCATCAAGGTGCGGCCCTTGCCGCAGGCGGGACCGCGCGCCACGCTCTGGCGCGTCGGAGACGTCACCGGCGAGCGTCAGCGGCAGGAGGGCGTTTTCCAGGAGCTTCAGCACGCCATCGACTTCCTGGATCATGCGCCGGCGGGCTTCTTCTCGGCCGATCCCGACGGCTCCGTCTCCTATATGAACAAGACCCTGGCCGGTTGGCTCGGCTACGACCTCACGCAAGTCGGCTCGGGCGGCGCGTCGCTCGGCTCGATCGTCGCCAATAACGGCGCGGCGCTGCTCGCGGCGGTGTCCGGTTCGCCGGGCGAGGTGCGCACGGATCAGATCGATATCGACCTGCGCTGCCGCAACGGCCGCTCGCTGCCGGTGCGGCTGCTGCATCAGGTCGCCTTCGGTCAGGACGGCGCCGCCGGCTCGTCCCGCACGCTCGTGCTCAATCGGGCGGCGGGAGAGAAACCGGAAGAGGATCTGCGCGCGGCGGAGGTTCGTTTCGCGCGCTTCTTCAATTCGACGCCCATGGCGATCGCGACGCTCGACGCCGATGGGCGCGTGCAGGACTCGAACGCCGCTTTCGCCAAGCTGCTGCCCAAGGCGCTGAAGGCCGGGCACGGCAGAGAGCAATGGTCGCTTCTCGCCGGTCTTTCGGAGCGCGACGCCGAGGCGTTGCGCAAAGCCGTCCAGGATGCGCTGGAGGGCAAGAGCGACGTCAAGCCCGTCAATGTCTCCTTCGAGGAAGGCGCTGGCCCGCGGTCGGCGCGGTTCTTCGTTTCGCCGGCCGAGGATTCGGGCCAGAAGGGCGCGACGATCTATGCGCTCGACACCACCGAGCAGCGCAAGCTGCAGGAGGAGTTCGCCCAATCCCAGAAAATGAACGCGGTTGGCCAGCTCGCGGGCGGCATCGCGCATGACTTCAACAATATGCTCACGGCCATCATCGGCTATTCCGATCTGCTGCTGTCGAGCCACCGCCCGACTGATCCGGCTTTCCGCGACATCCGCCAGATCAAGGAGACGGCGAACCGGGCCGCCGGCCTCACCCGCCAGCTTCTCGCCTTCTCGCGCCGGCAGACGCTGCGTCCGCAGGTCCTGCAACTCGGCGACACGCTGTCCGAGCTGCAAATCCTGCTGCGGCGGGTCGTCGGCGAAAAGAACGAACTCGACCTGCGCCACGGCCGCGACCTCTGGTACGTCAAGGCCGACACGACCCAGTTCGAGCAGGTCATCATCAATCTGGTCGTCAACGCCCGCGACGCCATGCCGGAATCCGGCGGCCGCGTGCAGATCCGCACGCGGAACGTCTCGAAGGACGATTGCGCGAGCTTCGGCGAGGCGCATCTCGTCGCGGCGGACTATGTGCTGGTCGAGGTTGAGGATAATGGCTCGGGCATTCCGCCCGAAGTGATCGAGAAGATTTTCGAGCCGTTTTTCACGACCAAGGAAGTCGGCAAGGGCACCGGGCTTGGGCTCTCGACCGTATTCGGCATCGTCAAGCAATCGGGCGGCTTCATCTTCGCGTCGAGTGAAGTCGGCAGAGGCACGGTCTTCCGCATCTTCCTCCCGCGCTACATCCCTGAGGCGAAGGAAACGCCGCAAAAGGAGTCCGAAGCGCCGAAGGCGGCCGCGGACTATACGGGGCAGGGCGTCATCCTGCTCGTCGAGGACGAGGACGCCGTGCGCTCCATCGGCGCGCGCGCCCTCAAATCGCGAGGCTTCACCGTGCTCGAGGCCACGACGGGCCTTGAAGCGCTGGAAGTCGTCGAGGAGGTCGGCGGCAAGGTCGACCTCATCGTCTCGGACGTGGTGATGCCCGAAATGGACGGGCCCACAATGTTCGCCGAACTGCGCAAGCGCGGCATCGCCGCCAAGGTGATTTTCGTCTCCGGCTATGCCGAAGAGGCTTTCGCCAAGAACCTGCCGGAGGGCGATTTCGGCTTCCTGCCCAAGCCCTTCTCGATCAAGCAATTGATCGAGACGGTGAAGTCCCACATGGCCGGGGACGGCGCGGCGTAGGCTGAAGAAAACCTGGCCGCGCGCCCTTCGGAAGGAAAACGCCAAACGGGGACGGGATCGTCAAAAAACTCGCCTGGAGCGCGGCCTTCCTGATGAGCGCTCGCCTGCTCTTCAAGGAATGGCGCGGCCGGCGACGCCGCGGCTGACCAACAGCCAAATTCGCGTCAAAGCGTCGGCGCCACCACGCGCACCCGGCGCTTCACGCCATCCGGCCCGACCACTTCGCGAAAAACCTCCGGCGCGCCGGTCGTCACGCTGCCTTGCGTGCCGCGCAGCCCGTCGCCGACGAGCGGCGCCGCGACGGCCGCCGCGCCTTCGGGCCTCCTGGCGCGCGGATCGCCGGACTGGATCGGACGCGACATCTGCTCCGCCTGCTCGGCGGTGATCATCTGATCCTTTTTGTTGCGCTCGGCGAGCATGCGTTCGGCTTCGGCGAGCGCTTCCGTCCAGCTCTGGCCCTGAGGCTTGCAGCCGCAGGAGGGCTCGTAGCTCTTCTCGAATTTGCGCGCGTTGGGGTGGTCGGCATAGGGCTCGCCATCGATGGAGACGGCCGAGTCGAGCCCTTTCCATTGCGACTGGGTGTAGAGCTTCGCCTCCGCGCCCGGACACATGGCCTTGCAGAAGGCGTTGAGATCGTCGAGCTGCGAGGCCTTCGCCGAATAGGTGATCGGGAAAAAGCCGCCGTCGCAGGAACGCACGCATATCGCCATGGGACCGCCGCTCGGACGCTGATCCACCGGCTCGCCTTCGTCCTGATAATTCGGGTCGAGCGTCGGGTCCGGCGCGCCGACCGGAACCTCGCGCAGCCCGGTTGTCCGGTCGGGCGCGCCGACGCCGAAAAGCTCTTCGAAAAAGCTTTTGGGCTGGGGCTCGCGCGCCGAAGCGCGTTGCCGGCAATCCACCTCGTATCGGGCCATCAGCGCCTGCCGCTGACTGTCGTCGGACGCGCCCTGGTCATAAGCGGCGATCGTGCCCTCCAGCGCGTTGAGCCTGGCGTTGACGCTCCCGCATTGCGGCGGCGGCGGATCGCCGAAGAAAAGGAATTGCTGCTGGTCGCAGCCCATGGCGTGCGCCTTGGCGGCGAGGCGGCCATATTCCGCGCGCTGCTTGGCGGCGGCGGCGCGATAGCGGGCCTGCATGCCCTCGGCGCCCGCTTTGGCGATCTGGGCGCGCAAATCCGTGCAGTAGCCGCTTTCGGCCCGCGCCTGCCGCGGGGCGCAGGCCAGAACAAGAAGCGCCGTAGCGAAAGCGACGGCGAAACGTCCGCGGAAATTCATCGGCCCCAAAGTCGGCCTCATTGCGTGCTCCGGCTGCCGGCCCGGCGCGGGGCGATCTTCGAGCCTCTCCGCGCGGCGGGTCCTTTTTAGGAATCGCGGCGCCCGTTCTTGGCATATTCGCTTATTTGCGCCGGCGATCAAATCGATGCGGGATTGTGCCCGTCATCATGTCGGCAACAAGGCGGGCGCGCGAGCCTGCGGCAAGCGCGTAGAAAGCGGCGAGATCCGAGCTTGCAGGACCGTCAGCTGCAGGCTCCGCTCGGATCGCCCGCGCAATGCGGCATGAAACATTCATTGTACCAGACCGAATAGGGGACCGTCGGCGCGGGATAGTCGACCGTCGGATTGATATTCGGCGGCGTGACGCATTTGCCGGTCGGGGCGCAGCGGACATGCCAGCAGAAGGCGGGAATTGCGCGGGCATGGCCCGACGCGAGGGCGAGCGCGGCCATGAAAATATAAGGAACGAAGCGCGCGACCGACATTGCTGCCTCCAACGACGCCCCCTCGCCATCGGCGCTATGTGGGCGATTCCGGCGGGGCGACCATTCGGACCTTCCCCTGGCGGGCCGGCTTCAACGCGTCGGGCAGGGGATCTTTCTGACGAATGCCGAGGCGTTTCGCGCCGCGCCTGCAATTTTTACCGCGCCGCAGTCTTGCGCCTCTTCCCTTGAGCGCGGTCTTCGCCCATATCCGCCCCGACGCCATTGGAGGTCGCCTTATGAAGACATGCAGATTTTTCGCTATTGCCCCGCTCGCTCTCGCCGCTCTTCTGGCCGCTGGCGTTGCGTCCGCGCAGGAGGGTCCCGACCTCGTCTTCCGCAAGTCGACCGATTTCAAGTTGCTGACGCCCAATGACAAGCTCGCGACCTATGTCGTCGACGATCCGCTGATCGACGGCGTCGCCTGCACCTACACCGCCCATGAGAAGGGCGGCGTCGCCGGCATGTTCGGCGTCGCGGAGCAGACCTCGGAAGTCTCGCTCGCATGCAGCCAATATGGGCCGATCAAGCTGCGCGCCGGCAAGGAGAAGGAAAAGTTCAGCCAGGGCGATCTCGTCATCAGCGAGCGCCGGTCGCTGCTCTTCAAGCAGATGCACATTGCGCGCGGCTGCGACGTGAAGCGCAACATGCTGGTCTACATGGTCTATTCGGATAAGCTCGTGGAAGGCTCGCCCGAGAACTCCACGGCCACCGTGGCGCTCCAGCCCTGGGGCGGGGCGGAGCCCGCCAAATGCGCGGATTGGGTGAAGTAAGCCTTATTCCGAGCAGGAGACGATCGCCGCGCCCGGCTGCAGCGGCTGGCGCGGCGCGGCGGCGTCGATCGAGGCGGTGACGTCCTCGGCGCGGCCATAAGCCTTCGCCGGGCCGTGGCCATGCGACTCGCACCAGGCGTCGGCGACGATCTTGCCGCAGTCGGATTTCTGGGTCAGGCACTCGATGACGCCGTAGCCGTCCTGATCCAAGACGACGTAAGTCGCGAGCGGCGCCGCCTGGACGTTGGAATGATAGGCGGCGGAGACCAGAAGACCCGCGACGAGCGGCGCGGCGAGACGCGGCCAGAGCGACTTTTCGTATTTCGAAGAAAGAATGAACATGGCCACGCCCGTGAGTGGCCGCCCGAGACAATTGGCGGCGTCTCGAAGAGGTAGCGGGACGCAGTAAAATATGCGTTAAGTCGCCACGATCCCGCCTCAATTTCGCAGCGCGGCGCACCCTTGACGGCGCGGCGCTTTCGGGCGCATGGTCTCGACCATGACGCTCAACTGCCGAATTTGCGGCCGGATCATTATCAGCTAGCGCCCCCGCTGGCCGGAGCCGTCACGTCCCTCAAACGACATGAAACGCGCCGGCCCGCCGGCCAACCGAGGTTTTCATGTCGACGCCCGCGCTCAAGATCTACAACACGCTGACGCGAACGAAGGAGGTTTTCCAGCCCCTCGATCCCGCCAATGTGCGCATGTATGTCTGCGGACCGACGGTGTACGACTACGCCCATATCGGCAATGCGAGGCCGCTGATCGTCTTCGACGTGCTGTATCGGCTGCTGCGGCGTCTCTATGGCGAGCGCCACGTCAAATATGTGCGCAACATCACCGACGTCGACGACAAGATCAACGCCCGCGCGGCGGAACGCGGGATCACGATCCGCGAGCTGACCGAAGAGACGAACAGGGTCTTTCAGGAGGATGTGACGGCGCTGGGCTGCCTTCCGCCCGACGTGCAGCCGCGCGCGACCGAACATATCGCGCAGATGATCGCGATCATCGAAAGACTGATCGCGGGGGGCCATGCTTATGCGGCGGATGGTCATGTGCTGTTCGACGTGCCGTCGATGAAGGAATATGGCCGCCTCTCGCGTCGCTCTTTGGACGAGATGCTCGCCGGCGCCCGCGTGGACGTCGCGCCTTATAAGCGCGGCGACATGGATTTCGTTTTATGGAAACCGTCAAAGGAGACCGAGCCCGGTTGGGAGAGCCCTTGGGGCAGGGGGCGCCCGGGCTGGCATATCGAATGCTCGGCGATGAGCTGGGCGCATTTAGGCGAAACCTTCGACATTCACGGCGGCGGCGTCGATCTCGTCTTTCCGCATCACGAAAACGAGATCGCGCAGAGCTGCTGCGCTTTTAGCCAGCCCGTAATGGCGAATTACTGGATGCATAACGGATTCCTGCAGGTCGAGGGCGAGAAGATGTCCAAGAGCCTGGGGAATTTCGTGACGATTCACGAGCTGCTGCATACGGAGAAATTTGGGGGGCGGAAGTGGCCGGGCGAGGTGCTGCGGCTCGCAATGTTGCGGACGCATTACAGGCAGCCGATCGATTGGACGGTGAAGGCGCTGGAGGAGGCGGAGTTAAGTCTAAAAAAATGGGCGATCGAGACTGGCGTTGTCGAGGTCGACGGGGATGGATTTGGCATGGGCTACGGTTCACCGGATGGTGACGGCTATGGCGGCGGCTTTGCTGGCGTTCGAATTGTTTTGGAAGCGTTGGAAGATGATTTGAATACGCCTTTCGCGCTGACCGCGATTCACGCAATTGAAGACTCACAAGAGCTCAAGGCCGCTCTCAACTTGATTGGCGTAAATGTTCGATCGTACGCTCGATGGGTTGAAGGCGAAAGGAGATCTGTGAATGTGGAGCATGTTTCCTCGCTCATTGCCGCCCGCCTCGCCGCCCGCCTCGCCAGGAACTGGGGAGAGTCCGATCGTATCCGCGATGAGCTTGCCGCGATGGGCATTGCGCTCAAGGACAATAAGGACGGCACGACGACGTGGGAGGTGAAGCGTTGAGCGCGAACCCCACCCGGCCCGCTGCGCGGACCACCCTCCCCGTAAAGGGGAGGGATTGGAGCGGCGCCGTTGCGGCGCTTCCTGAAAGACTGATGCAGTCGCCAGAGTTGGGTGCGATCAGCAATGTTGATGCAGCTCAATCCCTCCCCTTTACGGGGAGGGTGGCGCGCGAAGCGCGACGGGTGGGGTTCTAAGCCATGTCGGTGGTCAAAGCTCGTGCGTTGCGCAAGTCGATGACGCCCCAGGAAGTGAAGCTCTGGGTGCATCTGCGTCAGTTGCGGCCGCAGGGTTTCCACTTTCGCCGTCAGGCGCCGGTCGACGGCTATATTCTCGACTTCGTCTGTTTCAAGCACAGGCTGATCGTCGAGGTCGACGGCTCGCAGCATGGGGAAGATCAGCAACTGGGCCACGACGCCCGGCGTGACGCGCATTTCGCGGCGAACGGATTTGAGACGCTGCGGTTCTGGAACGCGGACGTGGATTTGAATTTGTCGGCCGTTGTCGAGACGATCATCGCGCGGGCGTATGAGAAGGTGGAGGAGGATTCCTGATGCGGGCCCCACCCGTCGCGCTTCACGCGCTGCCCTCCCCGCAAGGGGGAGGGATTGGAGCGGCGCGATTGCAGCTCATCCTGAAAGGCAAATGCGGTTGCCCGAGTTGGGCGTGATCAGAAATGTCGATACAGCCCAATCCCTCCCTTTTACGGGGAGGGCGGCCCGCAAAGCGGGCCGGGTGGGAGTTCGCAGGGTAAAGGGAGCAGGCCATGGCCAACGAAGACTGGAAAAAGACGCTGCCGTTCAAGCGCCATTGGGCGGTTTATCTTCTCTTTAAACTCGCCGTGCTCGCCGGCGCCGCCTTTGTCGCGTGGCATATCATGCGCGCTTTCGAGGTCGTGTGATGGCGTCGCCCGGGCTTCGGCCATTCCTTCCGAGCGACGCGCCGACGCTCGCCGCGCTTTTCCGCGCGAGCGTCGAGGAGCTGACGGCCGAGGATTACAGCGACGACCAGCGCGAGGCCTGGGCCTCTGTCGCTGACGATGAAGAGGCCTTCGCCAGGAAGCTTGCGGGCGAGCTTACGATCGTGGCGATCATCGGCGTAGAAATTGCCGGCTTCGCGTCTCTCAAGGACAACACGCTTTTCGACATGCTCTATGTGCGGCCCGATCTCGCGGGCCGGGGCGTGGGCTCGGCGCTCGCCGACGCGATCGAGAAGCTCGCCGGCGGGCGCGGGACGAAGAAGCTCACGGTCGAAGCCTCGGACGCCGCGCGGGAATTCTTCGCCGCGCGCTTCTATGTCGCGCAAAGCCGCAACACGGTGACGGTCGGCGGCGAATGGCTCGGCAATACGACGATGATCAAAGATCTGGCGGCGCCGCCCGCCTCGGGACCGCATTGATGACCAAGGAACGCGTCACGCTTTACGATACGACGCTGCGCGACGGCGCGCAGACGACGGGCGTCGATTTCTCGCTCGAGGACAAGCGGCAGATCGCCGCCATGCTCGACGATCTCGGGATCGACTATGTCGAGGGCGGCTATCCCGGCGCCAACGCCACAGACACGGAGTTTTTCGCGGACCGTCCAAAAATCAAGGCGCGCTTTTCCGCCTTCGGCATGACGCGCCGCCAGGGACGGTCGGTCGAGAACGACACGGGCGTCGCGGCGCTGCTCGACAGCGCGGCGGATGCGGTGACCTTTGTCGCCAAGAGCTGGGATTATCAGGTCAAGGTCGCCTTACGCTCCACGGAAGAAGACAATCTCGAGGGCATTACGCAGTCCGTAAGGCACGCCGTTTCGAAGAAGAAGGAGGTCGCGGTCGACTGCGAGCATTTCTTCGACGGCTTCAAGGCGAATCCGGATTATGCGCTCGCCTGCGCGAAGGCCGCCTATGACGCCGGCGCGCGCTGGGTCGTGCTGTGCGACACGAATGGCGGCGCGCTGCCGCATGAGGTCGAGCGCATCGTCGCCGAAGTCATCAAGGTCATCCCCGGCGCCAGCGTCGGCGTGCATTGCCATGACGATACGGGGCAGGCGGTCGCCAATTCGCTTGCGGCGCTGCGCGCGGGCGCGCGGCAGATTCAGGGCACGCTGAACGGATTGGGCGAGCGTTGCGGCAACGCCAATCTCACGACGATCATTCCGACGCTGCTCCTGAAGGACGAGTTCGCGTCGCGCTTCGAGATCGGCGTGACGCAGGAAAAGCTCACCCATCTGACGCGCGTCAGCCATGCGCTGGACGAACTGCTCAACCGCGCGCCGAACCGCCATGCGCCCTATGTCGGCGCCAGCGCCTTCGCGACCAAAGCGGGCATTCACGCCTCGGCTGTGATGATCGACCCGAAAACCTATGAGCACGTCACGCCCGAAAGCGTCGGCAATCAGCGCCGTGTGCTGGTCTCCGATCAGGCGGGGCGCTCCAACATCATTTCGGAGCTGACGCGTCTCGGCGTTCCGCTCGACAAGGACGATCCGCGCCTTTCGCGCCTGCTCGACGAGGTGAAGGAGAAGGAGGCGCAGGGCTACGCCTATGAAGGCGCCGACGCCTCCTTCTTCCTGCTGGCCAAGCGCGTGCTGGGCGAGGCGCCGCATTATTTCGACATTGAGCGCTACAGCGTCGCGGTGGATCGCCGCTTCGCGCGCAACGGTTTCGAGGATCGCGGCGCCGAGGCGATCGTCAAGATCGCGGTTCATGGCGAAACGCGCATCTCGGCCGCCGAGGGCAACGGTCCCGTCAACGCGCTGGACCTCGCCTTGCGCAAGGATCTCGGCGCCTATCAGAAATATATAGACGACGTGCGGCTCGTGGATTACCGCGTCCGCGTCTTCCAGGGCGGCACGGACGCCGTGACGCGCGTGCTGGTGGAATGCGCCGATGGCGAGGGCGGCCGGTGGTCGACGGTGGGGGTCTCGGCGAACGTCATCGACGCATCATTCGAGGCGATCGTGGACGCCATCAACTACAAGCTGCTCGTGTCTGGAGCGAAGTGACGTCTCTTGTGTTTCGACCGGGAGGCGCCGGCGATTGAAGCGTCGAGAGGCGTGGCCGAGGTCAGTTAGGCCGCTTCGCCTCTTCGGCTTTTCCCACCGCGTCCACCACGGCGTCGAAGGCCAGCATTGTCGAGCCATGCCGGGCCTTGTAATCGCGCACCGGCTCCAGCACGGCGAGATCGCCCCATTTGCCCTCGGGGGGCGGGCCGTTTTCCTTCAGCATCTTGCGCAGGGCCTCGCGGGCCGCGCGCAGTTCCCCGGGGGTCGAGCCGACGATGTTGCGGGCCATGATCGAGGCGGAGGCCTGGCCCAGGGCGCAGGCTTTCAACTCGTGGGCGTAATCCGTCACGACGCCCTCGCTCAGCTTGAGGTCGACCGTGATGGTCGAGCCGCAGAGCTTAGAATAGCCCTTGGCGGTGGCGTCGGGGCTCTCCAGCCGGCCGAGGCGGGGGATATTGCCCGCAAGCTCAAGGATGCGGGCGTTATAGACATTGTCGAGCATATCAGCGCAGGCTCTGGCGCGGGGCTTACCTTCGCTCCCGCTCCCCTCTATATAGCTAGGGGAGGGCGGTCGCGAAAGCGCTCGTCCCGGCGCAACGCCGAGGCGCCGCATTTCTTGCATTGGCTCTGGCGAAGTCTCGAATTCTCGCGGTTTCTCCTATCCGGAAAGGCGAAAAATCGAGGTTATGACCCATGCGCCTTGTCCGCATGGGGGAAAGCGTCGTGGGTTTTACGACGCGATTGTCGAGGAGGCGCCACATGGATGACGTGGTTAAGACCTTTCCCGTTCGCCCCAGTTTTGAAGAAGACCGCAACGACGCCGTGTTAGATTCACCTTCCGCCAACCGCCCCGCCGAGCCGGCGAAGAAGAGCGTCGAACGCCCCAGCCGCGACGAGGCGGAGGCCGCCGTCCGCACCCTGCTGCGCTGGGCCGGCGACGATCCCGACCGCGAGGGCCTGCTCGAAACGCCGCGCCGCGTGGTCAAGGCCTATGAGGAATTCTTCAAAGGCTACAATGAGACCCCGGACGAGGTTCTGTCCCGCATCTTCGAGGAGGTCGAGGGCTATGACGACCTCGTGCTCGTGCGCGACATTCCCTTCACCTCGCATTGCGAGCATCATGTCGTGCCCTTCGTCGGCAAGGCGCATATCGCCTATTATCCGACGGGCGGCGTCGTGGGCCTCTCCAAGCTTGCGCGCCTCGTCGACGTCTTCGCCAAGCGTCTGCAGACGCAGGAGGCGATGACGGCGCAGATCGCCGGCGCGATCGAGAGCCATCTCGTTCCGCGCGGCGTCGCCGTGCTGATCGAGGCCGAGCATATGTGCATGTCCATGCGCGGCGTGCTCAAGCAGGGCTCGTCCACCGTCACCGTGCGCTTCTCGGGCGTCTTCCAGGACGATCCGGGCCAGCAGGCGCATTTCTACACGCTGCTGCGCGGCGCCCGCTAATGGCGGGCGACAAGGAGCTGGAGGAGGGGGCGGCGTTTACGCCCCGCTTCGACGCGAACGGCCTCATCGTCTGCGTGACGGTGGAGGCCGCGACGCGCGAGATCCTCATGGTCGCCTATATGAACCAGCTCGCGCTCGACAAGACGATCGAGACCGGCGTCGCGCATTACTGGTCGCGTTCGCGCGGCGCGCTTTGGCGCAAGGGCGACACGTCCGGCCAGGTTCAGCGCGTCGTCTCGCTTTCGGTCGATTGCGATCAGGACGCCATCCAGCTCATGGTCGAGGCGGGCGGCGACGGCAAGGCCTGCCATACGGGCCGCAAATCCTGTTTCTATCGCAAGCTCGCGACCGAGGGCGGCGCGAGGCGGCTCGTCTTCGCCGAGTAGAACGCGATGTGCCGCCGCGCACGGCGGCCGGGCGCGGAGCCCGCTACTCTCCAGCCATCAACTAAGAAATGGCAGGGAGCGTAGAAATGTTCGCCACCATCCAGCGCCTGATCGAGCAGGAAACCCGGGTCGCCGTCGCCGACGGAAAGCTCGCCGCGGATGCGGACCTCTATTCCCTGGGCATGACGTCGTTCGACGCGATCCGCCTTCTCGTCGCCGTTGAGCGCGAATTTCAGGTCGAATTCCCTCGCGACGCCCTCAATCGCAAGAGCATGGCGTCGATCGAAGCGATCGCGGTTTCGGTGCTGGCGCTTTGGCAGCTCGAAATGGAGCCGCCGAGGGCCCTGCGTCAGGCGGCGTAAGCGCGCCGCCCGTCCTCTTTTCCTCCCAGCCTCCCAGCCCGGCCCGCGCCGGGCTTTTTTGTGTTGCGGCGCGCAACATGAGGCATGGCGGTCTGAAATAAGGTTAACCTTCTAGACATTTTCCGAGCGCAGCCTCGCTCCCATATAAAAAAATCAAAATCCTCGGGTAGAGAGACGACTGAGCGGGAATATATGCGATGTTATCGCTGCTACGACGTAATGAGACGCCCATCCCAAACGAAACGCGCGAGGTCATGAGCGCAAGCGAAGACGGCGCGGACTCTCTCACGCCCGCCGTCGCCGACGGCGCCAATGACGACCGGCCCAGGCAGCCTCGCGGCCAGCCGCTGATCGGTCTCGCCCTTGGCGCGGGCGCGGCGCGCGGCTGGTCGCATATCGGCGTGTTGCGCGAGCTTGCCGAGCAGGGCATCCATCCCGACATCGTCGCCGGCACGTCGATCGGCGCCGTCGTCGGCGGCTGCTACGCCGCGGGACGGCTGGACCAGATCGAAGCCTTTGCCCGTTCGCTGACGCGGCGCCGGGTCTTCACGCTGATGGATCTCTCCTTTTCGGGCGCCAGCCTCATCACCGGCGAGCGGCTGAAATCCGCGCTGGAGCAGGAGCTCGACGGTTTCAAGGTGGAGGAATTGTCCATTCCCTTCGCGGCGGTCGCGACGGAGGTCGGCACGGGCCACGAAGTGTGGTTGCAGCGCGGCGACCTCGCGCAGGCCATTCGCGCTTCCTATGCGCTGCCGGGAATTTTCGAGCCGGTCCGAGTGGGCGACCGTTGGCTTTTCGACGGCGCGCTGGTCAATCCCGTCCCCGTCACGGTCTGCCGCGCGCTGGGCGCCGAATTCGTCATCGCGGTGAACGTCACGGCCGATACGATGTATCGCGCCCGCGTGATACGCGACGATCCGGCGGCGCAAAGGAAAGCGGCCGAGGCGGGACCCTTCGGCGACAAGCCGGACATATCCTTCGTCGACCGCATTCTGCCGCGCTATTTCGAGCGGCAGCGGGGCGACGCCCCCAATGTCGCCACGGCGATGATCGACGCCTTCAACATCATTCAGGACCGCATTCTGCGCTCACGTCTTGCGGGCGACCCTCCGGACGCCACCATCACGGCGCGGATGGAGGACATCGGCATGTTCGATTTCCACAAGGCGGACCAGTTGATCAATGTCGGGCGCATGGCCGCAAAGCGCGCTTTGCCCAACATTTTCGCGCATATCCCGATTTCCGGCGCGTCAGCCTAGACGTCGTCCCCTCCCGCGCGAGCGCGGGGAGGGGCAGGGGTTCACGCCTGCGCGATATATTCGCGCATGGAGCGGTGCTCCTCTTCGATGACGCGAATGCGGTATTTCACCACGTCGCCGATCGAAACGAGCCCGGCCAGACGCCCCTCGCGCATGACGGGAAGGTGTCGGCGGCGCTCCAGCGTCATCGTCTGCATGGTGGTGTCGACCGTGTCGTTCTCATGCGCCGCCACCGGGTTGCACTGCATGTGCTCCGAGACGGGCGAGTCGAGCGCCTCCGGCCCGAAGGCGGCGATCGCCGACACGACGTCCCGCTCCGAAATGAGGCCGATCACCGCGCCGTCGCTATCGGTGACGACGAGCGCGCCGATGCCATGCCGGATGAGCTCCTGCGCAACCTTGCGCAGCGGCATGGACGGCGGCGACGTGACGACGTAACGGCCCTTTTCCGAAAGAATCATTGCAACGGTCATACTGTCCTCCTCGGCGCGATCCCAACCCAACGCCCCATGCGCGCGTTATTTCGCGCGCTTACGTCGGCGGCTGGCCGGCGGGGACGCTAAGCGCGCCGCGCCGATGGTTCGAAGGCGCCAAAGCAAAGCAGACCGAACAGAAAGCCTCCGATATGCGCTTCCCACGCAATGGGCTCCGACGAACCGGAGACCTCGGGGAAAGCGCCGAGGAGAAAGTTTGCGCCGAACCAGACGATTAAAAAAAGCATCGCCTGACGGTTCTCGCCGATTTGAGAGAGAGAAGCCGTTCTGGCGTCTCTCCCATTTACTGCGCCGTTCTCGCCCAGCCGCGCGCCGGGGGTGAAAGCAAAACGCACAATTCCAGCCATGGTTCCTGAAATCGCCGCCGAGGCGCCGACGACCGGCGCGGCGTCGAGCGGATGAAAAGCAAAATGCGCAAAGGCGCCCGCGACCGCGCAGGCGGCGAAGAAGGCGAGAAAGCGCGCGGGCTCGAGGCGTCGCGCCACCGGCGCGCCAAAGGCCGCCAGAGTGAGGCTATTGATGACGAGATGCGTCCAGCCGCCGTGAAGAAAGGCGTAGCTGAGCGGCGTCAGATACACCCACCGGCCGCCGTTCAGCATGGCGACGAGCTGGCCCTGCGCATCGGCGTCGAGCGCATGCGCATCGGCGAGCGCGGAAAGAACGGTCTGCGGCGCGAGCGCGAAGCTCAATCGCAACGGCACGAAAGCAAAGGCGTCATAGACGGAATAGACGAGACCCCTGGGGGCGATCGCGGCGAAAAGCTCGATCGCCGTCATGACGCCGAGGAGAATGGTCACCACGCCCGGCAGATTGATCACTTTTTCGTTGTCGGCGTTCATTTGTCCCCTTTTGGCTCGTCTCGCTTAACGCATGAGCCTCACCGTCTCCGAATGGGACAATATTTGATTTTGCCGCAGTCGAAAGGGGGCCCCGAAGGGCGAGGGCGGATGGCGCCGGAAGCGATTTGATCGGGGAGGGGGAACGCCGGAGCAAACGTTCCCCCTCTTGTCTCATCGCCCTTCGCTTGGAAAAAGAAATGTCATCAAAAGTTGTTTTTCTACAGTATTTTGCCTTGGAACGCCGAGGGAGCGGAGCATCTCCCCACAAGCGTCGCGGCACGTCAGGAAGGTGCCACGGCGCGCCGGGACCCGCAAGAAATGCGTTGAAAAAAGGTTAATTCCATTAACGGATGGCATGCGCGCTGCTGTTTACCGTTATGCGCAGCGTTGAGGGAAGCCCGTTTCAATCCTGGGCGGGGACGCCGCGCGATCAGCGGGCGGAGTAATGAGACAGCAGGTAAGCAAGGATCTGTTCGCCTATTGGCGCGAACTCAAGGGCGCGCGCGCCGCGCCCGACCGCTCGGACATCGATCCGGCGGCGATCCGCCACATATTGGCCGATACTTTCATCATAGAGATCGACGTTGATTGCCGCTTTCCGCTCCGTCTTTCGGGCGGCCGGATCGACGCGCTCTGGATGGAGGAACGGAAAGGCGCGTCCTTTCTGGAGCTATGGCGGCCGGAAGACCGTCGCGGCGCTTCCGCTGCGCTGCTCACGGTGGTCGAGGGCGTGACGCCCGTCGTCGCCGGAGTCAGAACGCATGCGCAGGGACACGCGCCGCTGGAGCTCGAGATGATCCTGCTCCCCTTGCGCCATTTCGGGAAGACGCATTCGCGCGTGCTGGGGGCTTTGTCTCCGGTTTACCAGCCCGACTGGCTTGGTCAGCTGCGCGCGGCGCCGCTGGAAATGATTTCCATGAGGGTGCTCGACGCGAAAGAGGCCCGGCCAAGCTCCTCGAACTACCGGTCTTTCCAGCCGCCCCGGACGGCGCTCCGGCATCCGCGACTCGTCATCTATGACGGAGATAAGCTGTGATGGACGCATCTATTTCCGCCGTAGACGTAAGCAATCTTTAATCGGGTCGGCGGTATTGTCTGGAAACTCAATGCGGAAGCACGCGCAGACATGGCCGCGATTCAACCCCAACTCAATTACCTCTACGACTCGCGAGAGAACCGGCGGTTCCAACGCGTTCCCGTCACCCTTTTCGGGCGCTACATGCTCGAGTCGCGGCGCGAATATCCGTGCCAGACCGTCGAGATGTCGCCCGGGGACATGACGCTCTTTGCGCCGGTCAAGGCGCAGATCGGCGAGAAGGTCGTCGTCTATCTCGACGAGATCGGCCGTTTCGCCGGCGTCGCCATGCGGCAGACCGATGTGGGCTTCGCCCTGTCGATGAATCTGCCGCCGATGAAGCGCGACAAGCTTGCCGACCAGCTCACCTGGTTCGCGAACCGCCACGCTTTCAACCTGCCCGAGGATCGCCGTCACGAGCGCATCACGCCGCTCATGCAGCGCACCCTGGTGCGCCTTCCCGACGGGCAGGAAATCATCGCCAAAATCAAGGACATTTCGCTTTCGGGCGTCGGCATCGAAACCGAAGCGCGTCCCTATCTCGGCGCCAAGGTCATCATCGGCACCACGCCGGCCGTGGTCGTGCGCCATTTCGAAGGCGGGATCGGCGCGGAATTCGAAAAGCCGTTCCATCCCGGCGATATCGACGAGTCGACGCGGCTCTGAGGCGCAGCGCGGCCATATTGCGCGCTGCTTCATATTTTATTTCTATTGCCTCTGAACGCCTCGCCGCCTCCGGCGAGCGACATTGGAGCCGAGCGTCTCGACATGCAGGACCGCAAGCATGTGGCGTGGCTGTATGGCCAATTGCCCGAACTCGTGCGCGACGGGGTGCTCGACGCCGAAGCGGCGGAGCGCCTTCATCGGCGTTTCGGCGCGGTCGAACTGAGCGGCCGCAACCGCGCCGTGATTCTTTTCGGCATCCTCGGCGCGGCGCTGATCGGCGGCGGAATCATTCTGCTGCTCGCGCATAATTGGGAAGATCTGAGCCGCGCGACGCGCACGGTCCTCTCCTTCATCCCGCTCCTTGCGGGGCAGGCGCTGTGCGGCTGGACCCTGTTGCGGCGCGCCGACAGCACGGCATGGCGCGAGGGGGCCGGCACCTTCCTGACGCTGGCGATCGGCAGTTCGATCGCCCTCGTCGCGCAAACCTATCATCTCGGCGGCAGCTTCGAGGATTTTCTGCTGACCTGGGCGCTGCTCGGTCTGCCGGTCGCCTATCTGATGGATGCGACGCTCCCCGCGCTGCTCTATCTTGTCGCCATCGTCACCTGGGCCGGACTCTACCTTGGCGGTTTCTGGCATCGCAGCGACGCCAGACTGCTGAGCTATTGGGGTCTGCTGGCGCTCGTCATGCCCTGGTGGCTGCTCCAGATGAGAGAGGGGCGCTATCGCTCCAAGGTGGCGCTGTTCGGCTGGACGCTCGCTTTGACGCTTCCCATCGGCTTCTTCTTCTCGATGGAGCGCTTTTCGCTCGGCCATGGCTGGCAGATTTGGCAGAGCGCGTTCTGGACGACGCTGTTTCTGGCCGGCGAGAAATGGTGGGGCGAGGCGGCGTCTTCCCGACAGCGGCCGCTTCAGACGGTCGGCGCGCTCGGCGCGGTCGCGCTCGCCTTGTCGCTCACTTTCGAAGACCTCTGGCGGCTCCATGACGGCGACAGCGCGGGCGGCGCGGGTCTCGTTCTCGTCGTCGGCTGGCTGATCGCCAGTCTCGCGCTTCTGGGCGATGCGCTGCGTCGCGGCGCGGTGGCGCAGACGCTGCTCGGCGCGCTTCCACTTGTCGCCATCATCAGTTTCTTCCTGGTCAAAGCCTCTCCCTGGGCGGCGGTCGCGCTGATGAATCTCTACGTCTTTGGCTTGGGCGTCGGGGTTCTCGCCGCCGGGCTGCGTTCGCACAGGCTGGGAACCATGAACGCCGGGATGATGATTCTCTCCGCGCTCATTCTCTGCCGCTTCTTCGACGCCGATATCGGCTTCGTCGCGCGCGGCGTCACCTTCATCCTGATCGGCGCGGGTTTCCTCGCCGCCAATCTCCTGATGTTGCGCAAACGCGGAGCGGCGCAATGAAGCGGGCCTGGATTCTGGCGGCCTTCGTCGTCGTCTGCCTCATACAGCTCGCCGCGCCCGCCAGCATGATCTGGCGTCAGGAGCGCGCTTTCGCGCATGGGCGGGCCTTCAAATTCATGACCGCGCCGGTCGACCCCTATGACGCGTTCCGCGGCAAATATGTCGCCCTGAGCTTCCGCGACATCGCGCCGCAGCTGCCGAAGGATTTCCCCTCCGGCTACACGGGCAAAGCCTATGCGCCGATCATCGTGGGCGAGGACGGCTTCGCCCGTTTCGGCGAGGCGGCTTTGTCGGCCCCGAAAGACGCGCCCTATCTCACGCTGAATGTCGAGGGGGGCTATCCGGGCAACGTGCTGCCGTTGCCTTTCGATCGCTATTTCATGGAAGAAGAGAAGGCGCCCGCCGCCGAGCGCGCCTATGCCGAACATACGCGTGAAAAGGACGCTTATGTCGTCGTGCGGATCCTCGACGGCGACTGGGCGATCGAGGATCTCATCGTCGGCGGCAAGCCGATCGGCGAGGCGCTGAAGAAGGAGACGCGCTGAGCCAGGGCGATTGGGTGAACCACAATCTCGGAGATTAGCCGCCAATACCTCCCCTTTACGGGGAGGTCGGCGGTCGAAGACCGCCGGGTGGGGCTCTCGATGCAATAAATGATGGTGCGGGTTTAACCCCACCCGACCCCGCCTTCCGGCGGGGCCACCCTCCCCGTAAAGGGGAGGGATTGGCTCATGCCCAGCATTTATCCGATTGCCCTGCGCCTGAGTGGCTCTCTACTGACCGCAGACGTCCCAAAGCCCTGCGTGCGCGTCTGATTCTGTTTCGTTGGCGATGCGAAAGAAGTCGCCGGCGGGAAGAAAAGCACGGGCGAGACGGCTTTGGCGCCGCGCGCTCATCGACGAATGTCGCGCGTGCGTCATTTCCAGGGCGCAGGCTTTCGAGCGGAGCGCAAATATGCCGAAGCTCATCTCCTCCCTCATCGCCCTGGTTATCGGCTATCTCGACGGCGCCGGTCTCGGCGCCGCGACCTATGATCTTCTCGCCGGCTCCAGGCCCGGCATGGAGTTAAAGATCGCCCTGATCGCCGTGCTCGTGACCGGACCGCTCGGCGCCTTGCTCGGCGTGCTGTTCGCGCTCGATCGCTCCGCTGGCGCTGCCGGAACTCCGGTAAAGTAAGCTGTAAGCCGTAACGGTGCGGCGCTCTTCGCGTTGAGGCGGTCACGTCAATGCGCCGAATCCATCTCGGCGTCGCATCCGTCTTGGGGAAGAGTTGTTTCGAACAATTATAATAATTATGTTGCCTATTGTCAGTTGCGCTGATCATCGTCAAATAATAATCTAGGTGCGGCGCTTTGATGCGGCTGCACTACGCACAATAAATCCAAATCTTTACAAGATAGCGGTTTTTTGTCGCATCCAATATCCGTTGTAATAAACGAGAGACGGATTTCCACTTGGAGCCGGGCGAATTCGTTCGACGCGAACGCCCCCCACAAAGCAAAAATTGGAGACGCTAAGATGGCTGCGCAAGAAATCGAAGTCACTCCGAAGATCTATATTTTCGCCGCTGTCGGCGCGCTGATCCTCGGCGCCATCGGCGGCGGCCTGCTCGCGAGCGGCGCGGTGGGCTACCTTTCCTCCGGGATCATCGGCGCGATCGTGGGCGGCGGAATCGGCATCTTCATGTGACGCCGTGAGGGGCCCCGCCAGCAGAGGCGGTCCATATTGATCGGGAATGCGCCCCGCCGTCACAAGCGAGCGGGGCGTTCTGTTTTTATTGCATTTTCAGCGGTTCGCGCGCGGCGGCAAGCTTATTGCTCTCATATCCGCGCAAGGCGCTCAAAGCGCGCCCTGCCGACAAACGCGCCAAAATTTGTAAGGGAGAAGACGATGGCCGAAGAGAAGGTCACCGTGGAGCAATTGCTCAACGGAAAATGGGCCTGTTTCCTGCACTTGCAGGGCCATGACGCGCCCATCAATCTGGGCAAGGAATTCAAGAAGGAAGAAATGGCCGAGAATTGGCTCAATGTTTCCGAATCCGTGACCGCGATCGAAATGATGGTGCGGAAATACAAGAAGTAGCCTTGGAAAGCGGAAGCATCCCGAGCGCGGCTGCGCCGGGATGCTTATCTCTCGTCCCGCTCTGAAAGAAGGTCTCGCAGAGCCTCGACGGATGCGGGCTTTGTGATATGCGCGTTGAAGCCCGCCGATTTGGTTTTGAGACGCGCGTCTTCCTGCCCCCAGCCGGTGAGGGCGACGAGGCGAACGTCACGTCCTTCCGGCAGGTTTCGGATGATCGACGCCGTCTCATATCCGTCGAGCCCCGGCATTCCCAAATCCAGCAAGACGACGTCCGGCAGAAACTCTTGAACGATCGCAGCGCCGTTGCGCCCGTCATAGGCGGCGCGCACGGTCGCGCCCAAGCCCTGCAGCAGGATGCACAGAACATCCGCGGCGTCGCGGTTGTCGTCGATCACCAGCACCCGCTTGGACGGGTTCGCATCGGCTGGACGGCCAGTGTCGGCGACGGGCGAATGCGCCATGTCGAGCGGCAAGCGTATGGTGAATTTGCTTCCCATTCCAAGGCCGTCGCTGCAGGCGGATACCGAGCCGCCGTGCAACAGAACGAGATTGCGGACGAGAGCGAGTCCGATTCCGAGGCCGCCATCCCCATGGCTGTCGATCTGGGCGAAGAGGTCAAAGATATGTGGCAACTGCTCCGTGGAGATCCCGCGTCCGTCATCTTCGACGGTTATGACAGCCTCGTCATTGTCTCGCTTCGCGATTAGGTCGATCGCGCCGCCATGCGGCGTGAACTTCACCGCGTTGCTCAGGAGATTCGTGAAAATCTGCACCAGCCGCGCGCGGTCGGCGAAAACGAGAAGCGGCTCCGACGGCTCCGTTATGGCGCATTTCTGGCCGCCTTTTTCGATGAGCGGAAAGCTCGCCTCCAAGGCGAGGCGCAGCGCCGCCGTGACGTCGATGGTCTCCTTGCGCAACTTGATTTTGCCGCGGCTGATCCTCGAAATTTCGAGCAGGTCGTCGACGAGCCGGACGACTTGGTCGGTTTGACGCTGCATGATGCCGATCATCTTCTCCTCGCGTTGGTCCGCGCGCTCCGTTCTGCTCAGAACCTCGAGACCGCTGCGAATGGGCGCGAGCGGATTGCGCAGCTCATGCGCGAGCATTGCGATGAATTCGTCTTTTCGCCGAGCCGCCCCTGCAAGGGCCGCCTGAGCCTGAACGAGGTCGTCAATCTCGGTGGAGACGCCGACATGTCCGAAATATTCGCCATTTTCTCCCAATAGCGGCTGCGCATAGTTTTCGAACCAACGCAATTGGCCGTCATGGCGTCGGATACGATCGCGCCGTCGCCACCCGCGTCGGTCGCGCACGGCGGCCAGATAATCGGCGACATAGTTTTGAGCGTGATCGGGATCGAGCAGAGATCGCCATCCCTCGCCCCTCACCTCGTCCTCTGATCTGCCCGTATAATCGAGGAAATACTGGTTTATGTAGATATTCTCGCCGTTTTGCCCGTTGTGCCAGATCAGCGCCGGGGCGGTGTTCGCGAGGATGCGGAATTTCTCCTCGGAGTTGCGCAGCGCCGTCTCGGCGCGGGCGCGCTCGACGGCCGCCCAGGTTCGCTCGGCGGTTTCTTTCAAAGCGTCGAGTTCGGACGTCGTCCAGACATGGGGAGTGGCGTTGAGGGCGATGAGGGCGGCGACAAACCGGTCTCCCTTCACGAGCGGCGTGCACGCATAGGAGCGGATTTGAAGCGCTTCGAACGCGTCCTGCTGTTGCGTCCGAAGCGACGCGTCCGTCTTCAGGTCGGCATGCGCGACTGTCTCGCCGCCGCGAAGCTTGTCGAGATTGCTTTCGTCGAAATCGCCGAAGCGAAATCTTCCGCCGAGGAGTCTCGCCAGACCCGGGGCGACGTCCTCCGCCGTGCAAAGCACTGTTTCCTCATCCTCGACGGTTTCGACGTAAACGACGCGATCGCAACCAAGGTGCGCTCGAAGCAGCCGCGCGGCGTTCTCTCGAATGCCGGCCGCGTCGGACAAATGTCGCAGGCCGTCGCTCAGCGTCAGCAGAAACGCCTGCTGCGACTCGCTCTGGCGCAGCGCCGCCTCCGCCCGCGCCCGCGCCTCCGTCTGCATGTGGTGCGAAATGATGATCGAGGCTGTCCGCGTGATGATCCTGGCGAGATCGACGTCGCGCTCATTGACTTCGTGAGGCGCGCGGAAATAGATCGCGAGTGTGCCCACGAATCTTCCCGCCTCGGTGTTGATCGGGAAACTCCAGCACCCGCGGTAATCGAAGCGCTCGGCCAGCCACCGCCACGGCGCCCATCGTTCATCCGTCGAGACGTCGGCGGTTAGAACGGGTTCTCCGGAATAGGTCGCGAGGCCGCAAGCCAGGGACTCCGGTCCAATCTTGAAGCCGGCGACGGCGCGGGCGTAGGCGTCCGGCATGCCGACGATATGGCGCAACGTTAAATTATCGTCTTCAGAGAGGTAAAAGGCCGCTCGCGTCTCGTCGCCAAGCGCTCGGACGACCATGCGGCTCAATGCGCCGAGCGTCTGATTCAGCGGCGCGTCGTCTATGGCGCTCTCGAGCGCCGCCGCCTGATCTCGCAACAACGCCTCGCGTTCCCGCAAGATCGTCTCAACGCGCATGCGCTCCGTCACGTCATAGGCGACGCCCGACACGCAGATGGGCCTTCCCGCCGCGTCGAACTCGGCCTTGCCCTTGGCCGTGATCCATAGCTCCGCGCGATCATTGGCGCGGCGGACGCGATATTCGGCCATAAACGGCGCCTTGCCGGCAAGCGCAGCTTTCATTCGCGCGTCGACCTTGTCGCGGTCTTCCGGATGCACCAGAGCGAGGAAGTCCTCATATTGGTGCGGAGCGTTCTGCGGCAGCCCGTAAAGTTCGAAATAAGTGGGGTTGAAGGTCGTCTGGTTCGTCGTCCGGTCCCAGAACCACATTCCAACTTTTGCGAAGTCCTGCGCGAGCAGAAGTCTGGCCTCGCGCTCGCGCAAGGCGATCTCGGCGCGTTTTCTTGCGTCGACGTCGATATGCATCCCAACCCATTTGCGAACCGACCGGGCCGAGTCGAGATAAGGAACGGCGTGGACGTCCGTCCAGCGCCAGCCGCCGCCGCAATGTTTCAGCCGGTATGTCGCGTCGTATCTGCGGACGCCGGCAATCGCCGCGCGCCATTCCTTCTCCGCATCCGCGCGGTCTTCCGGATAAATCGCTTTGAGCCATCCATCGCCAAGCCGTTCTTCAACGGTTTGACCCGTATATTTGCGCCAACTCGGACTGTCCGCGACGACGGCGCCGTCAGCCTCGGTTTCCCAATATATTTGGGCGAAAGACCGCATGAGGAAAGATAAGGAGTCGTCGCCTTCCGCTGGCCGTGACGTCACTAACCGCTCCCCCGCACATCTTTGGCCGGAGGCAAGTCTTTCACGCCAATGACGCCCGGAAAAGCGTGGCTGTAGCGATGGGAGCGGCTATTTCCGATCAACGAGGCTGTGGCCTGTCCTTGTCGGTTCGCTCCCGTACGCTTGCAGGAACCTCGCGATGTCAGCGACGGACAAACATGCGTCCGGATGATCTCTCGCGATCGCCGTCGCGGGCATAGAGGGGTTGAAGGATTCTTCTGGCTTTTGAACGACGACGCAGCCGCCATGCTCCTTTATGACGCGCAGTCCCTCGGCCCCGTCACTGTCCCCGCCGCTCAGGACGACGCCGATAACGGATTTTCCATAAGCCTTTGCCGCCGAGATGAAGAGGGGGTCTGCGGCAGGTCGAGTGTGATGCACTTTCGGACCACGGTTCAGCCTGATGCGCCCCGCCTCCAGAACCATGTGCTGGCCGGGCGGGGCGACGTAAATATGGCCCGGTCGGATGGGCCGATCATGCTTAGCGAAGGCGACGTTCAGCCTGGAAGACCAGGAGAGAATTTGAGGGAGGTCGCTTCGATGGTCGCCGATATGGACGACAATGAAAATTGACGATGGGAACGCGCATGGGAGCGCCGCGACGATGCGTCGCAGCGGCTCCAGCCCGCCGGCGGAGGCGGCGATCACGATAATTTTGCTCATAGACGCAGAAGCGTCGCGCCGCGCAGAAGGTTCCGCACAGCGATGACGGCGCGAGAGTTCGCGCGTGGAAACTCAGCCTTGAATTTGTGGACTCGCCCGCGCTAGCTTGCCCCGGTTCTCGCCGGCGCGCCTTGCGCGAAAAACAACTGACGCCGGACGTAAGCGCGGGGCGTTTTTCGCAACCGCTTTTGGTCAAACTTCGGAGAAGAAATGACAGAGACTGTGCGGGACAGCAACGGAACGGAGCTAAAGGACGGCGACTCCGTCACGTTGATAAAAGACCTGAAGGTGAAGGGCACGTCTACGACCCTGAAGCGCGGAACTTTGATCAAGAATATCCGCCTCACCGGCGATCCGGCGGAGGTCGAATGCCGCGCTGAAAAGATCAAGGATCTCGTCTTGAGGACGGAATTCCTCAAAAAGGCGTGATCGCCGCATCCCGCCGGACGAGGAAACGCTCCGACCGCGTCCGTCGCGGCGGGGCGTTCTGCATTTCCGAAACGGCTGTTCTTCGCGTCATATGCGCGCCGCCTCGAGGCTCTTTCCGCGCGCCGGAATTTGCGAAGCCCGAGCGGAGAGCGCCGACGAGATTGGCCAGATGGAAATCGACCTGGTTTGAAAATGGTCGGAGTGGCGGGATTCGAACCCACGACCCCTTGTCCCCCAGACAAGTGCGCTAACCGGGCTGCGCTACACTCCGACTGCGCGCCCTTATAGAGAGGCGCGGGCGCTCTGGCAACGGGCTAACGCCGCGTGAGATTCAGGAGCCTTTTGCACTCCTCGATCTCGGCGAGAGCCCCGCGCAGGAGCTGGGCCTGTTCCTGATCCAACCGGCGCGTCACGACGACGGGCGCATTGAAGACGGGGGGCGCGACCGGAATCGGCTCCGAGGAATCGGGCGCGACTCCGGGAATCTCGGAAGACGGCTCGAAAATCGGCGCGGCTTCGACATCCGGCGCCTCGGATGCGAAGGTCTGGGGCTCGGGCTCGGGCAGATCGAGCGAAGCCTGTTCGGCGAAGCGCGACGGCGGAGGAGTGAAAGGCCCGGCCGTCGATTCGACCCGGGACGCCGGTTCCGGCGGCGTGTTCTGAACGGGCTCCGGCGGGGCGGGGGCGGGCGTCGATTCGCCGCTCTGGCGGCGGCGCACATCGGCGATGACGCCCTCGACGCCCTGCTCCTTGAGGATGCGCTGCACCCCCTTGATCGTATAGCCCTCGCGATAGAGCAGGTGGCGGATCGCCTCGACGAGTTCGATGTCGCGCGGGCGGTAGAAGCGGCGGCCGCCGGCGCGTTTGACGGGGTCGATCTCTTTAAAGCGCGTCTCCCAGAAGCGCAGCACGTGCTGCGGCAGGTCGAGATGCTCCGCGACTTCGCCAATGGTGCGAAGCGTGGCGATCTCTTCCCTGGATAAAGCGCCTCTGGCGGCCACCGTCCGTCCCCGACTCAACCTGCGGTCATTCTTACATCGCGGCGGGATTTCCTTTCAGCCCAAAATCTGGCGCTAAACCGGCGAGCGCCGCGCAAGGTGTGGACAAGGGTCGGCCGCATCCCTTAACTGCCGGGACAGACAAACCCTGGGCGAAGCTTATGGAAGACTGGCTTCTCTTTCCGCATCCCGTTCCCGAGGTGAAGCATCGCGCCACGGAGGCGAACGCGGTCGGCGTGCGCAACTGGCTCTGGATCGTCGCGGCCCTCGTCTTTTTGATGGTGCTCGTCGGCGGCGCGACGCGGCTGACCGAATCCGGCCTCTCGATCGTCGAATGGAAGCCCGTGACCGGCGTCATCCCGCCGCTCTCCGAGAAGGAGTGGATGGACGCCTTCGAGGACTACAAGAAGATACCGCAATATAAGGAGCTGTTTCCGGAGATGGACCTTTCCGGATTCCGGTTCATCTACGCCTGGGAGTGGGCGCATCGCCTGCTCGGACGCCTGATCGGCGTCGTCTTCGCGGTTCCGCTCGTCTGGTTCTGGGCGACGAAGCGGCTGCCTTCCGCCGTGAAGCCGAAGCTCGTCTTCATTCTGGCGCTGGGCTTGCTACAGGGCGGCGTCGGCTGGTGGATGGTGTCCTCCGGCCTCGCGCATCGCACCGAAGTCGCGCAGGAGCGGCTGGCGATCCATCTGATCATCGCCGCCTTTATCTTCTCGTCCTGCCTCTGGGTGGCCGGCGGCCTCGGTCCGCGCCGCGAGTCGAGCGCGCATGACCATGTCGGGCGGCTGCGCGCGACGGGCTTGCTGCTTCTCGCAATCGTCTTCGTGCAGCTTTTCATGGGCGGCATCGTCGCCGGGCTGCGGGCGGGGCTTGTCGAGAACACCTGGCCGCTGATCGGCGGCGCCTTCATCCCCCCTGTGGACGCGCTTTTCCCGAAAGAGCCGTGGTGGTCGAATATTTTCGACACGCCCATCACCGCGCAATTCTTCCACCGCATGATCGCCTATGTGATCTTCGTCCTCGCGGCGCTACATCTGATCGACGCGGGGATGAACGCCGGCGGCCGGGCGCGGACCGGCGCGGTCATCGTTTTCGGGCATATTGTCGGGCAGATCGCCCTGGGCATAGCGACGTTGCTGCTCGTCGAGCCGCCATATGCGGGGACGCCGCATCTTCTGCTGGCGCTCGCCCATCAGGCGATCGGCATGGCCGTGCTCGCCGTCGCCACCCTGCAGGCGCGCCGGCTCGTGCACGACCTCGAAGCTTAAAAGGGGAAGGGCGATGTTGCGGAGCCTCGACGTTCTCAATCTCCCGGGACCGGATTTCCTGAACGTTTTCGGCCTCGTCGCGATCCTCGTGCTCGCCGCGGGCTGGCTCGTCATCCATTTCGCGGACAGGACGGGAAACGCGCCGCCGGCCGTGCCGCAGAATCCGGACCCTGTCGATGTCGCCTTTCTGCAGGGCGGCGTGAACCAGGTCATCCGCATGATCGTCTATGACCTTGTCCAGCGCGGCTATGCGGCGCTGGGTTCCGACGATCGAGTTGCGCCGACCGCGAAGCGTCCGGAGCCGGGCGCGCTCGACGCCATGGAAAGCCGCGTCCTGGAGTCCATCCAGGCCAGGCCGAAGGCCCATGAGCTCTTCGCCAATCGCACGCAACGGCAGGAATTGGCGGCGGCGCTGCGGCCCGCGCATGACAGGCTTGCGGCGGAAAATCTCGTGAAGCCCGAATCGGTGAAGATCTGGCGGACGCGCGTGCAAATATTCGGCGCGCTCATTCTCGTCGGTCTCGCCGGCGCGAAGATCTATGTCGCGCTGAATACGGGACACAAGAACGTCTGGTATCTCGTCTTCCTCTGCGCCGCCGCGGTGATCGGCCTTTTCGTGATGTGCTACGTCGCGACGCGCAGCCATGCGAGCCGTCGCGGCCGCGCTTATCTCGACGCGATGAAGCTCGCCTATAAATCCCGCCTCGAAGAGCGGCTGCAGGAAGTCGGCGCGCCGGCGCCGGTCAAGGCCTTCGAAGGCGCCTCTCTGTTCCTGATCGGGCTCTACGGTTTCTCCGTCTTGAAAGGCACCGCCGACGCCGCCTTCGCCGAGCATTTCAAGCGGGCGTCCGGGGATGGCGGCGGCGGAAGCTGCGGTTCGAGCTGCGGCAGCTCCTGCGGCAGCAGCGATGGCGGTAGTGGTTGCGGCGGCTGCGGCGGCGGTGATTGACGCGCCCGCTCTCGGCTCCGGCATCGGCTATCGGCCGGCCTTCCGCGCCGATCTTTTCGCCAACCGCGCCCGCGTCGATTTTCTGGAGATCATCGCCGACCACTATTTCAGCGCGTCGCCCGAGAAGCTCCGCGAACTCGATCTTCTGCGCGCGCATTTTCCCATCGTGGCTCATGGGCTCGATCTTTCCATCGGCTCCGCGGAAGGGATCGACCCTGCCTATCTCGACAGAGTCGCGGCGCTGATCGCACGCGTCGATCCGCCCTGGTGGAGCGAGCATCTCTGCTTCACCCGCGCGGGCGGCGTGGATATCGGCCATCTCGCGGCGCTGCCATATACGCGGGAAGCGATCGACATCGTCGCGCGCAATGTCGAGACGGCGCGCAAGCGCATCAAGGCGCCGCTCGTCATCGAAAATATTACGACGGTCGTGCGCGTGCCCGGCGCGGAGATGGACGAACCCGAATTCCTGACGCGGGCGCTCGACGCGACGGGTTGCTTCTGGCTTTGCGACGTCGCCAATCTCTATACGAACGCGGTCAATCACGGGATCGACATCGATGCGACTTTCGAGCGCTGGCCCTGGGACCGACTCGTGCAGATCCATTATGCGGGCGGGCGCTGGCGCGACGGCGTCCTGATCGACAGCCACGACTCCCCGACGAGCGAAGCCGTCTGGGATCTCTATGACCGCATCGTCGCGCGCGCGCCGGTGAGGGGCGCGATCCTGGAGCGCGACGAGCGCCTGCCGCCTTTCAGCGAGCTGCTCGATGAAGTCGCGCGCGCCCGCGCCTCACTGGAGAAATGCGGCCGATGGGGCTGATGCAGACGCAGGCGCTGCTCGCGCGCCTCTTCACGGACGCCGATCTGCGCCGCGCCTTTTTCGACGATCCGCAAAGGACGCTGAGGGGCTTTGACTTATCCGAGGATGAGGCGACGGCGCTCGCCGCGCTGGACAAAGGCGAGGTCGAGGAATTTGCGCGCTGCCTTCTCGGCAAGCGCGCGCTCGACGCGCGCAAGGTTCTGCCGCTTACGGCGAAGGCGCTCGGTCCCGATTTCGACAGGCTGTCGCGCGAGGCGATCGTCGGGCCGCCACCGCCGGGCCGCCACCGCGCCGACGCCGCGGCGCTTGCGCGGCTGCTGACGTCGCGCAAGCTGAGTCCCGGCTGGATCGGCGATCTCGCGCGTTTTGAAATGGCCTTTGTCGCGGCCGCGCGGCCCGGGGTTGTTCTGCGGCGCTTCGCTTGGCCCGTAAACGACGTTACGCGCCAGCTTCTCGCCGGCGCGCCCGTCGATGTTCGTCCCCGGCGGCGCTTTGGGATATGGCTCCGCGCGCCGGGTCGAAAACTTTATTGGCGGATGTTTTAAGGCCGCGGCTCGGCTCGTTCGGGACTTTTCACCGTCATTGCAATGACGGCGGTGAGCGAAGGGCTTCAAACCCCCCGGCGAAAAGCGTGCGGCATTTCCGTCTGGCGACGCTCGACCATCACGTCGATCATGCGTTCGGCGCCGCGATCGCGGGCTTCCTGGCTCTGCGCCTTGGCGAGCTCTTCGCCTGCTTCCTTGAACTGGGCTTCCGCCTCTTCCAGCTGACCGCGCAATTCGTTGAGTGAGGCAACAATGTTGTCGCGCCGCGCGCGCGCGGCGCGGGCGTAGGTCGGATAGGCGAAATGATTGGGGTCAGAAATGTTGGCGCGCTGCTCTTCATGCGAGATTTCGCGGTCGAGATCGTTCGACATGCGCGTAAATTCCGCAATCATGGTGTTGAGCTGCACGACGCGCCGGCGCTTTTCTTCCGCTTGAAAGCGTTTCAGGCGGACAAGTGTATCCCGCGACTTCATGCCTTGGACTCCGTTACGCGACGCTTATGCAAAACAAACTGTTAACTCCGCGAGACGAGTTAAATATGCCTGCGGTAAGTTGCTCTTTGGTTACCGCGTTAGAAAAATCCGAAGGGTATCGGACGCCGCCGCCGCGGCGCCCTAAATGGGGCGAGGGGCCGACAGCGCGCGCCAGCTCTCACACAATGCGCGCTTCCACTCGAAATCGAGGAGGCGAAGCCTATGCGGTCCATTGCACTCACGATCGGCGCCCTTTGCGCCTTTGGCGGCGCCGCGCTGGCGGATGTCAGCGGCCTTCGCCGCGCCGACGGACTCGATTGGCGGCCAGCCCCGTCAGATCTGCCGAGCGGCGCCGAAGTCGCGGTGCTCTACGGCGATCCCATGTCGTCCGGCCCCTTCGTCGTGCGGCTGCGGGCGCCGGCGGGTTATCAGGTCGCGGCGCATAAGCATCCGGATCTGGAAACCATCACCGTAATCTCGGGCGTGCTCCGTTACGGCGAAGGCCAGCGGCTCGATCCGCGTTCCGAGGCCTTCGTCCATGCGGGCGATTTCTTCGCCGCCCCGGCCGGCATGAGCCACTGGATCGCGATCAATGAAGACGCGGTGATACAGGTGAGCGGAACGGGGCCGTGGAAGATCGACTATATCGATCCGCGCGATAGGCCGCGCGCCGCGCAGTTGAATTAAAGTCAGCCAAGCCGCTCGTATTTGCGAGCGAAGCGAGGCAATCCGGAGTCCGAACGACGCTCTGGATTGCTTCGTCGCATATGCTCCTCGCAATGACGAGTTGAGATTACACAGATTCCTCTGCGGGCGCGCTCTGCGGCGCGCCGCCGAAACGTCGGTAAATGTAAGCTGGCGGCGGCGCGTGCGACTCCGTCTCGGCGAAGGCGGCGAAGCGCGCATGGTCGGGCGAGAGATGGCAGGCGGGGTCGGTCGCCGCCGCGTCTCCCGCCACCGCCAGCGCCTGACAACGACAGCCGCCATAGTCGATCTCGCGGCGATCGCAGCTTCTGCACGGCTCTTTCATCCACTCTACGCCGCGATAGGCGTTGAAGGCGGCGCCGTTGCGCCAGATGTCGCCGAGGTCACGCGTGCGCACGTCGTCGAAAGTCAGATGCGGAATGGTCTGCGCCGCGTGGCAGGGCAGGGCCTTGCCGGAGGGCGTGACGACCATGATCGATCGGCCCCAGCCGCCCGTGCATTGCTTCGGCCGCGTGGCGTAGTGATCGTGGATGACGAAGTCGAAATTGAGCACGCCCTGCAATCGCTTCTTCGCCGCGTCGACAATACCGACCGTCTCCATGAACGTCTCGCGCGTGGGGATCAGCGCCGCGCGGTTCTCCTGCGCCCAGGCGTAATATTGGATATGCGCGATCTCGATGCGCTGCGCGTCGACCTCGACGGCGAAGTCTATGATCTGCGGCAGATGCGCGATGTTCTGGCGGTGCATCGGCGCGTTGATGGTGAGGCCCATGCCGAGTTCGCGCGTCCAGCGCGCGACGTCGCGCTTCTTCGGGACGCCGCCCTCGAAGGCCGAGATGCGGTCGGCGCTTTCCGGAACCACGTCCTGTATCGAGACCTGCACATGGTCGAGGCCGATCCGCGCGAGGCGCTCCAGCTTCTCGCGCGTCAGCAGCACGGCCGACGTGACCAGATTCGTATAGAGCCCCGCTTCGACGGCGTAAGTCAGTATCTCTTCGAGATCGCGCCGCGCCGTGGGTTCGCCGCCGGAAAGATGCAGTTGCAGCGCGCCGATCGAGGCCGCCTGACGAAACGTCTCGCCCCATTGCGCCGCCGTCATCTCGACATTGGATTTCTCGAGCTCCAGCGGATTGGAGCAGTAAGGGCATTGAAGCGGGCAGCGATGCGTCAGCTCGGCGAGCAGCCCCGCCGGCCCGCCTGCGAAGGGCGCGACGGACGACGCGAAATCGGAGAGCTTGGGCGGCGAGAAAAGATCGACGCCGTCGCGCAGCAGCCGCTTGTCGGCGAGACCCTGCAGCAGGTTCGTGACGTCGCGCGTAATGACGTCGAGCGGCGCCTTGTATTGCGCCGCCAGACGCGCGCAAAGCTCGGCGATGGTCGTCTCGCCATCGATGGCCTTCAGGACAATGAGGCCGATCGGGTCGAGCTCATAGGCGCGCTCGGGCGCGAGAATGACGGTGCGTTGACGCGCGCGGTCGTCATGCAGCCGTGCATAGCGCGTGAAAGCGGGGCGGGAGTCCGGGCCGATGATGTAGCGAGAAGTCGTCATTCTTAACCCGGTCTTACTGGCGCCGCGTCGCCCGCTCCTTTTCCGTCATTGCGCGCGAAGCGAAGCAATCCAGGGGCAGCTATTGTGGCTCTGGATTGCTTCGCTTCGCTCGCAATGACGGTGGGTGCCTGCTCATTCCCCCGGCCGCCACGCGCCCGGCGGGATCAGCCCCGGCGTGACGTAAGCGTGATGTAAGGCGTCGAGCTGCGCCCACAAGACGTCGCATTTGAAGCGCACCGCCGCGACGCAGGCTTCCTGCTCCTCGCGCGTGCGGGCGTTGTCCAGCACATAAGCGAGCGCGAATTCGGAGTCGCGCGGCGCCTGTGAGAGACGGCGCTTGAAATAGGCCATCACATGGTCGTCGACGAAATTGTAATTCTCCAGCATCCCGACGATGCGCTCGCGATGGATGGAGGGCGCGAAAAGTTCGGTCAGCGACGATGCGACCGCGATGACGAGCGGCTGCTCCACGACGAAGCGCACATAGGCTTCGACGGCGAATTTGGTGGCGGGCAGGGCGCCGCGGCGCGACGTCACATAGTCGCGCGGAAAGCCGAGCGCGTCGGTGAGCACCAGCCAGCGCTCGATGCCACCGCCTTCCTCGCCGAGGCCGTCATGGTCGTGGATGCGATGGATCCATTCGCGGCGCAGCTCGCGGTCATGCACGCGGCTCATGAAGGCCGCGTCCTTGCGCGGAACGGCCTCCTGATAGCAGTAGCGGTTGAGCGCCCAGGCGGCGACCTGATGCTTGGCGAGCTTGCCGCCATGCAGCAGCTTATGGAACTCGTGCTTGTCGTGATAGCGCTCGACGCCGACATTGCGGATCGCGGCTTCGAAATCGGCGCGTGAAAGCGGCGCGGCATCGCGCCAATCGGTCACGATCTGGTTCATAGCGTCACCTCCATGCCGTCCGCCCCGATCTCCCAGCCCGCCGCATTGACATCGGCGCGCTGCCTGGAGTCGGCGTCGAGAACCGGGTTCGAATTGTTGATGTGCACATAGATCTTGCGCGCGACGTCCAAAGTCGCGAAGGCGGCGACGGAGCCGTCCTCGCCGCTCATATTGATGTGGCCCATGCGCGAGCCTGTCTTGCCGAGCAGGCCCTGCTCGATCATCTCGTTCTCGTGATAGAGCGTGCCGTCGAAGAAGACGAGCGCCGCGCCGCGCAGGCGATTGGCGAGAGCCTCGTCGACTTTCGCGCAGCCGGGAACGTAAAAGAAGGACTTGCCCGTCTTCGTCTCGGCGATCTCGAAGCCGAGCGTGTCGCCGGCGCTCGTGCCGAAATTCGGCGCGTTCTTGTCCTCGAGATAGAGCGCGATCTTGCCCGGCACCGGGAAGGCGCGGATCGTGAGGCCGAGATCGACGCCGGCGCCTTTGAGCGGGATCGTTTCATCCATGCGCAATTCGATGCGCGGCACGAGCTGCGTCTGAAGGATGGTGAAGATCGGATTGGCGCCGAGCGCCTGCAGTACGCGGCCGGCGGCATAGACGCTGAAAGGCTGCGCTTCGCGCAGATTCAAAAGGCCCGCGACGTGGTCGACGTCGCCATTGGTGAGCGCCACGGCCTTGATCGGGCTCGCGCGGACGGGATCGCCTTCAGCGGGCGCGAGCTCGGGCGCGGCGGCGATCTGTTCGCGCAGATCGGGCGAGGCATTGAGCAGGATCCAATTGGCGCCGTCGGCGGAGACGGCGAGAGACGATTGCGTGCGCGGCGAAAAACCCGGCGCGCCGGCGCGCACCGCGCGGCAATTGGCGCAATTGCAGTTCCATTGCGGGAAGCCGCCTCCGGCGCCCGAACCCAAAATTCTGATCCGCATCGCGTTTCCTGACGCTCATCGAGGAGCGCCATTCTCCCTTGTAAGACGACCGCGCAAACAGCTCTTTCGCCAGAGCGGCGCCCGATACCTCCCCTTTACGGGGAGGTCGGCGGGTCGCAGACCGCCGGGTGGGGTTCGCTTGAGCGATGGCGGCGGATCGAGTTTGACCCACCCGACCCCGCTTTCGCGGGGCCGCCCTCCCCGTAAAGGGGAGGGATTGTCTCACCCTCAGCGCCCGAGCAAATGACCCTGCTTGCCCGTTATCCTGTTCTTTTGGCCGCGCACTATGCACCCTCGGCGCGGCCGCGCAAGTGCGGCAAATTTGCAAGTTGTTAACTGAATGTCTCAACTTTTCAGTGTGCGGCGCGGCATGATCGCCCCGCTTTCGACGCTTTCTCGGGTAAGAACAATTTCCGGCGGGGACGTCTTCGGGAACGTAACTGTGCAAAAAATCCCGGTCGCGCTGGATCCGTAATTGCGCAAAGCTTCGCTCAAACTAACAGCCCTTGTCGCCGCGACGCTTCTCTCGGGCTGCGTCTCGGACGGCATGCGCGCGGTCGACGGCCATATCACCAACGCCGCCTCCTTCGTCTCGGGGCCGCAAGGCGAGCCCAATCGCGTGCCGCTCTTCATCGCATCCACGCGGCGCAGCGAGGGTGCGACCGATGACGGGCGGCCGCATTTTTCGCTGACAGCCGTCGGCGTGCCGCAGAACCACCGGCCGGGCGCCGTCGAGCGGCCGAGCTTCGGGCAGTCCGACAGGCGTCGCCATTTCACCGTTCTCTCCAAACGCAATCTCGACGAGGAGGAGTTCTTCGACGAGATTGCGACGCATCTTTCGGGGCGCGTCGGCAGTTCGCGCGACATTCTGCTCTATGTGCACGGCTTCAATACGAGCCATGACGAAGCGCGTTTCCGTCTGGCGCAGATCGTGGCGGATGGCGGCTTTTCAGGCGTTCCCGCGCTCTTCTCCTGGAATTCGCGCGGCGGCCTGTTCAATTACGAGTCCGACAAGGAGGCCGCGACCGTCTCGCGCGACGCGCTGGAGAAGGTCATACTGGCGCTCGCCAGGGAGCCGGGCGTCGGGCGCGTGCATATTCTCGCGCATTCCATGGGCTCATGGCTCACAATGGAGACGCTGCGCGACGTCGCCCTTTCCGGCCATCCCGATCTCGACGGCAAGCTCGGCGAGGTGATGCTCGCCAATCCCGACATCGATCTCAACGTTTTCCGCCAGCAGGTCGCGCGTCTCGATCCGCATCGCGTCTCGATCTTCGTCGCCAATAATGACCGGGCGCTGGCGCTGTCTTCGCGCATCGCCGGCGATCGTCCGCGCCTTGGCGCGATGGACCCGGCGAAGCCCGAGGACAAGGCTGAACTCGACCGTCTCGGAATCGCCGTGCACGACATCTCGTCCTTTTCGACGGACTATATCGGCCACGGCGCCTTCGCCGAGGCGCCGGATGTGGTCAAGAAAATCGGCGCCCATATCGCCGCCCCGCGCGCGAGCGACGCCGACAAGATGGCGATCCCGGATTTTCGCGGCGACGAGGTCGCGGGAACGACGAGCGTTCCCCAAACCCCGCCGCCGCCTCCATCTGTGGCGCAGAAGGTGGAGACCTCGCCGCTGCCGCCGGTAGCGGGCCGTTGAAGTGTTGACTGAGGCGCGATAAATCTTACGCAAAGGCAATCGGTAGGCAGGCGTAAGATGTCAGATACGGCGACGCTGTCGGTAAAGTTCCAGATTTCCATACCCAAGGCGGTCCGCGAAGCGCGCAAATGGAAAGCGGGCCAGTAGTTTGCGTTTATTCCAAAGGGGACGGGGGTGCTCCTGGTTCCCGTGCCGGAGCGTGACTCGCTGCGGGGCTTGGCGAAGGGCTCCAGGCCCGATGATTATCGCGACCGTAAAGACCGCTATTGATGCTGGTCGTTGACATATCGGCGTGGATCGAATGGCTCATCGACTCCTCGACCGGGCGGGATCTTCAAGAGGAAATTCCCTCGCGCGAAGAATGGGTTGTGCCAACGATCGTTCAGCTTGAACTCGCGAAATGGCTTGTGAGGGAAGTTGGCGAGGACAAGGCCGATCAAGTGATCGCATTCACGCAACTCTGCCTGGTCGCGCCACTTGATACGAAGCTGTCGCTGGCGGCCGCCGAGTTTTGCGCGAAACACAAGCTGGCTACTGCGGACGCAATCGTTTATGCGACGGCTTTGGATTACGATGCAAGTCTTCTTACTTGCGACGCGCACTTCAAGGATTTGCCGTCGGTCCGATACGTTCCAAAGCGGCCTTAGCTCGCTCCTGCGCTTCCCTCCGCCTTCTCCGCCTCCGCCTTCGCCAGCGCATTGTAGCGCTTCACGCTGAAGGGGATCATGGCGAGGAAGCCGATGCTGACCACCGCCAGCAGCTCCATCGGATAGATCGCGAGCAGCAGAGCCGTCACGCCGACGCCGAAGAGCACGGGGATGAGCAGATCGCGCGGGATGCGGCCGATGCGCTTGCCCGAGAAATGCGGAATGGTGCTCGCCATCAGGAAGGCGATGGCCAGGACATAGACGATGTAGAAGGGCACGAAGGCTTTGGAGGCCGGCAGCTCCAGCGCCGAGAAATGCAGATAGAGCGGCAGCAGCACGGTCACGGCGCCGGCGGGCGCGGGCATGCCGACAAAGAATTCCGCGTGCCACGCCGGTTTGCTCGGATCGTCCATCATCACGTTGAAGCGCGCGAGGCGCAGCGCGCCGGCGATGGCGAAGGCCAGCACGGCGAACCAGCCGAGACCCTTGATCTCGTGCAGCGCCCAGAGATAGAGCAGCAGGCCCGGCGCGACGCCGAAATCGATGAAATCCGCAAGCGAATCCAGCTCGGCGCCGAAGCGCGACGTGCCCTTGATGGCGCGGGCGAGGCGTCCGTCGAGCCCGTCGAGCACCGCCGCCGCCATGACCGCCGTGACGGCCTTCACGAAGTCTTCCTCGATGGCGTAGCGGATGGCCGTGAGGCCCATGCAGAGCGCCAGCAGCGTCACGAGATTGGGCAGCACCACGCGGATGGGAATGTTGCGGAAGCGCAGCCGCCGCAGCTCCATAGGCGATAGCTGGAAACCCTGGTCGTCGCTCATGTGCGTTCTCGCCTCAGCCCGTCTTGAAGGTCAGCGTGGGCGCATCCGCCGTGAGGTCGGCGAGGACCGTCTCGCCGGCGATGGCGCGCGCGCCGACCGCCACCATGGCGCGGGCGGATGACGGCATATAGACGTCCACGCGCGAGCCGAAGCGGATAAGGCCGAAACGCTCGCCGACGCCGAGGCTCTCGCCTTCCTTGGCGAAGCAGACGATGCGGCGCGCAACGAGGCCCGCGATCTGCACGACGCCGAAGCGGCCGCGCGGCGTCTCGATGACGAGGCCGTTGCGCTCATTGTCCTCGGACGCCTTGTCGAGATCGGCGTTGACGAAGAGACCGGGCTTGTAGGCGATCTTCGCGATCCGTCCGGTGACGGGCGTGCGGTTCACATGGACGTCGAAGACGCTCATGAAGACGGAGATGCGTTGCAGCGGCTCCGCCCCCATGCCGAGCTCCGGCGGCGGCAGGAAGAAACCGATCGAACAGATCACGCCGTCGGCCGGCGAGACGACGAGCCCGTCCTTGAGCGGCGTGACGCGCGGCGGATCGCGGAAGAAATAGACGCACCAGGCCGTAGCGATGAAGCCGATCCAGCCCAGCGTGGGGGAAATCCAGTCGAGCACGAAGGCGGCGACGGCGAAACCCGCAATGAAGACATAGCCCTCTGGATGAATCGGCACGAGGACTTTGCGAACGGAATCGATGACGGACATGGGCAGGCTCCCGTTGCGCGATTCTTGAGCGGCGGACGGACGCCTCTTTGCCATGTTGCAGCGCCAAAGTCACGGGCGGCGGTCCAGTTCTTCAGAGCAGCCGGGTGAAGATCGACAGTCCTCGCCCTCATGCTGAGGAGCCGCCGAAGGTGGCGTCTCGAAGCACGAGGGCGCGCGCCAGATTTCGGCAAATGAAGGTTCCTCGTCCTTCGAGACGCGAGCTTCGCGCGCTCCTCAGGATGAGGAAACCTTCACCTGATCGCTTTGTCCTTACAGCCGCCAGATGCGGCAGGGCGCGCCCGCCGGCAGCGGCGCGTCGCCGGGTTCGCGGATGAGCAAAGCCTGCGACCGAGCCAGCTCCGTCAGCAGCGAGGAATCCTGCATGGGCATCGGCGTCGCGACGAGGCGGCCTTCCGCGTCCTTGGCGAGCGTCGCGCGCATATAGTCGCGCCGGCCCTTATTGGCCGGGAGGTCCGCGCCGGCGATGGCGGTTTCGGTCGGGTCGGCGCCCGACCCGGGGTCGCCCTGCAAGGCGCGGATCAGCGGCGCGAGGAAGACGAGCGCGCAGACGATGGACGCCACCGGATTGCCGGGCAGGCCGAGAATATGCGCGTCGCCGAGGCGCCCGGAAATGAGCGGCTTGCCGGGCCGCATCGCAATCTTCCAGAAGTCGAGCGTCATGCCCTGACGTGCGAGCGCCGGGCGCAGCAAGTCGCGGTCGCCGACAGAAGCGCCGCCAAGCGTGACGAGAATGTCGGCCTGCGCCTCGCGCGCGATTCCGATCGCGCGTTCGAGTTCGGCGAGGTCGTCGCGGAAAATGCCGAAATCGATCACCTCCGCCCCCGCTTCTTCGGCGATCGCAGCCACGGCGAAGTTATTGGTCGAAATGATCTGCGACGGGCCGGGCTCTGCGCCGGGCGGCACGAGTTCGTCTCCCGCGGCGAGCAGCGCGACGCGCGGGCGGCGCGCGACCGGGAGCATGGCGTGGTTCATGGCGGCGGCGAGCGCCAGTTCCGCGAAGCCGAGCCGCGTTCCGGCGAAGAGCGCGGCGGCGCCTTCCCGGAAATCGAGGCCGGCCGTACGGATGTGATTGCCGGCGCTGGCGCCGGGCTTGACGCCGCCATTGCCGGCTTCGACTTCGGCGTCCTCCTGCAGCAGGATGGCGTCGGCGCCATCAGGCACGGGGGCTCCGGTGAAGATGCGCACCGCCTCGCCGGGTCCGAGCGGCGCCCCGTAGCCGTGGCCCGCCGCGCTCTCGCCGACAATCTTGACGGGCCCCCGCGCCAGATCGGCGACGTGGACCGCATAGCCGTCCATGGCCGAGACGTCGACCGGCGGCTGGGTGCGCCGCGCGACGAGATCGCGCGAGAGCGTACGGCCGCGCGCATCTGCGAGCGCGACGGTTTCCTCGCCCAGGCGCGTCGCGCCGGCGAGCACGCGAGCGAGGGCGTCGTCGACGGCGAGGAGCTTGTTATCGGACATTTCCGGCCTCCCCGTCATTGCTTCGCGTTTCCGCGAAGTCGGGTATACCCGACTTCGAAAAAAATGCTCGCAATGACGGCTGTGTGATTTTCACTTATCTTCCCGCCGCCAGTCGCCGCTCTTGCCGCCCTCCTTGGAGACAAGCTCCACGCCCTCGATGCGCATGGCGCGATCGACGGCCTTCAGCATGTCGTAGATGGTGAGACATGCGACGGAGACGGCGGTTAACGCCTCCATCTCGACGCCGGTCTTGCCGGTGACGCCCGCTTCGACCTCGACCCGAAGGCCGGGGAGCGCTTCGTCGGGCGCGATCTCCACGGCGACGCGCGTCAGGGGCAGGGGGTGACAGAGAGGGATGAGGTCGCTCGTCTTTTTCGCCGCCATGATGGCGGCGATGCGCGCGACGCCGAAGACGTCGCCCTTCTTCGCCTGACCGGCAATGGCGAGCGCCAGCGTCTCCGGCGCCATCGCGACGCGGCCGCGCGCCCGCGCCACGCGCGTGGCGTCCGCTTTGGCGGAAATGTCGACCATATGGGCGTCGCCGGCCGCGGAGAGATGGGTGAGCTTTGTCATGCGGGCGCTTTTGCGCTTTTGAGCCGCGCAAGACAAGAGGGCGGAAAGCGGGGCTTTCGCGACGAGCGCGCTACAGCGTGGTGCGTTCGTTGACGCTTTCCTCTTCGAAGGCGTCGTCGAATTCGGCGACGAATCCTCCTTCGAAGGTTCGAAGGACCGTCGCCGATTTCGAGCCGATGAAAATCTTCCCGCCCTCGGGAATATTCATTTTCGAAACGGCGAAATTGAATTCGACATTCACGCCAGAGGCGGAGAGATCGTTGATCCGCGCCATGCGCTCCTTGCCGTTCGGCAAGCGAACCGTCGTCACCCGCGTCAAGGGCACGAAGCGCTTATGACGGCGGGCGATCTGCGGGTCCAAATCATCGCCGCGACTGGCGAGACCTTGGAGTTGGTCCGCCAGCTTTTCGTATTTGAGCGGCGGGAGGGTCATTCCGAGGGAAAATCCGTCGTCTTCGTGCCGTTCGACCACGCCTTCGAAGCGGCCGAGCTCTGCGATATAGACGATCACCTGATCGCCGAGGCGCGGCGTCGCGTCAGACGCGACCCGCATTTCGGTCGTCGACATCGCCACGATCTGGCAGTCATGCTCCCGCTTCGACGGCAACATGAAGCGCCCCGCCAGGTCGACGCGAATAGTCGACGGCTGCGCGCCGATTTCGCTCGGCTCAGTCAAAGATCGTGCGGACATGAACCCCTCGGCCTGTGTCGCTGTCCACAATCAGGCGGGTCCGGTGTTGAAAGCTTTAACGTACGTGTCGGACGAATCGCGCGGTTTTGATCCTTTGGATTAAACCGCTGAACAATCGAGAGATTTCAGGGCAACAATTTGTTAACCACCGAGGTAAAACGCCCTTCGAGCCCCTGTGAGGTCGGTTGAGCGACCGATTGTCTCAATCGTCGTTTTTATTGGTGGACGCCAGTTTGGTTCATGAGGCTCAGCCATTGAGCAATTGTTTCGTCGCCGCCTCGACATCCTCCTGCCGCATCAGGCTCTCGCCGACGAGGAAAGTGAAAATGCGCGACTTCTCCAGACGCAGACAGTCGTCATGAGTCATGATGCCGCTCTCGGCGACGACGATCTTGTCGTGCGGCACCTTCTCGGCGAGTCGCTCGCTGGTTTCGAGAGATACCGAAAAATCGTGCAGATTCCTGTTGTTGATGCCAATCAGCCGCGTCTCGAGCGCGAGGGCGCGGTCGAGTTCGCGCTCGTCGTGGATTTCGACCAGCACGTCCATGCGCAGGTCGTGCGCGGCGGTGTTGAGCGCCTTGGCCTCTTCGTCGTTGACGGCCGCCATGATGATGAGGATGCAGTCCGCGCCATAGGCGCGCGCCTCGAACACCTGATAGGGATCGAAGAGGAAGTCCTTGCGGATCGCCGGAAGATGCGTCGCCCTGCGGGCCGCTTCCAGATCTTCGAGCTTGCCGTCGAAGGAGGGGCCGTCGGTCAGCACGGAGAGACAGGCGGCTCCGGCTTTCTCATAGGCCTTGGCGAGCTTGGGGGGATCGAAATCCTCGCGAATGACGCCTTTGGAGGGCGACGCCTTCTTCACTTCCGCGATCAGCGCGATGCGGCGCTGGGCGAGCTTCGCCTCGATCGCATGGACGAAGCCGCGCGGCGGATCGTGGTCGCGCACATTGCGCTCCAGCGTCGCGAGCGGCATGCGCACCTTGGCCTCGGAGATTTCGGTGCGCTTATAGGCTTCAATTCTGTCGAGAATGTCGGTCATGTCTTCGAGCCTGACGGAGGCGCGCCGCGCGCCGCCAATGATTCAGCTAATTGAATAGCGGATTGGAAGCCGCAAGCCTATCCCGCATGAGGTCGCGGCGACTCTCACATTTCCGCATTCGAATGCCGCACGAGCGCCTCCAGTTTCTCCGCCGCCGCGCCCGTGTCGAGAGCCCGCTCGGCGAGGCGGGCGCCCTCGCGCAAATCGGCCGCGCGCCCGGCGACGACGAGGGCGATTCCCGCATTGAGGACGGCGATGTCGCGATAGGCGTTTTTTTCGCCGGCCAGCACGGCGCGGAGCGCCTTGGCGTTATGCGCCGGGTCGCCGCCGACGAGCTGTTGCGCAGTCGCGCGCGGGAGGCCGGCGTCTTCGGGCGCGATGTCGAAGTCGCGTATGGTCCCGTCCTCCAGCGCCACGACATGGGTGATCCCGGTCGTCGTCGCCTCGTCGAGGCCGTCGGCGCCATGGAGCAGCCAGACGCGTTTGGAGCCGAGCTCCCGCAGCACTCTCGCCAGCGGCTCGAGCCAGTCGCGCGCATAGACGCCGAAGATCTGGCGCTCGACGCGCGCGGGGTTGCAGAGTGGGCCGAGCAGATTGAAAATCGTCCGCACCCCCAGCTCCGCGCGCACCGGCGCGGCGTGGCGCAGCGCCGGATGGTGGGTCGGCCCGGCCATGAAGCAGATGCCGGCGTTTTGCAGGCAGGCGGCGGCGGCGGCGGACGAAATCCCGACCTTGACGCAGAGTTCGCCGAGCACGTCCGAAGCGCCCGAGCGCGAAGACGAGGCTTTGCCGCCATGTTTGGCGACGGTGGCGCCGGCGGCGGCGGCGATGAGCGCCGCGAGAGTGGAGATGTTGTAGGTGCCGGCGCCGTCGCCGCCGGTGCCGACAATGTCGATCGCGTCGGCGGGGGCTGAAACGGGCGTCATTGCGGCGCGCATCGCCTCCGCCGCGCCGATGATTTCGTCGACCGTCTCGCCGCGCATGCGCAGGCCCAGGAGAAAGGCCCCGAGCTGAGCCGGCGTCGCTGCGCCGTCGAAGATCAGCGAGAAGGCCGCGCGCGCTTCTTCGCGCGCCAGCGGATGGCCTTCGGCGAGAGTGGCGATATAGGGTTTGAAGTCTTGCATCGAGGGTTCGCCCGCCGGTCCTTCCCCTGCCTGTCCGTCTCCCGCATCGGCGGGCGAGGATTGAGACGAGGCTTAAGCCGCCTTCTTCCCGGCGCGCGGCCCCTGATTCCACTCGGCCGCGAGTTCCAGGAAATTCTGCAGGATTTTGTGGCCGTGCTGCGAGGTGATGCTCTCGGGGTGGAACTGCACGCCATGGGTCGGCAGTTCGTTGTGCGAGAGCGCCATGATCAGCCCGTCGGGCGTTTCCGCGGTGATGCGCAGGCAGGAGGGCAGGGTCTCGCGCTTGACGACGAGCGAATGGTAGCGCGTCGCCTGGAAGGGGCCGTCGATCCCGCGAAACACCGCGTCTCCCTTGTGGAGGATCGTCGCCATCTTGCCGTGAATCGGCAGCGGCGCGCGGATGACGTCGCCGCCGAAAACCTCGCCGATCGACTGATGGCCGAGGCAGACGCCGAAAATCGGGATGCTGGCCGAGGCGGCCTTGATCAGGTCCATGCAGATGCCGGCCTCATGGGGCGTGCAGGGGCCGGGCGAAAGCACGATGGCGTCCGGCGCCTCGGCCAGCACGTCGGCGACCGAAACCGCATCGTTGCGATGCACGGTGACATTCGCCCCGAGCTGGCCGAAATAATGGACCAGATTGAAGGTGAAGCTGTCGTAATTGTCGATCAGCGTAACGTTGGACATGTGCTTTCCAGAGCGCGGCGCGCGGCGTGACGTTGATTTTTCAATAGGACGGGTGGGGGAGTTAGGCAACCGGCCCGCTCAGGACGCGATCTCCCGCCTCGGAAAGCGCCAATCCGGCCGCGCGTCGCGGATCATCATGATCTCCGCGAGCGACTGCCGCGTCAGCAGCCCTGCGAGCTTGCCTTCAGCGTCCACCACCCCGACGGGGTCGCCGCCATTGAGGATCGGCAAGGCGGCGTCGATCGTTTCATGCGCGCCGATGGTCGCGATCTGTTTCCTGGCGAAGGGAGCGACGGGCGCGCTCGCGTCGGAGACGCGCAGCGCCTCGACGATCTCCGCCCGTGACAGAAGGCCTGCGGGCCGGCCGGCGCCGTCCACCACGGGAAAATCGTCCTGCGAGGTCGCGAGCAGAATGTCGACCGCTTCGCCGACGGTGGAGCCGCGATTGAGCGTCGCGATGCGGTGCTCCATCGCGTCGATGGCGGGCAGGCCGCGCGCCGCCTCGGCCATGGTCGTCATCTGCGCCTCGCCCGCCGCCGCCATATAGACGAAGATGGCGATGAAGAGCAGCATGGGATGGCCGAAGAGACCGGCGAAGCCGAGAAGGAAGGCGAATCCCTGGCCGATATTGGCGGCGATGCGGGTCGCCTTGCCCTGACCGAGCCACATTGCGAGCGCCGCGCGCAGGACGCGGCCGCCATCCATCGGGAAAGCCGGGATCAGGTTGAAGACGGCGAGAAAGACGTTGGTCGCCGCGAGCCGCTCGAAAATGCTGATGGACGGATCGCTGATATGCGCGGCGTCGCCAAAATTGAACGCCCCCGCGACCAGGATGAGTAAGCCGGCGATGACAATGTTGACGGCCGGTCCGGCGACCGCGATCAGAAGCTCCTGATAGGGCTTTTGCGGCATGGACTCCATGTCCGCCACGCCGCCGATAGGCAGCAGCGTGACCTCGGGCGAGACGATGCCGAATTGGCGGGCGGTCAGTATGTGCCCGAATTCATGCAGCACGACGCAAAGAAAAATGGCGGAGATGAACAGCACGCTCTCCCCAGCCGCCTCGGCGCCGCCGCGCTGGAATGCGGCCATCCCGATCCAGGCGAGGAAAAGCAAGAGCGTGAGATGGATCCGGACGGCGGTTCCTTTGAACGTGCCGAGCGTGAAGGACCAGCGCATGGAGCCCCCGAGCGTGGGTTAATTCTTTCGAAAAATAGGCGCTCCGGTCGGGTTAGGCCAGAGCGCATCGGGGGCTGAACTATGCCGGGACGCCGGCGCCGGTCCAACCGCGCGGCCAAAGGGGCCAGCTCCTCACCCTGAACCAGTCCAGCATTGGCGGGAAAAAGGCCAGGCCGACGATGCCGACGGAAAAGAGGCACCAGATCGCCGGGACTTCGTTGTTCTGGGTCGTCAGCGCATTGGCGAAGACCGGGCCGAGCAGCAAGTGGAAGATGGCGAATCGCCATGAACCATAAATGATCGGCGCGACGAAGACCGCGAGCATATAGAAAGGCAGGCCCCAATTGGCGCCGATGAAATTGTCGATCCAGGTTCCAAGGCCGTTGAGCGGAATGTCCCAGGCGACGTGCCAGTCGCCCGAGCGCGTGCAGAGCGTCCGGGCGCACATGGTTTCGGGGATGCGACAGTCGCCGGCCCAGTCCAGCGGCAGCAGTTGCGCGAGCGTAAGGACAGTGCAGGCGCCGCAGATGAAATAGACATAGGACCGGATGCGGTTGCGAATCTCGGGCGGGATCAGCTCCAGCGAGATGGCGTTGATGAAGATGGGCTGGATCGCGATGTGCAGGAAGGACAGGAATGTGATCGCCCGATTGGCGGGCGTTCCGCAGGCGTTGATGACGAGATAGCCCGCCGCCTGCAAGGCTTCCATCGCGGCGAAAAAGGCGAGGGCGATCCAGACCGCGGTGGGGGCGCCTCTTCGGCGCGCAACCGCCGAGGCCCCGCCGCCAATTGCGGCCATGCCTACGGAAACTGGCAAATTCCAGCACATAGAGCCTTCCCCGACCTGCTCGCAATTCGCCGCGGTCGGGAGCTTAGCAGAATTAACTGATATTAATCAAAAGCGCCGGCGAGCGCCCGAAGGCCGCCGCCGGCGAAGTCTGCGATAGAAGAAGGGGAGGAGCGGATCAGAGGCGATAGCGGATCTGGTCGGTCCAGAAGCGCTCCAGACGCGTCAGCGACTGGTTGAGGTTCTTGAACTCGTCGCAGGAGACGCCGCCAATATGCTCGATGGTCGTGGCGTGCTTGTCGTAGAGCTGCGCGACGATGTCGTGAATCTCCTTGCCCTTCGGCGTCAGCGAAATGCGGACCGAGCGGCGGTCGAGGCGCGAGCGGGCGTGATGCAGGTAGCCCATCTCGACGAGCTTCTTGACGTTGTAGGAGACGTTCGAGCCGAGATAATAGCCGCGGGTGCGCAGCTCGCTCGCGGTCAGCTCCTTGTCGCCGATGTTATACAGCAGCAGGGCCTGCACCGAATTCACGTCGCCGCGGTCGCGGCGGTCGAACTCGTCCTTGATGACGTCGAGAAGGCGACGATGAAGACGCTCGACGAGGGTCAGCGCCTCGAGATAGACCGGGCGAATTTCGCCGATGCGCTCCACGCGGGCCTGCTGGGGGGCTGTCTTCGTTACGGCGCTCATCTTCTTCTCCATCGTCTGATGCGTTACGCATCTATTGATCGCTTGATGGGTTCAAATTAGTCGACCCGAATGAACTTGAGTTTAAATAACAGCCTGAATCCGGCGTTTACCTAGGATTGCCCCGTTTCGGTGAACATCCGATAAATTGCAATGATCGATTTACGCTGAATCCGCCTTAAAGATTCCACGGCTTTTGCTTCGATTTGTCGAAGAATTTAAAGAGCCGCCGTCAGCCCGGTTAATGAAGCTGACGCTTTCTCCTTGTGGAAAACTTCTGGCGCATTAAGCTGCGCATTATCGGCGGATCGCCGAAACGTCCGGGCGGACCGGACGCCGACATCGCATGAGGGAGCCTCATGACACGCTACGACCTCGCGGTCTTCATCGGCCGTTTCGAACCCTTCCATCTCGGACATCTCGCCATTCTGCGACGCGCGCTTGCGCTCTCGCAGCGCGTCGTGGTGCTCGTCGGGTCGGCGGAGGCGCCGCGCACGGCGAAAAACCCGTGGACATATGCGGAGCGCGTCGTGATGATCGAGGCGGCGCTGGGCGCGGACGCAAAGCGCGTTGCGACGCTGCCGCTGCGCGATCATCTCTACAACGATAATGCCTGGCTTGCGGAAGCGCAGTCGCTCGTCGCGAGCGTCGCCGGCGACGCAAATACGATCGCGCTGTTCGGCTTCAGCAAGGACGCTTCGAGCTATTATCTGAAGGCGTTTCCGCAGTGGGAGCTCGTTGACGCCGCGAGCGTGCCGCTGCTCTCCGCCACCGAACTACGTCGGCATCTCTATTCGGAAGAAGCGGGCGCGCTACGTCTCATCGAAGCCAATGTGCCGCGGCCGGTGTTCGAGATCATCGACGCCTTCCGCAAAACGGAAGCCTATCGGCAGACGCTCGAGGAATTTCGTCATGTCGAAAGCTATCGCGCCGCTTGGGCCGATGCGCCTTACGCGCCGATCTTCGTGACGGTCGACGCGGTGGTCGCGCATTCCGGGCATGTGCTGCTCGTCAAGCGCAAGGCGCAGCCGGGGAAGGGGCTTTGGGCTTTGCCCGGCGGATTCGTCGCTCAGGACGAAACGTTGCGAGACGCCGCCCTGCGTGAATTGCGCGAGGAAACGCGGCTGAAAATTCCGATCCCCGTGCTGCGGGGCAATCTGCGCGGCGAAGCCGTGTTCGACCATCCCGGCCGTTCGCTGCGTGGGCGCACCGTCACGCATGCATTCTATTTCGAATTTCCGTCGGGCGAGCTTCCGCCCGTGCGCGGCGCTGACGATGCGGCGCGCGCAAGGTGGATTCCGATCTCGGAAGTGCAGAACATGCGCGCGAGTCTGTTCGAGGATCATTTTTTCATCCTCGAACATTTTCTTGGGGCAGGGTGGTGATGGCGCGCCGTCATGACGAGGAGCGAAGCGGTCCAGCATAGCCGCCGCCGCTCTGGATTGCTTCGCCTTCGGTTCGCAAAGACGGCAGGCGCCGCTTACGTATCCTGCCGCACATCCTGCATCTGCAAGTCCGTGAAATGAACTGAATTCCAATTCGCCCCGAGGGGAGAGACCCCGAAGCGGGCTTCAGCGCGAAGGAGTTTCGCCATGTTCTCCGTCAATCCAATCCTCAACACCGACAGCTACAAGACCAGCCATTACCTCCAGTACCCGCCGGGAACGACGCGCGTCTTCTCCTATGTCGAAAGCCGTGGCGGCGTTTGGGATCGCACGCTTTTCTTCGGACTTCAGGCGATCCTGAAACAGGAGTTTCTGACGCCGGTCACGCGCGCGCACATCGAGGAAGCGCGCGATCTGCTCGCGCCTCATGGCGCGCCGTTCAACGAGGCGGGCTGGGCGAAGCTCATCGACAAGCATGGCGGCTACATGCCGCTCGACATCCGCGCGGCGCCGGAAGGCAGCGTCATCCCCGTGCGCAACGCCATGATGAGCGTCGTCAACACGGACCCGGATTTCTTCTGGCTCACCTCTTACGTCGAGACCGCGTTGTTGCGCGTCTGGTATCCGGTGACGGTCGCGACGATCAGCTGGCATGTGCGCGAATCGATCAAGGAAGCGCTGGAAAAGACCGCCGACAATCCGGAAGCGGAGCTGCCGTTCAAGCTCCATGACTTCGGCGCGCGCGGCGTGTCGAGCTATGAGAGCGCCGCGCTTGGCGGGCTCGCGCATCTCGTCAGCTTCAAGGGAACCGATACGTTCGCGGCGCTGCTCGCGGCGCGCGATTTCTACCACGAGCCTCTGGCGGGCTTCTCCATTCCCGCCGCCGAGCACAGCACGATCACGGCTTGGGGCCGCGAAGGCGAGGTCGACGCTTACGCCAATATGGTCGCGCAGTTCGGCAAGCCGGGGAAAATCTTCGCCTGCGTCTCCGACAGCTACGACATTTTCGCGGCCGTCGAAAAGCTGTGGGGCGAGACGTTGCGCGAGAAGGTCGTCGAAAGCGGCGCGACGCTTGTCGTGCGTCCCGACAGCGGCGATCCGGAGACGATCGTCGCCAAGACGCTGGAGCTGCTCGCGGGGCGCTTCGGCTTCGACGTGAACTCCAAGGGCTACAAGGTGCTCCGCAACGTCCGCGTCATCCAGGGCGACGGCGTCAATCCGGAAAGCATCAAGGCCATGCTGGCGCGCGTCGTGCGCGACGGCTTCAGCGCCGAGAATGTCGCCTTCGGCATGGGCGGCGCGCTGCTGCAGCGGCTCGACCGCGACACGCAGAAATTCGCCTACAAGGCCAGCGCGGCGGAGATCGGCGGCGTCTGGCGGGACGTCTACAAGGACCCCGTCACCGATCACGGCAAGCGCTCGAAGCGGGGTCTGCTCGGGCTCGTCAATGATGGCCAATACCGGACGGTCGCGGTGGATTCCGCGCGCTTCCAGCCGCTCGACGGCGGCGCGAATTTGCTGCGTCCGGTCTATCGCAATGGCGAGCTGATCGTGGATGAATCGCTCTCTTCGATCCGCGAACGGGCGACCGCATAGAGGCCTTTATCCGAGATTTTGTCATGAACAAAAGCTTCCTCGCCATCCTGCTCGCATCGACGATGTTTTTCGCGCCCGCGTCCGTGACGCTTGCGCACGCCGAGAACCGCGAAACGCGCAAATGTGAATTCGAGGCGAAGAAACGCTGCGCTTCCGGGGAGGCGGCGGTCACGCTTGTCGACGGCGCCGTAACGAATGTCCAGATCGAGGTCTTCTGGTGCGGACGGCCGGGAGCCCCCGGCTATTCCTGCATGATCGACGTTTCGCGCGGCGACAAGGAGAGCAAATGGTCGGAGGAGGGCGGCGCGACGCTCATCGACAACGCCGCCCCCTTCAATCCGCAAGCGCCTGACCGGGTGAAGATAACGCTCGGAAAATTCGTCTCCATCGATCTGGAGAATGCGCAGTCGCTCGGGCGCTGCGGCGCAGGGGCGGAATTGCCAAAGGCCATTGTCGTCCCGGCGCGGAAAGCGCTTTGCCGCGTCTGGCTCGATCCGCCCTGACTCTCTGGCGCTGAAACTGCATGCGGGCGGGAAGGCGTCGCGACGGCGAAGGCTTTCCGACAAAAAGGGCGCAGGCGCGGGGTCCGCGCTTGCGTGAAGATCCGCTGCATGACGGATAAGGAACAATGGGTCGTCTGGAACGGCTCGATGGGCGTTCTCGATATGGCGACGATCGGCCATATCGAGCGCGGCGCGAGCGGCCGCAGCGCCTGTCTGGCGGCGCCCTACGGCGTCGTCGGCCCTTTCAGTCTCGATGAACTGGAGACGCAAGGCCGCGTCGCCTTTGGCGAGTGCCTTGTCATGTCGCGCCGCCGGTGGCGGGAAGATCAGGTCGAACTGCGCCTTGAAGCGCGCGCGAAGCGTAGAGCCTTTCTGCTTCGCGTGGAGGCTGGCGGCGATGATCTCGACCACCGCAAGACGCTGGATCTGCCGATCGAGGGAGCCCTCGAAGCGACGCAGATCAACGCCGCTTTCCGGCGGCTGGCCAAAAGCGCTCATCCGGATGTTGGCGGCAGCGACGAAGATTACCGCCGCATCGCAGAGGCGCGCGACGCGCTTCTCGAGCGCTACGCGGTCGCCTCGTAGCGCAAGGGCGCGAGAGCAAGTTGCAACTTAATGTGTTCTGCGACGTTCTTTCCTTGCGCACGTCCTTCCGGGCGCGCGAAGGAAGCGTATTTTCGCATCTTGCGAGCCGCTCGTCTAAGCTGTAGCGAATCTCAGAAGATGAACGGCAACGGCGGAAGGCTTGCGATGGACCATTCGACGGCGGAGCTCGAAGCGCTCCTGATGCAGCGGTCGCTGACCGACGCTCAGCTTCTGGCTGCGGCGGAGTCCTCGGCGGACTTCCGCATTCTCCCGGACGCGACAGTGATCAAGATCGGCGGACAGAGCGTCATCGATCGCGGCCGCGCGGCCGTGTACCCGCTCGTCGATGAGATTGTCGAGGCGCGCAAAGCGCACAAGCTTCTGATTGGCACCGGCGCGGGCACGCGGGCGCGGCACCTTTATTCCATCGCGGCCGGGCTCGGCCTGCCGGCGGGCGTGCTCTCGCAGCTCGGCGCCTCGGTCGCGGACCAGAACGCCGCGATGCTGGGACAGCTTCTCGCAAAACACGGCATTTCGGCGGTCGAAGGCGCGGGGCTTTCCGCCGTGCCGCTCTATCTCGCCGAGGTCAACGCCGTCGTCTTCAGCGGCATGCCGCCTTACAATCTTTGGATGCGGCCGGCGGCCGAAGGGGTCATTCCGCCTTACCGCACCGACGCCGGATGTTTCCTTCTCGCCGAGCAGTTCGGCTGTAAGGCGATGATCTTTGTGAAGGACGAGGATGGCCTCTACACCGCGAATCCCAAAACCTCGAAGGACGCCAAATTCATTCCGAAGATTTCCGTCGACGAGATGAAGGCGCAGGGACTGCACGACTCTATCCTGGAGTTTCCGCTTTTGGACCTGCTGAAGGCGGCGCGTCACGTCCGCGAGGCGCAGGTCGTCAATGGTCTCGTCCCCGGCAATCTCACCCGCGCGCTGGCGGGCGAACATGTCGGCACCATCATTACCGCGAGCTGAGGCCCCTATGTCCGACACCGCCAACGACATCAAACACGTCGCGTCGCCGCTCGCGCGTCAGACCCTTCTCGACCGCGATCTCACGCGTCCGGTCGCCGGCCGGCGGCCGATCCGCCTTCTGCCCTGGCTGCAGGTCGTCAAGATCGGCGGGCGCTCCATCATGGACCGCGGCGCCGATGCGATTATCCCGATCGTGGAGGAATTACGGAAGCTTTTGCCCGAGCATCGCATGCTCATATTGACGGGAGCCGGCGTCCGCGCGCGCCATCTTTATGGCGTCGGCCTCGATCTTGGCCTGCCCGTCGGATCGCTGGCGCCGCTTGCAGCGAGCGAGGCCGGTCAGAATGGGCATATCCTCGCGTCGCTGCTTGCGCCGGAGGGCGTCTCCTATGTCGAGCACCCGACTATCGCGAGCCAGCTCTCCATCCACCTTTCCGCCGCCCGGGCGGTCGTCGGCAGCGCCTTTCCGCCCTACCATCATCACGAGTTTCCAACCTCGCGCATTCCGCCTCACCGGGCCGATACGGGCGCGTTTCTCGTGGCCGACGCGCTCGGCGCCGCGGGCCTGACGATCGTCGAGGATGTCGACGGGCTGTATACGGCCGATCCCAACGGCCCCGACGGGGACAAGGCGCAACTGCTCCGCGAGACGAGCGCCGCTGACCTCGCAAAGAGCGACGGCACGCTGCCATTCGACCGCGCGCTCGTCGAGGTCATGGCGACGGCGCGCCATCTCGAGCATGTGCAGATCGTCAACGGGCTGGTTCCCGGCCGCCTTACCGCCGCCTTGCGCGGCGAGCATGTCGGGACGATCATCCACACCGGCGCGGCTTCGGCGTAAGGGAAAGATGCAGGGCGCGCGCGGCCGGCGAACTAACCTTCCGGTCGCGTCGAGGCGCGCGCCTCCGCTTTGCGGCGCCTGCGCTCCCGCAGGCGCTGAGCGTCGGAATCGCGGCCGGCCTCGAATGTCAGCGCGAAATACATCAGAATAAGCATGGCGTTGACGCCGATGAGCCAGTAGCCGCCGATAAAGAAGCCCGGCATGCTCAGGGTGAGGAAAATTTGCGCGCTGGCGATGAGCAGCCACAGCACTCCGCCCCATGGCGTCGCAAGCCAGAGGCCGACGCCAGCGACAAGATCCAGAACGGCGAAAAACACGATCGCGAAGGCCGCATTTTGCGGCATCGTGTCGAAGATCGATTGCGGGGCCGTCAGGACGATGCGCCAATGCATCATGCCCTGCACGAGCCAGAACAGGGCGACGATGCGCATGAAGCGCGAAAGCAGCATGCCCCATTTCGCCGCTTCGCCCGCGGGCCCGGGATCGCCGACGCGGATCGGTCGGTAAGGATCGTCGCCGTCGTCGTATATTGTGGGGTCGGCCATTGACGTTTTCGCGAATGGCGAATGGCGAATGGCGAATAGAATTCCTATTCGCTACTCGCTACTCGCTATTCGCCCCTCTTTCTCGTCGCGAAGCGAACGGCTTCCTCGGCGGCGCGGAAAAGCGCCATCGATTTGTTCACGCATTCGCGATTCTCATAGGCCGGCTCGCTGTCATAGACGACGCCGGCCCCCGCCTGCACATGCATTCTGCCATCCTTCACGATCGCCGTGCGCAGCACGATGCAGGTGTCCATCTGCCCGCCGGAGCCGAAATAGCCGATGCAGCCGCCATAGATGCCGCGCTTGTCGGTCTCCAGCTCGTCAATGATCTCCATCGCGCGCACTTTGGGCGCGCCCGAGACGGTGCCCGCGGGAAAGCCCGCGGAAAGCGCGTCGATGCAGTCGAAGCGCGTTTCGTCCAGCTCGCCTTCCACATTCGAGACGATATGCATCACATGGCTGTAGCGCTCGATCGTGAAGCTGTCGGTGACGCGCACCGTGCCCGTCCTGGCGACGCGGCCGACGTCGTTGCGGCCGAGATCGAGCAGCATCAGATGTTCGGCGCGCTCCTTTTCGTCGGCGAGAAGCTCCGCGGCGAGGCGCTCGTCCGCCGCCTTGTCGGCGCCGCGCCAGCGCGTGCCCGCGATCGGGCGGATCGTCACCTTGCCTTCGGCGGCGCGCACGAGAATTTCCGGACTCGAACAGACGATCTGAAAGTCGCCGAAGTCGAGGAAGCAGAGAAACGGCGCGGGATTCACGCGGCGCAGCGCGCGATAGAGCGCGAAGGCGGGCAGAGCGAAGGGCGCGCTGAAGCGCTGCGACAGCACGACCTGGAAGATGTCGCCCGCGCGGATATATTCCTTGGCGCGCTCGACCATTTCCAGAAAGCGCGGCTCCGGCGTGTTGGAGACGGGCGGCTCCGCGAGCAGTTGCGGATCGCAGCCGGCGTCGCGATGGTCGAGCGGCGCCTCCAGCGTCGCGACGATGCGGTCGAGGCGCGTCAGCGCCGCTTCATAGGCCGCCTTCGCTGCGACGCCCGGCTTGGGGCGCACCGGCGTCACGATGGAGATTTCGTCCTTCACCGTGTCGAAGACGACCATCACGGTCGGGCGCAGCATCAGCGCGTCGGGCGCGCCGATCTTGTCTTCCTTGGCGGGCGCCAGACGCTCCATCTGGCGCACCATGTCGTAGCCCAGATAGCCGAAGACGCCGGCCGCCATCGGCGGCAGTTGCGTGGACGACGTCGGCACGGCCGACTCGGCGATGAGCTGGCGCAGAGCGACGAGCGGCGGCGCCTCGCAGGGAGCGAAGGCGTTTTTATCGGCGAGCGCGTCGCGATTGATCTCCGCTTTGTCGCCAAGCGCGCGGAAAATCACGTCCGGATCGAGGCCGATCATGGAGTAGCGGCCGCGCGCCGCGCCGCCCTCCACCGATTCGAGCAGGAAGGCGGCGCCGTCGCGATCGCGCGACAGTTTCAGATAGGCCGAAACGGGCGTCTCCAGATCGCCGACGAGGCGCGTGACGACGAGACTCGGCCGACCGGCCTCGTAATCGGCGCCGAAGGCCCCGAAGTCAGGCTCGAACATGGCGCCGGTCACTGTTCCTTTTCCCCTCCTGTCGCCTGGCGGAGCGCCTTTTCGTTGATCTCGACGTTGAGCGTCTTTTCGAGGCCGCCGACATATTGTTCGAGCAGATCGTTCTGCAGAGCGGGCTTCAACTGCTCGGCGATGGTCCTCGACTCGATCGAGTTCGGATCGAAGGGCGGCGTCTGCGCGTCCTTCACGACGAAGATCAGCTTGCCGCCGTCGACCGAGACCGAGCCGGAGCCTCCGGGCGCGACCTCGAAGAACTGCACGATCGTATTGGTCGCAAAGTCCGGACGTTGCGCGCGCTTCACATCCGTCGCGCGCTTCACCTCGAGGCCCAGCGCCTTGGCGGCGTCGTCGAGCGACTGGCCGCCCTTGATCTTCGCCGCGATCTCGTCGGCCTTGGCCGCCAGCGCCTTCTGAGCGTTTTCGGCGCGCATGGCTTCGGCGACGGCGCCCTTCACTTCCTCAAAGGTTTTCTGGCGGGCGGGATCGACGCCGTTCACCTCGAACCACACATAGCCGCCGTCGCGGGTCGCCACCGTCTCATTGTCCACGCCGATATCGGAGGCGAAGGCGGCCTTCAGAAGATCGGCCCCGGCGGGAACGTCGAGAGCCTTGCCGTCCTTGCCGGCGCCGGCGTCGTCGACGGCGTCGATCACGCGGGTCTTGAGGCCGACGGCCGCGGCGGCTTCCGCGAGCGGCTTGCCGGAAGCGCGCTGGTCCTCCACCGCCTCGTGCAGGCGGCGCACTTCGGGGGCCGCCTTGCCCTGGGCGACCTCGCCCTTGAGCTGCTCGGCGACCTGTTCGTATGTCTTGGTGGTGATGGCGGGCGAAATCTTCTTCACGACCGAAATCACCGCGCCGAAGGCGGTGGTCACAGGCTCCGTCACGCCGGGCTGCGGCAGGGCGAAAACGGCGGCGCCGACCTTGGCGTCGCCGAAATCGCGCTGCTCGACAAAGCCAAGGTCGACGTCCTTCGGGTTGCGCTTGAGTTCGGCCGCCAGCGCGTCGATATCCGCGCCGCCTTTCAGCTTGGCGAGGGCTGCCTGCGCTTCCGCGTCGGTCTTGAAGACGAGCTGGCGCACCTCGCGCTTCTCCGGCGCGCCGAAGCGCTTGGCCTTCACCTCGTCATAGAGCTTGCGCGCCTCGGCGTCGGCGACGTCCGCCGGCTTGGCGACGGAGGCGGGGCTGACTTCGAGGACGGTGAGCTTGCGATATTCCTTGGCGCGGAAGGTCTGCTCGCGCTCGTCGAAATATTTCTTCAGCTCTTCGTCCGACGGCGTCGCGGCGGCGCCGGCGGCCGAAACCGGCAGCACGAAATAGTCGACCGAGCGGGCTTCGTTGCGGAAGCGGTGGATCGCCTCGATCATCAGCTTGGGCGGCTCCACGGCGGCGATGACGAGGTCCGTCAGCGTCTTGCGCAGATAGGCGGTCTTCTGATCGGCGAGGAAGCTGCGCTCGGTGAAGCCCGCGTCGCGAGCGATGGCCTTGAACTTCTCGGCGTCGAACTTCCCGGCGGTCTGGAAGGCCTTTTCATTGGCGATCATGCGCTGGGTCGCCTCGTCGCTCTGGGCGAGGCCGAGCTGGCGGGCCTTCTGGTCCAGAGAGACGTCGGTGATCAGGCGCTCGAGGACCTGAAGGTCCATCCCGGCCTTGTGCGCCTCCTCCGCCGTGACGGCGCGGCGCAGGCGCTGCTGGATGCGGCGCAGATCGTCCTGGAACGCGGTTCTGAACTGCTCGACGGTGACCTCGCCGGAGCCGACCTTGGCGAGGCGCTGGGAGGTCATGCCGCGGAAGACGTCGCCGACGCCCCAGATCGCGAAACTGACCACGATGACGCCCATCACAACCGCCATGATGGTGCGGCCGATCCAGTTCTGCGATGCGACGCGCAGGCCCTCGAGCATGATTTCCGGTTCCCTGTGTTTTTATGGGCGGTCCGCCCCTGTTTTGGCGGCGGACTATAGGGAGGGGCGCGTGCCGTGGCAATGAGCCGCGCGCACAAGCTTTGCGGCGCGTCGATATGCGACGTTGCCAGGCTCGGTCTTCTCGGCGCAATCTTGGAGTTTCACGCGCGGGGGCGGCGGGGCCGCCGGTTCCGGCGCGCGCTTTTCGCCCGAAGGAATTGGAATGGACGAGACGAAGAACGAGATCAGCGCAGCGGCGGTCGACGCTTTGGAGAAACTGGGAGCGGGCGCCGTCGAAGCGGAGGAAGCCGCTTCGCCCGCGGCCAAAGCCTTCGCCGAGCCGGCTCCCCATCGCGAGGACGTGCGCCGCCTGCGCGCCGATTCGGAGGCGATCCGCCACGCTTTCGAGACGGGGGAGTTCCCCTATAAGACGCGCCTGTCCAACAAGGTCTATCTCGACCATATGGCGGCGCTGCAGGTCGAACTCCTCAAGGCGCAGAACTGGGCCAAGGAGACCGAGCAGCGCATCGTCATGATCTTCGAGGGGCGCGACGCGGCCGGCAAGGGCGGCACGATCAAGCGCTATATGGAGCATCTCAATCCGCGCGGCGCGCGCGTCGTCGCTCTCGAGAAGCCCTCCGAGCGCGAACGCAAGCAGTGGTATTTCCAGCGCTATATCGAGCATCTTCCCGCCGGCGGCGAGATCGTGTTTTTCGATCGCTCCTGGTACAACCGCGCCGGCGTCGAGCGCGTGATGAATTTCTGCACGCCGAACGAATATCTCGACTTCATGCGGCAATGCCCCGACCTCGAACGCATGTTCGTCAGCTCCGGCGTGCGCCTCTACAAATACTGGTTCTCGGTCACCCGCGAGGAGCAGATGCGCCGCTTCAAGGCGCGCGAGACCGATCCGCTGAAGCAGTGGAAGCTCTCGCCGATCGATCGCGCCTCCATGGACAAGTGGGACGACTACACCGAGGCGAAGGAGGCGATGTTCTTCTTCACCGACACGGCGGACGCGCCTTGGGTCGTGATCAAATCCGACGACAAGAAGCGCGCGCGGCTCAACTGCATGCAGCACTTTCTCTCGAGCCTCGAATATCCCAACAAGGACCATAGCGTCGTGCGCGGGCCCGACCCGCTGATCGTCGGCGCGAGCGCTCACGTCATCGGCCGCAGCGAGCATATCGTCGGCAAGTCGCTCACGCTGGATTTGGAAAAGAAGCGCAAGCGCGGCTGAGTCGCGAGATGTAGATCGCCGGCCGCTCGGGCTTCCCGGCGGCCGGCGCCTGAAGCTTTACCGCGCATTTTCGCTTTTGCGCCGCATTCCTGCCTCCGTAAGGGCGCGCTCTGCCCATTTCAAGACCGCGATTGAAGATTTTTTGGTCAAAACCTTGTTCAAATTCAAGCGCCTACTTGCAGGCCAGCGAGCCCTCGCGTAACGATTGAGACGTTGAAGCTGACAGGGCCATGCGCCCGAGCAACGGCTCCCGGGGCGCGCGCTTGGCCCGCGGGGCTTTTAAGTAAAATGCGGCGATAGAACGCAACGTCCAAGCGCCTCAAAAGGAACAGCCATGCTGCGATCTTATGGTCTTGCAGGAATGATGACGCTTGTACTCTATTCTGCGCCCGCCAGTGCTTTCGACGTGGTCAATCACGACTATGGCGGCCGCGTCGAGCCCTATATCGGGCGTGTCGCCCGGGCGCAGGCGCGCGGCGAACCCGTCCGCATCGGACCGGTCGAATGCGACTCCTCCTGCACGCTCTATCTCGCGGCGCCCCAGTCTTGCGTATCGCCGGGCGCCGTGTTCGGCTTCCACGCGCCCTGGGTCGGCGGCCCGACCAGCGGCGTCATCGACCGGCAGATGACGGCGGTCTTCGCCTCGGCTTACAAGCCGTCGCTGCGCCGCATCTTCCTCAATCACGTCCGCAATTCGCGCGGCATGGTGCCGGGCCCGCTGCTCAAGCTTTCCGGCGCTCAGCTTGGGAGCCTCGGCTACCGGCTCTGCAGCGAGTAGCCGGCGTCAGGTCTGGTCGGACGGCGCGAATGCGCGTTCGCGCGTCGCGCCGCTTTCGTACCAGCCTTTGCTTCGGTTGACCGCCGAACAGACGGTGAGCATGACCGGCACTTCGATCAGCACGCCGACGACGGTGGCGAGCGCCGCGCCGGACTCGAAGCCGAAGAGGCTGATCGCGGCCGCGACCGCCAATTCGAAAAAGTTGCTGGCGCCGATCAAAGCCGACGGGCCAGCCACGCAATGCTCTTCTCCCGCAACGCGGTTCAGCGCATAGGCGAGCGCCGAATTGAAATAGACCTGGATGAGGATCGGAACGGCGAGCATGGCGATAATGGCCGGCTGACGAATGATCTGCCCGCCCTGAAAGCCAAAGAGCAGCACCAGGGTCGCAAGCAAAGCCACAAGCGAGATCGGTCCGATCTTCGCGAGCGTCGCCGCAAGCCGCGCTTCGCCGCCCGACGTCAGAAAGCTCCTCCGGGCGATCTGCGCCACGATCACCGGCACGATGATATAAAGCGCGACCGAGAAAAACAGCGTGTCCCAAGGCGCGCTGATCGATGAAAGGCCGAGCAGCAGGCCGACGATCGGCGCGAAGGCGACGATCATGATGGCGTCGTTGAGCGCAACCTGGCTCAAGGTGAAATGCGGCTCGCCTTTGGTGAGGCTCGACCAAACGAAGACCATGGCGGTGCAGGGGGCCGCGGCGAGCAGGATGAGTCCGGCTATGTAGGAGTCGATCTGTTCGGCCGGCAAATAGGGCCGGAACAGATGGCCGATGAAAATCCAGCCGAGCAGCGCCATGGAGAAGGGCTTGACCGCCCAGTTGACGAAAAGCGTCACGCCGATGCCGCGCCAATGGCGCGAAACCTCCTTCAGCGCCGCGAAGTCGATCTTCATCAGCATCGGCACGATCATCAGCCAGATCAAGGCCGCGACCGGAAGATTCACTTTCGCGATCTCCGTCGCGCCGATGATATGGAAGACGCCCGGCAGAAAATGGCCGAGCGCCACGCCGACGACGATGCAAAGAGCAACCCAGAGGGTGAGGTAGCGTTCGAAGACGGTCATGGCGGGCGCGCCGTCAACGCTGGATGCAGTCGAAACCATGGTCGCTTCAGTCATGCCGACAACTCCTTCTCGGCTTCTCGCTTTATTTCAGACGCGGTCCGGAGCGGCGGCGGGGATAATTTCGCCGTCTTCCTTTGTGAAAGCGCCAATGTCTGGATTGGGGAGGATTTCGAGCACGGTCTCGGACGGGCGGCAGAGTCGCGCGCCCTTCGGCGTCACGACAATGGGCCGATTGATGAGAATCGGGTGATCCATCATGAAGTCGATGAGGTCGTCTTCGGTCCACTTTGAATCGGAAAGGCCCAGCTCGTCATAGGCGTCCCCTTCCGGCGCAGCAGGTCGCGCGCCGACATGCCCATCGCCGCGAGCAGCTCGACGAGTCGCGCGCGGGTCGGCGGGGCTTTCAGATATTCGATCACGACCGGCTCTTCGCCGCTCTGGCGGATCATCGCGAGCGTGTTGCGCGACGTGCCGCAGGCGGGGTTGTGATAGATGGTGATCGTCACGTTCGCGCCTCCGCCTTATGGGGGATCGAGGCGCCTTCAGCCGCGCCGATTTCTCGAAGCCTCTGGCTGAGAGCCAGCCTGTCGAGGCGGGCGATCGGCGTCGCCAGCAACAGGGATATGCGGTTCTTCATGAAGCGGAAGGCGAGATTGAACGCCTTCTGCTTCTCCATGTCCGAACCCTCGACGGCGGCTGGGTCGTCTATGCCCCAATGCGCCGTCATCGGCTGGCCCGGCCAGATCGGGCAGGCTTCGCCCGCCGCGTTGTCGCAAACGGTGAAAACGAAATCCATTTTGGGCGCGTCCGGGCCCGCGAACTCGTCCCAGCTCTTCGAGCGAAAGCCGTCCGTCGGATAGTCGTAGGCTTCAAGGGTCTTCAGCGCATATGGGTTTACGGCGCCCTTGGGCTGGCTTCCCGCTGAAAAGGCGTTAAAGCGCCCCGCGCCGTCCTTACGCAGGATGCCTTCCGCGAGGATCGAGCGCGCCGTATTGCCGGTACAGAGGAAGAGGACGTTGTAGATGCGGTCCGACATCACGCAATCTCCTTGGGGCCGCAGCAGGAGTCGCCCGCGGAGCGTTCCGGCTTAGGCGGGCGGCAAGCCCCTTGCGGCGTCGATGGCGTGCAACAGGCGCTCCCGCCCTCGGTCGCGGCGCCGAGCGCCGCATCGTCGCCATAGACTGTGCTCTCTCCCGTGGTCAGAAACGTTTCCCAAAGGAGCCCCTGCGGGTCGGTCGTCCAGGCTTTTTCAGACTTGGCGTAACAACAAGTCGTCTCGCCTTCCTCGAGAACAGGCCGTTCGGCCTGTCGCAGACGGCCATAAGCGTCCGTCAGCTCGTTCGACGTCTCGACTTGAATGCCGAGATGATCGAGGCCGGGCTTTTTGCCGCGCGCCGAAATCGCAAAATTGACGTGGGGATCTTCCAGCATCCATTTGGCGTAGTCTCCTTTGGACACGGAAGGCGCCGTTCCAAAGAGCGCGCTGTAGAAGCGGATCGATTGGGCGAGGTCCTCAACGGACAAATGGACATGCAGGCGCTTCATGGCGTTTCTTCCGGTTGGCGATCACTCGGATGTTGAAGTCTGTGGACAGCAAGGAGCCAGCTCGGCGACGATCGGCTCGCAAGCGTCGGGACGACCGCCGCAGCAATCCTCGACGAGGAAGCGAAGGAGCGCACTCAGTCTTGTGAGATCCGCGCGATAGATCACGCTGCGCCCCTTACGCGCGCTCGCGACGAGGCTGGCGTTGGACAGGACGTTGAGATGCGTCGACAGGGTGTTTTGCGGCACGCTCAGCTTGCGCGCGAGTTCGCCCGCGGCGAGGCCCTGGGGCTCGGCGCGCACGAGCTGGCGGAAAGCCTCCAGCCGCGTTTGTTGCGACAGCGCGGCGAGGCAGGCGAGGGCGGCTTCAGTTTCCATATTTCTGGATATATAGAAATAAATACGACGATCCAATGACGCTGCGCCGGCCCGCCGCATTGCGAGTCCGTCAGCTTCTGCTAGGTAAAGTCTTTCAGATCGAAGGATTCCCAGCGCATGACCCGCCGCCCGCTCGTCGCCGGAAACTGGAAAATGAACGGGCTCATGGCCTCCCTCGCCGAAATCGCGGCGATGGGGACGGCCTATGACGTCTATCTCAAGACAAGAGTCGAACTGATCCTCTGCCCGCCCACGACCTTGATCGGCCTTGCGCTCGACGTCGCCACGCAGGGCGGCGTCGGGCTCGGCGCGCAGGATTGCCATGCCGACGCTTCGGGCGCGCATACCGGCGATATTTCTGCGGAGATGCTGAAGGACGTCGGCGCCTCCTATGTCATCGTCGGCCATAGCGAGCGACGGGCCGACCATGGCGAAACCGACGCGGCCGTCGAAGCCAAGGCAGCGGCGGCGCTCCGCGCCGGGCTGACGCCGATCATCTGCGTCGGCGAGACGCGGACGGAACGCGAGGCGGGGGAAGCGCTTGCAATTGTCGGCCGGCAGATCGAGGGCTCGCTGCCCGCCGATGCGCCAGGGACGATCGTCGTCGCCTATGAACCGGTCTGGGCGATCGGCACGGGGCTGACCCCCACGCTCGCCGACATCGCCGACATGCACGCTTTCGCGCGCGAAAGGATCGAGGCGCGGCTCGGCGGCGGAAAAGGGCGGACCGTGCGCATCCTCTATGGCGGGTCGGTCAAGCCGGCCAATGCGCGCGAATTGATGAGCGTCGCCAATGTCGACGGCGCGCTTGTCGGCGGCGCGAGCCTCACGGCCAAGGATTTCATGGCGATCGCGGCCGCGTATCGATAGAAGCCGCAGGCTTGCCGCTGCGCGGCGCCGCCGGTATAAGCGCGGCGCTTACCGTCTGGAGCGCGCGCGAAAAAGTGGTCCCCGGTTTTTCGCGGGAAGCGCGCTCCAAACTATGGAATTCCAGTACTCCAACATACGAGGCGATGCGCTCTCATGGCGATCGAACGCACCTTTTCCATCATCAAGCCCGACGCGACCAAGCGCAACCTCACCGGCAAGATCAATTCGATCATCGAGGGCGCGGGCCTGCGCATCGTCGCGCAAAAACGCATCCGCATGACCCGCGAGCAGGCCGAGACCTTCTACGCCGTGCATAAGGAGCGCCCCTTCTTCGGCGAGCTCGTCGATTTCATGATCTCCGAGCCGGTCGTCGTGCAGGTGCTCGAGGGCGAGAACGCCATCGCGAAATATCGCGAAGCAATGGGCGCCACCAACCCCGCCAACGCCGCGCCGGGCACGATCCGCAAGGAGCATGCGCTTTCGGTCGGCGAGAATTCGGTGCACGGCTCGGACGCTCCCGAAACCGCCGCGATCGAGATCGCGCAGTTCTTCGCGGGCAATGAGATCGTCGGCTGAGCAGCCCGGCGAAGGAAAAAACGGCGCCTTCGGGCGCCGTTTTTATTTGTGTGATTGCGAATTCGACAAAGCGAATTTCAGGACTCTGGGCTCGTCCAATCGTCGGCCAAGCTAGGAACAACGTCCGGGCAAGTCTGTTGTAAAGGCACGTGAAGCGATGCGCTCACGTGATCTCGAGCCTCGAAAAAAGCGCGGTTTTATCCAACGAGCGCGATTCCTCGCGCTCGCGATGCGCGCTTGCGACGACGGAGTAACGCACATGTTGAAAGCGATGATGTTCGCGGCCGCGCTGGCCACGGCGGGGGCGGGCGTTGTTTACGCCCAGTCGACCATGGGCACAGAGCGCGGCGCGGGCGGAACGATGGGCGGCAGGTCCGGCTCGCAAACCCTCGGCCAGCGCGAGTCGACGGGCGGAATGGCGGGTCCGGCGGTCCAGATAATGACGACGCTGCCGACGCATGCGACCGCCGTCTCCAACTGGTACGATCGGAACGTCTATGATCAGCAGGAGAACAAGATCGGCGAGATCAAGGACATGCTGCTCGACCGCGAGGGCAGGGTGCAGGCCGTGATCATCTCCGTCGGCGGCTTCCTCGGCATGGGCGAGAAAGACGTGGCCGTAGCTTTCGACGCCGTGCAACCGTCCCAGCGCGAGAACCGCTGGTGGCTGACGATGAACGCAACCAAGGACCAACTCCGCACCGCGCCGGGGTTCCGTTTCGACCGCTCGAAACAGGCTTGGACCGTGGCGGCGCGGGATTAGCTATCGATGCGTCGACCTCGCCGCGACGCGGCGAGGTCAGCTTTCAGCTACTAACGACCGAATTGTTGCGAGCGGTAGAAAGAGGCTCGAACTCCTGTTTGAAAAAGATATGAACCCGAAAGATCGATAGAAGGCGATCGCCTTTTCGTCGATCGCGTCGACGAAAACAGCATATGCCCCCACGGGGGAACGGCTGAGTCGAGTAAAAGCGTCGTAAAGCAACAAGGTCCCGACGCCTTCGCCCGCAAAGGAGCGGTCTCGCGCCAGCCAGCCGATCAACACGGCCGGAACGGAGGGATAGCGAGGTAACTTCCGCACCAACTCCGGCGGCAATTCGGTCAGGGGTACGCCGCTCGACGACAATGTATAGAAACCCGCCAAGCGCTCGCTCTCTCGTTCGACCAAGACATAACAGGCGGCATAGTCGCGTTTGACGTCCTGTTTGATTACGCACTGGAAATAATGGTCGATTTTGTCGTTCCCGCAGACGAAACTCCCGCGGTCTCGATTATCTAACTCCACCGAATAGAAGCGCGTCACGCGTCACCGTGTTTCAACGCTTTTCCGATACGCGGAGCTGGCGCGCTTTAGGGTTTCATTTGGCTCGGGCGGATCGATCAACGCCAACGCGAACCGACGCTGATCCTCTGCCGAAAGCCGGATAATTTCCTCTTCTTCAATTGCCTTACGCGCGGCCTCATGGGCAGCGCTCACAACAAAATCAGTGAGCGTCCTGCCTTTGAGTTCAGCAGCCTTTTTAAGCGTCGCATAGACGCTTGCCGGAAGCCGGGCTTCTAATCGGGCCGTGTCGTTCTTGACCATGCTCGCCTATATACGGCATTTTGCCGTATCGGGCAACCCGGTCACCTCACCGTCGGGAGCTTGTCCTCTTCCGCCAGATTCGAGAAGCGCGTCACCTCAGCTTCGAAGGCGAGCGGCACCGTGCCGGTGGGGCCGTGGCGCTGCTTGCCGATGATCACCTCGGCGCGGCCGTGCGCGGCCTCCATGTCGGACATCCATTTGATGTGCTCTTCCGTGCCCTCGCGCGGCTCGCGGAACTTCAGATAATACTCTTCGCGATAGACGAAGATCACGACGTCGGCGTCCTGTTCGATCGAGCCGGACTCGCGCAGGTCGGAAAGCTGGGGCCGCTTGTCGTCGCGCGACTCCACCTGACGCGAGAGCTGCGAAAGCGCGATGACGGGCGCATTGAGCTCCTTGGCCAGCGCCTTCAGGCCGGTCGTGATCTCCGTGAGCTCCTGCACGCGATTGTCGCCGCGCGATTTCGAACCGGAAAGCAGCTGCAAATAGTCGACGACGAGCAGATCGAGTCCCTTCTGGCGCTTCAGGCGGCGCGCGCGCGCCACGAGCTGCGCGATCGAAATGCCGCCGCTCTGGTCGATGAAGAACGGAATGCTCTGCATCTCGCGCGACGCCTGCACGATGCGCTCGAAATCGTCCTGACCGAGATCGCCACGTCTGATCTTGTAGCTCGGCACGCCGGATTGTTCGGCGATCACGCGCGTCGCCAATTGTTCGGCTGACATTTCGAGCGAGAAGAAGCCGACAATGCCGCCATTGATCGTCTTGTGCGATCCGTCGGGCTCGACCTCGTATTGATAGGCCCTGGCGATATTGAAGGCGATATTGGTCGCGAGCGCCGTCTTGCCCATGCCGGGGCGGCCGGCGACGATGATGAGGTCGGATTTCTGCAGCCCGCCCATTTTCTCGTCGAGATCGACCAGACCCGTCGAGACGCCGGAGAGATGGCCGTCGCGCATATAGGCGCTGGAGGCCATGTCGATGGCGACGGTGAGCGCGTCGGAAAACTTCTGAAAGCCGCCTTCGTAGCGGCCGGTCTCCGCAATCGAATAGAGCTTGCGCTCCGCCTCCTCGATCTGCGTGCGCGGACTGGCGTCGACGGGCGAGTCGAAAGCCGTGTTGACGATGTCCTCGCCGATAGTGATCAGATCGCGCCGTACAGCCAGATCGTGAATGATGCGGCCGTAATCTTCGGCGTTGATGATGGTGGTCGCTTCCGCCCCGAGACGCGCGAGATAGGCTTGAATCGTCACGCCCGCCGGCAGCTCGATATCGGCGAGAAAGGTCTTGAGCGTGACGACGGTGGCGAGCTTGCCCGCGCGGATGAGCTGTGAAGCCGTCTCGAAAATGCGGCGGTGCAGATCCTCCGAGAAATGCTCGGGCTTGAGAAAGTCGGAAACGCGGTCGAAGGCGTCGTTATTGACGAGAATGGCGCCGAGCAGCGCCTGCTCGGCCTCGATATTGTGCGGCGGCGTGCGATAGGCGGGCGTCTCGGGCTGCGCGACCTGAAAAGGGCGCCGGCCCGCCAATTGTTCGATTGGAGGCATTGGGGCTCGTTATGTCGACTGAAACGCCGGGGTTCTCGGAAAACGCGACGCTAAAAACTCGCCGGACTGACAAGACATTCGCATGAAGGCGCGCAGGACGCCAGACTTGACTCTTAATGAGAGGTTTCCATCACGGAGTTGCGAGTCTTATTCACAGCGCCGCGAAGGCGGCGATTGGCGGGCTTGCACAACGCCGAATCACGCATCGACGCCGGCCGCCTTTGCGCGGAGCGTCAGCGGCGGCGCAATCTAGAATCGTGATGACGCCCTGGATTGCGTCGCTCCGCTCGCAATGACGGGGGCGAGTTCGTCACCAATCGTCATTGCGAGCCGAAGGCGAAGCAATCCAGAGTCTCACTACGGCTCTAGATTGCTTTGCTCCGCTCTCAATGACGGTTAAGTTGAAGCCTATGAGAAATCCGGCCGTTTACATTGTCGCCAGCAAACGCAATGGCACGCTCTACACGGGCGTGACGTCCAATCTGCCGCGACGGGCCTGGGAGCACCGAGAGGGCCTCGTTGACGGATTCACCAAACAATATGGCTGTCGTCTGCTTGTCTGGTGCGAATATTACGAGACCATGCCCGAGGCGATCGCTCGAGAGAAACAGATAAAGGCAGGGTCTCGCGCCAAGAAACTTGCATTGATCGAGGCGATGAACCCTACGTGGCGCGATCTCTATGAAGAGCTTCATTGAGGCGGCCCGCCGTCATTGCGAGGAGCGCGAGCGACGAAGCAATCCAAGGGCGTTAACGTGGTTCTGGATTGCGTCGCTTCGCTCGCAATGACGGCTCAAGCGGGGGGCGCTGATGGCTCGCAATAATAAAAAACCCGGCGATCTCTCGACCGCCGGGTTCAAAATCCAAAGAAGCGTGAGCGCTCTTACAGCTCGACGTCGCCAGCCTCGGCGAGCGCCGCGCCGACTTCGAGGCCGAGATCGTCCATCGACGTCTCTTCGCGGGTCGTGACCGACTCGCCGCGCGCCTGACGGTCGGCTTCCTCTTCCGAGCGGGCGACGTTGACGGTGATCTTGACGTCGACTTCCGGATGCAGATGCACCGGCACGGGGTGCAGTCCGAGCGCCTTGATCGGATGGGTCAGAACGATCTGGTTGCGGTTGAGCGAGAAGCCGCCGGCCGTCGCAGCCTCGGCGATGTCGCGCGCCGCGACCGAGCCATAGAGATGGCCGCTCTCGCCCGCCTGGCGGATGAGCACGAAGGTCTGACCGTCGAGCTTCTCGGCGACGGCCTCGGCCTCCTTCTTGGCCTCGAGATTGCGCGCCTCGATCTGGGCGCGCTGGGTCTCGAAATGCTTTTTGTTTCCGTCCGTCGCGCGCAACGCCTTGCCGCGGGCCAGAAGGAAATTGCGGGCGTAACCGTCACGGACCTTCACCGTGTCGCCCATCTGGCCGAGCTTGGCCACGCGTTCGAGCAGAATGACTTCCATTTTTCTTCTTCTCCGAGAGTTGGCGCCTTTGTCAGGAAAATCCCGCGGAAGTCAATCCGATTCCGCCGGCTTTTGCGGCTGGCCGGGCGCCGCGGCCGTTTTTCGGTCGCGATAGTTGAAGACGGCGTCCGCTATGCCGAGAACGGCGAGCGGCACGATCGGCCATCCGAGGAAGCCGAGCATGAAATAGAGGATGGAGAGCACGAGCGCGCTGGATTTCGAGCCGCGAACGAAGACATGCACGACCGCAAGTCCTTGCAGCATCAGCAGCATGCCCATGGTGGCGGCCAGCACGAGGCCGACCGCGCCGGCGGGACCATTGAAGAAGGTCAGCGCGACGCCGGCCAGGAAGAGGCCCGCCACGGCCCGGGGCAGGCGGTAGTCCATGGCGATGTCGGGCCAGGGATGCGTCAGCAGCGCCGAGGCGCGGGCGATAAACCCGCCCATCCAGAGATTGGCGATGTGGATGAGGAGCGCGTATCCGGCGAAGAAGGCGGGCACGGCCCTCGCAACCTGTCCGGAAAGCTCCGTCGGACTGAGAGACTCGGGAATCTCCTTGTTCCGATGCATGGAGTCCAGCATCAGGAAGGCGCGGGCGCGGATGGGGTTCAAGACCTCGTCCAGCGACCCTTGCCAATAGGTCCCGACGATCAGCCAGAGGATGATGGCGAAGGCCAGCGCGCCGCCGACCGCCAGGCAGGCCCAGCTCGAAAAGTTCGAGCGGATCAGGTCGCGGTCGCCCCGCGGCGCTCCAGAGGCGGCGTAAGCGGCGAGCCAGCCGGGAAACGCCACGAGCAGGGCGTATCCGACGCCGACGCCCGGGCCGGCCAAAACCGAAAGCAGGAGCGTCGCGACAATCGCCGAGGTCGCGCCGTGAACGATCCCAAAGCCGAAGGCCACGATGGCGAGCGGCAACGGCGCGAGATGGGCGAAAAGCAGTCCGCCAAGCCCCCCGCGCGTCACGACGGCCGCGATCGCCGCGGCGGCGAGGCCGCCGAGGATCGAGACGCCGAAATTCTGCGGCGAAAATACGCTTTTGTCGGGCACGGGCGCGTCGCTTCCGGTCGAAGTGTCGGTGGCCGGCGCGCAAGCAGCGCGATCAAGCCAAAAAGCGCCGAAACGACCTCTCGGCCGGCGGCGCATGAGGCCTTTTAGTCCGGCGCGGCCGGAAGGGCAAGAGAGGAACGAGGCGCGCAAAGGGACTGGTCTTTTAGAAATATTCAAAACTGGCGGCGAACGGACAGCGTTCACGGGGCGTTTTATGTGCGAGGCGGCGTCCCCGCGTGGCGACGCCGTAGAGGAGAAGCGCAATGTCCAAGCTGCTGACGAACGGCGTCCTCGCCGCGCTCGCGCTGGCCGCAACCCAGACTCCGGCCGGCGCCCATGTCGCTCTCGTCGATTCCGTGCCCGCCAAGCGGCAGGAAGTGATGCACGAAATGCCGCGGATCAGGTTGATCTTTTCGGGAAAGGCGGACGCCCTCTACTCGACCGTCGCGCTCGCAGACGAGAAAGGGCGCGTTCTGGCCGAGGCGACGCAGAAGGAGGCCTCTCACGAGATGACGCTCCCGCCGCAGGCGCTCAGCTCCGGCGCCTATCAGATTCGATACCGGGTGCTGGCGACGGACGGCGACGTTGTGGAAGGCAGGGTTGATTTCGTCGTCTCGGACATGTTTCCGAGCGCTTCCTATCAGGAGGCCGCGGCGCCGCCGAGCGATTGAGAAATCGCGCTCTTTCAGTGCTTGCCGGGCTCCAGCTTCACGCCTCTGCGCTCGGAATGGATATAGGCGAGCAGGGCGGTCATCTTCGGATCGTCCGCCGCCAGCGGCTGCCCCTGCAGCGGATTGCGGATGCACCAATTCACCATTTCCCAGAGCTGCGCGACCTTGCCGAGCTGTTTTTGGAATTTCGGATAGGTTTCGGGGTGCGTATTGGCGGCGTTGGGGTGGCACTGCGCGCAGGCGACGCCGTTGGTTCCCACCGCGCCGCTCGTCCAAAGTTCGCGCCCCTTTTTGGCGACGCTGTCATATTCCTCCTGCCAGCGCGCCACATCGGTCTTCTTGAATTCGTCCGCCAATGCGGAGGTCCCCGTGAGCGCCATGACAAAGGCGACGGCGGCGATTTGCTGACGCATGAGCTTTCTCCGGATCAATAATGCGCCTGCGCGATTTTGCGCCGCGTCGGGTCCTGATAGGTCTTGTCGACGGGATGGCCCTGGGCGGGGTCGAAACCGACGATGCGGGAATCGTTGTCCCATAGCTGATACCGCGCGGTGACTCTCCCCGAATTCACGTCGATGAGCTGCCATCCGGTGGCGTCGCGCTCGAAGAAAGGGTCGGCGCGGTTCATCGGCACGGTCAGCACCGGCAGATGGCTTTCCGCCTGCGCATAGGTCGACGGATAGGGCCAGGGCCATGAGGTCGCCATCACCGAATTGAAGGCGATGGCGCCGATTTGATTGTACTGAATTTGGTGCACATGGCCGTAAATGACGTTGACGTTTTTGAACGTGGAGAGAAGCGCCTGAACCTCTTCCGCGTCGTCCGTCCAGAAATTCCAGCCCTTGTAGATTTTCTGCAAAGGCGAGTGCGAGAAGACGACGATCGGCGTATCCTTCGAGACCTTCGACAAATCGTCCGCCAGCCATTTGCGCTGCTTCTCGCCCACCATGAAGGGCGAGCCGTTCGGATTGTCGAGCCCAGCCATTTCCAGCATGCGCCGTTCGGCGCTCGGCCAGCGATGAAAAGTCCACTCATCCGTCGTCAGGATCGAGTTCAGAACGATGAAATGCACGCCCTTCACGTCGAAACTGTACCATTGTGGGCCGTAAAGCTTCGACCAATATTCGCCGAGATCGAGATAATAATCATGCTCGCCCATCACCGCATGCAGCTTGCCTTTCAACGCGGAAAGCATTTCGGCGCCGTGATCCAGCTCCTCGCGCTTGCCAAGTTGCGCGAGATCGCCGCCAAACATCACGAAGTCGACTTCGGGCTGGATGAGATTGGCCTCCGCGACCGCGCGCTTGAGACCCATGTCCCAGTTGCGCACGAATTTCGCGCCCGCGATCTGCTGGATATGCGAGTCGGAGATATAGGTGAAGGACACGTCGTCGCGCGTTCCGGCGAAGGCGAGCTTCACCATGCTGACCGGCAGGGTCGTGAGCGTCCCTGCGACGCCTGCGGCGCCGGCCGCCATCACGCTGCGCCTGGTGACGAGTTTCGTCATGACTCTCTCCCTTGTCCTTATTTCTTTTGCGCCGCGGCGATGGACGGACTTGTGAGCGCCTCCAGGAAGGAGACGAGATCGTCGATCTGCCGGTCGGTGAGATCAAGGGGGCGAATGCCGCCCGAAAGATAGGGATTGACGGGGAAGGGGTCGCCCGGGCTTTTGCCCCCTTCATTATAATGCTTGACGACGTCCTTCAGCGTTTTGAGCGATCCGTCATGCATATAGGGAGCCGTCAGCGCGATATTGCGGAGCGTCGACGTCTTGAAGCCGCCGATCTCGTCGAAGGCGTTGGTGACCGCGAAACGGCCGAGGTCTGACGTTTTCGGATCGGCGAGCACCGCCTTATCGACGTCCGCGCCGGCGGATTTCGCCTTCAGAAACTCGCCGGCGAGCTTTGGAATATCCGACTGGATTCGATTTATCCCCACGCCGATATTGTGGAATTTATTGTCGGTGAATAGCGCCTGCGTCTGTTCGACGACGTGACAGGACACGCAGCGTCCCTGGCCGATGAAGACGTCAAAACCCCGTTTCGCCTGAGCGCTCATCGCATTGGCGTCGCCGCCGAAATACCATCGGTCGAAGGGCGAGTCGCCGGAGATGACGGTGCGCTCGAAAGCGGCGATGGCCTTCTTCACCTCCTCCAGCGAGACGTCCTTGCCGCTCTTGCCGAAGGCCTTTTTGAAGCCTTCGACATAAGCGGGGTCCTCACGCACAATTTTGAGGACCGGCGCATGATCCGTCAGCCCCATCTCGACCGGATTGACCATTGGGAACTGCGACTGATCCTCAAGCGACGAGGAGCGCCCGTCCCAGAACATCGACGTGAAATAGGCCGCATTGAGAACGGTCGGCGCGTTGCGCGTTCCTGTGAGTTTGTTGTGGCCCTGGGACGTTTTCAGCGGGCTGTCCGTAAAAGCCTTCGCGCCGTCGTGGCAGGTCGCACAGCTCACCGTTCCGTCGATCGAGAAGCGCTGGTCGTGGAAGAGCTTGTCGCCGAGCGCGATCTTCTCCGGCGTTTGTGGATTGTCCGAGGGGATCGGCACGGGCGGCAGACCGAGCGGCTCGGCGGCGGCTGAGCCAATTCCGGCGCCCAGCGCCATGGCGATAAGCGCCGTCGATGCGTTTTTCGTCCATCCAATGCGGCGCATCGCTTTTTTCCTCCCCCGACGCGCGACCTTTGGCGGCGCGCTTTTTTCATTGAGAATAAGGCGCGGCCTTTAGCGGACAAGTCTCCTTGCCATAATTACCCGGCGAATAATTGTCTGAAGCGCCGCCAAATGGGCGCGCGCCGTCGTCTGGCCGTCGCAAACTCATGAAATCGAGCGGCGAAGTCGCCGTCGCTGCTCCCTGACCGGCAATCCTGGGAAGGACCAGCCGGGGAGGGACCTGCGAGGCTGCGCCGAGGGCTTCCGCCCTGTCGGGCGTTGTGGTAGCCGGGAGCGCAAGCTTCGCGCGGCGGCGCGGCGGGGCGCCGAGCGTTCAACAAACCAAAGCTGCCAGGGAGAGAAAACCAATGTCCGGATTTCGGATCGCCGCGCTCAGCGCGGCGCTGCTGTTTCCAGTTATGGCTCAGGCGGGCGATCTGCGCGCCGACGCCAATGCGGTCTTCAAGCCGGTCGACGCCGCGAGCGTGAACGCGGTCGTCAAGAACAACCCGATCACGCCCGCCAAGGTGGAGCTCGGCAAAAAGCTTTTCTTCGAGCCGCGTCTGTCCAAGAGCCAGATCATCAGCTGCAACAGCTGCCATAATCTCGGCACGGGCGGCGAGGATTCCGGCTCGACCTCGATCGGGCACGCCTGGGCTAAGGGCCCGCGCCGCGCGCCGACCGTCCTCAACGCGGTCTTCAACGTCGCCCAGTTCTGGGACGGCCGCGCGGTCGATCTCAAGGCCCAGGCCAAGGGCCCGGTGCAGGCCGATGTCGAGATGAACAATACGCCGGCCGTCGTCGAGGCGACGCTGAAGAGCATGCCGGGCTATGTCGCCGAGTTCAAGGCGGCTTTCCCGAACGACGCCAATCCTGTCAGCTTCGACAATATGGCGAACGCCATCGAGGCCTTCGAGGCCACGCTGACGACGCCGAACGCGAAGTTCGACAAATTCCTGACTGGCGACGCCAGCGCCTTGAACGATACGGAAAAGAAGGGTCTGCGCCTGTTCATGGACAAGGGCTGCTCCGGCTGCCACAGCGGCGTCAATGTCGGCGGCAACGGTTATTTCCCCTTCGGCGCCGTGGCCAAGCCCGACGCGGCGATCCTGCCCGCGGCGGATCGCGGCCGCGCCAAGGTCACGAATAGCGACGCCGACGCCTTCGTGTTCCGCTCGGCCCCGCTGCGCAACGTCGCTCTGCGCGCGCCTTACTTCCACACCGGCTCGGTTTGGACGCTCGAGGAAGCTGTCGACGTGATGGCGAAATCCCAGCTCGGCGCGACGCTGACCCCGGATGAGAACGCCGCCATCGTGGCCTTTCTGGGCGCGCTGACGGGCGAGCAGCCCAAGGTGACCTATCCGATCCTGCCGGCGCGCACCAAGGATACGCCGCGCCCGCAGTAAAGGTTGAATAAGAGGGCGCGCCGCAACCGGCGCGCCCTTCGCATTTGGATCGTTGATTCTGCAAAACTGCTTTTTCCAGCCCCGCCGCACGCGCGAAAGATCGGTCGACGCCTCCGCTTCATCATTTTTTGGACAGAACGACGCAGTCCTGTTGGCGGGGCCATTCGCAATGGCGCCACGGTTTAGCCATCTCTCCGCCAAGCGGCGGCTTCACGCATTGTAACTTCATAAAAAACAATGCTGTCTCTTGGACCGCACCATACGCCCAACAGCCGTTATCCTACCCATTCAGCTGGTATTTTGCCAACCTACTGGGGTTGTTATTACTATTCGATAGACAGTTTTTAGCTATCTCAAGGGATATTGATATTATGTTGGTGAGGGGGAATGGTTGGGCCACGCTAGACAGGGTCTGGGGCTTGGTCTGGGAGGCCAAGCGATTTGGGTCCTGTTTAGGCGGCGACGTCGGTGTTCGTCCGATAACAACAAGCGGCGGCTTGGATTTTGGGGTCTTTTGGGGACGGCTGTTTCCGGGGATTTCGGGATTTGAGGGCTGCGTCAAGAAGGGCGGTAGGCGTGGGTCGACGTTTAGGACGTATCCCGCCGAACGTTTAATCAAACGAGGACGAAGCGGTTCCGTTCTGGGAGGCGGAGCTTTTACCGGTCACGCGCAATCCCTGGGAGCACATAGGAGGAGTTAAATATGAGCTCGACGACTAGCGCAGCTGCTGGCGCAGCTGCTGAGGTAGAGTCCGTAGTCGATCTGCGTGGCATGTGGATTGGCCTGGCTCTGCTGAACACGTTTTATCTGATCGTGCGCATTTACGAGCAGATCTATGGCTGGCGCGCCGGCCTTGATTCGTTCGCGCCGGAGTTCCAGACCTACTGGATGTCGATCCTTTGGACCGAGATCCCGCTTGAGCTGGTTTCGGGCCTTGGCCTCGCCGGCTATCTGTGGAAGACGCGCGACCGCAACGTCGACGCGGTTTCGCCGCGCGAAGAGATGCGCCGCCTGGTCGTTCTGGTGCAGTGGCTCGTCGTTTACGGCATCGCCATTTACTGGGGCGCGTCGTTCTTCACGGAGCAGGACGGCACCTGGCACATGACGGTGATCCGCGACACGGACTTCACGCCGTCGCACATCATCGAGTTCTACATGAGCTACCCGATTTATTCGGTGATCGCGGTTGGCGCGTTCTTCTATGCGAAGACCCGCATTCCGTATTTCGCTCATGGCTACTCGCTGGCGTTCCTGATCGTGGCCATCGGCCCGTTCATGATCATCCCGAACGTTGGCCTGAACGAGTGGGGCCACACTTTCTGGTTCATGGAAGAGCTGTTCGTGGCTCCGCTGCATTGGGGCTTCGTGTTCTTCGGCTGGATGGCGCTGGGCGTGTTCGGCGTGGTTCTGCAGATCCTGATGCGCATCCATGCGCTGGTCGGCAAGGACGGCGTCGCCCTCCTCACCGAGTAATCGCGGACAAAGCCGCCCGCGCCCTTTGGCGCGGGCGGCGGTTCGGGCGCGGAATTCTTTCGAAACGGACATGGGTCGGGTTTTGTCTGGCCGCCTGAGGCGGTTGGGTGGCTTGTCGCGTGTTGAAAACCGGGAGCAACCCGGTCGTTGCGGGGAAGGTTTCGCGGCGTCGCGCGGCATGCGCGGCGCGACTGGGAAAGCCGGGCGATGGGCGCGACGCGGTCATTGTCCGGGCGCGGATCCGGAGGGCGAGAGCGCTTTCGGGTCGGCTGCAAAAGAAAGCTCGGAGCGTTCAAGGCTTCCGAGAAACACCAAGGAGAAGAGTGATGTCACAATCGAAAAGCGGGGGGGCGGTCGGTCCGTTCAACTCCGTGGCCGAGGCCGCGGGTTGCGTCGCGACGACGGACTGGATGCTTCTGGTTCTGCTGTTTTTCGCCGTTCTCGGCGGCTACCACGTCCACTTCATGCTGACGGCGGGCGACTGGGACTTCTGGATTGACTGGAAGGATCGTCGTATGTGGCCGACGGTCGTTCCGATCCTGGGCGTGACGTTCTGCGCGGCGTCGCAGGCTTTCTGGTGGGTCAACTTCCGTCTGCCGTTCGGCGCCGTTTTCGCGGCTCTGGGCCTGCTGATTGGCGAGTGGATCAACCGCTACGTCAACTTCTGGGGCTGGACCTATTTCCCGATCAGCCTGGTGTTCCCGTCCGCTCTGATCGTTCCGGCGATCTGGCTTGACGTGATCCTGCTTCTGTCGGGCTCCTATGTGATCACGGCGGTTGTCGGTTCGCTGGGCTGGGGTCTTTTGTTCTATCCGAACAACTGGCCGGCGATCGCCGCCTTCCACCAGGCGACGGAGCAGCATGGTCAGCTGATGACGCTGGCGGATCTGATCGGCCTTCACTACGTCCGCACGTCGATGCCGGAATATATCCGCATGGTCGAGCGCGGCACGCTGCGCACCTTCGGTAAGGACGTTGTGCCGGTTGCGGCGTTCTTCTCGGGCTTCGTCTCGATGATGGTGTATTTCCTGTGGTGGTTCATGGGCCGCTGGTATTCGACGACGAAGGTCATCGACACCATCTGACGCGGGCCGCGGCTTTCGGTTCGCCGAAGCCCAACTCGAAAAGAGAAACGCGGACCGCATGAAGGTTGGATCGCCGATTTTCCGGTCGGTCCGCGGCTAAAAAAGTCGGCTGGCGCGCGAGGCGCCGGCCGGAAGAGAACCTGGGAGGTTTGTTCATGAAAAAGCTAGTCAAGCTCGCCGCCCTCGGCGCGGCGGCTGCTGTGGCGGCGACGCTCGGAGCGATTGCTCCGGCCTCGGCGCACGGCGAGAAGTCGCAGCAGGCGTTTCTTCGCATGCGCACGCTGAACTGGTATGACGTTGCGTGGTCGAAGACGACGGTGAACGTCAACGAGGACATGGTTCTGTCGGGCAAGATTCACGTCTTCTCGGCTTGGCCGCAGGCGGTCGCCAATCCGCGCGTGTCGTTCCTGAACGCCGGCGAGCCGGGTCCGGTTCTGGTTCGCACGGCTCAGTTCATCGGCGAGCAGTTCGCTCCTCGTTCGGTGTCGCTTGAGATCGGCAAGGACTATGCGTTCTCGGTCAATCTGCGCGGCCGTCGCGCCGGCCGGTGGCACGTCCACGCTCAGATCAACGTCGAAGGCGGCGGCCCGATCATCGGCCCCGGCCAGTGGATTGAGATCAAGGGCGACATGAAGGACTTCACCGATCCGGTGACGCTCCTTGACGGCTCGACCGTCGATCTCGAGCATTTCGGCATCAGCCGCGTTTACGCGTGGCATCTGCCGTGGATGGCGATTGGCGCGGCGTGGATTCTGTTCTGGTTCGTCCGGAAGGGCATCATCGCGTCTTATCTGAAGGTTGCTGAAGGCCGTCCGGACGACGTCATCGGCGATGACGACCGCCGCATTGGCGCGATCGTTCTCGCGCTGACGATCCTCGCGACGATCATCGGCTATGCGGTGACGAACTCGACCTTCCCGCGCACGATCCCGCTTCAGGCCGGCTTGCAGAAGCCGCTGACGCCGATCGAGACGGAAGGCACGGCGGGCGTGGGCAAGGAGCAGGTGACGACCGAGCTGAACGGCGGCGTCTACAAGGTTCCGGGCCGCGAGCTGACCATCAATGTGAAGGTCAAGAACGGCACGTCGCAGCCGGTTCGCCTCGGCGAATACACCGCGGCTGGCCTGCGCTTCCTGAACCCGTCCGTGTTCACCACGAAGCCTGACTTCCCGGATTACCTGCTTGCCGACCGCGGCCTGTCGAACGACGACACGATCGCGCCCGGCGAGTCGAAGGAAATCGTCGTGAAGATCCAGGACGCGCGTTGGGACATTGAGCGTCTGTCCGACCTGGCTTACGACACCGACAGCCAGATCGGCGGCCTGCTGTTCTTCTTCACGCCCGACGGCAAGCGCTTCGCGGCTGAAGTCGGCGGCCCGGTGATTCCGAAGTTCGTCGCCGGCGACATGCCCTAAGCGAACCCGCATCGCCTAACAATCATGCCGGCCGGACCAAAAGTCCGGCCGGTTCCCGTTTCAGGGGAGGGAAGGGCTTCTGTCGCTCGCGACGGCCCTCGCCGCCGGCGAAATCGCCGCCTGCCGCTCGTTCAGATATTTGCTCAAAATCAATTGGTGCGTCCTTTAGACGCAAATCGCGCCAAGGCTTTTCGCTCGCGCCTCAGCCCATTTTGGATGCAAAGTAACGCTTGACGGAGGGTCGTGTCGCGTTGTGGGTGGATTGCCGGGAAAGCTTCACCGGCTTAGAAGCGGGGCGTCGCCAAAGAAAGGCGGATGGCTCGGATGGCCGCGGCGGGCAGAGAGTCGATCAAACAAATAAATAGGTTGCGCCAAAAAGGCGCGTTCGACAGTCGAGGGAAGAAATGAAGAATTGGCGTAGCCTTGCGGCGGCTGTATTGGGCGCCGCGCTGTCTTTCGTTCTTGCGCCGCAGGCGCGCGCGGAGGGCGGGGCCGGACCGGAAGCCATGTCCATGGGCAATATGTGCATGGTCATGTTTGGCTACGACATGATCCATATCACCGTCTTCCAGCCGGACAAATCGCGCAGCGAATATTGCAGCGAAATTCCGGCGACCGGCCGCACGATCATGGTGTTCGATCTGGAGACGCCGTCCTTCCGCGATTTGCCGCTCGAATTGCGCGTCATCCGCGATCCGCTGACGCCGGTCCTGCCGACCGGCGCGGAGCTGGAGGCGCTCACGGAGCTGCATCTGCCCGCGAAGAAATACACCAAGGGCACGTTCAGCCTGGAGCATAATTTCGAGAATAACGGCCACTATATCGGTCTCGTGACCCTCACCAAGGAGAATGGCGAACAGCAGACCGAGCTGTTCAAATTCATGGTGGGCGAGACGCTTTGGGCATGGGTGCCGCAAATCGCCGGGACGATCCTCATCGCCGGCATGGTGTTCGTCTACTGGAAGCACACGCATCCCTCGCCGAAGAAGACCGCGCCGAAGGAGACGGCCGCTTCTTGAAGACGCGGGGTCCGCTGCGCATCTGTCATGCAACGAGAAAAAGTGGGGCCAAAGCGCCTCGGGGGAAATGTCATGAAGGTTTCGATGAACAAGTCTTCGCGTCGCATCCTTGGCCCGCTCCTCGCTGGCGTTCTTGCCGTCCTGGCGGGTCCGGCGCTCGCGCACTCCTTCCTCGTCGAGGCGACCCCCTCGTCGAAGGACCATGTCGCCGCGTCGCCCAAAACCGTGAAGCTGCGTTTCGGCGGCGGCGTCGAGCCCAAATATTCGAAGCTGACGATCGAGGACGCCAGCGGCAAGGTGCTCGGCGAAGGCGCGATCGGAACGCCCGACAAGCCGCGTGAGCTTTCGATGGACTCGCCGGAGCTGGCGCCGGGGAAATATGTCGTCCGCTATCGGGTGCTTTCGACCGACGGCCATATCGTCGAAGGCAATTACGAATTCACCGTCGATCCGAAATAGGCGCGGCTGGATTTAAAGCGGATCGCATAAGGGCGCGCAAGTCGGCGCGGAGCGTGTCGGCTCCACTCACGTCGCGCGGCGCTTTTCATCGATCCGCGGAACGGGTCAGGGCGAGATCCCACAATGTATCTTTCTCTCGCATTCATACGCTTTCTGGAAAGCCTTCCGTCGGCGCTGGCGGTCGGCCTGCTCCTCATGCCGCGTCTCATCGGCGAGGATTCGGGTCGGTTCAAGATACCCGTCGCCGCCGCCGGCGTCCTGCGGGCGCTGCTCGGCTTCCCCGCGCTCTATCTGATCGCGCGCAATATCATTCCTTCGGACCGCCCGCTGGATTCGAGCGTATTGTGGGAATTTGCGCAGGGAACCAGCGTCGGCAAGGCGTGGCTCGCGACGCAACTGCTCGCTTTCGCATTCGCGGCGCTGACCGTTGCGCGTATTTTCGTTTCCTCCGATCTTCTCGACAAGATCACGCTCGGCGCCGGCGTCGCGGTGCTGGCGGTGGTTTCCGTGACGGGCCATGCGATCGACGATGGTCTGCCGCTCTGGACCCAGATCAGCTTCGTCCTGCATACGGCCGCCGGTCTGACTTGGCTCGGGGGCCTGCTTGGCCTCGTCTGGTGGATGTTCACGGCGCATAGCAAGCCGCCGGAGGTCGCCGCGCAGCTCGCCGAGCGCTGGTCTCTGGTGGCGAAAGCCGCCGTCGGCCTGGTCGCCGTGACGGGCGTGGCGATGGCTTATGAAAATGTCGGCAGCGTGCCGAACATGCTTGCGACGCCCTATGGAAGGCTGTTGACGCTGAAACTGGCGCTGCTCTGCGCGGTGCTGCTCTGCGCCCTCGCCATCGTGCGATACATGCATGCGCGCCCCGCAAATGGACCCTTCAATGTCGATTGGGTCGGCAAGGTCGGAAGCCTGGAGGCGGTCTTCGGCCTGGGACTTCTCGGCGTCGCCGGCTACATCGCGGTGATCACGCCCGCGTCGCATGAGACGGATATTTACTGGCCGCTGCCGTTTCGCCTGTCTTACATCGCGACCTGGGGACAAAAGCCGATCTTCCCGTCGCCAATCTGGTGGTGGGCGATCGCTTCCGGGGTCCTCGCCATCATCGCGGCGCTGGTCTGGTGGACGCCCGCGACGCGCGAGAAGCGTCTCTACGCCACGCCCGCGGCGACGATCGCGGCGCTTTTCTGCCTTGCGGTTTCCTTTTCGACCGAGGCCTATACGGACACCTACAACGATCCCACTCAGGATTTCACCGCGGAATCGATCACGCGCGGCATGACGGCCTTTCAGGAAAATTGCGTCGGCTGCCATGGGCCGATGGGCGAGGGCAACGGCCCGATGTCCAAGGATCTGAAAAATGCGCAGGGCCTGAAGGTCGAACCCGCCGACCTCACCGCGCCGCATGTCGGCACGCATACGATCGGGGACATCTTCCATTGGCTGACCTTCGGCGGCCAAAGCGGGGTGATGCCGAGTTTCTCCCATGTGCTCGACGTCGACGACCGCTGGGACATGATCAATTATCTCCTGATCCTGTCGAGCACGAACCGCTCGCGCTTCATCGGCCCGCAAGCCATGATCCAGTGGCTCATCGCCCCCGATTTCGCGCTGGTCGATCCCAAAGAGGAGATTACCACCTTCTTCAAGCTGCGCGGGAAGCCGACGCTGCTGTCATTCGCGCGCTGCACGGCGGCCGGCGATGAGAAGAAGGAGCTCGACGCCAGCCTCCTTAAGGCGGCCGAGGCGGCGAAGTCCGCCAGCGTCAATCATGTCACCGTCTATACGGGCGATTGCCCCGTGGAGGCGAAGGGCAGGGAGGCGTTGCATCCCGCGGCGGTCGAAAAGGCCTATTCGGTCATCAACCGCTACCCCAACGTTCCATATACGAGCGAGATCGCGCAGGCGCATTTCCTCGTGGACCGGTCCGGCTATGTGCGCGCCCGTTTCAAAGCTTTCGGCGCGGACGACGGCAGCGCGACGCAGTTCGCCGGGCAGGCGGCCATGATGGCGAACGAGCCGCTGGTCGAGATCAGCCTGCACTCGCACTGATGTGCGGGCGCGTGGTCAAACAGGCTGGGGGCGCGTTTTTCGAGCCGGCGGGAAAGCCGGCCGCATTAGGGAGAGAAGCATGATGATCAAGCGGCGTGATCTTTTGGCCACTGGCGGCTCCGTGCTGGCTGGCGCGTTCATGGGCGTCTTCGTTCCCCTTCGCGCCGCCAAGGCGCATGAATATGACGTCGGCAAGCTCAAGGTCGAGCATCCCTGGCTGCGCGCGCCGGCCGACGGCGAGAAGAACGCGACCTTCTACGCTTTCCTGCACAATAATGGCGACACGCCGGACAGGCTGATCGCCGTCAAGGTCGAGAAATTCGAAAAGGCCGTCATTCACGGCGACCCGAAGAATCCCGACGCCGAAACGCCGATCGTTCTTCCGCCGAAAACCACGGTGACGGCGGCGCCGGGCGGCGTCTATGTCGCGCTCATCGGCGCCAAGAAGCATCTGGAAGTCGGCTGGGGCCTTGAAATGACGCTCGTCTTCGAGAAGGCCGGCGAAGTCGTCATCGACGCTGCGATTGACGCGCCGGACGCCAAGCACGCCCATGACGCGGAGGCGATGGAGCGTTGGGAAAAGGCTCACAACAAGGACACGTCGGGCCCGAAGGACGCCGGCCATGACGCTCATGGCGGCCATGAGCATCACCATCACGACGATAAGAAGGAAGGGGCGCATTAAGCGCTCCGGAGCCTCGAAGGCTTCGTGGTCGGCGCAAACGGAAACCCCCGCCTGGATCGGCGGGGGTTTTGCTTTTCTTTGTCCGGAGCGCGCAAGCGGTCGTCGCTCTTCCTGCTCCCCTGTGGGCGCAGCGAGGATCCATCGGTCAGATCCGCCTGCAAAATGTAAACGCGCGCCCAAGGGCGCGCGCCACGATCTCCTGACTGCGGACGATCAGCGGTCGACGCTGACAAGCCGGCCAGAAAACTCCATCGTGTCCGATACAGGCGTCACGCCATTCTGCGCCGAGTTGATCGGCAACGCGAAACCGAGGACGAAAGCCGCCGTCGCCATAGCCGCTACCAGCAAAATAGACACGCGAAATTGGCGGCGGGCCGACTCGCGATCAAAGCTGCGCGTGAAGGCCGGTTCAATCTGATCGTCGAATTTATCAACGAGCGACATCGTCTTCATCCTTTTCGGGTCTTCGCCCTTGCTTTTCCCATCAGTTGCGGCCTCTCCCTCTGCCGCGACAGGCAAGCTTCCGACGTCTCTGCGTAGGCAAGCTTGGAATAAAAACGATTTTGGGCTCGAAAAGTTGCATCGCCGCTTCGAAATATTCATAAAATTTTAAGATGTTTCCGCAACGGGGTTAACGGTCGGCAAAGCGGATGTCCGAAACTCCGGGATTTCGCGACGGGGCCGCGGCCGGCAAATCTCCGTCAAGTTTTGAACTTCGCTTGTTTTTTTGCTCCCCAAGCGGATGCCGGACCGTCGCCGCGTAGAAAAGAGCGAGGGCGAGGATTCCGATCGGCAGATGGAACGCCATCGCGACTGGCCGGGCGATCAGCGGGGCGACATAGGCAAAGCCGAGCGCCGATTTCTCATAAGGCAGGAAGCCTTTCTCAAGTCCATGCGAGAGGAGCAGCGCCATAGCCGGCGCGAGCGCCATCATGTCGTAGTCGAGCGAATAGGGCGTCGACAGAAGCATGGCGCCGATCGTCGCGGCCGCCTTCACCCGCGCGTCGGCGGCGGAGCGCAGCAGCCAGACGAGCGCCGCGAGCGCAATGACGGTCGACAGTCCCTGGCAGAACCAGGCGGCGGACGCGTCGCCGCCCAAGAGCCGCACGGCGGCGAAGACGCTCTGGATTTTCTCGAAGCCGGTCGCGCCTTCTTCCAGGATACGGCGCGTGAAACCGAGGTTCTGGAAGAAGGCGCGCCAGCTCTCGACCCCGAAGGTCATGACGCTTGCCGCGGTCATGATCAGGAAGGTCGCGGCGGCGCCCGCCAGCGCCCGCCAATGACGGCCTATCAGCAAGGCAAGGGGAAGCGTGAGCGCAAACTGCGGCTTGTAGGCGAGGAGCGCGAAGAACGCGCCGGCGATCAACGGCCGCCTGTCGAGCAGGATGAAGCCGCCGCCGAGCAGCGCAGCGGTGAGGAAGCCGTTCTGACCATGGCCGAGATTCACGATGACCGCCGGAAAGGCGAGCGCTGCGACCAGTATGTCGCGTCGTCCGAGGCCCGACCGGCGCAGGATCGCGAGGATGGAAAGGACGTAGAGCGCCAGCGTCCCGAATTGCCATAACGCCAGCGCGGGCAGATAGGGCAGGCGCGCGAGCAGCGCCGCCGGCGCCAGAAAATAGGGCGGGTAGTGCCAGCCGAAGACGCCCGTCCGGGGGCCGAACTCGGCGCGTTGCGCCTCGGCGTGGCGCACAATGTCGAAAGGCGCTTCCGGATGTCCGGCGAGGACTTCCTTGCCCGCGACCCAGACCTGGCTGAAATCCGAGCCGAGCGGCAGATTGTTCGGCCCCATGCGGTTTTGCGAGGTCGCGACCGCGCCAAGGACGGCGAGCGAGAAGAAAGCGAGCAGGATGAGGGGATAGACGCGCAGACGCTCCGGCGTCATCCAGTCGCCGCTTCTGATTCTCGCCAGCATCATTCCTCCCCTTCGCCGCCGCCAGAGGGAGAGACGATAGCCGCCGCGGGTTAATGGGCGCGGAATCTGCGCCGATAGCTTGGACTGCGGATTTTCATTGCCGGTCGCCGCGCCGCAAATTATGGTGCGACGCACACTTCCCCTAATGGACAATGACGGCAATGACCTTCCTCGCCAACGCTCTCTCGCGCGTAAAGCCCTCCGCCACAATCGCGGTGACGCAGAAGGCGCGCGATCTGAAAGCGCAGGGCAGGGAGGTGATCAGCCTCTCGGTCGGCGAGCCCGATTTCGACACGCCCGAGCACATCCGCAACGCGGCCAAGGCGGCGATCGACCGCGGAGAGACCCGCTACACGCCGGTGCTCGGCATTCCGCAGCTGCGCGAGGCGGTCGCCCGCAAGTTCAAGCGCGAAAACGGGCTCGACTACAAGGCCTCCGACACGATCGTCGCGACGGGCGGCAAGCACATCCTGTTCAACGCCTTTCTGGCGACTATCAATCCCGGCGACGAGGTGATCGTCACGGCACCCTATTGGGTCAGCTATCCGGAGATGGTGGCGATCTGCGGCGGCGCGGCCGTTTATGTCGACACGAAGATGGAGGACGGCTTCAAGCTTCAGCCGGAGGCGCTCGAGCGCGCCATCACGCCGAAGACGAAGTGGCTGGTGCTCAATTCGCCCTCCAACCCGTCGGGCGCCGCCTATAGCTATGAAGAGATGAAGAAGGTGACGGATGTGCTTCTGCGTCATCCGCAGGTGCATGTCCTCACCGACGACATTTACGAGCATCTCGTTTATGGCGATTTCAAATTCGTCACGCCTGCACAGGTCGAGCCCAATTTGATGGACCGTACGCTGACGATGAACGGCGTGTCCAAGGCCTACGCCATGACCGGCTGGCGCATCGGCTACGCCGCCGGGCCGAGCCAGCTCATCAAGGCCATGGACCTTTTGCAGGGCCAGCAGACCTCCGGCGCCTGCTCCATCGCGCAATGGGCGGCGGTCGAGGCGCTGGACGGTCCGCAGGAACATCTCGCCACTTTCCGCAAGGCTTTTCAGGAGCGCCGCGACCTCGTCGTCTCCATGCTCAATCAGTCGAAATATCTGAAGTGCCCGACGCCGGAAGGCGCCTTCTACGTCTTCCCCTCCTGCGCCGAGGCGATGGGACGCAAGACGCCGGCGGGCAAGGTGATCGAGACGGACGAGGATTTCGTCACGGAACTGCTGGATGCGGAAGGCGTGGCCGTGGTCCATGGCTCGGCCTTCGGCACGGGTCCGAATTTTCGCATCTCCTACGCCGCCTCGTCGCTGACGCTCGAAACGGCTTGCGCGAAGATCCAGTCCTTCTGCGCGAGCCTGACATAAGGGGCGATGCCGTCGCTTCGTTGGCTCGCGCGGACGGCGCCGTCCTGCGAGATTTCCTGACGCCGGAAGCTTGCCGGGCCTACGCGCTGAAGCGCTTCGAGAAAAACGGGAGCCCGTCGGGCTCCACGAACGCTGGCGCTTCTCTCGCGACGTCAATTTGGCTTTGCGACGTCGACGGCCTCAAAGAACGGCGCTCTATGCACGGGGCGGTTCGCTCCCTAAATTGGTCTGAAAAGCCGTCGCTCGCCGATGGCGGAATTTCATCTCCGGGAATGCGACTATGACCCTATTCCTCTTATTCGCGCTCGCGCTCGTCAGCGGTCTCGTCGCCTATATCTCGCTGCGGCCGAATACGTTCAAAATCGCCCGCTCGACCATTCTCGACGCGCCGCCCGAGCGCATCTATCCCGAGATCAACGATTTCCATAACTGGGAGAAATGGTCGCCCTGGGCGAAGCTCGATCCGGAGCAGAAAACGACCTATGACGGCTCGCCGCTCGGCGCCGGCTCCACGCTCGAATGGTCCGGCGACAACAAGGTCGGCGCCGGCAAGATGACGATCAAGGAAAGCAGCCAGAATGAGCGCGTTCGCATCAAGATCGAGTTCTTCAAGCCGATGCAGGCGGTCAACGACGTCCAGTTCGATCTGAAGCCGATCGGCGATACGAAGACCGAAGTGCAGTGGACCATGTCCGGCCGCAATGAATTCGTCGCCAAGGCGATCCACGCCTTCATGAATATGGACAAGATGGTCGGCGGTCAGTTCGAACAGGGCCTCGCCAATCTGAAGGCGATTGTCGAGACGCAGTCATAGTCCTTGCCAAGCGATTAGATAATGCGACTCGTCGTCGGCCTCGGCGCCGATATTCTGAACCGGGACTGTGCGTTTGAGTTTGGCGCGCCGCAAAGAGGCGCTCTGGGCGCCGACTTGTTTCGAGAAAGTCGTCAAGCTGCCGGCGCGGCCCTCACGGCCATGTTTGCCGCTCGCCTGTGTGCTTCCCATATCTGACGCGTCCGGCGGACGGCGCCGGCGCAACAGGAGCCGAGCAATGAAATATTTCCTGATGGCCGGTCTTGGTTTGATGACGTTCGCGGCGACGATGACCGTCGAGCCGCAAGAAGCAAATGCTGTCGTCTGCGCCAGAGGCGTCTATCGCGCCGGCTGCGCGGGCGTGCGCGGCGCCGCCGTCGTGCGCCGTCCGGTCGGCCGAGTGTGCCGCACAGTGTGGCGCGGCCGCGTGCGCCGCACGGTCTGCTACTGATCATTCTTTTTTGGCGCGCGGCAGGGGCGCCCGCCGCGCGCAATGAGCCGGATGCTTGCTTAAATGAACTCGACGCTTACTTCGCGGCGTCGAGCATTTCTTCGACATGCTCCCAATTCACGAGATGCTCGAGGAAGGTCTTCAGATAATCGGCGCGGCGGTTGCGGTAGTCGATATAGTAGGAGTGTTCCCACACATCGGCGACGAGCAGCGGCTGGGCGCCGTGCACCAGCGGATTTTCGGCGTTCGGCGTCTTGCGGATGGCGGCCTTGCCGTCCTTGATCTCCAGCCACACCCAGCCCGAGCCGAACTGCGCCAGACCTTCCTTCTGGAAGTCTTCCTTGAACTTGTCGACCGAGCCGAAGCTGTCGACGATCAGCTTCTCGATCTTGCCCGGAATCGCGCCGCCGCCATTCGGCTTCATCCACTTCCAGTAATGGTGGTGGTTGTAGTGCTGGGCCACGTTGTTGAAGATCGGGACGTTCTTGCCGAAGGAGCCGACGATCACGTCCTCGATCGGCTTGCCTTCGAATTCGGTGCCCTTGATGAGGTTGTTCGCGTTCGTGACATAGGTCGCGTGGTGCTTGTCGTGATGATATTCGAATGACTCGCGCGACAGATAGGGCTGCAAGGCGTCGTAAGCGTAGGGGAGGTCTTCAAGCGTGAAGGACATCAAATCTCTCCTGAACAGGGATAGGACCCGGGGCCCCGCATGTAACTAGACCCGGAGCCCCGGCGGGACAAGAACTAGAATAATTCTAAATTACGATGGAAGGAACTAAAAAGCGGCCCGGCGAAGACCGGGCCGCCGCTTTTCGGATCAGGCTGCCGCGCGGGCGGCGTGTTCGGCCTTCTGTCTGTTCGATTTCGCCCGCAAGGCCAGCCACATGACGACAGTCAGGGACACGAAGCCGACCGCGTAGAGAATGTATTCGATCATCCCCCAGAAGGTGTAGAGCCCAACAGAGAAGGGGAAACGCGACACCCACTCATTGCCGAGATCGTCGCGCACCGTGACAATGCCGACATAGTGACCGGCGTCCTTGAAGTCGTGCTCGAAGGTCATGATGCCGTTGCGATAGACTTTCGGGTCGAGCTTGACGATCGTCGCGGCGGTGAGGTCGCCCTTTTCATTGGCCTCGCCGCCGACATCCTTGATGATACGAATGCCGATCGCCATGTCGCGGAGTTCGTCCGAGACCGCCTGCAGGGCGATGACCGTCGGCCCGGTCTGGGCGATGTCCTCGCAGAATTCCTGCTCCTCGCCCGTGCGCTGATAGCCGATGAAGTGCATTGCGCTCTGGCCGATATGCAGCACGCACTCATCCTGCTCGAGCTTCACGCCGCCATGCGCCGAGGCGCCCGTCGGCGCAAACCCGAAGGCGACGGCCAGTCCGAGCGCCGCGGCGGTAACGCCGCGCTTCCATAAACCCCTCATGCGCGTCTCTCCATCAAGACATATCAGAAGGCCGAATGGGTCGGGCGCGGTCAGGCAATGCTTCGCCGCTCCCTCGGCCGGTAACAATAGCTTTGTATTGAGAGCGCAAGTTACGATGCGTCATTGGGCCGCGGCGTTTCGAATTCATATAACTAATTGTTATTATGTGATTTACTCTGATAGATCATTCAAAAATCCGTTGCCGCCCATATCAAGATATTGAACATAAAACTAGCCGATGCCATATTAGTAGGAAAACTTGGCTGCGCCCAGCGGTCGCCGAGTTGTCTTGCTTCAAGTATAAAAGAGAGAGCGTCGATCGCCGCGCGGCCGCGTCGATTGCGCGTTTGTCCGCGCTTCATGCTAAAAGGGCGATCTCGGATAAAACGGGAGCCAGATGACGCGCAATCGAGCTGGATGGGGCGTGACTGCGGCGGGCGCGACGCTCGCGGCCGGCGGCGTCTACGCGATGTGGTCGGGCTGGGATTTGATCCTGCTCGAGAGAGGCTGGAGCCTCTTCATTGCGGGCTCCGTCTTCCTCGCGGGCGGCGTCGTGACCATGGCGCTCGGCCGCGTCGTCGCGCATCTCGCGCGATTGGGCGCGGGTCTTCCCGCCGCTCAATCGGCGCAGGCCATACAGACGGCGTCTCCGGCGCCCGCATTTACGCCAATGGTCGCGCCCCGGCAGGACGCCGCGCCGAAAACCCCGGAGGCGGCGCCCGCCGCCTGGCGCGAGCCGGAGCCAAAAGCCGAGCAGCCTTTCGACCGCCCGGATTTTGCGGCGATGCTTGGGGCGGAACTCACGCCCGAACAGCCGACGGAGGTCGACAGATATACGGCCGGCGACGCGACCTATGTCATGATGTCGGACGGCTCCGTGGAAGTGCGCAGCCCGGTCGGCACGCAACGCTATCCGTCGCTCGCCGCGCTCAGGGCCGAAGCAGAATCGCGTCAGAGCTGATCACGCGCCTCGGCCCCACATCAAAAACAGCGCGGCGTCGCCGGGCAGGCCTTCTGGAAAATCGACGATCTGCGCGGCGATCTGGAAACCGCGCGGCCGCAGCTCGTTGCGCCAGCGCCGAAAGACGTCCGACGGCTCGCCGCGCAACGTTTCCGGCCAATGCGCATCCGGCGCATTGATGGCGCGGCCGCCATCGGTGCAGAGCTGCGCCGGAAAACGGATCAGCATGTGCTCGAAGAGGCCCGACCCTGCGGCGCGCCGCGCGTTCGAGAGCATCTCGCGCCACATCGAGTCGGTCAGGCGTTGCGCCGCGAGTTCCTTGATGCGCTGCTCGCGAAGCTCCTGCAAAGCGCGATGACGTTCGGCGCGCTCCGTGTCGAGCTGACGCTCATGCGCGGCGACGAGCGCCCGAAACTCTTCAGCCGTCGCGACGGTCTCCGCATTCGACCGCGGCTGGGCGGGGGATAGAATCGCCTTTCGAGGGCGCAATATGTCGACGCCGTCGCCGTGCGACATGGCGCTCACGACTTCGCGTCGCAGCAGCACGCCGACAATCTTATGACCGTCGACGACTGGCGCGCGCTTGAGATGATGCTCCTCCATCATTTTGGCGATGTCGGCGAGCTTCGCGCCGCAGGGAACGGAAATTGCGGGCGCGGTCATAACCTCGCGAAGCCGCAATCCATTGGAGTGGAAACGCGCCTTGGGTCGATTGCGCAGCAGAAACTCGGGAATGGCGCCGAGGTCCGGGTCCGGCGTTCCTCGCGCCTTTTCGAGATTGCTGCGCGTGACGATGCCGATCGGCGCGAGATTATCGTCGACGACCGGTACGGCGCCGACCCCGGAATCGGCGAGAAGCTTGGCAACGTAATCGAGATCGGCGTCCGCGGTAACGTAAGCGAAACGCTGGTTCATCAAGTCGCGCGCGATCATCCGCTCCCCCGCTGCGCGTTCACTCCGACAATTCGATAATGACAGGCACGTGATCGGAGGGACGCTCCCAGCCGCGCGCTTCCGTAAGAACGTCGAGCTTCTTCAGCGCGCCGCCCAGCCCTTCGCTGACGAGAATATGATCCAGGCGACGTCCGCGATTGGACGCCGCCCAATCCGCCGCGCGATAGCTCCACCATGTATAAAGCTTCTCATCCGCCGGCACGAAATGACGCATGGCGTCGATCCATTTTCCCGCCTGGAAGACGGCGGAGAGTTTCTCGACTTCGACCGGCGTATGACTGACGACCTTCAGGAGCTGCTTGTGGCTCCAGACGTCGTGTTCGAGCGGCGCGATGTTCAGGTCGCCGACCATGGCGACGCGTCCCTTGGCCGCGCCGTTTTCGCCCCACGCCTTCATCTCGTCGAGAAAGCTCAGCTTATGCGCGAATTTGGGGTTGATCTCGACGTCGGGTTCGTCGCCGCCCGCGGGAACGTAGAAATTATGCAACGTGATCGGGCCGCCTTCGCCTTCCGCCTCGACGCTGATGTGACGCGCGTCGCCCTTTTCGCAAAAGTCTCGCTTCTCGATGAGGCGCAGGGGCTTTTTCGATGCGACGGCGACGCCGTGATAGCCTTTCTGACCGTTGATCTCGACATGGTTATAACCGAGCGACGTGAAGTCTTTCATCGGGAATTCGGCGTCGCGGCACTTGGTTTCCTGCAAGCAGAGAATGTCGGGCGCGGCCGTCTTCAGGAAATGCGCCACGAGCGGCATGCGCAGCCGCACCGAATTGATGTTCCAGGTTGCGATCTTCAAATCAGTTGGCCTTGGTTTTGTCGCCGCCGAGGAGGAAGGGCGCAACGTCCTTCACGCCGGGCTGGCTTTCGGTAACGAAGGGCGTTGGACGGCACACCGCCATGGCGGAGAGGCCGACGCGCGCGGTGAGGAGACCGTTCAGAACGCCTTCGCCGAGCTTCGCGGAGATGCGCGCCGCGACGCCATGGCCGAGCACCTGCTGAAGCAGCGTGTCGCCGACGGCGATCGTGCCCGTTATGGCGAGATGGGCGCCGACGGACCGGGCGAGCTTGAAGAAGCCGAGCAGGCCCGGCCGGCCGCCATAGATTTCGGAAATGCGGCGCATCAGCACGATGGCCTGTCCCGCGACGAAGATGATGTCGAGCACGGCGCGCGGACTGACGGCGGTGACGACGGAGACGCGCTTCGCCGCGCCGGCGATCTCGCGGCGCGCCTGCTCGTCGAGCGGGGCGACGAGATTGCGTTCGGCGAGATCGACGAGGTCTTTCCCGTCCATGATCTGCTTGGCGTAATCCGCGACGAGCGCGCGCGGCCGCGCGAGATCGGCGCGGCTTTCATAAATCCTGCAGAGCTCCAACACGCGCGTCTTGGCGGCGGGGCCGTCATTGGCCGCGCGCGCTTCGCCGAGCGCCGCATGGAGTTTGGCGATACGGTTCTGCAGCATGATCGAGCGGATTTCCCGCGCGATGAACAAAAGCGCCGCGACGCCCGCCGCCGAGGCCAGCGCAAGGCCGATCGCGCCGAGAATGGGGGAGCGCGCGAACAGGTCTTCGACGAAATTCCAGACCCAGATGCTCAGAGCCAGCGTGATGAGGCCGGTGAGCGCGGAAAAAAAGACGCCGCCGGAGGAGAAAATATAGCGGTCGAGAATCCCCTTGGCCCGCGCGGCGTCGGCCGCGGCTTCGCCGCCCGGCGCGCCTTCGATCAGTTCGGCCGCCTCGGCGAAAATATCGTCCTCGGGCTCGACCTGAGGCGAGGGCTTCGACGTCACGGTTTCGTCGCCATTGAGGCGGAAGGCGCGCGGGCGCGGTCTGCGCTCTGAATTGCTCATCGGGTGTTTCCAGGTTCCGACCCCACCTTTAGCGCTTCCGACGCCAAAACGGGAGCGCCAAGATGCCTACGGCAAAATCTCGCTTCATTCCTTTGTCGTTCTTTGCAAGAAGTTCCGGCGCAGGCCCTTGGATCCGGCGGTGGTTGCGGCCCGGCCACGGCTCCGCTAGCATCCTCGCGTCTTCGCCGGCGCTTTTCCAGACTGGGTTACGGCCTTCCAAATGTCTTTCCTGCCCGACGCGCTCGCGCTCATCATCGGTTATCTCCTCGGTTCGATTCCCTTCGGCTTGCTGCTGACGCGCGTCGCCGGGACCGCCGATCTGCGGTCCATCGGGTCGGGCAATATCGGCGCGACGAACGTCTTGCGCACGGGACGAAAGGATCTGGCGGCGGCGACGCTGCTGCTCGACGCGCTCAAGGGGACGGTCGCCGTTCTCATCGGCGCGAAGCTTTCTCCCCAGGGCGCGATGATCGCCGCCTTCGCGGCCTTTGTCGGCCATATCGCGCCCGTCTGGCTTGGCTTCAAAGGCGGCAAGGGCGTCGCGACCTTTCTGGGCTGTCTCTTCGCGCTGCACTGGCCTACGGGCCTGGCCTTCTGCGGGGTATGGCTCTCGGTCGCGGCTATTACCCGTTACTCGTCATTGTCGGCGCTCGTCGCGAGCGTCGCCGCGCCCATCCTGCTCTTCGTCTTGGGACATGGGGGCGAGGCCTTCGTCGTCAGCGCGATGGCGGCGCTGCTCTGGCGCAAACATGCGGAAAACATCGCAAGGCTGCGCGCGGGGACGGAAAGCCGCATTGGTCAGAAGTCATGAGCGGCGCGACGTCGGGCGCGCGACTCTCTGACGAGCAACTCGTCGATTGGCTGCGCCTGATCCGGAGCGAAAATATCGGACCCCGCACATTCCGGGAATTGGTCAATCGCTATGGCGGCGCGCGGGCGGCTTTGGACGCGTTGCCGGGCCTCGCGGCGAAGTCGCTCCGGGGCCGCGCCATTCGCATCGCGCCGCGCGACGAAATCCTTCGCGAGATCGACCGCGCCTTCACGATGGGCGTGCGTTTCGTCGCGACGGGCGATCCCGATTATCCATCTCTGCTGCGCGAAATCCCCGACGCGCCGCCGATTCTTTCGATCCGCGGCGTCGGACAGACGGCGGGTCGGGACGGCGTCGCCCTGGTGGGTTCGCGCAACGCCTCCGCCGCCGGCCTCGCTTTCGCCGAGCGGCTCGCGCGCAGCCTGGCGCGGGCGGATTATGTCATCGTCTCCGGGCTTGCGCGGGGGATCGACGCCGTCGCGCATCGCGCCACGCTGGAGACGGGCACGATCGCCGTGCTCGCCGGCGGGCAGGCGCGGCCTTACCCTTCCGAACATGAGCGACTTGTCGCCGAAATCGCGGAGCAGGGGCTGCTCGTCTCGGAAATGCCCCTCGAATGGGAGCCGCGCGGAAGGGATTTTCCGCGACGCAACCGCATCATTTCCGGCGTCAGCCGGGCGACGGTCGTCGTGGAGGCGGCGCGGCGTTCGGGCTCGCTGATCACGGCGCGATTCGCCAATGAGCAGGGCCGCGAGGTCTTCGCCGTGCCGGGTTCGCCGCTCGATCCGCGCGCGGAAGGAACGAACGACCTTCTGCGTCAGGGCGCGACGCTTTGCGCCCGGCCGGAGGACGTCATCGACGCGTTGGCCGCTGGCGGATCAGGGGCGGGCGGCGCGCTGTTCGACGACGCTGATCAGGCGCCGGACGAAGAGCCGCTCTTCGACGAACTCGACCTTTTCCCGCCGCAAGGGGCTCTCGCGTTCGAAGAACCGAAAGCGCGCCCGCCGGATTTCAGCAAGACGATCGCGCCCGAGCCGATCGCCGCGCCGGAAGCTTCGCGCGCGGATGCGCGGGAGCTGGTGATGTCGCTGCTGGGGCCGGCCCCGGTCGCGGTCGACGAACTGATCAGAATCGCCGGGCTCACGGCTCGAGATGTCCAGAGCGTGCTGGTCGAGCTGGATCTGGATGGGCGGCTGGAGCGGCACGGCTCGAACGTCGTGTCCCTGGTATACAATCAAAAGTAGTAATTATTTCTCTCTCGGAATGTGAGCTCCGCCGAGTTCGCGGGACCGCATTTCAGCTTCGACGCGCGCGAGACTCAAGAAATAGGCGACCATCGGCATTTCAGCGCGTCCCGCGAGATGAGATAGTTCCGAAGCCATATCAGCAATATAGCTCGCCATGGCGGCCGTGTCCTCGTCCGGCCGGCGCGTCGCGGCGTGCGGTTGGAGATCTTTCGCGGCCGCAGAGGACGCCGTTTTCACGGACATAGTGGAGCGAGCCATCTGTTCAGCCTCCGTGGCGGGGCGCCGTCGCAAAAAGAGGTTAAAACACGACCTTAACGTGTCTTTTTCTTAATGCTCAGCCAATGGATGTCAAGCTATATTTAACACGCTAAGGTTGTATACATACGAAAACGCTTTGGATTGCTTGGGTTTTTTATTTAGCAGCGCCGACTTATCCAATTTCAACATCATGCGAGCCGCGCGAGACGGTCGAGCGCGCCTTGCAGTATATAGGCCGCCGCCATGCGATCGACGACTTCCGCCCGTTTCGCGCGCGACGCGTCCTGCGCGATGAGTTCGCGCGTCACGGCGGCTGTGGAGAGACGTTCGTCCCAGAAGGCGAAGGGCAGGCGCGTGAGCTTGCGCAGATTGCGCATGAAGGCGCGCGTCGCCTGCGCGCGCGGGCCCTCGCTGCCGTCCATATTGAGCGGCAGGCCGAAAACGAGCGCCTGAACCTCGAAATCAGACGCGCGCTTCAGCAGCGCCTCGGCGTCCGTCGAAAATTTGACGCGCTTGATGGTGTCGAGCGGCGAAGCGAGCCGGCGCTCGACGTCTGAGAGAGCGAGGCCGATGGTTTTCGTTCCGAGGTCCAGGCCGATGAGGCGGCCTTTGGGGGGGAGAGCGGCGGCGAGGGATTCGAGTGCGAGGGGATCGGACATCTGCGCATATTAGCATGCCGCGCGAGCGCTGGTCGGCTTCGAATGACGCACGCGCCGCATCATGGAGCGAGCATCAGCGACAACGGCGTTTCGCCTCATGCCCGCGCGGTCAGGGTCGCCGCAAATCCCCCTCCGCATTGCGCCCCGCCGTCCCAGGCGCTATAGCGCCCGTAACAGGTTCATCCGGCGGAGCTTCCCCATGTCTGTCGATTCCGCGGTGGTTCGCCGCATCGCCCATCTCGCGCGCATCGCCGTCGAGGAGAACGAGGTGGAGCGTCTGCGCGGCGAACTCAACGCCATTCTCTCCTTCGTCGAGACTCTGTCCGAGGTCGACGTCGAGGGCGTCGAGCCGATTGCTTCCGTGCTGCCCATGCAGATGAAGAAGCGCGCCGACGTCGTGACCGACGGCGGCATTGCGCAAGACGTGCTCGTCAACGCGCCGGTCAAGGAAGACCATTATTTCGTCGTGCCGAAAGTGGTCGAGTAAATTCGCGCCGCGCGGCATCGTTCCGCTACGAATATATAAAGAGACTCGATGTCCGATCTCACGCATCTCTCCCTCGCCGACGCGCGCGACGCGCTGACCTCGAAGAAAATCTCGGCCGTCGAACTGACGAAGGCGCATCTTTCAGCGATCGAGAGCGCGCGCATTCTGAACTGCTTCATCACCGAAACGCCGGAGCTGGCGTTGAAGCAGGCGGCGGCGAGCGACGAACGGATCGCCGGCGGACAAGCGGGGCCGCTCGAAGGCCTGCCGCTCGGCGTCAAGGATTTGTATTGCACGAACGGCGTGCGGACCACGGCTGCAAGCCGGATCCTCGACGACTTCACGCCGACCTATGAATCGACCGTCTCCGGCAATCTCATTCGCGACGGCGCGGTGACGCTGGGCAAGCTCAATCTCGATGAATTCGCCATGGGCTCGTCGAATGAGACAAGCGCCTTCGGCCCGGTGATTTCGCCGTGGAAACGCAAAGGCGATCCGGGCGCGAAGATCGTTCCCGGCGGCTCTTCCGGCGGTTCGTCCGCGGCCGTCGCCGCGCATCTTTGCCTCGGCGCCACGGCGACGGACACGGGCGGCTCCATCCGCCAGCCCGCCGCCTTCACCGGCACGGTGGGCGTCAAGCCGACCTATGGCCGTTGCTCGCGCTGGGGCATCGTCGCCTTCGCTTCGTCGCTCGATCAGGCGGGTCCGATCGCGCGCACCGTGCGCGACGCCGCGATCCTGCTGCGCTCCATGGCGGGGCATGATCCGAAGGACACGACGAGCGTCGACGCGCCGGTGCCCGATTATGAGAAGGCGATCGGCGCCTCGGTGAAAGGCCGCCGCATCGGCGTGCCGAAGGAATATCGCCTCGACGGTCTGTCGGCGGAGATCGCCGGCCTTTGGGATCAGGGCGTGCAGTGGCTGAAGGACGCGGGCGCGGAGATCGTCGAGATTTCCCTGCCGCACACGAAATACGCGCTGCCGACCTATTACATCATCGCCCCAGCCGAAGCGTCGTCGAACCTCGCGCGCTATGACGGCGTGCGCTACGGCCTGCGCGAGCCGGGCCGCGACATCACCGACATGTACGAGAAGACGCGCGCCAAGGGCTTCGGCCCGGAGGTCCGCCGCCGCATCATGATCGGAACCTATGTGCTCTCGGCAGGCTATTACGACGCCTATTATGTCCGGGCGCAGAAAGTGCGCAGCCTGATAAAGCGCGATTTCGACGAAGCTTTCGCCGCCGGCGTCGACGCCGTGCTGACTCCCGCGACCCCTTCGACCGCCTTCGCGCAGGGCGAACAGGGCTCGACCGATCCCGTCGAGATGTATCTCAACGACGTCTTCACGGTCACGGTGAACATGGCGGGCCTGCCGGGCATTTCGGTTCCCGGCGGACTCGCCGCGAACGGCCTGCCGCTCGGCCTTCAGCTCATCGGCCGTCCGTTCGACGAGGAGACGCTGTTCTCGCTCGCCTCGGCGATCGAGCGGGCGGCCCCCAATTTCGATTTCCCGCAGCCGTGGTGGCGTTGATGAACAAGGCCGCAGCCGAGTCCGACCTCAAGGCGATGCAGGACGAGATGTCCGACGTGCGGCGCGTGATCGACGAGTTGGACGACGAACTCGTCGCGCTGCTCGCCAAGCGCCAACGGCAGATCGAGCGCGCTGCGAAAGTGAAGCCCGCGCTGGGCATTCCCGCGCGCGTGCCGGACCGCGTGGACGAGGTGCTGGCGCGCGTGCTGGGGGCCGCGCGCCGGGAGGGGCTCTCGGTCGAAGTCGCGATGAATTTGTGGACCGCCGTCATCGAATGGTCGATCCAATATGAAGAGCGTTTGATGGGGGATCGGGCGCCGAAGGGCGAGTAGCGCGGGTCTGATCGCGATCTGGCCGACGCTTCCCTCAACCCTTCCGCTTCACGCGCACGAAGCCGTTCCGGATCGACCAGCGCAGCATTTTCATCGACTGCCAGCGCAGTCGTTTCGACATGCGTTCCGCGCCCGACCAATGAGGCGCGAGGATCGTCAGTCCGAGAGGGGCCATCCACAGCCCGAATATCGGCAGCGGCGCGAGGATCGTGCCGCCGATGACCAGGCCGACGCCGACCGGTATCGCAACATGGCGCGGGGCGCCGCGCATCTGCGCCACAAGGCGGGTGAGGCGCGTCTTGACGTCTTCCTTCTCGGCCATCGCATCCGCTTCCTTCGATGCCGCGCAGCGCCCGTTCCGCTCGCGTCCGCTGTGGTCTATATGGAAGATAACAGGTCTAGCGAGGAAAATATGGCGACACAGGCGGCTCCCTCCAAGCTCATCAAAGGCGCGACCGGCGACTGGGAAGTCGTCATCGGCATGGAAATCCATGCGCAGGTGACGTCGAACGCCAAGCTCTTCTCTGGCGCTTCCGCCGAGTATGGCGGCGCTCCGAACGACCATGTCTCACTCGTGGATGCGGCCATGCCGGGCATGCTTCCAGTCATCAATGAGGAATGCGTCAAACAGGCCGTTCGCACCGGGCTCGGGCTGGAGGCGCAGATCAATCTGCGTTCGATCTTCGACCGCAAGAATTACTTCTATCCCGATCTGCCGCAGGGCTATCAGATCTCTCAGTTCAAACATCCGATCGTCGGCGAGGGGCAGGTCATTGTGGACGTGTCGCCGACCGAGCGGATCACGGTCGGGATCGAGCGGCTGCATCTCGAGCAGGACGCGGGCAAATCCCTGCACGATCTTTCGCCCTCGGAGAGTCACGTCGACCTCAACCGCAGCGGCGTGGCCCTGATGGAGATTGTCTCCAAGCCCGACATGCGCTCCGCCGAGGAGGCGCGCGCTTACGTCACCAAGCTGCGCGCGCTGCTGCGCTATATCGGCTCCTGCGACGGCAATATGGAGGAGGGGTCGCTGCGCGCCGACGTCAACGTCTCGGTGCGCCGCCCGGGCGACGGGCTCGGCACGCGGTGCGAGATCAAGAACGTCAACTCGATCCGCTTCATCGGTCAGGCGATCGAGGTCGAGGCGCGTCGTCAGATCGGCATTCTCGAGGACGGCGGCAAGATCGATCAGGAGACGCGCCTCTTCGACCCCGGCAAGGGCGAGACGCGCTCGATGCGCTCGAAGGAAGAGGCGCATGACTACCGTTATTTCCCCGACCCCGATCTGCTGCCGCTCGAGTTCGATCAGGCTTATGTCGATGCGTTGAAAGCGGAATTGCCGGAGCTTCCGGACGCCAAACGTCAGCGTTTCATCGATCAGTACGGCTTGCCGCCCTACGATGCGGGCGTATTGGTGATGGAGCGCGCGAGCGCCGATTACTTCGAGGAGACGGCGAAAGGCCGCGACGCCAAGCTTGCCGCGAACTGGGTGATCAACGAACTTTTCGGCCGCCTCAACAAGGAGGGCCTCGACGTTACGCGTTCGCCAGTTTCCGCGAAGGCGCTGGGTGCGATCGTCGACCTTATTTCCAGCAACGTGATCTCGGGCAAGATCGCGAAGGATCTTTTCGAGATCGTCTGGACCGAAGGCGGCGATCCCAAGGAGATCGTCGAGACGCGCGGGATGAAGCAGGTGACCGACACGGGCGCCATCGAAGCCGCGATCGACGCCGTCATCGCGGCGAACCCCGACAAGGTCGAGCAGGCGAAGGCGAAGCCGACCATGCTCGGATGGTTCGTCGGACAGGTCATGAAACAGACCGGCGGCAAGGCGAATCCGCAGGCGGTGAACGATCTCCTGAAACAAAAATTGAGCATCTGATCGTCGTTTCTTCGACGAAAAACGAATCAGATTCGGCTGCGTCCTGCGCGATTTTTGTCTGACGCAGTACGCAGCCGACTTTTTTTTCGCCTTTTTTTCCACGCTGCGCACAATTTTTTTTGTCCCCTGTCGGAGCGCGCGTTGCGAGCCGTCGGCAGTTCCTTGCAGACAGGATGAAGACGGCGTGCGCGCGTTCGTCTCGATTATCCGGAACGCGTGCGCAAACGACATCGGATGTTCGCGCAGGCGCATGACGGCGACTTGTGCGCGGCTTTTGCCGAACCTTTCTCAGTTCGTGCGAGTGCAAAGAAAAACAAGCAATTGAAATGAGAACGCGCGTATCGCCGCGCGCGCTTCGACTGCGTTGCGCGCGCGACTTTCGCGTGCTGACGCATGCGCGGCGCGTCAACAAATTTTGCGTGCGTCCGTGCGTTCCGAAAGCAATCGCGTGACGCGTCGACAGGAGTTTCGTCGCTCTCTTCTTCGATGTCGACAGCGCTGCGAGAGCATGTGCGAAGCGTTTGCGAGGTTAGTTTGCGCGCGTCGCCACTTGAACAGTCGATTAACCACGTTACGCTATTTGCGCGTATTGTCGGTCGACCATATTCCGGCAATTCGGATCAAGGGGACTTATTATGGCGAGAGCTACAACGAAGCGTAAGCCGGCCAAGAAGGCGGCGGCGAAGAAGGGCACGCGTAAAACCGCAACCAAAAAGGCGGCGACGAAAAAGCGCGCGACGAAGAAAACGGCCGCCAAGAAGAGCACGCGCAAGGCCGCCACGAAGAAGACCGCTCGCAAGGCCGTCCGCAAGGTAGCGACGAAGAAGCGCGGCGCGACGAAGAAGGTCGCGACCAAGAAGCGCGCGACCAAGAAGACCGCCAAGAAGGCTCCGGCCAAAAAGCGCGCGCCCCGAAAAGTAAAGGTCGCCGCGCCGGAAACGCCGTCCGAGGGCGCCTGATCAAGGCGTCTTTGCTTGGCGACGGCGCCGCAAGGCGTCTTTACGTGAAAAACATCGCCCGGGGAGCGCGCATCGACGGCGCGCCTCGGGCGAATGTTTTTTAATGCCGCCAACCGCGTTTAGCGTGTGAGGCACCCGGCGGCGAAATCGCGCCACATCGGGAGCGCCGCGCTGGCGGCGCGCTTCTTCTTGTCCCATTCCTCGGCGCAGGTCCGCATGCGCTCGCGCGTGGCGCGCGGGAGAGTCGGCGGCGGCGTCGA